>NZ_JBIBIC010000008.1:0-351388 GCF_042957385.1 Streptomyces sp. NPDC008079
CCGGACGGCGAGCCGATCCTTTCAGCGGCGCGGGGTCCCGCGCCTCACCACCCGCCCCAGCGGGGCACTTCGGCCGTCCCCGGACCACCCGCCGGTGGGGGCGCGGGCCCCGGGCGCATGGGGAAGGCGCGCCGCACTGGCGCAGGGCCTGCCTTTAAGGGGCGCGGGGAACTGCGCGCTCAGCCGAAGCGCTCCCGCACCTCACCACCCGCCCCAGCGGGGCAAACTGGTTGCCTCCGGACCACCGGCCGGTGATGGGTTACCCGCGCAGTTCCCCGCGCCCCTGACGGGGCACACCGTCTCTCGTCCGGACGGCGAGCCGATCCTTTCAGCGGCGCGGGGTCCCGCGCCTCACCACCCGCCCCAGCGGGGCACTTCGGCCGTCCCCGGACCACCCGCCGGGGGGGGCGCGGGCCCCGGGCGCACGGGGAAGGCGCGCCGCGCTGGCGCAGGGCCTGCCTTTAAGGGGCGCGGGGAACTGCGCGCTCAGCCGAAGCGCTCCCGCACCTCACCACCCGCCCCAGCGGGGCAATCCGGTTGTCCCCGGACCACCGGCCGGTGACGGGTTACCCGCGCAGTTCCCCGCGCCCCTAACGGGGCCCGCCCTCTTTCGTCCAGACGGCGAGCCGACCTTTTCAGGGGCGCGGGGAACGCTCCCGCGCCTCACCACCCGCCGGAGGGGGCGGGCGGCGCGGACGGCGCGTCTGTGGGGATACGGTCACAGAGGGAACCTCACGGCGAGAGGCGGGACGGCGCGTGGTGGAAGTGGACGGGCACGGGCACGTGACGGCCGACGCGGAGGTTGTGCGGTGGCTGGTGCGGGAGCAGCACCCGGACCTGGCGGAGCTGGAACTGCGTCCGGTGGACGGCGGTTGGGACAACCAACTGTGGCGGTTGGGCGAGGAGTTGGCCGTACGGCTGCCGCGTACGCCGCGCGCACCGGCGCTGCTGGCGAAGGAGCGGCGGTGGCTCCCGCTGCTGGCGCCGCGCCTGCCGCTGCCGGTTCCGACGCCGGTACGCGACGGTGAGCCGTCCGCGCGCTTCCCGCGGCCGTGGGCCGTCACGAGGTGGGTGCCGGGGAGCCCGGCGGACCTCACGCCGATCGGCCGGGGCGAGCACGCGGCCGACGCGCTCGCGGGGTTCCTCACGGCGCTGCACCGGGAGGCACCCGTCGACGCACCGGCCAACCCGGACCGCGGTGTCCCGCTGAAGTCCTTGGCCGACGGGTTCGACCACGGCGTGGCCGCCCTCGCCGAAGGCGGCCTCGACGCGCGCCTGGCCGACGGCGCCCGGCGGGTGTGGGCGGACGCCGTCGCCGCTCCCGAGAGCACCGCCCCGCCAACGTGGCTGCACGGCGACCTCCACCCCGCGAACGTCGTCGTCACGGACGGCACCCTCGCGGGCGTGATCGACTTCGGCGAGCTGTGCGCGGGCGACGCGGCGAACGACCTCGCCGCCGCCTGGCTGCTCCTGCCCGCGGGCGCGGCGCCCCGCTTCTTCGCCGCCTACGGCCGTACGGACCCGGCCGCGATCCGCCGCGCCCGCGGCTACGCGGTCCGGGCCACGCTCGGTCTCATCAGCGTCGGACAGGCGGCCGAGAAGGGCCTGCCCGGCGGAAAGCCCACCTGGGGAGTCGCCGGGCGTGCGGCCCTGGAGCGCGTACTGGCCGACGTCTAGGCCCGGTTGACCAGTCCGGTTGACCAGGACCGGTCGACCAGCCCCGGTACGCCTACGCCCGGTCTGCCGGTTCGTCGTCGCGCCGCCCGCCCGGCTGCCGGGACCCGCGGACCTGGTGGCTCGCCCACCAGATCCAGAAGTCCACTTCCCGGAGGCTGAGTTCACCGATGAGCGCGGCCACCTCGGGATCGTCGGGATCGCGGCCCGTGTCCATCGGCAGCGCCGCGACGCACTCGCGGGCGATTCCACGACCAGTCCGCGTACAGCGCAGCGGTCTGAACGCGGACCGGATGTCGGACGTGGACGGCGTGACGTACACCTCGGACGGCGGCCCGGTGTCGATGGTGCCGTAGGTGGTGTACGACAGGGAGCCGGGGCAACTCCCGCCGCCGATCTGCACGGTACGGCTCGACACGAGCTTGCCGGTGCGCAGTTCGAACACCTTCACCGGGATCGCGATCTTGCGGAATTTCACCTCGCGGGGGAAGTCGGGCAGCAGCTTGTTCTCGTATGGGCAGGTTGTGACCGTCGTGCCGTAGTCCTTGTCGCCGACGCAGACCACGAGTACCGCCTTGGTGACGTCGTCGGCCGACCAGGAGCCGGGCAGTTCGCGGGTGTACTCGTCGTCGCCGTAGAACAGCGCGTGGTGGGTGCCCTTGCGGTAGGGGGCGGCGGCGCTGTACTTCGCCGGTTTCGAGCAGTAGTCGGGCTCGGTGTCGGTCGAAGTGCCCAGCAGCGTACGGACGTTGTCCAGCTCGATGGTCAAGGTGGCCTGCTTGACGCCGCTGCGGGCCTTGGCGGCGAGCCGGTCGCCGGGGTACTGGTCGAGCTGCTGCTGGTAGCGGTCGCGGGCCTTCGCCCACTCCTTGGCCTCCATGAGGTCGTCACCGCAGCCGACGAGCGCGGCGGGCGCGGTCTTCGGGACGACGGCCGCCGCCCGGCCCAAGTAGCCGTGGCCTGGCCTGTGTTGGCGGAGCCAGTCGGTGACCGTGACGGTGTCGCAGGGCACCTTGGTGGGCAGTCGGCCGAGGAAGCCGTTCAGCACGGTGTCGACCATCTTCTCGTGGCCCGGCAGATCCGCGAGTACGGCGGCCAGGCCGTCGAAGCCCGCCGTCAACGCGTGGGTGTCACCGCTCAGTCCGGTGGTCAGCTCGTGCTGCGCCACGCCGAGCCGGTGGCAGGCCCGTACCGTACGGTCGCCGCTCGCGGTCAGCGGCGCGTCGGCCACACGGGGGCCGAACCAAAGACCGTCCTGGGCGCTCAACGCCTGGGCACAGTCGCCGCTCCGGCGCGCGGCGGCCACCTTCCCCTCGGTCCGCGAGGCGTCGAGCCGCAGCAGCCCCGCGACCAGCAGCATCGGCAGGAGGACGGCGAGCGCGATCACCCGCTGCCGAAGGACCGGGCCCCGGCGGCCGAGGAGCAGGTAACCGGCGCTGAGGAGTGAGGCGTTGGCGAGGGCGACGGCCAGCGGGTCGCGCGAGCGCCCGCCGTCGCCCGCGCCCCTGACGGCTCCGGCGATGGCCTGGCCCGCGCCGCCGTCCTCGTTCCCGTCAACGGGGCCCGGACGCTGCCCCGGCAGATAACCCGGCGGGGGCCCCGGCGGCGGTCGCAGCGGGGGCCCCGGCAGCGGTCCCGGCGGCGGCTTCGACACGCCGTCCTGTTCGGATACGTGCCGGGGCTCGGGGTCCGGTGCGGCCTGGGGCGGGTGGTCCCTCTCGGTCCCCTTCGTCGGGCGTGGGCGGTGACCGTCGCCCATTGTCACCACCTGCGCCGGGAGGGGTCCCGGACGCACATCCGCCCTGTTCAGGGGTACTGCTACCGGCTCGCGGCGAAGGCGCCGCTCTCCGCGAAGGCCCGCTCGGCGAAGCGTTCGCCGATACGCCGGTGGGTGGCGGCGTCCGGGTGCAGCTCGTCGGGCAGCGGCAGTTCGGCGTAGTCCGCCTCGCCGTAGAGTTCGCGGCCGTCGAGGTAGTACAGGTGCGGGTCGGTGGCCGCGCGCTCGGCGACGATCCGCTCCAGTTCCGCGCGGATGACGGTCAGGGTCAGCTTGCCCGCCGCCAGCTCCGCCGGGTCGCCGGTGGCGCGGAACCGCAGCTTTCCGGTGCTGAGCGCTTCGAGGTCGAAGGCGGCGGGGCCCGGGGTGTTCTCGTGGATCGGGCTCAGGATCGGCGAGACGACCAGCAGCGGGGTGTCCGGGTGGCCCTCGCGGATGGTGTCGAGGAAGCCGTGCACCGCGGGGCCGAAGGCGCGCAGCCGCATCAGGTCGGCGTTGACGATATTGATGCCGATCTTCACGCTCACCAGGTCGGCGGGCGTGTCGCGCAGGGCGCGGGCCGTGAACGGGTCGAGCAGCGCGCTCCCGCCCAGGCCCAGATTGATCAGCTCCACACCGCCGAGGGAGGCCGCGAGAGCGGGCCATGTGGTGGTGGGGCTCGCCGCGTCGGAGCCGTGGCTGATCGAACTGCCGTGGTGCAGCCAGACCTTACGGCCCCGGTCGGGGACCGGTCCGACGGGCGCGTCGGTGCGCAGCGCGACGATCTCGGTCGTCTCGTTGTGCGGCAGCCAGATCTCGATGTCCTTGTCCGCGTCGGGCAGTTCGGCGAAGCGGAGGGTGCCGGGGTCGCCGGGCTTGTGCTCGGCGGTTCCGGTGCTCATGTCGACGGTCAGGGTGTGGCCGCCGGCCACGCTGCCCTGGCCCGCGGGGCGGCCGTCGACCAGCAGGTCGTAGAGGCCGTCGGGGCGCGGCGGCGCGCCCGCGTACACGCGCTTGGTGGGCAGCGTGTCCAGCTCCACGGTGGTGGCGCGGGTGCGGAACACCAGCCGTACGCCGGAGGGTTGGGACTCGGCCATGGCGAGCTGGGCGTCGGCGCACTGGGCGCGGGCCCGCGCGGGCAGCCGGTGCGGCAGTACGCCGTGTCCGGTGGGCTCCAACTCCAGCGCGCCGCGCACCAGTTCCGCGCCCTCGGACGTGGTGAACAGAGTCGTGGTCCAGTCGCCGTGCTCGGTTCGTGCGTCGTTCTCGGTAGGCATTGCTTTTCAACTTCCGTCTTTTTCCGGCCAGTTCTTCAACAGGGCGTCGAGGGCGTCGATGACGCGTTCCCAGGTGTCCTGGGTGTCGGGCGCGCTGTGGCTGAACCCGCCGCCCATCTCCAGGCCGACGTAGCCGTTGAACACGCTCCCGAGCAGCCGCACCGCGTGCGTCTGGTCCGGCTCGTCGAGGTCGTAGCCGCGCAGGATCGCCCGTGTCATCTCCGCGTGCCGCCCGCCCGCGCTCGCGGCGGCGGCCTGCGGATCGAGGCGGAACTGGGCCGCCGCGTACCGTCCGGGGTGCTCCCGGGCGTAGTCGCGGTACACGTTCGCCAGCCCGGCGAGCGCGTCCTTCCCGGCCCGGCCCGCCAGGGCGGCGGCACCGCGATCGGCCATTTCCGCCAGTGCGAGCTGCGCGATCCCGGTCTGGAGATCGTGCGAATTCCGCACGTGCGAATACAGGCTCGCGACCTTCACGTCGAACCGCCTGGCCAGCTCGGAGACGGTCACCGCGTCGAACCCGACCTCGTCGGCCAGCTCCGCCCCCGCCCGCACCAAACGCTCCCGTGTCAGTCCTACGCGCACCACAGCCGTCCTCCTCGTTACCTAAGTCCATCATGCACATACCTAAAGCCTTTAGGCAAATGACCGCAGTCTGGTGTGACGGCGCCCCCCGCTCATGGTCGGACCGCCGCCGTAAGGCCGCGCGGTGTGGGGCCGCGCGGTGCGGTGTCGCTCACCGCGGGGGCCGCTCGCCGTTGAGCCCGCTCGCCGTGGGACAGAAGGGCCCGGGGCCCGGCTAGTCGATCGGGAAGCGGTAGACCGTCGACTCGCGGGCCCGGAAGCCCAGCCGCTCGTACAGCCGGTTCGCGGCGGCGCGGTCGGGGCGGGACGTCAGGTCCACTGTCCGGGCGACGAGCAGCGTGTGGGCGTCGCACGCCACCAGCCGGTCGATCGCCGCGGCGTCGAGGGGCCGCGCCGTCGCGGACAGCTGCGGCAGCAGCCGGGCGAAGGCGTCGACGAGTTCCTGACCGGTCTCCGGACTGATCTCCCGGACGATCTCCACGCGGGCGTCCATGCGGGGAGCCTATCCAACCGTTCCGCCGCACCGACGCGCCGGAGCCGGGGCGGGCTTGGCCGTAAAACCGGTTGGGCGGGCGATGCGCCGTTGGTAGCGTCCGCAGGACCGTCACACCAGGCGAGGAGGTGGAACCCGTGAAGGCCGGTTCTGACGGGGTGCTCCCTGTCCTCCTCACGGCGTGGACGGCCCGCGTGGACGTCACCGCAGGCGCCGGGATCGCCCGGACGCTTCCCGAGCGCAACACCGCCTGTCTTCTGTGCGGTTCACCGCGCGGACGACGTCAAAAGGCGTCCGTGAACGAGACGTCGCCATGGGTGAGGTCAATGGCCCGCTCCGGCCGCCGCTTTCCCGCTCAGAACAGCCGGCGCTCGTGCTGCTGGGCCACCTCGGCGGCCCGCACAAGAAGGCGCCGCGGACGCTGGGGCGCGCGCAACGCCCTGTGACCGGCGCCGGTTCTCCCGCGCCGGCCCCCGTACACCCGCATCGACACCCTGCGACCTCAGGCCCTAGCCCTCGTCGGGCAGCAGCGGGAAGAGCCGTGCGACGACCGCGACCGGACGGGCCGCGGCGGGGCGGGCCGCCGGATTCGGCTCCCGGTCGCGGTAGCGGGCGAGGGTCTGCCGGATCGCGTCGGCCACGGCGGCCATCTCCTCCGGGGTCAGATACGCGACCGCGCTGAACGCCTCGTCCTGCCGCCACGGGGCGGGAGCGCTGTCGCGCTGGGTCTGCCAGCGCCGGTAGCTCTCGTCCTCCAACCCGCGGGCCAGCTCCCCGAATTCCGTCGCAGGACCCTCCCCCTTCTCCGGCTCCCCCGCCTGCCGGATCCGCCACGGCCGGGCGCGGCCACCGCTGTGCGGGGCCTCCTCGATGTAGCCGTAGCGCGCGAGTTGCCGCAGATGGAACGAGCACAGGCCGGAGCTGTAGCCGAGCCGCCCGGCCGCCTGTGTGGCCGTGACCGTACCGACCTCGGCGAGCAGGCCGAGCAGGTCGCGGCGTACGTCGTGGTCGGGCAGACCGCTGTCCGCCGACGTTCCGGTCTCCGCTTCTTCTTCTGTCACTTTGCAAAGCCTGCTACTTTGCAAAGAGCTTTGCAAGCTTCTGGCCGACGCCACCGCTCCGAGGAGAGTGAGCCCCTTGGTCTCCCGCCCCTTCGACGTGTCCGAGCGCGCCGTCGTGCGCGCCATCACCGTCACCGGCGACGACATCCTGCACCGCCCCTGCCGCGAGGTGACCGAATTCGGGACCACGGAACTGGCCGAGCTGATCGAGGACATGGTGCTCACCATGCACGTCGCCGACGGCGCGGGCCTGGCGGCCAATCAAGTGGGCGTCGGCCTGCGGCTGTTCGTGTACGACTGCTGGGACGACGACGGCGTCCACCACACCGGGCACCTGGTCAATCCCGTGCTCGACGAACCCGCGCCTGCCGACCGGCGGCTCGTCGACGACGCCGAGGGCTGTCTGTCGGTGCCGGGCGCGACGGTGGACGTGCCGCGCACGGACCACGCCGTGGCGCGCGGCTTCGACCAGTACGGCGAGCCGGTCGTCATCGCGGGCAACGGCCAGTTCGGGCGCTGCCTCCAGCACGAGACCGACCACCTGGACGGCCGCCTCTACCTCGACCGCCTCTCACGGCGCGACCGGCGCGAGGCGCTGCGTCAGATGGCCGACCGCCGCGAACACGTCTTCGCCCTGCGCGCGGCCAGGGCCGCCGAGTTGGGCCGCTGACCTCCGCGCACGGGGCTCGGGGGACGCGTCAGGCCGGTCGTCACACCGCCGGGCCGTCGCCGTCCTCCTCCTGGTGGGTGTAGCGCTGCTCCTTCCAGGGGTCCGCGAGGTTGTGGTGGCCGCGCTCCTCCCAGAAGCCGCGCCGGTCCGTCGTCATGTACTCGATGGCACGGAGCCACTTGGGCCCCTTCCAGCTGTACAGATGCGGTACGACCAGGCGTACGGGGAAGCCGTGTTCCGCGGTGAGCTGGTCACCGTTGTGGTGGGTGGCCAGCAGGGTGCCGTCGGCGGTGAAGTCGGCGAGCCGGAGATTGGCGCTGTAGCCGTACTCCGCCCAGGCCATGACGTGGGTGGCGTGCGGCGCCGGGGGCGCCAGGTCCAGCAGGGTGCGGGCGGTGACGCCGAACCACTCGTGGCCGGTCGAGGTCGTCCCGGACGCGCAGTGCAGGTCGGCGGCGACCGTGGCGCGCGGCAGCGCGCTGAACTCCTCAAGGGTCCACGTGTGTTCGCCGCCGGCGGCGGTGGCGCCGAACACCTTCAGGCTCCACCGGTCCGCCCGGAATCTGGGCACGGGTCCGTAGTGCGAGACGGGCCAGCCCCTGACCTTGCGCTGTCCCGGGGGAAGCTCGTCGTTTCCCACTGGGTGATCGTCCTTCCCTGCGGGTCGATGCGGGTCGATGGCACGGCGGCGGTCCCGGTGGTGCGGTGGAGATCCAGCGGCGCGCTGGAATCCGGTGGTGCGAGGAGATCAGGCGTCCGCTCATGCGAGGCCAGACACCGTTAACGATTATCACATGCGGCGGCATCCAGCCCTTTCGCCTCGCATTCGCCGGGCGCCCCACGAAAACCGTTCCCTGGACCCGCTCGACCCCCCGGCCACACCCCCGGGCCCGGCGTGCCGCTAGCGGCGCAGCCCGAGCGCCTCGCGGCCCGCGTACCGCGCCTGCGTCCCCAGCTCCTCCTCGATCCGGATGAGCTGGTTGTACTTGGCGGTGCGGTCGGAGCGCGACAGCGAACCCGTCTTGATCTGACCGCAGCCGGTCGCTACGGCCAGGTCGGCGATGGTGGTGTCCTCGGTCTCGCCGGAGCGGTGCGACATCACGACGGTGTAGCCCGCGCGGTGCGCGGTGCCGACGGTCGCCAACGTCTCAGTGAGCGTGCCGATCTGATTGACCTTCACCAGAACGGAGTTGGCGACGCCGTCGCGGATTCCCTCGCGCAGCAGCGTCTCGTTGGTGCAGAAGACGTCGTCGCCGGTGAGCTGGCAGCGGTCGCCGAGGCGCGCCATGAGCAGCCGCCAGCCGTCGCGGTCGTCCTCGGCCATCGGGTCCTCGATGGACGCCACGGGGTAGTTCGCCACCAACTGGGCCAGGTAATCGGCGTGTTGCTCGACGCTGCGGCGTACGCCCTCGCCGGTGTAGTCGTAGACCCCGTCGCGGAAGAACTCCGACGCGGCGGGGTCCATGACGACGGTGATGTCCGTGCCGGCCTTGTACCCGCTGCGCTCGACGGCGCGTACGACGAAGTCCAGCGCCTCTTCGGCGGTCCGCAGGTCGGGGGCGAAGCCGCCCTCGTCGCCGACCGCGGTGCTGTGCCCCGCGGCCAGCAGGTCGCCGCGCAGGGTGTGGAAGACCTCGGAGCCGATGCGTACGGCCTCGGCGAAGGTGGCCGCGCCGATCGGCGCGATCATGAACTCCTGGAAGTCCAGCGGATTGTCGGCGTGCGCGCCGCCGTTGACGATGTTCATCATCGGCACCGGCAGCAGCCGGGCGTCCACGCCGCCGACGTAGCGGTAGAGCGGCAGCCGGTGCGCGTGCGCGGCGGCCTTGGCGGTGGCCAGGGAGACGCCGAGGATCGCGTTCGCGCCGAGCCGGGACTTGTCGGGCGTGCCGTCCAGCTCGATCAGCGCCGCGTCGACGGCGGCCTGGTCCTCCGCCTCCAGGCCGACGACGACGTCCACGATCGACTCGTTGACGGCGTCGACGGCCCGCCGAACTCCCTTGCCGTGGAAGCGGGCCGGGTCCTCGTCGCGCAGTTCCACCGCCTCGCGGGCGCCGGTCGAGGCTCCGGAGGGTATGGCCGCGCGACCGGTGGAACCGTCGGCCAGCTCGACGTCGACCTCGACCGTCGGATGGCCCCGGCTGTCGATGATCTCGCGGGCGACGACGCGGGTGATGGTGGTCCTGGCGGCCATGGCGGTGGTGCTCCTCACGTGCGGTGCGGACGACAACGACGCGGATGACGACGACGCGGACGGCGACGGCGCGGATGACGATGACACGGACGGCGACGACTAAGTTCCGAGCGAGAACAAAGTGAGTTCAGAAAGTGAATGTACTCTGTGCGGATGAGGATGCACAACGCCGACGAGGACTGCGGGATCGCCCAGGCCGCCGTGGTGATGGCCGACTGGTGGAACGTGCTCGTGCTGCGCGAAATCGCGCGCGGCCACGTGCGGTTCGACGCCCTGGCCTCCGAACTCGGCCTCTCCCGCAAGGTGCTCACCGAACGGCTCGGCGCGCTCGTCGCCCGCGGCGTCCTGCGGCGCAGCCTCTACCAGCGCCGCCCGGTCCGCTACGAATACCTGCTCACCGACTCAGGGCTCGCCCTGCTCCCGCTGCTGGTAGCGATGCAGGACTGGGGCGACCGCTGGGTCCTCGGCGACGGGACGACCACGGCGACCGCGCCGCCGGACGGGGCGGAGCACGCACGCGTGCACGCCCTGGCGGGCGGCGGTACCGATACGGGTACGGGTACGGGCGCGCGGCTGCCCGCGGATCTCCGACTGCCCGCGAGCGACGGCGCCGAGCGCCCCGTCGTCGCCCCGGACGCCGCCGCCACCGTTCTGTTCACCTACCCCGGCACCGGCGTCGACTGGGGCGAGGACCCGATCCCCGGCGCGCCCGGCTGCACACTGGAGAACCGGCTCTTCCGCGACGCCTACGCCGACTTCCGCCGCGCCGACGTCGCCGTCCACGGCGTCAGCACCCAACTCCCCTACGAACAGGCGGCCTTCGCCACCGCCGAAGCCGTCCCGTACCCGCTGCTCTCCGACGCCCAGCAGCGTCTGGCCGCCGCCCTGCGACTGCCGACCTTCCGCGGGGCCGGGCGGCTCCGCCTCAAACGGCTCATCCTCGTCCTCGCCCCCGACCGCACCGTGCGGCACGTCCTCTTCCCCGTCGAGGACATTCCGGCGGCCGTCGAGGAGACGCTGCGCCTGGCGACGGCCGGTCCCTGACCGTCCGCGCAGGAGCTATCCGGCCTGGTCCCGCGACTGGTGCGCGCCCGGCGTATGGCCGAAGGTGCGGCGGAAGACGTCGATGAAGGCGCTGGCGGACGACCAGCCGCACCGGTGGGCCACGGCGGTGACCGGGGTGTTCTCGGCGAGCAGCACCAGGGCGTGGTGGAGGCGGAGTTGGGTGCGCCACTGCGGGAAGGTCATGCCGAGGTCGCTCTTGAAGAGCCGGGACAGCGTACGGTCGCTGGCGCCGACCTGGCGGCCGAGGGCGGTCAGCGTACGGTCGTCGGCCGGGTCGGCGCGCAGGATCGCGCACAGGGACCGGAGTTGGGGCGCGGCCGGCCAGGGCAGGTGGAGCGGCTGCTGCGGTGAGGCGCGCAGTTCGTCGAGCAACACCGCGCGCAGGCGGGCCCGTTCGGGGCTGCCGTCGTCGAGGGTGCGGGTGTGGGCGAGGAGCAGTTCACGCAGCAGCGGGGCGACGGCCAGGACGGTCGGGGTGTCGAGGCCGAGCGGGTTCTCGTTCTCCGGGAGGCCGACCAGGTGGAGTTCGAGTTCGCCGTGGGCCTGGTGGGCGTGGACCGTACCGGCGGGGACCCAGATGGCGCGGGTGGCCGGGGCGACCCAGGAGCCCGCGCTCGTGGTGATGGCCAGCACTCCGCGTCCGGCGTAGACGATCTGGTGGTCGTCGTGCCGGTGCGGGTCGATCTCCGCGCCGGGGGCCAGCCGCTCGGTACGGGTCGGCGCGACCGGCTCATGGCGGATTTTCGTCATTGGTTGGCAGTTTATCGGAAGCCCGACATACCACCGCCTGAAGACCATGGGTGACGTGCCGAAAAACACCTCGATCACGCTGCTGTCCTTCGGGCATGCCTGCGTCGACATCTACCAGGGCGCCGTCGCGGCCCTCGTCCCCTACTTCGTCGCCGAACGCGCCTACAGCTACGCCGCCGCCTCGGGCATCGTGCTCGCCGCGTCCGTCCTGTCCTCCGTGGCCCAGCCGCTGTTCGGCCTGCTCACCGACCGGTGGGCGATGCCGTGGCTGCTGCCGGTGAGCACCGTCCTCGGCGGTGCGGGCATCGCGCTCAGCGGCGTCAGCGGCTCGTACGCGCTCACGCTCGTCTTCGTCGCGGTCTCCGGCGTCGGCGTGGCCGCGTACCACCCGGAGTCCGCGCGCGTCGCCCGCCTCGCGAGCGGGGGCAGCCACAGCGCGATGGGGTGGTTCTCGGTGGGCGGCAACATCGGCTTCGCGCTGGCCCCGCTCATGGTCGCCGCCGTCGTCGCGACGGGCGGCCTGCGCCTCACCCCGCTGCTGGTGCTGCCCGCGCTCGTCGGCAGCGTGCTGTGCCTGCCGGTGCTGCGCGAGCTGGAACGGCGGCGCTCCACCGGGACCTCGGCCGCCGTCGCCGTCGGGCGCGACGACAGGGCGTCCTTCGTGAAGCTCTCCGTGGCCGTGGTCTTCCGCTCGATCGTCTTCATCGGCCTGAGCACCTTCATCTCGCTGTACGCCAAGCAGCGCATGGGCGGCAGTGAAGTGGCGGGCACCGCCGCGCTGTTCGTCCTCTACATCGGCGGCGCGATCGGCTCCGTCCTCGGCGGCTCGCTGGCCGGCCGCTACGACCGCGTCACCGTCACCCGCTGGTCGTATCTGGTCTCGATCCCGTCCGTCGCGGGCGTCGTCCTCGTCCCGGGGCCGGCCCTCTACCTCTTCGTCGCCCTCACCTCGATCGGGCTCTACGTTCCCTTCTCCCTCCAGGTCACCCTCGGCCAGGACTACCTCCCCACCCGTGTCGGCACCGCCAGCGGCATCACGCTCGGGCTCACCGTCAGCATCGGCGGCCTCGCCACCCCCGTCATCGGCGCGGTCGCCGACGCCACCTCGCTGCGTACCGCTCTCGCCCCGCTCATCGTCATGCCCGCCCTGAGCTGGCTGCTGTTCCGGTCCCTCCCCGAGCCCACCGCGCCCCGCTCGTCCCCCGCCGCCGCACCGGAGGACGCGGCCACCGACCCCGCCCTCGCGGGCTAATCCGCGACACGTCGACCGGGCCGCCTCCCGCGCCCCCGGGCCACGGCCCACCAGACTGTCCCCATGTCATCCCCCCGCCGCCGCTGCCCCCAGTGCGGCCGAGAGATCGCCGTCGTGGCGGGCCGCATCGCCCGCCACGACCCACCCCCCGGCCCCCGCACCGCCACCCTCGTCTCCTGCCCCGGCTCCAAATCCCCCGCCGCCCCCACCGCCGCCCAACGCACCCTGGACGGCTACACCATCCCCGACTTTCCCGGCCAACTCCCCTTGTTCTAGACATATCCCCGCACCCACGGAAACAGCCGGTCCGCACGGGCCGCTGGATCCGGCCGAGTTGACCGGTCAGATCGGCGAATTCCTCGACATAGAGGTCGAAACGGTCAATGTGGAATCCGGACTTCCGTTTCGGGGAGAGGGACAATACGGTGATACGGCGCCGTCCGGGCGCCGGGAAGGGGGTGCGGGATGAGCGTGTACATGTGGCCTCCCGCCGTGGTGCCGGGGCCGTACACCATCACTACCGAGGAGATCCTCGCCGAGGTCAACGGCCGTCACCCGGGGGCGAGTTGGCTGAAGCGCGCGGACGGGATGGCCAAGAACACCGGGATCGGGGAGCGGCGGTGGATGCAGCCCCTGGAGGCGATCACGGCGCCGAGCCGCAGCGGCTTCCCCGGGCCCGCGGCCTCAGCGGCGGGCGGGACGGGCGAGACGGGCGAGACCGGCAAGACGGCAGAGGCCGGCCCGCCGGTGCCGCAGACCGTCGAGGAGCGCACCGCGTCGGTGTGGGGGACGGTCCAGGACTGCGCGGAGCGGGCGGCCCGCCAGGCGCTGGAGACCGCGGGAGTCACCCCTGACCAGGTGGATTACGTGGTCACCAGCAACTCGACCACCCCCGCCCTGCCGGGCCTGGACATCGCCTTGTTCAACCGGCTCGGGCTGCGCGAGGACGTGCTGCTGCTGCCGTTCTCGCAGTGGGCCTGCATCGCCGGTACCCGGTCGCTGGCCACCGCTTCGAAACTGCTGGCCGCCGACCCCGGCGCGACGGTGCTGATCGTCATCGCGGAGGCGCTGAGCACCACCTACCAGCCCGACGACACCGGCATCGACTCGCTGCTGATGCGGCTGCTGTTCGCCGACACCGCGGTCGCCGCCGTCGTCCGCGGCCGGCCGGACCAGGGCGCGTTCCTGCGGCTGGACGCCGCGTGGCACCGCACGGTGCCCGGCACCGCCGACATCCACCGGCTGCACACCCGCGCCGACGGGGTGCACTACGAGATGGACCGCTCGGGGCCCAAGTGGGTGCAGTCGACGCTCCCGCCGATGTGGGAGTGGGTGCGCGGCCGTCACACCGACCCGGACTGGCACCCGGACCTGCTGGTGGCCCACCCGGGCGGCACCCGCGTCCTGGAACTCATCCAGGAGAGCGTCCCGAGCTCCTGGCCCGACGTCCCGGGGCCCTGGCCCGACCACCTGCTGGACCACTCCTGGAGCAGCATCGTCACCGGCAACCGTGGCGGCGCCGCCGTATTCGACGTCCTCGACCGCGCCCTCAGCGCGGGCGTACCCGCCGGAGCCCGGACCGTGCTGTACGGAGCGGCGCCGGGGCTGACGGCCACCGCGATGGACGGAGTGTGGCTCTAGCCCGCCGTACGGGACGCGCGGATCACAGGGCCGGTCCGCGCCCAACTGCCCGCCGCCGACGGTCAGTCCGGGGGACACCTACTCGCCGCCAGCGTTCAGTCCGGGGCGAAACTGCCCGCCGCCAGCGTTCAGCCCGGGGCGCAACTGCCCGCCGCCGACCGTCAGTGCGGATCACGCCCACCCGCCGCCGACAGTAGGCCCTGGTCACAACTGCCTTCCTGTGACGGCCAGTTGTGCCCACACCGTGCGCTCCCCCGCGGTCTCCCCGAGCCGCGTCCCCCACGCGGCACTCGTGTGCTGGACGACGAGGAGCCCGCGTCCGCTGGTCTCGGACACTGCGGGGCGGGCGGCCCGCGGCCTGCCGTGCGAGGGGCCGGTGACCTCGCAGATCAGACGGTCGGACAGGTGCAGCAGCCGGAGGGTCACCGGGTCGCCGGTGCCGAACCGCAGGGCGTTGGTGACGAGTTCGGACACCACCAGGGCGCTGCGGCCGTGGGGGTCGGCGATGCCCCACTCGGCGGTGCGGGCGCCGGTCCACGCCCGTGCGCGGGCGACCGCCGTGAGATCGCCCGCGGGCAGGCGGAGTGCGGGCATGTCGGCCGCGGGCAGGCCGTCCATACGCGCCAGGAGCAGCGTGAGGTCGTCGTGCTGCGGCGGCGGCCCGGTGACGTGGTCGACGACCGGGCCGACGACGGCGCTCAGGTCGCCGGTCGCGTAGTGCCAGGACAGTGCCTCCAGCAGGGCGGTCATCCCGTCGTCGAGGTCGCGGCCCGGGTGCTCCACGAGGCCGTCGGTGTAGAGCCCGATCAGGGCGCCCGGCTCGGCGGTGACCTCCAGGGCCTCGTACGGTTCCTCGCGGGCCGTGCCCAGCGGCGGGTGCAGCGGCGGGGCGAGCAGTTCCGCGGCCCCGTCCGGGTGGACCAGCACCGGCGGCAGGTGCCCGGCGCTGACCACGGTGAGCCGCCGGGCGGCCGGGTCGTACACGGCGTAGCAGCAGGTCGTGCCCAGCGCCGCCGCCGCGGCGCCCAGTTCGCCGTCGGTCTCGGCGGTCGCGTGCAGGCTCCCCACGAGGGTGTCCAGGTGGGTCATCACCTCGACCGGCGGGTGGTCGGCGGCGGCCAGGGTCTGGGCGGCCTGGCGCAGTGTGCCCATGACGGCGGCGGCTGCCAGGCCGTGTCCGACGGCGTCGCCGATCACCAGCGCGATCCGGCCGCCCGACAGGCCGATGACGTCCATCCAGTCGCCGCCGAGGCCGGCGCTGTCGGGTGCGGCGGGCCGGTAGGCGCCCGCGGTGTGCATCGCCCGGCTCGGCGAGTGCGGCGGGCGCAGCCTGCGCTGGAGCGCCAGGACCTGCCGGTGCTCGCGCTGATGACGGCGCCCGTGCTCCAGATTCATCGCGGCGCGGAAGGCCAGTTCCTGGACGGCGAGCTGGTCGTCGCCGTCGAAGGCCCCGCGGGGGTTGTCCTCACGCCGCCAGACCGCGACCGTGCCGAGTACGCGCTGCCGCCGGTCGGCGTCGGGGACGGTCAGCGGCGCGAAGGCCACCGCGAGCGGGCCGTGGTCCGGCACCAGGGCCTGTATCAGGTCCGGGTCGTCGCCCAGGGCCCGCTCGATGGCGGCGCGGTCGGGCAGCACGGTGACGCCGGGGTGACCGGTGGTGTCGGAGGCGGGGTGGGCGGGCAGGTCCGGCAGGCGCTCGCCCAGGCGGAGGAAGCCGCGCGGCCACGGCCGGTTCCCCGCCCGGGCGTACGCGGCGCGGCACCGCGGCTCGGTCCGATCGGGCAGGTCCCCGCTCCACAGGCACTGCGCCAGCGACACCGTGACGGCGTCGCCCCAGGGCAGCAGCCCTTCGGCGAGCTGGCGCGCCGTCGTTTCGATCTCCAGGGAGGTGCCCAGGGTCGAGGAGGCGGCGAAGACGTCGAGCTGGGCGCTGACGTCGATCAGGCTGATCACCACCCGGCCCGGAGCCGCCGGGAGGACCGAAAGCGACACCACCGCGGGCGTTCCGTCCGGCCGGATCATGCGCTGGACCCGCGCCAGCAGCGGGCGGCCGGTGGCCAGCACCCGCTCCACCCGGGCGGCGATCGCCGCCGCGTCCTCGGTCGGGAAGAGGTCGGTCGCCCGCGCGCCCGATCCGTCGACCACCCCGTCGAGCCAGGTCCCGGCCAGATCGGCCTCCAGCACGGTCAGCCGCTCGTCGACGACGATGATGCCGAGCGTGTCGTCCGACCCCGCCCCCGACGGCGCGCTCAGCGCGCTGGGCGGCTGCTGCGGAATCATCTCCGTCAGCACGGCACCGACCCGGCCGCCCGCACCGGACGCACCCTCGGAAGAAGCGTGGCTGGAGTTGGGGCTGGTCATCACGGCAAAGTCCGATCATCCGCCAACGGTTGATTTCAGACATTACGGACAATTAGCCAATAAAAACATAAAGAGCAGGTAAAGCGACTCTTTGTTCACCATGACTCACACGGTGTACGGGCCGCGCGATCAGCCCCTCCCGGTGGACCCGCACGCCCCCACCTGCGGTCCAGGACCGCGTCCCGGCAAGAGCCCTCGCGGCACCCAGGAGTGCATCAACGATGCACGACGCGGCTCACCCGACCGTGCTCGCGCCCCGGGCGAGCCCAAGGGGGCGGTGGCGGCAGACGAGTCGAGCTGTACGCCGGGTTCTGTCGCCGGGCGGCCTCGCGGCCGGCCGGGAGACGGCCATCCATCTAGGGCCGGCGTTGCCACCGGCCTCGTGCGGTCTACCCGCGGACTCGGGCGGGCAGCCCTCGAACGTCCGCGCGGGTGCCGTATCGCTACGACGCCCTCTTGACCTTGCTCCGGGTGGGGTTTACCTAGCCGTCCAGGTCACCCTGGACGCTGGTGGTCTCTTACACCACCGTTTCACCCTTACCGGGGACCGAGATCCCCGGCGGTCTGTTTTCTGTGGCACTGTCCCGCGGGTCACCCCGGGTGGCCGTTAGCCACCACCCTGCCCTGTGGAGCCCGGACGTTCCTCGGGAAGCCCCCGAAAGGGCTCCACGCGGCCGTCCGCTCGGCTCGTCTGCCGTGTGGACCATGGTAGTGGCTGCGCGGGGGCGAAGAGCACCGCGGGGTCCGCGACGAGCGTACGGCCGCCCGCCGGGGCCGTCCGGCCGGGCGCGGGCGGACAGGTCCCGTGGGCGGCCCGCCCAGGTCCTACTCTGGTGCGGGCCCCCCGACCAGGCGCGGGCGGCCCGAGCGCGAGCCGTACGACCCCGCGCACCGTGCGACCGCCTGGACCGTACGAACCGCAAGAACCGTATGAAGGAGATGCCGTGCTCGTCCTGTTGCCGCCGTCCGAGGGGAAGGCCACCGGAGGGACGGGGGCCGCGGTCGCGCTGGACTCGCTGTCGCTGCCGGGGCTGAACGAGGCGCGGGCGACGGTCCTCGACGAGCTGGTGGAGCTGTGCTCGGGCGACGAGGAGAAGGCGGCGGAGGTGCTGGGGCTCAGCCCCGGCCTGCGCGGCGAGGTCGCCAAGAACGCGGCGCTGCGGACGGCGCCCGCGATGCCCGCGGCGGAGCTGTACACCGGAGTGCTGTACGACGCGCTGGGCCTGGCGACGCTCGGACGGGCGGCGCGCCGCCGCGCCGAGGAGTCGCTGCTGGTGTTCTCCGGGCTGTGGGGCGCGGTACGGCTCGGCGACCGCATCCCCTCCTACCGCTGCTCGATGGGCGTGAAGCTGCCCGGCGTCGGCGGCCTGGCGGCGTACTGGCGGCGGCAGATGGCCGATGTCCTGCCGGCCGAGGCGGGCGACGGCCTGGTGCTCGACCTGCGCTCGTCGTCGTACGCGGGCGCCTGGAAGCCGGCCGGGGGGGTCGCCGGGCGTACGGCGACGGTCCGGGTGCTCCAGGTGACGATGGTCGGCGGGGTCGAGAAGCGGACGGTCGTCAGCCACTTCAACAAGGCCACCAAGGGCCGTCTGGTCCGCGCCCTGCTGGAGTCCGGCGCCCGGCCGAAGGACCCCAAGGGCCTCGCGCGAACGCTGCGGAAGCTGGGTTTCACGGTGGAGGAGCAGCCGGGTACGGGACGGCTCGACGTCCTGGTGCGCGAGATCCACTGAGGCGCGCGGCGCGACGGTACGGAGCAAGACCCTCGTTGCACTCTGCGCAACGGCCGTTGCGCACGCTGGCGCCCGCCAGGCAGGATGACGGGCATGACTTCCGTGCTCGACCTCGCCCCCGTCATCCCTGTGGTCGTCCTGGAGGACGCGGCGGACGCCGTACCGCTGGCGCGGGCGCTGGTGGCGGGCGGGCTGCCCGCGATCGAGATCACGCTGCGGACGCCCGCCGCGCTGGACGCGATCCGGGCCGTCGCGGACGGCGTCCCCGGCGCGGTGGTCGGCGCGGGCACGGTGCTGACGCCCGAGCTGACGGACGCGGCCGTGGGCGCGGGGGCCCGTTTCCTGGTCAGCCCCGGCTGGACGGACCGCCTCCTCGACGCGATGCGCGGCGCGGGCGTGCCGTTCCTGCCGGGCGTCTCGACCGCCTCGGAAGCGCTCGGGCTGCTCGAACGCGGCGTCACCGACATGAAGTTCTTCCCCGCCGAGGCGGCGGGCGGCGTCGCGTACCTCCGCTCCCTGGCCTCACCGCTCCCCCGGGCCCGCTTCTGTCCGACGGGCGGCATCGACGCGGCCCGCGCGCCCGAGTACCTGGCGCTGCCGAACGTGGGGTGCGTCGGCGGTACGTGGATGGTGCCGGGCGACGCGGTGCGGTCCCGGCGGTGGGATCTCGTGGAGAGCCTGGCGCGCGAGGCGGCGGCGCTGCGGGGCTGACGCCCTCAACAGCCGTACGGAGAAAGCCCGTACGGGAAAGGCCCGCACGGAGAAGGCCCGTACGGGAAAGGCCCGTTCACCGCAGGTGGGCCGTCTCGTTCAGCGAACGCAGCGACGCGTTGCCGTCCGCGTAGTACGCCACCTCCGAGAGCGACGCCGGGGCGAGGTACATGCGGAAGAGCGCTTCGGGCGGCGCGTCCAGGGCGAGGCGCGCGAGCGTCTTGATCGGGGTGACGTGGCTGACGAGCAGGACGGTACGGCCGCGGTGGGCGGTCAGCAGCGCGTCGCGGGCCGCGGCGACGCGGGCGGCGACGTCGGTGAAGCTCTCGCCGCCGGGCGGCGGGACGTCGGGTGAGCCGAGCCAGGCGGTGAGTTCGGCGGGCTGCCGGTCCCGTACCTCGGCGAAGGTGAGGCCGTCCCAGGCCCCGAAGTCCGTTTCGCGCAGGCCCTCTTCGAGGTGGACGTCCAGGCCGAGGCGGTCGGCGGCGATCCGGGCGGTCTCCCGGCAGCGGGCGAGCGGCGAGCTGACGACGGCCTCGATGCCGTGGCCTTCACTCAGTCGCCCCTCGGCGCGCACCGACTCCTCGGCGCGCACCGGCCCTTCGGCGCGTACGGCCAGCGCCGCCGCGGCCCGTTCGGCCTGGCGCCGCCCGGCGGCCGACAGCGACGGATCGCTTCCGCCGCTCCCGGAGAACCGCTTCTCCCCCGTCAGCGCGGTCTCGCCGTGCCGCAGCAGGACGAAGGTGGTGGGCGCCGCCATGTCGGGCGCCGCACCCTCGTGAACCAACGCCACTACAGGCCGGACTCAGCCGTACGCACCAAAATCCGGCGGCAGTTCTCGCACCGTACGACGGTGTTGGCGGGCGCGGCCCTGACCTCGTTCAGCTCGGTGATGTTGAGTTCGAGGCGGCAGCCCTCGCAGCGCTTCTGGTAGAGCCGCGCCGCGCCGACGCCGCCCTGCTGCCCGCGGAGCTTGTCGTACAGCTTGATCAGGTCGTCGGGCACGGTCCCGGCGATGACCTCGCGCTCCTTGGCCGCCGTGAAGCCCTCCGCGTCGATGCTTTCGATGGCGGCGGACTTGCGGGCCTCGGCCTCGGCGACCTTGGCCTGGACGGACTCGACGCGCGCGGCCAGTTCCGTGGCGCGCTCCTGGGCGCCCTCGCGGCGCTCCATGACGTCCAGCACGACGTCCTCCAGGTCGCCCTGCCGCTTGGCGAGCGAGGTGATCTCGCGCTGGAGGTTCTCCAGGTCCTTCGGCGAGGTGACCGCGCCGGAGTCCAGACGCTGCTGGTCGCGGGCGGAGCGCTGGCGTACCTGGTCGACGTCCTGCTCGGCCTTGGTCTGCTCGCGCGCGGTGTCGCTCTCCTCGGTCTGCGCGGCGACCAGCAGGTCACGGAGCTGCGCGAGGTCGGCGCCGAGCCGCTCCAGCTCGGCGTGCTCGGGCAGGGTCTTGCGCTTGTGGTCGAGTTGCGCGATACGCGAATCGAGGGCCTGGACTTCGAGAAGTCGGATCTGGTCGGCGGGCTCGGCGTTCAGCGGGGGGCTCCTGTGCGGCTGGAAGGGCGGGAAGTGGATTGCGGGAGTTCCCGGCCGCCCCGGAATTCCGGGGTGTCCGAGCGCTCCGGGGCGACAGCGTGCGCTGTCCACGGGTCGGTGACCGCGTACGAGACATGGGTGCGCAGCGCCCAGCCGTGCCGGTCGGAGATCTCGTCGAGCTGCGCGGCGGCCTGCTCGCACCACGGCCACTCGGTGGCCCAGTGCGCGGCGTCGACCAGCGCGGGCGGGCCGGACTCGCGCGCCTCGGAGACCGGGTGGTGGCGCAGGTCGGCGGTGACGTACGCGTCGACGCCCGCCGCGCGGACCTCGGCGAAGAGGCTGTCGCCCGAGCCGCCGCAGACCGCGACCGTACGGACCGTGGCCTGCGGGTCGCCGGCGATCCGCAGCCCGGTGGCGGTACGCGGCAGCCCTCGCGCCGCCCGCTGCGCGAATTCGGCCAGCGTCAGCGGTGCGGCGGTCTCGCCGATCCGGCCGAGGCCGCGGCGGCCCGCGGGGTCGGTGGGGTCGGGTACGAGCGGGCCGGTGATCCGCAGGCCGAGCGCGGCGGCCAGGGCGTCCGAGACGCCGGGGTCGGCGCGGTCGGCGTTGGTGTGCGCGACGTGCAGCGCGACCCCGTTCCTGATCAGGTCGTGGACGGCGCGGCCCTTGAAACCGGCCGGGCCGGTCGGCGCCACCGTCGTCGTACCGCGCAGATAGAGCGGGTGGTGCGTGACCAGCAGGTCCGCGCCGATCCGTACCGCCTCGTCGACGACTTCCCGCACCGGGTCGACGGCGAACAGCACGCGTCCGACCTCGGCCTCGGGCTCGCCGCAGACCAGGCCGACGGCGTCCCACGCCTCGGCCAGCTCCGGGGGCCAGAGGGCGTCGAGCGCGGCGATGACGTCGGACAGTGTGGGCACGGTAGGAAGGTTACCTGGCCGCCCGTGTCCGCCGGATGCCGTACGCCGTGACCGCGGGCGCCGGGGGGTGCCACGACGGGTGCGCGGGCCGGTCCGTCAACCGTGCGGCACCCGTTCGGCACCCGTTCGGCACCCGTTCGGCACCCGTGAGTCAAGGGCGCGCGGGGCGCATCCGAGGTCCGCGGGGAGCGCGACCGCTCGCCGGGCGGAGCACATCTGCCCCTTCGCGCGGAGCAGAACGGGAAAACCCGCACTCTTACGTGTGAACCGCACCGAGTCGCGTTGATCGTCCGGAAAAAGGAAAACTACGGTCCTGTGCCGGAGGTGGGTGAGTCATATGAGCGCCAGTACAGATGCCAGTGCCCGTGCCATGGAGATCCCCCCGGCCGTCCGCGTACTGCGCCGGTCGGGCTTCACGATCGCCGCGGACGGGTCGTACGCGGCCTGCCTCGCCGAGGCTCGCGTACCCGCGCCGGAGGGGGACGGGGACGTGGACGAGTACGGCGGGGGCGGCGTCAGCGGCTGGTTCCCCGAGCGGTGGACGCTCGGGCCCGAGCCGTACGCGGTGCCGCTGCCCGGCGCCCAGCCGGAGGAGGCCGGGACACAGGTCGTACCGCTGCCCGACGGCCGCGTCCTGATCCGGCGACGGGTCGCCGACCGCCACGACCTGGCGCTGCTGTATCCGGCGGGGGCCGGTACCGGGGAGGTGCCGATCGGGTCGCTCGGCGGGGATGCAGTAACGCTTCTTCCCCCGTGCCCCTTGGGCGGGGCTGCTTTCGCGCTCGTGTACGAGGGGGGTTCCGGCGAGAGGGGCTCCGCTGGTGGGGGCTCTGGCGAGGGGGGGTCCGCCGATGGGGGTTCCGGCGAGGGGGACTCTGCTGAGGGGGACGGGGTCACGACCGTCTGGCAGGTGTACGGCGCCGGGAAGGACGGGCCCGTCGCCGTCATGCGCGTGCCCGGCCGCTGCACCGGCGGCGTCTGGCTCGACCGTACGGGGCGGCTGCTCGCCGTCGACCGTACGCTCGCCGGCCGCACCAAGGCCGTCGCCGTCGACCTGCGACTCGGCGAGGCCAGCCCGCTCCTCCAGATCACCGAGGACAGCGACGACCGGCTCGTCCTCGCGGAACCCGACAGCGGGCTGCTGCTCCTGCGCAGCGACGCCACCGGGGAGGCGCGGCTCGGCTGGGGCGTCCTCGGCAGCCGTCGGCCGGTACGTTTCCCCGACGCGCTCCAGGTGCCGGGCATCCTGCTCACGCCGGTCGCCGCGCAGCCGGGGCAGATCCTGATGCCTGAGGCGGCGGTGGTCGCGCTCCGCGCGGAGGCGCCGGGCGGGGCGGAGTCACTGGCGCTGTGGCGGCCGGGTGAGCGGCGGCTGCACTGGCGGGCGTCCCCTCCGGGGTGGCTGGGGGCGACGGGGTACTGGGGGGCCGACGATTTGCTGCGGCTGCCGTGTTCGGTGCCGGAGTGGCCTTGCGGGGTGGCGCCGTACGAGGCGCCACGGGTGCGGCCTGCGGCCGGGGCTTCGGGGTCTCGGCGTGGGCGGGGTGCGGTGCCCGCCGCTCTGCCCGGGCCTGGTTCTTCCGCCGGCCGCGGCTCTTCCGGTGGCCTCGGTTCTTCCGGTGGCCTCGGTTCTTCCGCCGGCCTCGGCTCTTCCGGTGCGGCTCTGCCCGCGCCGACGCGGCTGCCCTGGCGGGTGCTGCCGCTTCAGCAGGCGCCGCTGGCTGCCGCCAAGGCGGGGTGACCCCCATGACCGTGACGTCGACCCCGCCAGTAGACTCACCCGAAGCCGCGCATCCGGGCACTCCGCGTGACCACCGCGGGGCGGCTTCGCCGCAGTCCGGGTCGAGTTTGTTCGCGCGCTTTCGGCGTAGGCCGGTTCGTTGTTCCACGGGGATTTCGGGGAGATTCAAGAAGATGTCGTCCGACGCGCGTTCCTCTCACGACCACGGGGGGTCCGGGGACAGCTCGGGGCGCCACCGGGGGCCTGCTTCTTCCTCTGAGGAGGGGGAGGCTCAGCCTCAGGGGAAGCATCGGCGTCCTTCGGACGATTAGCGGGTTTTTCTTTCCCGCCCGCCCACCCGTGCGGGTGTTTTCTTCGTCTGCGGGTGCCGCTTGTGCCTGGTCGGTGCCGGTCCGGGGTACCTCCTCGAAATCCGTCTCACCTGGTCCTGCGTATCCGGTGCCGTTCCTGTTGACGTATTTCTGCGGGGGCACCCCGGCCCGTCCCCTCCGGGTACGTCGGCGTCCGCCTGTCCGGTGGGGGTTGCGGAGGGGGGTGGGTGGGCTGAGGTGCGGGGGCGGCCGTCGGTCCACTGTGGTGCCGGGGCGGGGGTGGGTGGGCTCCGGTACGGGGGCGTCTGGCGGTCCGCTGTGCTGCCGGGACGGGGGTGGGGGGGCTCCGGTACGGGGGCGGTCGGCGGCCGGGGGTGGGGGGCCGCAGGCTTATGGGAGCCGTCCTCGATGCTCGGGGGCGGGGCCGACTTAGGCTTTGGCTTTGGCTTGGAGGCGGAGGCCGGTCAGGGTGAGGTCTAGGGCGGCGCGGAATTGGTCGATGTCGTCGTGGCCGTCGAATTCGTCGACGATTTCGTGGACGAAGGGGAAGTCGGCGGGGTCGAGTTCGCGCCAGGTCTTGGCGAAGCGGCCGAGGAATTCGTCGCGGTTGACGGCGCCGTTGAGGACTTCCGGCGGAGGTTCCTGGCCGAGGTCGACGGCGGAGCCGACGACGACGCCGACGATCGCGGAGACGGCGTGGAAGCGCTGCCGGGCCGTGAGGTCGAGGCGGAGGGTCTGTTCGCCGAGCTTCTCGTAGACGAGCAGGGAGTTGGCCTGCACGTCGGTGTTGCGCATGAAGTAGGCGCCGAGCCAGGGCCGGCGGACGATCGCGTCGAAGAGGCGCAGGGCCATGGCGCGAAGGTCGTCGATCGGGTCGTCGCTCCGCGGAAGGGCCTCGACGTCGGCGAGGATCGCGCCCATCGCGTGGTCGGTGGCGCGGTCGAGTAGTTCGTCCTTGCTCTCGACGTACCAGTAGATGCTGGCGACGCCGCCGCCGAGGCGCTGCGCGAGGGCGCGGAATGTCAGGCCGGGCGCCCCGGCCTCGTCCAGGAGGGCCACGGCCTCCGTGAGGACGGACTCCATCGAGTGAGAAGCCCGTCGGCGTCCCTGGGTCGAGCGGTCTTGCAGGCGTGCCATGGCTCACATCCCCATCGCGATCTTGCGTCGTATCGAACGTTGTTCTATCGTAGCGGATCGTACGTTGTTCGATAACCGAATGACGTTCGATTGGAGGACTGTCATGACCACTCCCACGCTTGAGAAAACGTCACATACCTACCCGTCCCTGAGCGCGGCGTGGATTCCGCTGGCCGCCCTCTGCCTGGCCTTCTTCGTCGAGATGGTCGACAACACGCTGCTGTCGATCGCGCTGCCGACGATCGGCCGCGACCTCGGCAGCGGGACGACCGCGCTTCAGTGGGTCACCGGGGCGTACTCGTTGACCTTCGGCGGCCTGCTGCTCACGGCGGGGTCGATGGCCGACCGGCTCGGGCGCCGCCGGGTGCTGCTGGTCGGACTCGCCGTGTTCGGCTCGCTGAGCCTGTGCGTCGTCCTCGTCACCACGGCGGGCCAACTCATCGCCCTGCGGGCCGCGCTCGGCGTCGCCGCCGCGGCGATGGCGCCGATCACGAACTCACTGGTCTTCCGGCTGTTCGACGACAAGGCCCTGCGCATGCGCGCGATGACGGTGATGATCGTCGTGGGCATGTCCGGCTTCGTCCTCGGACCGCTGCTCGGCGGCACCGCGCTGGCGCATGTGCGCTGGGAATGGCTGCTGGTCGTCAACGCCCCCATCGCCGTCATCGCGTGCGTCGGCGTCCGGCTCGGCGTCCCGGCCGACCGGCCGGAGGACCTGACCCACGACAAGCTCGACCTGCCGGGCGCCGTCCTGAGCGTCGCCGCCATCGGGCTCGCCTGCTACTCCCTGACCAGCGGCGTCGAGCACGGCTGGCTCTCCGCGATCACTCTCGCGTCGATCGCGGGCGCCGTCGTGGCCGCGATCGCCTTCGTCCGCCACGAGCGCGGCACCCCGGCGCCCATGCTGGACCTCAGCCTCTTCTCCAACGGCACCGTCCGCGGCGCCGCCATCGCCCAGATCGGCACGTCCATCGCGATGGCCAGCGTGATGTTCGGGCTGATCCTCCACTTCCAGTACGCCTACGGCTGGAGCCCGGTACGCGCCGGACTCGCCAACCTGCCGATCATCGTGACCATGCTCGCCGCGACCCCCTTGTCCGAATGGCTCGCCCGCCGCTTCGGCCACCGCATCGCCTGCCTCGTCGGCGCTGCCTGCCTGGCTGGCGCGCTCGCCGGTCTCTCCTGGGGCGTCGACCACGGCTACGCCGCCATCGCCGTCTGCATGGTGATCATGACCATCGGACTGCGCACCGTCATGACGATCTGCGCCGTCGCCCTCGTCGACGCCATGCCCAGCAACCGCACCTCCATCGGCGCCGCCCTCAACGACACCGCCCAAGAAGTCGGCTCCAGCGTCGGCACCGCCATGGTCGGCACCCTCATCGCCGCCCTCGTCACCACCCAACTCCCGCCCGGCACCTGGAGCAGCGACCTCGTCGCCTCCTTCTTCCGCGGCGAACGCGTCACCTACGCCCTCCTCTCCCTCCTCGTCGGCCTCATCGCCGCCGGCGGCGCCCTCACCCTCACCAACTCCCACACCCTCGAAGACCCCCCCACCGATTCCCCCGCCTGACCCCCCAGCCCCCTACCGACAGCAACCAGCAGCAACCAGCACCACAGCGGCCCGTCGAACGCCCCCGCACCCGAGCCGACCCCCCACCCACCCCACCGGCGGCCGGACGCCGACGCCCTCACCCCCACCCACCCCCGCCCCGGCACCGCAGCGGACCGTCGGCCGCCCCCGCACCTCAGCCCACCCACCCCCCTCCGGCCACCCCCACCGGACAGGCGGACGCCGACGTACCGGAAGGGGACGGGCCGGGGTGCCCCCGCAGAAATACGTCGACAAGAACGGCACCGGATACACAGGACCAGGAGAGACGGATTTCGAGGAGGTACCCCGGCCCGGCACCGACCAGGCACAAGCGGCACCCGCAGACGAAGAAAACACCCGCACGGGTGGGCGGGCGGGCGGGCAAAGAAAAACTACGAGCGGCGCAGCCCCAACACCTCAACGGCAGCGAAAGACCCCCGCTCCCCCCCTTCGAAATACGGCGTCAACACCCCCTCAAGCTCCCCATACGAAAACACCGACTTCGCCGTCTCGAACCGCGCCGCCACCACCGGCCGTTGCAGAACGGCCACCATCCCCCCGTGCACCACGAAAACCTGCCCGGACACCCCCGCGGCAGCGGGCCCGGCAAGGTACCCGACCAGCGGAGCGACATGCTCGGGGGCCAGCGGATCGAGCCCCCCGGGCTCGGCAGAGCCGAACACATCAAGAGTCATCCGCGTCCGCGCCCGCGGACAAATGGCGTTGGCGGTGACCCCGTACCGCCGAAGCGCCTCCGCCGTGGACGTCGTGAGCCCGACGATGCCCCCCTTGGCGGCGGCGTAATTCGGCTGTCCGGCCGACCCGGCGAGAAACGCCTCGGACGCGGTGTTGACGATGCGCCCGAAGACCGGAGCCCCGGAGGACTTGGCGCGCGAGCGCCAATGCGCGGCGGCGAACCGAATGGTGTTGAAGTGGCCCTTGAGGTGCACCCGGATGACGGAGTCCCACTCGTCCTCGGTCATGGAGAAGACCATGCGGTCGCGGAGAATCCCGGCGTTGTTGACGAGGATGTCGAGCTGCCCGTTGTGCTCGACGGCCAACTGGATGAGTTCCGACGCCTGTTCGTGGTCGGCGACATCGCCGTGGTGGGCGACGGCGCTGCCGCCGGCGGCGGCGATCTCGGCGACGACCTCCTGCGCCGGGGTGGCGGAGGAGGCGCCGGAGCCGTCACGGCCGGGCTGGCCGAAGTCGTTGACGACGACGTGCGCCCCGAGCCGGGCGAGTTCGAGCGCTTCGGCGCGCCCGAGTCCGCGCCCGGCCCCGGTGACGACGGCGGTCCGCCCGGCGAGCGGGAGTTCACCGTTCGGCATTGGCTGATCCCCCATCAGATCGTGATGCTCGTACGCAGCGCGACGCCCGTCCGCATCTGGTCGATCGCCTCGTTGATGTCCTCCAGGCGCACGCGGTGCGTGATCAGCCCTTCGAGGTCGATGCGCCCGGCGCGCCAGAGCCGGATGACGCGGTCGTAGGAGCGCAGGACATCGCCGCCGCCGTAGAGGGACGGCAGGATGCGCTTCTCGTCGAAGAACAGCTCGAACATGTTGATCTGGAGGTTGTCGTCCATGGCGCCCGCGCCGACGATGCACAGGGTGCCGCCGCGCCGGGTGGCGTCGTACGCGGCACGCGCGGTCGCGGACTTGCCGACCACCTCGAAGACGTAGTCGAAGCCCTCGCCCGCGGTGAGCCGGTTCTTGGCGTCGGCGAGGCCGTCGGGGTCGACGGACTCGGTGGCGCCGAAGCGGACGGCGGCCTCGCGGCGGGACTCGACCGGGTCGACGGCGACGATCTCGGCGGCGCCCGAGGCCCGCGCGCCCTGGATGACGCTGATCCCGACGCCGCCGCAGCCGATCACGGCGACCGACGAACCCGCCTCCACCTGGGCGGTGTTGAGGGCGGCGCCGATACCGGTGGTGACCCCGCAGCCGATCAGCGCGGCGATCTCGTACGGCACGTCGTCGGGGATCGGCACCGCGCACCTGGCGTCGACCACGACCTCCTCGGCGAAGGTGCCGGTCCCGGCGAAACCGAAGACGTCGGGTGAAGCGGCGCCGGGGCGGCGGTAGTTGGCGGTGCCCGCGTTGAGGAATCCGGCGATGCACAGCTCGGTCTGGCCGCGCTTGCAGGACGCGCACTCGCCGCACGCGGGCAGCCAGCAGACCAGGACGCGGTCGCCCGCCGTGACGGACGTGACGCCCTCGCCGACCTCGGCGACCTCGCCCGCGCCCTCGTGGCCCGGCACGAAGGGGGCGGGCTGCGGCAGGACGCCGCTCATCGCGGACAGGTCGGAGTGGCACAGTCCGGTGGCCTTGACGCGGATACGTACCTTGCCGGGCCCGAAGCCCGCGGTCTCGATGTCGTCGACGACTTCGAGCTTGTCCTGGCCGGTCTCCTGCTGGATGGCTGCGCGCACGGTACGGCTCCCCTCGGATGGTGCGAAGACGGTGGTCGCTACGGAGGCCCGGCCGACGACCGGGCCGAAAGCTGCTGAGCCGAGAGCCGCCGGGCGCGCGGCCCGGTGTGCCCCACGGGCTCAGGTGTGCTCGATGACGGTGTCCGCCAGGACCGGCGCCTCGTCCCGCTCCACGGCCGACACCGCGGCCACGATCCGGCCGGAGCCCGCGCCGCCGCCGTCCCCGTCCGCCCACATCCGTACCCGCAGCGTCTCGCCGGGGTAGACGACGCCCGCGAAGCGTGTCGCGTACGAACGGATCCGGGCGACGTCGCCGCCGAGCAGCGTGTCGGTGACGGCCTTGAGCGTGGCGCCGTACGAGCACAGTCCGTGCAGGATCGGGCGGTCGAATCCGGCGGTGGCGGCGAATTCGGGGTCGGCGTGCAGCGGGTTCCAGTCGCCCGACAGCCGGTAGAGCAGCGCCTGGTCCTCGCGGACGGGTACGTCAACGGCCTTGTCGGGGGCGCGAGTTGACGGTTCCGGGCGGCGGGAGGGACCGCGTTCGCCGCCGAAGCCGCCTTCGCCGCGGACGAAGATCTCGTTGTCGGAGGACCACAACGGCCCGTCGTGGTCGGCCACTTCGGAGCGCAGCACGATGACGGCGGCCTTGCCCTTGTCGTAGACGGCGGCGACCGATCCGGTCCGTACGGCACGGCCGCTCACCGGCAACGGCCGGTGGAGTACGAGGCGTTGGCCGCCGTGCAGGACGGCGGCGAGGTCCACGTCGATGCCGGGGCCGATCGAGCCGTCCACCGAGCCGGGCCCGCCGCCCGCGACGGTGGCGAAGCTCGGCAGGACGTGCAGCCGGCTCTCCAGCGTGTAGCGCAGTTCGTCCGCGTCGGTGGCCGGGCGCCCGGCGCCGATCCCCAGGTGGTAGAGGAGAACGTCCTTGTGGTTCCAGGCGATTTCGGTGCGGCGCGGCTCGGCCGCGAGGGCCTTGGCGACGTCGATGGGCATGGTCCCTCCGGGGCACTTCCGGTGGCGGCTACTTCCGGTGACGGGTACTTCCGGTGACGGGTACTTCCGGGGCGCTGGCTAGAACATGTTCTAGAGATGGCCCCTGTATAACGCAAAGCCCAGGAAGTGAGAAGAGCTGACACATCGTCAGCTAGTGGGATTCCCGGCCCGCCCCGCCCGTCGACGCGGCGGATTCCCGGCCGCCCCGCCCGCCGGGGCACCGCACCCGTGACATTTGTCCTGCCCCCCTGCGGACATTCCCCTCTGCCCGCCACCCCTCCCCCCTCCGTAGCGTCGTGGCCATGGAGAAAACCCCGTCCACGCCCCGGCCCGACACCCCGCCCGACACCCCGCCCGACGGCTCGCCAAGCACCCCGTCCGACACCTCGCCCGCCGTCCGCTTCACCGCCGTCCACAAGAGCTTCGGACCGGTCAGGGCCGTGGCCGGGATCGACCTGGAGATCGCGCGCGGCGGCACGATGGCACTGCTCGGCCGTAACGGAGCAGGGAAGTCGACCACCATCAGCCTGCTGCTCGGCCTGGACCGGCCGGACGCGGGCGAGGTGCGGCTGTTCGGCGGCCCGCCGCAGGAGGCGGTCAGGGCCGGGCGGGTCGGCGCGATGCTCCAGGACGGGCGGCCGATCCCGCGCGCCACCGTCAAGGAACTGGTGACGTTCGTGGCGGCCACGTATCCGCGGCCGATGCCCGTCGCCGAGGCGCTGTCGCTGGCCGGGATCACGGAGCTGGCGGGCCGCCGCGTGGACAAGCTGTCCGGCGGCCAGACGCAACGGCTCCGCTTCGCTCTGGCCGTCGCGGGCAACCCCGAGCTGATCGTGCTGGACGAGCCGACGGCCGCCCTCGACGTGGAGGCGCGGCGGGTGTTCTGGCGGTCGATGCGCGGTTACGCGGCGCGCGGCAACACCGTGCTGTTCTCCACGCACTACCTGGAGGAGGCGGACGAGCACGCCGACCGCATCCTGGTGATCGACCAGGGCCGTACCGTCGCCGACGGCACCGGCGAGCAGATCAAACAGGCCGTCGGCGGCACGCTCGTCTCGTTCGACCTCGCCGGGTCCGGCTCCGCGGGCCTGCGCACGCTGCCCGGTGTGACCGCCGTCGAGATCCGCGGCGACCGGGCCCTGCTGCGTACCTCCGACTCCGACGCCACCGTCGTCGCCCTCGCGGCGAGCGACCGCGTCCGCCGTCTGGAGGTCGTCCCGGCCAGCCTGGAGGACGCCTTCCTGACCCTGACCGCACCTCACCCGGCGACCGGGACCCCGGCCGCCGAATCCCCGGCGCCGCGCTCCACCCCCGCCCACCCCCTCCAGAAGGAAGCCGTCCGATGACCGAGTACGTGAAGCTCGAAGTCCGGCGCGCCCTGCGCGACCCCGGCTTCATCGTCATGGGCTTCGCCATGCCCGTGCTGATGTACCTGCTCTTCACCAACCTCGGGGTCGGCGGCGACGGCCAGGACAAGATCGACTACGCGCGGTACTACATGGTCGGCATGGCGGCGTACGGCGCGCTCGGCGCGTCGATGGGCATCGGGACCGGCGTCGCCGAGGACAAGGGGCTGGGCTGGCTGCGGCAGCTCCGCGTCACCCCGCTCAGCCCGTTCCGTGTGGTGGTCGGCCGGGCGCTGACCGCCGGGGTGACCGTCCTGCCCGCGATCTGCGCCGTCCTGCTGGCCGGGGCGCTGGTGAACGGCGTGCACCTGGCCGCGTGGCAGTGGGTCGCCACCGCCCTGCTGCTGTGGGTGGGCACGATCCCCTTCACCCTGCTCGGCCTCGGCAACGGCTACGGGCTGACCGCGCAGACCACCGGCGTCACGAGCATGGCCTGCATGATGGGCCTGTCGATCGTCGGCGGCCTGTGGATTCCGGTCGACGCCTTCCCGCGCTGGCTCGCCCGGATCTCCCAGTGGACGCCCGCCCAGCGCTTCGGCCAGCTCGGCTGGAGCGTGCTTGACCGGCACGCGCCCGGCGCGGGTACGGTGGCCGTGCTCGGCGGATGGCTGGTCGTCTTCGCCGGTTACGCCGTCCTCTCCTACCGGCGGGGTGCGCGGACCGCATGACGACGACGCGGCAGGCGACCTCCCGCCGGGACACGTACAGCGCGTACCGAACGGGGACGGTGACCGCCATGACGGCGAACAGCGGCATGGCCGACGGCGTGACCGACCGCCCGGCCGGCGGGGCGGGCCACCCGGCCGGCGGGGCGGACCACCCGGCCGAGAGCACGGACAAGCCGTGCGGCAGGGCCTGGTGGCGGCGCGGCACACCGCACGACTTCGCCCGCGAGATCGAGCACATCAAGTCTCCCGACGGCAACGCGCTCTACCCCTGGCTGCTGATGGTCATCGGCCCCGGCACCGACATCGCCCAGGGCCAGGTCCCCGCCCCCTGGCTCGCGGGCTGCGGCCTCGCGCTGTTCTGCCTCCTGTACGTGTTCACGGTCCGTTCGGCTTTCCACGAGCGGTGGCGCGGGGGGCCGGTCCCGTACCGTCTGCTGGGTGCGCTGGCCGTCTGTACGGCCACGCTGGCCATCGCCTACGGCGGGAATTTCCTGCTGCTGTACACGCTGGTCTCGCTGAGCGTCGGGGCCGTGGCCTCCACCCGCCGCGGCCTCGGCCTGATGCTGACGCCGCTGAGCGCGACCGCCGGAGTCACCGCGAGCACGCACGGCCAGGGCTTCTGGGGCACGGCGGGCCTGGCGTACGGCACCTTCCTGTCCGGCCTGGTCGTCTCGGTGATCATCACGCTCTCCTACGCCGTCGCCCAGCTCAGGGAGACCCGGCAGGAACTGGCGCGCAGCGCGGTCGCCCAGGAGCGGATGCGGTTCTCACGCGACCTGCACGACCTGCTCGGGCACACCCTGTCGGTGGTCGTGGTGAAGTCCGAGGCCGCGCGCCGGATCGCGCCGCGCGACATCGACGCGGCGCTCGCCCAGGTCGCCGACATCGAGGCGGTCGGCCGCCAGGCGCTCACCGAGATCCGCGAGGCCGTCACCGGCTACCGCGAGGGCAGCCTGTCCACCGAACTCGACCGGGCCCGGTCCGTCCTGACCGCCTCCGACATCGAGGTCGTCGTCCAGGAGTCGGGCCCGCCCCTGCCCCCGCAGACCGAGGCGCTGCTCGGCTGGGTCGTCCGCGAGGGCGTCACCAACGTCGTCCGGCACAGCGGCGCGACGCTGACCCGTATCGAACTCGCCACCGGGCGCGGCCGGGCCCATCTGACCATCAGCGACAACGGCCGCGGGTCCTGTCCGCCGCCGTCCGGTCAGGACGGCGACATCAGGACCCGCACCGGTACCGGCCTGCGCGGCCTGACCGAACGCCTCGCCGCCGCCGGCGGCTCCCTCACCTCGGGCCCGGCCGCCGACGGCGGCTTCCGCCTGACGGCCGCCCTCCCGGTGGAGGAGGACGCGGCCCCGGCCGGTCACGCCGTGTCGGCGCGCTGACCGGCCGGGGCCGCCGTCCGACCGGGGTCAGCCGTCGATGACCGACGTGATCTGGTCGGAGTCGGTCATCGCGCCCGACCAGACGCGGATGTCCTCGATCTGGCCCGCCAGGTAGTGCCCCCAGGTCGCGCCGACGTAGGCGCGGCCGCCGGTGAAGTCGCCCGCTCCCTGGACGGCGGTGAAGGGCTGGGTGTCCTGGAGGTTGTCGCCGAGGTAGAGGCTGACCGTGCCGGACTGGGCGTCGAGGACGCCGGTGACCTGGACGGTGCCGTCGGCGCTGCCGCCGCTGGGGTCGTCGTTGGGCGAGACGGCGCCGGTGAAGGTGCCGTCGGTGGCGACCCGGCCGAAGAGCCACTGGCCCTGGGGGACGGTGATGACGTTGCCGTCGTCGTCCAGTGTGGTGGTGGTGCCGGTGTACTTGAACCACACGCCCCACGAGGAGCCGTCGGCCGAGCGCTGCCCCGCGATCTGTTCGGTGTAGCCGACGGGGTGGGTGACCAGGGCCGCCGCGTCGAGCTGGGTGCGGGTGGTGACCGTGAAGGAGCCGGTGTCGTCCACGACGGAGCCGGGCGTGGAGACCGAACCGGTGGCGCCGTCGAGGGCGATGGTGTCGCCGTCGAGGGTGGCGCCGCCCGAGGTGGTCAGGGTGCGGCCGTAACCGGAGGCGGTGTCGGCGAGGGTGGTGCCGGAGGCGCCCGACGGGTCCCAGGCCGCGGTCAGTTCGACCTGGGCCTTGCCGTCGGTGCCGAGCAGCCGCGCCTCGTCGGAGGCTTCCTGCGAGGTCAGCGTCCGCTGCCAGACCTTCACCTCATCGATGCTGCCGGGGAAGTTGTACTGGTACGTCCCCCACTTGTACCGCCCGATCTGGAAGGCGCCGGTCGCCGACCACGAGCCGGTGGTGGTCGCGGTGCCCTGGAGCACGCCGTTCACGTACAGCGCGCTCTGCGAGGTGGCCGGGTCGTAGCTGCCCAGCAGGTGGGTCCACACCCCGGTCCTGGGCGGGGACTTGGCCGCCACTCCGTAGTACGCGGTGCCGGTGTTGGCGTCCTGCTGCTTGACCCCGAAGAACCAGGTGCCCAGGCCGTGGTCGTAGGCGAGGATGAACGGGCTGTACGTCACCCCGTCCTGGGAGAGCACGATGCCGTTGGGCGTGGTGGTGTCCAGCTTCACCCACGCCGAGACGGTGTACGCCGAGCGGGTCTCCAGTACGGGCCCCGCCGTCGAGGCGTACCCCGACGTCCCGTCCAGGTGCAGGCCCTTGTCCGGGGTGCTGCCGCCGTTGCCGTCCGGCAGGTCGCCGCGGCGGCCGTTGGCGTCGCGGACCGCGCCGGTGCCGGACAGCGTCGCGTTGTGCTGCTGCGCCGCCACGGTGGTCGAGGTGTCGACGGCCTGGCCGGCGCTCTCGTCGAAGCTCCACTGCCCGACCGGACCCGCACCGGCCGCGACCAGGAAGTCCTTCACCGTCTCCGCTCCCCACCGCCCGACGACGTCCTTGGCGCGGACGTCCAGGTGGTACGTGCCGGAGGCGGGCGGGGTGATCGTCGCGCTGGTGACCCCGGCCGCGAGCGCGATCCACGCGTCGGACGAGGACAGCTTGTACTCGTAGGCGGTGTTGGTGTCACCGGACGCGGGCCCGAAGACGACCTTGCCCTCCACGCCGGGACCGCCCGCCGGAACACAGGTGTTGGGCAGGCACTCGCTGTAGGTTCGCGCGAAGGTGACCGTCGGCGCCTTGGGGGCGGTGGAGTCGACCTTGAAGTAACACCAGCCGGTGGTCGAGCCGTTGGACGGTCCCGCCAGATAGCTGCTCTGGTTGTCGTAGTACGAACGGGTCCATGTGCGGTACCGGTACAGCGTGCCGTCGGTCAGGGTCGGTGCGGTGGCGACGCCGGGTGAGACGTTGTCGCCGACGAATCCGGTCGCGGGCCGCACGATGTCGCTGAACGCGCTCGACCAGGTGGCGCTGGACGCCGTGTACTTGTCCATGCTGAAGACCGAACGCAGCCGCGCGCCCGACTCGCCGCCCGCCGCCGTCTGCGGCACCGACGACAGCGCGGGCGTCGGGTCGGAGATCACCGACGGGTCGGCGCTCTTGGTCGAGCACACCACGCCGCTGCCCGTGACCAGACCGATCTTCGTCGGGAGCGCGGGGTTGGCCACGTAGTTGACGGACAGCGCCGCGTTGTTCTTGAACCGCTTCCACGCGGAGGTGTCGGACTCGTCGTGCGCGCGCAGTTCGAGGGTGAGCTTGGCGAATTTGCCCGCGGCGAAGTCCGCGACCGTGGGCGTCAGATTCTCATTCGTCTCGTCCGGGTTGTCGGCGAATTCGATCGGCGCGTCAGGGGAGTTGGGGTCGCAGGTCGAGCCGCGGCCGGCCGAGAAGGAGCGGTCGACCATCAGGTCGAGCTCCTTGGGGCGTGACGACCAGGTCGTGGACGACGAGAAGTTGTTCGTGCGCTCCAGGTCCGTCCAGCGCGCGTCGCACTGGAACGCCCAGGGCGAGGTGACGCGGAAGGTCGCCTTCAGGACCTTCTTGCCCTTGAGGGCGCCGGGGGTGAACTGGAAGTAGAGCCGCTGCGTGTAGCCGGGACCGCAGTAGTAGCCGTTCCAGGAGCCGCAGTGGCCGTCGCCCTCGCCGTTGGTGCCGTTGCCCCAGCCGTAGCTGCTGTAGCCGTCGCTGCGCAGGAGGGTGCGCTGCGGGGCGCCCGAGGCGAGCGACACGTCGGGGTCGATGTACAGCGGGTACGCGGCGGTGTCCTTGGCCGCGAGGAGGTGGGGGTCGGGGACGACGGCGACGGAGGTGCCGGTGACGTCCAGCGGGGTGGTGGCGGTGGTGGCGCCGGGGGCCGGGCCGTCTTCGGGGGCGAGGGCCTCGGCGCTGGGCGCGGTCTTTGTGGTGGGCGCGGTCTTGGCGCTGGGCGCGGCCTTTGTGGTGGGCGCCGTCTTCGCCGTGGGCGCGGCCGGGTTGTCGACCGGGTCGGACGCCGTACCGAGCGAGTCCCACATCTGGGCGGCCGAGGACGTGAACAGCTCCTGCCCGTCGGGGCCGACCGCGCTCAGCCCGCCGCTCGCGGTGTCGCTGACGTCCAGGCCGGAGGCGCGCATCCCGAACTCGATCCGCTTCAGCGCCGGATTGGCCGCCGCGGTCGGCGTCTTGACCACCAGCACCTCGCGGTAGCCCTGCGTGGTCGCCGTCATGCGCAGGTCCACGCCCGGCAGCACGTCGGCGTACACGGCGCTCTCGCCGTCCAGCGTCGGGGCGGGCAGCGTGCCGGGCCAACTGAAGGCCAGCGTGCGGCCGTTGCGCCCGATCGTCACCAACGGGGCGGTGCCGCCGCCGGAGAAGGCCAGGTCCACCACGGCCGCCTTCGGAGCCAGGCTCCCGTCGGCCTTCCTGGCCAGTGTCGCGTCCGGCTCGGCCCAGGAGCCGTCCGCCCGCGCGACCCGTATCGGGGCCGTGAACTGGTCGAGCCGCATGGTGATTCCGTCGGGATTCGCGTACGTCGTCGTGTTCTCCGTACGCGCCCCCACCACCTCCACCGGCTGCCCGGACGCCTGCGCCTGGTCCAGGTCCCGCTGCGCCTCGGTCTGCGGTGCGGGCGCGGGGTCCGCCGTCGCGTCCAGGGGCGTCAGCCCCGCCCACGCCACCGTGGCCGCCGCCCCCACCGCGACCCCCCGCCACGCCAGCTTCCGCGCTCTGCGCCGCATACGAATATTCACAGTCCGCCCCCACCCCGTTCCACCCGAACTCCCCTATGAGCGAAGTGGATTCTGTGTCCATCTAACGAAGCGCGTCAATCCTTTCAGGAAAAAATTAAGTGGAATCCCGCCTTCTGCACCTGCCGCCACCTGCTCCGATACGTACCTCGGGGTTCACGAACCCCGAGGTACGTACAGCCTTTTCCCGCCACCCTTTCCGCGGGCCGGATTCCGGGACGAATTCCCCCCGCAGCCCCTTTATCCGCTTTTCCTCCGGTCAGTCCGCCGCCACAACCCCCGCCCAGTCCAGCCCACCCCGCGCCCCGACCCCGGACGCGTAGCCGCCGCCGGCGGTGAAGAACGGGGTCGATCTCTAGGACCTGTCGTCGGGGGCGGGAGGGGGCGGAGGGGTGGAGGGGGTCGCCTCGGTTGTCGGGGTGGGGGTCTCGGAGGAGACGGGGGGCTCCGAGGGGGTGGGGGGCTCGGAGGAGACGGGGGGCTCCGAGGGGGTGGGGGGCTCGGAGGAGACGGGGGGCTCCGAGGGGGTGGGGGGCTCGGAGGAGGTGGATGCGGGTGGGGTGGTTTCGGCGGGGGTGGCCTTGCGGAGGCGGGAGCGGGTGGGGGCGGGGGTCGGGTCGTCGGAGAGTTCCTGGATGTCGTCCATGCCCTCGTCGTGGCCGGTGAGGGGGGCGGTGGGGCGGTCGGCGCCCACGCCCGGGGCGCCGGACGCCTGGCCCTCCGGCGGGAGGAGCCCGTAGTGGGCGTACAACTCCTGCTCCTGGTCGAGTCCGAGGTGCTGCTCGGCGTCCTCGCGCGGCGCGGCCTTGATCGTGTCGAGGTCGTACGCCACCCGCAGCACACCGCCGCCCGTGTCGCGCCCGATCTCGTGCTCGGCGCCTGCCAAGGGGACGAACGTCTCCTCGAAGCCGTGCATCCCGGTCCTCACCGTCACCCACTGCGGCCGACGGTCCCAGTCGTCCACGTACACATGGCTGACCCGGCCGATGAATTGCCCGTGCCGGTCGTGGATCGTCAGTTCCCTCAATGCCTCGGAACTCCCGAAGACGTCATCCGTCATACGAATTCACTCCTCTACGACGTGCCTGCGGCCCAACCGGAAAAGGTGCGGCACCGTCCTCCCGCGAACCGCGTGCCCGACGAGGCCACCTTCTCCCATCCCGACCGCTACCCCGTGGCGGGACACCTAGGGCTTTTCTTTCAGATCATCGGATCTGCGCGCGAGGTCGTCCCGCTCGCCCGGGTGCGGCTGCCGCGCATCGGCTCGATCAGGCGGGAACGCCTCGCGTACGTACCGGTTCCGGCCCGAGGTGCGGCTGCCGAACGTGTACATCCTGTGGCAAGCCCTCACCGAGCGCCCGGACCGCACGGACCCCGAGGGCGGTGTGGCCGGCTTCATCGCCGTGCACGAGCTCGCCGGAGTGTTCCCGGCGGGCTCCTGGGAGCCGGTCCGCGCGTCCGAGGCGCGGTCGGGAGTACGGCTCTGGTCCGGGCGCCCCGCCAAGGCGGCTTCCGGCGAGGCGGCTTCTTCCGGCGAGGCGGCCGATCCCGGTGCCCTCCCCTGGCACGACGTCCTCGCCGAGGTCACGTCGTGGGGAACTCGGGGGCGGCGGGGGAATCGGCCTACTTGATCTCTCCGGCGAAGACGATGACCTGGTCGATGAGGCTCCGCCGCAGATGGACGACGTCGGTTCCCGTCAGGCGGGGGCCTCCGTCGGGAGTGGTGAAGACCCACTCGTACCGGGCCCACTCATCTGGCATGTCCACCGCCGAGCAGCGCTCCATCGTGCCGGCCCCCGCCGGATGGCGCCGGATGTCCAGCACGAAGCGCTCGACCGCCTCGATCCCCTCGCTGCGTCCCAACGGCCCCCAGAAGAGGACATCCGAGGTCAGGGCCTGGGAGAGCAGCCCGGTCACATAGGTGTCGTCCGACGCGTTGAACGCGGAGATGAACGTGTCGATCGCGGACTGCGCGGTCTCTTCATGCATGTACCAGTAGTACCAGCCCACTCGCGGCAATAGTCGCCGTGCGAGCCATGTCCCGGACACGGCGGGCGGACCGCGCGGGCGGGGGCTGTCTAGGGTGGCGGCTGCCTAGGGCGAGGGCTGTCTAGGGTGGGGGGATGACCGACGGGGAGACAGGGCAGGGCGGGGAGCGGGGCGGCGAGCACGGCGACCGGCGGGACGGGGCGCTGACGCGGGTGCTGCTCGCGGAGGACCAGGGGATGATGCGGGGCGCGCTCGCGTTGTTGCTGAATCTGGAGGACGACCTAGAGGTCGTCGCGCAGGTGGCGGCCGGGGACCGGATCGTGGCGGAGGCGCTGGAGGCGCGGCCGGACATCGCGCTGCTGGACATCGAACTGCCGGGGCGCAGCGGGCTCGACGCGGCGGCGGAGCTGCGCGAGCGGCTGCCGTCGTGCCAGGTTCTCATCCTCACCACGTTCGGCCGGCCGGGGTATCTGCGGCGAGCCATGGAAGCGGGCGCGGCCGGATTCCTGGTCAAGGACGGGCCCGTCGAGGAACTGGCCCACGCCATCCGCCGTGTCCTGCGCGGCGAGCGCGTCATCGACCCGGCGCTGGCCGCGGCCGCGCTCAGCGCGGGGCCCAGCCCGCTCACCCCGCGTGAGCGCGACGTGCTCAACGCCGCCGCGGACGGCTCCACCGTCGCCGACATCGCGGCCCGCGTCTTCCTCTCCGAGTCCACCGTGCGCAATTACCTCTCCGCGGCCATCGGCAAGACCGGCACCCGTAACCGCATCGAAGCCGTACGCCACGCGCGCCAGAACGGCTGGCTCTGACCCCTCACGCCAGCGAGGCGAGGAACGCTTCGGCCGCGTCGTCGACGCGGGCGCGGTCGCCGGTGGCGAGGAGGTCGAGGAGCAGGCCGCGAACGGTGGCGATGACGAGGGTGGCCGTACGCACTGCCGACTCGGTTGATACGTCGGGCCCTTGGGCGGCGCACAGGGCGTTCATCCAGTCGGTGACGACGTGGTCGAGGAAGTCGGAGAACTGCTCGGGCGCCTGGAGCGCCCGCCCGTAGACGGCGAAGAAGAGCCGGAACTCGGCGCCTTGGCGCGGGTCCGAGGCGCGTCGCCAGACGGCGCGTACGGACGTCGCCAGATCGGGCTGGTGTCCGGCCGTCTCGTTGGTGGCCTGGAAGATGCGCTCGCGCAGGCGCCCGAGGACGGCCTGGAGCATCTGCTCCTTGGTGCCGAAGCGGTGGACGAGGGTCGTGGGCGACACCCCGAGGGCGGCGGCGACCGGCCGCCACGACACCTCGGAGAAGCCGTGCTCGACCGTGTAGTCGACCACCGCGTCGAGCAGTTCCGCGCGCCGCTGGTGGTCGACGGGGCGCCCCGCCATCGCTGCCTCCGGTTGATCGTCGCGGTCGTTCGTGATCGTCACGGTCCGTCGTGATCGTCGCGGTCCGTCCTGTTCGTCGCGGTCCGCCGTCGTCCATCCTCCCTCGCGCACCGGCCGCCGTCACCGCTTGACTTTTCTTGCACGACCGTACAAAGAATAGAGGGTGACCGCAAGGCCGCCCGCTACGGATCCGCCGGACGGGCGCGCCCCTTTCTGGAGGTTCCCCATGCGCGTTTTCGTCACAGGAGCGTCGGGCTGGGTCGGCCGCGGGCTCGTACCCGAGCTGATCACCGCGGGTCACTCGGTCGTCGGGCTCGCCCGCTCCGATGCCGCCGCCCGGACCCTGCGGTCCGCGGGCGCCGAGGTCCTGCCGGGGTCGCTCGACGACCTCGGCACGCTGCGGGAGGCCGCGGCAGCGTCCGACGGGGTCGTCCACCTCGCGTTCAAGCACGACATCGCCTTCGCGGGCGACTTCGCCGGTGCCACCGACGCCGACCGCGCGGCGATCGAGACCTTCGGCGAGGCCCTGACCGGTACGGACAAGCCCTTCGTCATCGCCTCCGGCATCCTCGGCGTGCTCGGGCTGGCGCCCGGCGTCGTCGCCACCGAACGCGACGGTCTCGCGCGGGCCGCGAGCACGGAGGGCGACACCGATAGCACCGACGGCGGTGACGGCACCACCGCCACTGACAGCACCGACGCCCCGATCAGCGGCTCCGGCGGCCGGATCGGCAACGCCCACTACGTCCAGGCCCTCGCCGGCCACGGCGTCCGCTCCTGCGTCGTACGCCTCCCGCCCGCCACGCACGGCACCGGCGACAACGGGTTCATGCCGGTCGCGATCGGCTTCGCGCGCGAGAAGGGGGCCGCGGCCTACGTCGGCGACGGCGCCAACCGCTGGCCGTCCGTCCACCGCGACGACGCCGCCCGGCTGTTCCGCCTCGCGCTCGAATCCGCGCCCGCCGGTTCCGTGCTGCACGCGGTCGCCGACGAGGGCGTACCGATCCGCGAGGTCGCCGAGATCTTCGCCGCGCATCTCGGCGTCCCCGCCGTCTCCGTCACGGCCGAGCAGGCCGGGGAGTACGTCGGCTGGCTCGGCCGCTTCTGGGCCGTCGACGGCCCCGCCTCCGCGCGGATCACGCGCGATCTGCTCGACTGGCGGCCGACCCGCCCCGGCCTGCTCGCGGACCTGAAGGACGGCCACTACTTCCGCTGAGCGCCGCGGGATTCCCGCGATGTCCGATTCGTTCAAGAAAACGGCGCCGGTCGGCCGTAGCGTCGCGGTCATGGACAACAGCAACGGCACGGACAGCGCAGGCAGGGACGGCGCAGGCAAGGGCGGCGCAGGCAAGGACGGCTCAAGCAGGGACGGCTCAAGCAGGAAGGGCGCAGGCAGGGAATCCCGGCACCTCGGCATCCGTATCGACCGTCCCGTCAAGGACGTCTACGACTACGCCTCGGACCCGGCGAATCTGCCGGAGTGGGCGCACGGGCTGGGCGGCTCGATCGAGGAGATCGACGGTCAATGGGTCGCGCGATCCGCCCCCTTGGGGCGGGTGACCGTCGCCTTCTCGCCCGCCAACGAGTGGGGCGTGCTCGACCACGACGTCACGTTGCCCTCCGGGCGGACCGTCTCCAACCCGGTCCGGGTGATCGCGGACGGCCCGGCCAGCGAGGTCGTCTTCACGCTTCGGCGACAGCCGGAGACGAGCGACGACGAATTCCGGCGCGACGCCGAGTCCGTCACCGCCGACCTGGCCCGGCTCAAGAGCCTGCTCGAAGCGGCCGGACGGCCGTAAGGCGCCCCCGCGGGTGTCAGTGCCGTGCGATAGACAACTCCTCACAGACTCCGGCGGTAGCGGGAACGAGCGATGAGGGGGCCACCATGGCGGTCGAGGGCGCGGCGGCGGATACGGAGGCCGGGCTGGCCGGGCGTACCGAGGTGGTCGGCGGGATCGAATCGCTGGTCCTCGACGGCCGCCGCCTCTGGTTCGGCTTCGACTTCACCTCCGACCAGGTGCTCTCCCCGCTGATCGACGACGCGGGAGCCATGGCGCGGTTCGCCGCGCGGCACATGCGGCAGCGCACCGGCGCCCACGACGAGGCGTACTGGGCGGAGCTGGTCGCGTCGGCCGTCGACAGCTCGGACCTGGTGTGGCGCGACGAACAGCGCGCCTTCACCACGAGCGCCTTGGAGGCCGGGGACGCGGGCCCGGCGGCCGGACACCTGCTGTACCTGCTCGACGCGGCCACCGAATGGGACGGCCACGCGCCCGCGGACCTCCCAGCAGCCGGCCTCCCGGCCGATGTCCCCGCCGACCTCCCCGCCGACCTCCCCGCCGAGGGGGAAGAGGCCGAACAGGCACTGCGCGCCCACCACGCCGTGGGCAACTGGTCCCTGCTCTTCGCCCCCTACATCCGCGGCCTCCCGCACAGGACGTCCGCCCGCGGGCGGTAGCCAGGGACAGGTTCTCCCTGGCTAAAAGGGCGGCGGGCTCGGAGGATGGGAGGGTGATCGACAGGACAGGGCTGGCCGACTTCCTCCGCCGGAGGCGGGAGGCGCTGCGGCCCGCGGACGTCGGCCTGGCCGAGGGGGTACGGCGGCGGACGCCGGGGCTGCGGCGCGAGGAGGTGGCGCAGCTGGCGGGGGTGTCGACGGATCACTACACGCGGCTGGAGCAGGCGCGCGGCTCGGCGCCGTCCGAGTCCGTCGTGGCGGCGCTCGCGCGTGCGCTGCGCTGCGACCCGGACGAGCGGGACCACCTGTTCCACCTCGTCGGGCTGTCGGCGCCGCCGCGCCTGGCCGGGAACCGGATCCGTCCGGGGCTGATCAGCCTCGCGAGTCGTCTGGTGGACGTGCCGGTGTGCATCTACACCGACCTCGGCGAGGTGGTGTGGACGAACGCGCTCCAGGACGCGCTCACCGGCCGGGACATCACGGGCCCCGGCCGCGAGAACAACATCTTCTGGCAGTGGTTCACCGATCCGGCCTGGCGCGCGCGGGTGCCGGAGGAGGACTGGCCGCGGATGTCGGCGGCGCACGTCGGTGACCTCCGCTCGACGTACTCCCGCCGCGCCGGGCACCGGGGCCTCGCCGACCTGGTGCGGGATCTGCTCGACAGCAGCGCCGAATTCCGCGCGCTGTGGGAGCGGCACGAGGTCGCGGTGCGCCGCGCGGACCGCAAGAACGTGCTGCACCCGCGGGTCGGGCTGGTCCGGCTGCGCTGCGAGGTGCTGCTCACACCGGAGGACGACGTACGGATGCTGGCGTCGTTCCCGGTCGAGGGCACCGACGCCGCGGAGAAGCTCGCGCTGCTCCGCGACGACGCGACGGCGGCCCCGACCACAGGCCCGGCTACGGCTACGGCTACGGCTACGACACCGGAACGATCTTCGGAGTCGGCTTCGGCAACAGCGCCGTGAGCGCGGTGCCCACGACCAGGAAGGCCGCGCTGATCAGGAAGGCCAGGGAGTAACCCGAGGTCAGCGCGCGGGCCGCCGACGCTCCCGCGTGCCCGCGGGAGGAGATACGGCTGGCGGCGGCGGTCGCGAGGATCGTGAGCCCGAGTGCCCCGCCGAGCTGGCGGGAGGTGTTGAGGAGGCCGGAGACGAGCCCCTGTTCGCTCATGCCGACACCGGAGGTGGCCGCCGCCGCGATGGGGGTCATCATCAGGCCCGCGCCGAACATGGTGAGGACGCCGGGCCCGAGGATCGAGGTGAGGAAGGCCCCGTCCACGGTGAGCCGGCTCTGCCAGGCCAGACCCACCGCCGAGATGAGCCCGCCCGCCGCGCCGACGATCCGGCTGTCCACGTAACTCATCAGCCGGGGCGCCAGCTTGGAGCCGACGATGATGCTGACGGTGTGCGGCAGGAAGGACAGACCGGCCCGCACCGGGCTGTAGTGCAGCACATTCTGCATGTACAGCGACAGGAAGTACCAGGTGGCGAAGGTCGCGGCCCCGGCCGCGAGCAGGACGGTGTTGGCCGCGGACACCGAACGGATACGGAACAGGCGCAGCGGCATCAGCGGCTGGGCGGTCCTGGCCTCGACGGCGACGAATCCGCCGAGCAGGACGGCGCCCCCGACGATCGGCAGCAGCGCGGTGGCGGACGTCCAGCCGTGCGACTCGCTCTCGGCGATGCCGTACGCGAGGGCGGCGACACCGCCGGTGACCAGGACGGCGCCGGGTACGTCGAGACGGCGGCTCGTACCGCCGCGGCTCTCGGTGAGCCACAGCGCCGCGCCGACGATCACCAGCGCGCCGATCGGCACGTTGACCAGCAGCACCCAGCGCCACGACAGGTAGTCGGTCAGCAGGCCGCCGACCAGGCCGCCCGCCGCGCCGCCGCCCGCGCCGACCGCCGTCCAGGTGCCGATCGCCCTCGTCCGCTCGGGGCCCTCGGGGAAGGACGTGGTGAGGATGGCGAGCGTGGTGGGCGCCAGTACGGCGGCGCCGATGCCCTGGAGGGTGCGGGCGGCGATCAGCAGCCCCGAGGACTGCGCGAGGCCGCCCGCGAGGCTCGCGGCCGTGAACAGGCCGAGGCCGACGAGGAAGACGCGCTTGCGGCCGAAGAGGTCGGCGGCCCGGCCGCCGAGCATCAGCAGGCCGGCGAAGGTGATCGCGTACGCGTTCACCACCCACTGCTGACCGGCCTGGCTCAGCGCCAGGTCCGTACGCATCGACGGCAGCGCCACGTTCACGACGGACACGTCGAGCACCACGAGGAACTGGCCCGCGCACACCGCGACCAGCACCGCCCATGCGGGCGGCGCCGGGCGCCCGGTACGGCGGGGGGTTCGTTCGCGCTGTCCGAGGAGATCGCTCATGGGGACCATGCTGCCGTCCCGCCTGTCACGAAAGCATCGGGATTTTGGCCTACGTCCACCCCCGCCGGGGCCTAGGACATCTTCCGGGGGGTACGTGCTTCGGGACCGGTCCCGGGACAGGTGGGTTTGGCTGTACGCATGAACAACCAGCCTTCCGCGGGCCCGTCCCGTTTCCGTCCGCTCGTGCGCGCCGTGCTGTTCGCGGCCGTGGCCGCCGTCCTCGTATCGTGCGGCGACGGCGGCGCGGGCGGCTCCGGCCGCTCCGACGGCGCGGGCCGTGCCGTACCGGCGTCCCGCACACCGACGACCGCCACGACATCCCCGAGTCCCACCACCCCCAGCCCGTCGACCGCCCCGACGCTGCCCGTGCCGTCGGACGGCACGGACACGGAGCTGTGCAGGGACGGGCGCTGCGAGGTCCGGGTGACCGAGGGCGACACGATTCCGGTGCCCGCGCGGTCCGGTGTCGGACGGCTCACGGTGACCTCGGTCGGGGGTCACACGGTCATGCTGACCGCGCCGCTGATCCAGTCGCAGTTCGACTCCGACGGCGGCTGCCAGATGAGCGTCACCGGCCCGTCGGACGAGGACTCCGGCTCCACCGACCTGACCTGCGAGGCGGGCACCAAGGGGAGGGTGAACAAGCTGAGTCTCCAGCTGCTCGGCGTCGTGGGCAGGGCCGCCGTGCTGCGCATCGGCCTCGCGGCCTCGGGCGCCGACGCATAAGGCCCCGGCCCGGCCCCCATCCCCGCGCCCCGGCCCAGGTCCCGGCCCGCGTCCCAGCGGAAATAAGGTGAACCCCATGACGGATGTGGTGGCGGCGTTCGAGGCCGCGAAGGGGTTCATGCCACGGGACGAGGGCCTGGCCCTGTACGCGGCGGCGAAGGAGGCCGCGGCCGGACTCGGGCTGCCGCTGCTGGAGGTGGGCACGTACTGCGGGCGGTCGACGATCCTGCTGGCGGACGCGGCCCGGGGCGCGGGCACGGTGGCGGTGACCGTCGACCACCACCGGGGCAGCGAGGAGCAGCAGCGGGACTGGGGCAACGGCGAGTACCACGACCCGGAGCTGGTGGTGGAGGAGGCGACGGGGCTGATGGACACGCTTCCGGCCTTCCGCAGGACGCTGTACGAGGCGGGCCTCGAGGAGCACGTGATCGCGGTGGTCGGGAGGTCACCGCAGGTCGCCAGGGTGTGGCGGCAGCCGCTCGGGCTGGTGTTCATCGACGGCGGGCACACCGACGAGCACGCGGGCGGCGACTACGAGGGGTGGGGGCCGCTGGTCGCCGAGGGCGGGCTGCTGGTGATCCACGACGTGTTCGCGGACCCGGCCGACGGCGGGCAGGCGCCGTACCGGGTGTACCGGCGCGCGCTGGACTCCGGCGCCTTCGCCGAGGTCTCGGCGACGGGGTCACTGCATGTGCTGCGCAGGCTGCCGGGCCCGTTCGAACCGTAGCCCGCCGCGCCCCGCGCGGCATACGGCCGAGCGGCCCACGCCACCCGTCGCCGTCACGACCACCTCGCCCTCCGTAGCTCCCCGGCCGCGCCGCGCGACCGCCCTTCAGGGATGTCCGCGAGGCCGATAGAGTCGCTGGCGTGTTCAGGAACGAGTCGTACGGGGGCGGCAAGCGCCGCTCTCTGATCATCGCCGTCGCCGTGGTCGTACCGGCGTGCCTGGCAGGCGGTCTGGTGTACCACGCGGTGGGCGATTCCGGGGGCTCGGAGCAGGACAGCGCGGTACGGGCCGCGCCGACGTCCTCGCCGTCGGCCTCACCGACCTCGGCGGGTACCGGCGACGACGGCCAGAAGGGCTCGGCGCCCCAGGCGGACCTGGCGGGCACGGCCCCGACCGCGCAGGCGACGGCCTCCCCCCGACCGCTCAACACCGCAGGCGCGATGAGGCCGTTGGCGGGAAAGGTCGTCGTCCTCGACCCCGGCCACAATCTCAACAACGCCAAGCACACGGCGGAGATCAACAAACTGGTGAACATCGGCACCGCCCGCAAGGAGTGCGACACCACGGGGACGGAGACCAACTCCGGTTACGCGGAGGCGACGTACACCCTGGACGTCGCGCACCGGGTGCGGGCGATCCTGCTGGCGCGCGGCGCGCAGGTGAAGCTGACGTACGACGGCGACCGGGCGTTCGGCCCGTGCGTGGACGAGCGGGCCCGGATCGGGAACGCGGCGCACGCGGACGCGGCCCTGTCGATCCACGCGGACGGCGCGCCCGCGTCGGCGTCCGGCTTCCATGTGATCGCGCCCACGTCGGTGCACGTGGGCATCGCGGACACCCGTAAGATCGCGGCGCCCTCGTATCTGCTGGCCACGACGCTGCGTTCGCGTTTCGCCGCGGCGACCGGCGAGCACTTCGCCGACTACCTCGGCGGCGGTACGGGGATGACGGTCCGCGACGACCTCGGCGGGCTCAACCTGTCCACCGTTCCGAAGGTGTTCATCGAGTGCGGGAATATGCGCAACGCTCATGACGCCAAGTCGTTGACGGACTCCGCGTGGCGGCAGCACGCTGCCCAGGGGATCGCCGACGGCCTCACCGCCTTCCTCGAAGGGAAGAGGTGACAGGGCTGTAGCAGTCCGGTATGGATCGTGCACCAATGGTCATACCTGGCTGTCCGGACATGATCACACCCGTACGATGGGGCACCGCCCGATTGAGTACGGCCGAGTTAACCGAACTGACAAAGGACAGGACCTGACGTGAACATCCGCTCCCTGACCCGAGGAGACGGCGCGGTGATCGGAGCAGCGGTGCTGCTGCTGATCGCCTCGTTCCTGCCGTTCTTCAGCTTCAAGTCGCCGTTCAACGGCGCGGAAAGTTCGCGGAACCTGTGGCACTCGGACTACTTCCCGATCCTGCCTTCGGTGACGCTGGCCGCGCTGATCGCCGCCGCCGCGGTGGTGCTGGCGCGTACCGGTCCGCTCGTCGGGCGGCAGATCCTGGGGCTCTCCCTTGAGCAGTGGGCTGTCGCGATCTCGCTGTTCGTGGGCTGGACCGCTCTGTGGGCGACGCTGTTCGACAACCCGGACGGCGTCGACAAGGGCGCGGGCAACTGGCTGACGCTGCTGTTCGGCGTCGTCATCGCGGTGGCGGCCCCGCTGTCCAACCGTCTTCCCGCGCTGAAGGCCCCGCTGCTCGGCGCCCCGCGGCCCGCGGCCCAGCCGTACGGTGTCGGCCCCGGCCAGCAGCCGTACGCGGCGGGTCCGCCGCAGGCCGGTTACGGCTACCCGGGCGGCGCGCAGTCCGTCGAGACGCCGTACGGTCAGCCGCAGCAGGCCCAGCAGCCGTACGGTGCGCAGCAGTCGGCGCCGCAGCCGGCCGCCGCGCAGGGTCCGTCGTCGGACTTCACCGCTTTCTGGTTCGCGGTGCCGGTGCCGCGCCCGTTGTTCGCGGAGGACAACCCGGGTGCGCAGATCGCCGAACTGACGCCGGGTACCTGGTACTTGGCCGTGGACCAGCGCGGCTCCGCGCTGATCGCGCAGACCCAGGACGGGCGGCGCGGTGTGCTCCAGGACAGCAGCGGCATCCAGCGCGGCTGATCGTTTCTCCTTCCGGTACGCGACAGCGGCCGGTCCCGCTCCGGGCCTCCGGACGCCGGGACCGGCCGCTGTTCTTTTCCGCCCGCCCGCCTACCTGCCCGCCCCCGGCCCCCCGGCCCCCCAGCCGCCCGCTGCCTGTGTACGGCCCCGCGCCCGGCCGCCGGTCTTCCGGCCCGCGGCGGGCGCGCGTACCCTCCCACTATTCCTGACGCACCGTCAGATCAACTGCCCCCAGGAGGCGTTCATGCGGCTCGGACTCGCGCTCGGTTACTGGGGCCGCGGCCCGGACCCCGGCCATGTGGGGCTGGCACAGGAGGCGGAACGGCTGGGCTACGACTCGGTGTGGACCGCGGAGGCGTGGGGCTCGGACGCCTTCACCCCGCTCACCTGGATCGCCGCGCACACCAGCCGGATCAGGCTGGGCACGGGTATCGCGCAGATGGCGGCCCGCTCCCCCGCCGCCACCGCGATGCAGGCGCTCACCCTCGACCACCTCTCCGGCGGGCGGATGCTGCTCGGCCTCGGCCTGTCGGGACCGCAGGTGGTGGAGGGCTGGTACGGCCGCCCATTCCCGAGCAGCCCGCTGACCGCGACCCGCGAGTACGTGGACGTGATCCGCCAGGTGCTGCGCCGCGAGGCGCCGGTACGGCTGGACGGCCGTTTCCACGCGCTGCCGTACGCCGGTCCCGACGGCACCGGCCTCGGCCGCCCGCTGAAGCCCATCACCCACCCGCTGCGCGCCGCCCTGCCGGTGCTGCTGGGCGCCGAGGGTCCCAGGAACATCGCCCAGACGGTACGGATCGCCGACGGCTGGCTGCCCCTTTACTGGTCGCCGTTCCGTACCGACGCCTATGACGCGCCGCTCGCCGACGCGTCGAAGGACTTCATGGTCGCCCCGCTGGTCCGCGCGCAGGTCTGCGCGGACCCGGCCGACGGGCTGCTCCCGGTCAAGGCGATGCTCGGCTTCTACATCGGCGGCATGGGCGCGCGCGGCCGTAATTTCCACGCCGAGCTGATGGGCCGGATGGGGTACGAGGAGGAGGCCGGGCGGATTCAGCGGCTCTTCGCCGAGGGCCGCCGCGAGGAGGCGGTGCACGCCGTGCCGAACGCCTTCGCCGACGAGATCTCGCTGGTCGGGCCGCGTGAACGGATCGCCGACCGGCTCGCGGCCTGGCGGTCGGGCCCGGTCACCGACCTGCTGGTGACCGCGCCCGACCGGGAGACGCTGCGGGTGCTGGCGGAGCTGAACGCCTAGCGGGCGGCCCGGCGGTGGGCTCCGAGCGCGTCAGCCGACGATGTCCAGAGCCGCCGCTGCCCTGAGTCGCCGCCGCCCTCAGCCGCCGCCCTGAGCCGCCCCTGCCCTCAGCCGCCGATGTCCTTGAGCGACGGCACGTTGTCGGTGACGTCCGCCCCCGCGCTCTTGCCCGCTTCCTTGACCTTGTTGATCACGTCGTCGAAGCTGTTCGCCGCCTGGTCGGCGGAGTCGCCCTTGCGGAGCTTGGCCGGCAGGTCCTTGAGCGCGTCGATGCCCGCCGTCAGCGGTGCCACCGCCTTGCTCAGCGTGGGGTCGGCCTTGGCGTTCCCGGCCGCCGCCTTCAGCCTGTTGTAGGCGAAGGTGCCCGCGAGACCGGCCTTGACCAGCGCGAAGGTCCGGCCGCTCGCGCCCTTCTTGAACTTGCCCGCCTTGTACGGCTTCACGATCCACTGGTACGTGGCCCCGGCCGCGAGGCCCGCGTTGGCGACGAAGCGCGTCTTGGCCAGCTTCTGCTTCTCGACGGTGCTGGTCGGCGACGCGCTCGGGTCCGAACTGCCGGTCGACATGGAGTCCGTGGACTTGCCGCAGGCGGTCGCCGTGAAGAAGGTGACGGCGAGCAGGAGCGCGACGATCGTCCGGCGCAACGGGATGCCTGTCGGCACGGGGACCTCCGGGGTGGCATACGGGCTACGGGTGCGGGGCGTGCGTGATCTTTGGCAGCATCACCCGGCCCCGGTCCGCCCGCCACTCGGGAGTTCTGGCCAGATCCTCACGCTTCGCGAGGGCGCGCCGTCACCGCGGAATCGAAAGGAGTTTCAATCGCCGGAGCCGGGCAATGCGGTTGTCATGGCCAGACGGTATGGCGGTAACCCCGCCGCGGCGATCATCCTCATCGTCGCAGACATCGCTGCACTGATCCTGATCCTGTGGATCTTCTTCTTCGTGTTCGACGCCAACCGGGCGAACGACCTGGTCAACTGGGTCCATCACTCGGCGAATTGGCTCGCGGGATGGTCGAAGGACCTGTTCACGGTGGACAACGCCAAGTGGCGCACCGTGCTCAACTACGGTCTGCCCGCAGCCGTCTACCTGCTGGTAGCGCACGCGGTGGCAGGCCGGGTCAACCGCGCCTGACGTACGGCACGCGTCTCAGCAGCAGCCCGTCCTGCCGGACGCCTCGGGTTCCAGCCCGACCGGCAGCCGTTCCCCGCTGAATACGGCGGTGGTCGCCTCGTCCCCCCCGAGCGCGGCCACCGCCAGCAGCACGGCGGCGGCGGTCCACGCGGTGCGCTCCACCGGCCAGACGGCGTCGTCGTCGTAGACGTACCCCGTCCAGTACAGGCCGTCGTCCGCGCGCAGGTGCCGCATGTCGGCCAGCAACTGTACGGCGCGGTCGGACTCGCCCACCGCCCAGAGCGCCAGGGCCAGTTCGGCGGTCTCGCCGCCGGTCACCCACGGGTTGGGCACCACGCAGCGGACGCCGAGGCCCGGCACCACGAAGCGGGACCAGCCCTCCTCGATCCGCTCCAGCGCGCGCGGCCCGCGCAGCGCGCCGGACAGCACCGGGTAGTACCAGTCCATGGAGTAGCGGTTCTTGTCCAGGAACCGCTCCGGGTGGCTGCGGATCGCGTGCCCCAGCGCGCCGGTCGCCAACTCCCAGTCCGGCTGCGGTTCTTCGCGGTGCTCGGCGATGGCCAGCGCGCAGCGCAGCGCCTGGTGGATCGACGAACTCCCGGTCAGCAGCGCGTCGGTGACGACTCCCCCGCCGTGCTCGGCCGCCTCCCGCTTCCAGCCGATCTGGCCGCCGGGCTGCTGGAGCCCCAGCACGAACTCCACCGCCGCGTAGACCGTCGGCCACAGCCGGTCCACGAACGCGTCGTCCCCGGTGGACAGATAGTGGTGCCACACGCCGACGGCCACGTACGCGCAGAAGTTGGACTCCTGGCCGCGGTCGGTCGGCCGCTGCGGGTCGCCGTCCTGGTAGGCGGCGTACCAGGACCCGTCCTCGTTCTGGTGCCTGGCCAGCCAGTCGTACGCGGCCCGCGCGCGCTCGTGCTCGCCCGCCGCGTCCAGCGCCATCGCCGCCTCGACGTGGTCCCAGGGGTCGAGGTGGTGGCCGCGGAACCAGGGGATCGCGCCGTCCTCGCGCTGGACCGCCGCGACGGCGTCCACCGTCTCCGCGGCCTGCTGGGCGGTGAGCACACCGGGCAGCGCCAGCCGCTCCGTGCGGTCCGGCCTCCGGCTGGGATACGTCACTTGGCGGCGCCCGGGGCGGCTGTGACGTCGGTGTCGTCCGCGGACGGCGAGACGGCGTCCACCGGCAGGTGCGGCTTGGTCGCGTAGGCCACGAAGCTCTTGCCGATCAGCGGGTTGAGCGCCTGTTCGGCGACCCTTGTGGCCAGCGGTTTCTTCATGATGTCCCAGACCAGCAGCTTGTGGTACAGCTTCACCGGCAGCGCCTTGTCGTTGTCCACGCCGACCGCGCACTTGATCCACCAGTACGGCGCGTGCAGCCCGTGCGCGTGGTGCGTGCCGTACGGGCGCAGGCCCGCCTCCCGCATCCTGCCGAGCAGTTCGTCGGCCTTGTAGATGCGGATGTGGCCGCCCTCGACCTCGTGGTAGGCGTCCGACAGCGCCCAGCAGACCTTCTCCGGGCCGTAGCGCGGCACCGTGACCGCGATCCGGCCGCCGGGGCGCAGCACCCGCACCATTTCGGCGAGGACGCCCTTGTCGTCGGGGATGTGCTCCATCACCTCGGAGATGATGACGACGTCGAAGCTCTCGTCGGGAAAGGGGAGTTGGAGGGCGTCGCCCTCCATCGCCACCGCCGACGCGCCCTCCGGCGCCTCGCCCTCCTCCTTCATCGCCGCGAACCAGCGGGCGACTTCGCGGATCTCCTCGCCGTTCCTGTCCAGCGCCACCACGTGCGCTCCGCGCCGGTAGCACTCGAAGGCGTGGCGCCCGGCGCCGCATCCGAGGTCCAGCACGCGGTCGCCTGCGGCGAGCGGGAAACGAGTGAAGTCGACGGTCAGCATCAGCGGTTGCTCCCTACCGGGCCGGACTCGGTCTCGGGGGGCACGTCCCCCATACGTTCACCTTGCGCGAGGGCGCGCCCTTCAGGGGCGCGGGGCACCGCGCGCTCGGCCGGTGCGGCGCCGCGGCTCACCGACCGCCCCAGCGGGGCGGACGCGGTCGGTTCCGCGACCACCGGCCCGGTGGCGGATTGGTCGCGCCCACGCGGCGGCAGCCGCACATCGGACACAGGCCCGCGAGCCCGCGGGGCGGAGGCGATCGCTTCGCGGTACAGGGCCACCGTCGCCTCGGCGGCCCGCTCCCACGTGAAGTGGGCCAGGACGCGGGCGCGGCCGGCGGCGGCGAGCCGCTTGCGAAGGCCGGCGTCGTCGAGGACACGTTCAAGCCCAGCGGCAAGCGCACCGGCGTCGCCCGGGGGCACGGCGAGGCAGGTCTCGCCGTCGGGCCCGGCGACCTCGGGGATGGCGCCGCCGGTGGTGGCGACCAGCGCGGTGCCGGTGGCCATCGCCTCGGCGGCGGGCAGGGAGAAGCCCTCGTAGAGCGACGGCACGCAGGCGACCTCGGCGCCGCGCAGCAGGTCGACCAGCTCGGCGTCGCTGATGCCCTTGACGAATTCGACGGCGTCCGCGAGGCCGAAGTCGGCGATGGCCTCGGCCACGGGCCCCTTCTCCGGCCGTTTGCCGACGACGACGAGATGGGCGTACGGCCGCTGCGCCCGTACCTTGGCGAGCGCCTCGATCAGGAAGACCAGGCCCTTGAGAGGCACGTCGGCGCTCGATGTGGTGACGATCCGGCCGGGCACCTCGGCCACGGAGGGGTCGGGCGAGAAGAGCCGGGCGTCGGCGCCGATCGGGACGGCGCGGATGCGGTCCGGCCGTACGCCCAGGTCCTCGATGATCTCGTCGCGCGACGAACCGGACACGGTCACCACGGACGGCAGGCGGCGGGCCACCCGCTTCTGCATCTGCGTGAAGCCGTACCAGCGGCGCACCGACAGCCGTCGCTTCCAGCCCTGCGCCGCGGCCAGGTCCAGGCGGCGGTCCACGGTGATGGGGTGGTGGATCGTGGTGACCAGCGGCAGGCCGAGGCCGAGCAGCCCGTAGCCGAGCGTCTGATTGTCGTGGACGACGTCGAACTCGGCGCGGCGGGCGGCGAGATGGCGCCGGGCACGGAGGCTGAAAGTGAGCGGTTCAGGGAAGCCGCCGGTCCACATGGTGGCGACCTCGAGGGCGTCGACCCAGTCGCGGTACTCGCCGCGCTTGGGGGTGCGGAACGGGTCCGGCTGCCGGTACAGGTCGAGGCTGGGCAGCTCGGTGAGGGTGACGCCCTCGCCGACCGCGTCCAGCACGGGGTAGGGCTGCGCGCCGATCACCTCGACGCTGTGGCCGAGCGCGGCCAGCTCGCGGGACAGGTGCCGGACGTACACGCCCTGGCCGCCGCAGAAGGGATTTCCCTTGTAGCTGAGCAGGGCAATCCGCAGCGGCCTGGCCTGTGAGGTCACTCCGGCCCCCTTCTCGGTCGCGATTGAGCCGGAGCGTAACCGCTGTCGCGCTAATCTAGAACAAGTTTCAGACTTGATGGTACAGAAAGCCAGTCCACCGGCCGCCGGACGGTCGGATCACGCCGCCGGGGGCGGGGCCCGGTGCGGGCCGAGGGTGACTCGCACCACGTCACCCGCCCTGCCATCATGCACGCAGCGCGGGACACCGGCGGCACGGGCCGACCGGCCCGCGGACCGGCACGCAAACGGGTACGGGAACGGCACGGGATGGGACACATGAGCACTGACTCCAAGCCGTCCAGCCCGCCGCTCCCGCGCGTACCGCCGCACTCCCCCGCGCCGCACTCGCCGCCGCTGACGGAGCGGCAGGAGGCCCGGCGCCGCCGCATCCTGCACACCAGCGCGCAGCTCGCCTGCCGGGGCGGTTTCGACGCCGTGCAGATGCGGGAGGTCGCCGAGACCTCGGGCGTCGCGCTCGGCACGCTCTACCGCTACTTCCCCTCCAAGATCCATCTGCTGGTCGCGACCATGCAGGACCAGCTCGGGCAGTTGCACGGGACGCTGCGCAAGCGGCCCCCGGTGGCGGCCGAGCCGGCCGACCGGGTCGCGGAGACCTTGATGCGGGCCTTCCGCGCGATGCAGCGCGAGCCGCATCTGGCCGACGCGATGGTGCGCGCCCTCACCTTCGCCGACCGTTCGGTCAGCGCCGAGGTCGACACCGTCTCGCGGCTGACCACGGCGATCATCCTGGACGCGATGGGCCTGGACGCGCCCCCCACGGCCGAGCAGCTCTCGGCCGTCCGGGTCATCGAGCACACCTGGCACTCCGCGCTGGTCACCTGGCTCTCCGGCCGGGCCTCGATCGCCCAGGTGAAGATCGACATCCAGACGGTCTGCCGTCTGATCGACCTGACGTCCCCCGAGTAGCGCCCGCGCGAGCGCGGCCGACGCGCTCCCGGCCGAGGGTCACGGGCGAAGATCACGGCCGAGGGTCACGGGCGAAGATCACGACCGTGGCTGGCCGCCACCGCCCGGCGACCGGGGACCCACGACCCCTTCACGGGAACTTCACCGGGCCCTCGCCGACCCGTCGCCCGTCGTACCGTCGGAGCGGGATCGCCGGTAACCGGATACCCGGTCAACACACTTACACCTCAAGGGAGTTGACTGTCCGCGTGCGCGTAAGCGCGCGCAGCATATGGGGCAATAATGCCCCACTGCAACCTTGTCTCCGAAATTTCCAGAAACGATCTGGACCCCGCGTGAGCGGAACGGCAGACTCGGAACCACCATTCAGAAGGGACACCATGCCGCTCAGAAGCACCGCAACCGCCCGCCAGGAGCGCCTCGGTGCGGAGCTACGGAAAATGCGGGAAGCCGCAGCGATCACCGCGCGGGACACCGCGCGGCTGCTCGGCACCGACCCGGCGAAGGTGAGCCACATCGAGGCCGGGCGGCTCGGCGTGAGCGAGGAGCGGTTACGCAGACTCGCGGCGTTCTACGAGTGCGGCGACACCGCGCTGATCGACGCGCTCGTGGTCATGGCCAACAGCCAGGGCCGCAAGGGCTGGTGGGAGACCTACCGCGGCGTCGTACCGGCCGGGCTGCTGGACATCGCCGAGCTCGAACACCACGCCACCCGGCTCCGTACCATCCAGATCACCCACATTCCGGGTGTGTTCCAGACCGAGGACTACACCCGTACGGTCTTCGGCTACGCCATCCCGCCGTTGCCGGACAACGAGCTGGAGGCGCGGGTGGCCCAGCGCATGGAGCGTTCGGGAGTGCTCTACCGGGAGACGGCGCCGCCTTACGAGGCGCTGATCCACGAGGCCGCGCTGCGTATGCGGTTCGGCGGCGGGAAGGTGGCGCGCGCCCAGCTCGAACACATCCAGGAGCTGAGCCATCTGCCGCACATCAGCGTGCGGGTGATCCCCTTCGCGGTGGACGGTCACATAGGTTCCGGCCACGCGATGCTCTACGCGAGCGGTCCGGTACGGCCGCTCGACACCGTTCAGATCGACTCCGCACACGGCATCAGCTTTCTGCACGCGGCACCGCATCTGTCCAATTACCGCGTGCTCTACAACACTCTCGCGGAGGTTGCGCTGGATCAGTCCCGGTCACGGGACTTCATCCGCGACATCTCCCAAGACCTCTGAAAGGCCCGCCGATGATCGCGCCCGCGCCGCTCGTTTGGCAGAAGTCCACGTACTCGCAGGAACAGGGCGAGTGCGTCGAGCTGGCCGAGGACGGCGGCGCGGTCCTGCTCCGCGAGAGCGACGACCCAGGGGTCGTGCTGTGTACGACGCCGACCGCGCTGGCCCGCTTTCTGCGGGCCATCAAACGCGGCGGGTGAGGCGGGGACGGTTCCGGGCCGCCGCGCCCGGTCCGGGCCAGTCCGGCCCGGCGGCCCGGCGGCCCCGCCCGCAAGGGTGACGACGGGTAGCCCGGCCGGGTGATTCCGGCCGGGCGGGCTGTTCACACCGTCCGTCCGGTCACTCCTCCGGCGGGAAGACCGGCTCTCCCGACCCCTGCACGGTCAGGGTGATGGCCTCCACCGGGCAGCTCTCGGCCGCCGCGAGGAGGCCCTCCGAGGCGTCCGCCTCCGCCTCCACCGCGCGGGACTGGCGGGGCACGCCGCCCAGCACGAAGGCGCCGGGGGCGCCGATCGCGCACAGTCCCGAGCCGATGCAGACGGAGCGGTCCACGTCCACGTGCCAGCGGTCGCCCATCAGTCGGTGCCGCCCGCCGCGCCGCCCGCCGTGCCCGCTGCCCCGGCGGCCTCCCGCGCCGGGGCGGCCGGGTAGTCGGCCGGGAGGTGGATCATCTTGTGCTCCAGGTACTCGCTGAACCCCTCGGGCCCGAACTCCCGCCCGAGACCTGAGTCCTTGTAGCCGCCGAAGGGGCCGAGCATGTCGAGGCTGAAGGTGTTGACGGAGTACGTGCCGGTACGCACCTGGCGCGCGATGTCGATGCCGTGCTCGGTGTCGGAGGTCCACACGCTGCCGGACAGGCCGTAGTCGGAGTCGTTGGCGATGCGTACGGCGTCGGCCTCGTCGTCGTACGGCAGCAGGCAGATCACCGGGCCGAAGATCTCCTCGCGGGCGATCCGCATCCCCGGCGCGACGTCGCCGAACAGCGTCGGCTCGACGTACCAGCCGGTGTCCAGGCCGCTCGGCCGGCCGCCGCCGGTCAGCACCTTGGCGCCCTCGCGCTGGCCGATCGCGATGTAGTCCAGGGAGCGCTGCCGCTGGCGTTCCGCGACCAGCGGGCCGACCTCGGTGGCCGGGTCCAGCGGGTCGCCGACCACCAGCGCGGAGGCCGCCGCCGCCAGCCGCTCGGCGATCTCGTCGTAGTGGGTACGGGGGGCCAGGACGCGGGTCTGGGCCACGCACGCCTGGCCGTTGTTCATCCACGCGTTGGGCACGATCCCGGCGACGGCCGCCGTCAGGTCCGCGTCCGGCAGGATCACGGCCGCCGACTTGCCGCCCAACTCCAGTGTCACGCGCGTGAGATGGCGCGCGGCCACCTCCATCACCCGCTTGCCCGCCGCGACCGAGCCGGTGAACGACACCTTGTCCACGCCGGGGTGGCCGACCAGGTACTCGCTGACGTCGCGTCCGGCGGGCACGATGTTCAGCACCCCGTCCGGCAGCCCGGCCTCCCGCGCGATCTCCGCCAGCAGGTAGGCGTCGAGCGGCGACTCCGGCGACGGCTTGAGCACCGCCGTGCACCCGGCGAGCAGCGCGGGCCCGAGCTTCGCCGCCGCCGTGAACTGCGGTACGTTCCACGGCACCACGGCCGCGACGACGCCGACCGGCTCGCGCCGTACCAGGATCGGCCCGAGCGCTCCGGCCCGCCGCTCCTCGTAACGGAAGTCGCGCGCCACGGTGATCGCGGCGTCCCAGACCATCATCGCGCCGAGCGCCTGGGCCAGGACGCTCCAGGAGACCGGTGAGCCGTTCTCCCGGCTGATCAGCCGGGCTATCTCCTCGTGCCTGACCAGGACGGCGTCCTTGATCCGGCCGACGACCTCGATCCGTTCCGCCAACGTCGAGCGGGGCCAGGGCCCTTCGTCGAACGCGGTGCGGGCCGCCGCCACCGCCCGGTCCACATCCGCCCGCGACGCGTGCGGCACCCGTCCGAACACCCGCTCCGTGTGCGGCGACACGACCTCGATCGTCCCCCCGTCCCCCGCCGGATCGACGAACGCCCCTCCGATGAACAGCTTTCCGTGCTCGATGAAGTCGGAACCAGGACCGGGATCGTTCATCGCTGTCGCCTCCGCCGCTCTCGCTGTCTCCGCTCGAACCATTTCTGACGCTCAGTCAGAACTGATACCAGTTCTCGTTATAGTGGGCAATGGACGCGGCACGCCCGGCGGCGGCCGGAGAGGAGCCATCCCATGGCGGACCACGGCACGGCTGGCCGGCGGGAGGACCGGGGTCGGGTGGTCGACCACGGCGGCGGGGTGTGGAGCGTGCCGGTGCCGATTCCCGACAACCCGCTCGGGTACACGCTGGTGCACCTGCTCGACACCGACGACGGTCCGGTGCTGGTGGACAGCGGGTGGGACCATCCGGACTCGTTCGCGGCGCTGAAGCGCGGGCTGCGGGAGGCGGGCACGTCGGTGGGTGACGTCCTGGGAGTGCTGGTGACGCACCACCATCCCGACCACCACGGGCTGAGCGCGCGGGTGCGGGAGGCGTCGGGGGCGTGGATCGCGATGCACGCGGCCGACATCGACGTGGTGCGGCGCACGCGGGAGGCCGAGCCGGGTGTGTGGGTGGAGTACCTGCTGGCGCGGCTGGCGGCGGCGGGCGCGCCCGAGGAGCACCTGGCGCCGCTGCGCGAGTACGGCGGGCAGGCGCTGCCGGGACGGCCGCCCGCGCTGCCGGACCGCGAGATCGTCCCCGGCGAGCCGCTGCCGCTGGCGGGCCGCCGGCTGCGCGCGGTGTGGACGCCAGGACACACGCCGGGGCACGTCTGCCTGTATCTGGAGGAGAGCCGCCGGCTGTTCTCCGGTGACCACCTCCTGCCGGAGATCTCGCCGCACATCGGCCTGTACGAGGACCCGGACGCCGTCGTCGAGACCGACCCGCTCGGCGACTACCTCGACTCGCTCGAACGCATCGCCCGCCTGGCCCCCGCCCAGGTGCTCCCGGCGCACCAGTACGCCTTCGCGGGCGCGGCCGGCCGGGTCGGCGAGCTCCTGGAGCACCACGCCGCGCGCCTGGCCGAGCTCCTCGCCCTCATCACCCCCGGCCCCCGCACCCCCTGGCAGCTCGCCGAGGCGCTGCCCTGGAACCGTCCCTGGTCGCGCATCCCCGCGTCCTCGCGGACCATCGCCGTCTCCGAGACCGAGGCGCATCTGCGGCGGCTGACCAAGGCGGGGCGCGCCGAGCCCGTGCCGGGGTCCGACCCGGTGACGTACCGGGCCGTATAGCGCGGCACCGGGACGTTAGGGTGTTCCTCATGCTCCTGCGCCGCCGCGCCACCACCGTGGCCACCGTCGCCGTCCTGGCACTGGCCGCCCTGACGGCGGCGCCGTCCGCCGTCGCCGCGTCGCCCGACACGCGGTCGCGCGTGACGGCGGCGAGCGCGACGGCCTCGCCCAGCCCGACCGGCGACACGAAGAAGGACGGCGGATCGGCGGGCACCAGTACGTGGCTGATCGTCAGCATCTTCTTCGTCGCGAGCGTCGGCGTGGGCTTCCTGCTCAGCGGCCGCAAGGGCCGCAGGCAGCGCTGACCCCCGCGCGGGGCTCGTCCGGGCGGTGCTTCACAGCCGCTGGATGATCGTGCCCGTGGCGAGCGCGCCGCCCGCGCACATCGTGATCAGGGCGAACTCCTTGTCGGCGCGCTCCAGTTCGTGCAGCGCGGTGGTGATCAGCCGGGCGCCGGTGGCGCCGACGGGGTGGCCGAGCGCGATGGCGCCGCCGTTGACGTTGACCTTTTCGAGGTCCTGGTCGAAGACCTGGGCCCAGGACAGGACGACGGAGGCGAAGGCTTCGTTGATCTCCACGACGTCGATGTCCCGCAGCGTCATCCCGGCCTTGCCGAGGACGGCGCGAGTGGCGTCGACGGGTCCGTCGAGGTGGAAGTGCGGGTCGGAGCCGACCAGGGCCTGGGCGACGATCCGGGCGCGGGGGCGCAGGTGCAGGGCGCGGGCCATCTTCTTGGAGGCCCACATCACGGCGGAGGCGCCGTCGGAGATCTGCGAGGAGTTCCCCGCGGTGTGGACGGCGGTGGGCATGACGGGCTTGAGCCCGGCGAGCCCGTCCATGGTGGTGTCGCGCGGGCCCTGGTCGCGGTCGACCAGCCGCCACATGCCGAGCCCGGCGTGCTGCTCGTCCTCGGTGGTGGGCACCTGGACGGCGAAGGTCTCGCGCTTGAAGCGCTCCTCGGCCCAGGCGCGGGCGGCGCGTTCCTGCGAGATGAGGCCGAGCCGGTCGACGTGCTCGCGGGTGAGTCCGCGGCGGCGGGCGATCCGTTCGGCGGCCTCGAACTGGTTGGGCAGGTCGACGTTCCACTCGTCGGGGAACGGCTTGCCGGGCCCGTGCTTGGAGCCGCTGCCCAGCGGCACCCGCGACATGGCCTCGACTCCGCAGCCGATGCCGATGTCGATGACGCCCGCGGCGACCATGTTGGCCACCATGTGGTTGGCCTGCTGCGAGGACCCGCACTGGCAGTCGACGGTGGTCGCGGCGGTCTCGTAGGGCAGGCCGACGGCGAGCCAGGCGTTGCGCGCGGGGTTCATGGACTGTTCCCCGGCGTGGGTGACGGTGCCGCCGACGATCTGCTCGACGGCGTCGGCCTGGATGCCGGTGCGGCCGAGCAGTTCGCGGTAGGTCTCGCCGAGCAGATAGGCGGGGTGGAGGTTGGCGAGCGCGCCGCCGCGCTTGCCGATCGGGGTGCGTACGGCTTCGACGATGACGGGTTCAGCGGCCATGAAGCTCGTCCTCTTCTCAACTAAACTAGTACGCGTTCTAGTTCTTCCCGCAGTCTTATTACCCGCGGTACGGCGCGCGCAAGAGTCGCGCACGGCCCACGTCGTTCCCGTACGTGATCCACACGCCCGCGGCCCTTGCGACTTGTGGAACTCGTTACTACCTTCGGTCGTATATCTGATGGACCGTCAGACAACTTATGACACGTCAGACCTGGAGTGCCGATGCCCTGTCCCGCGCTTCCCGAAGGCTTCGACTTCACCGATCCGGACGTCTACCAGGACCGCGTCCCCCTCCCGGAACTGGCCGAACTCCGGCGGACCGCCCCGGTGTGGTGGAACGCCCAGCCGCACAACACCGCGGGTTTCGGAGACGACGGCTACTGGGTGGTGACCCGGCACGCGGACGTCAAGGCGGTGTCGACCAACCCGGAGGTCTTCTCCTCGTACACCAACACCGCGATCATCCGCTTCAACGACCGGATCAGCCGCGACCAGATCGACGTGCAGCGCTTCATCATGCTCAACATGGACCCGCCCGAGCACACCCGGCTGCGGCAGATCGTCCAGCGCGGCTTCACCCCGCGGGCGATACGGGCCCTGGAGGACGCGCTGCGGGCCCGCGCCCAGCGGATCGTGACCGGCGCGGCGGAGGCGGGCCGGGGGAACTTCGTCACCGACGTCGCGTGCGAACTCCCGCTCCAGGCCATCGCCGAACTCATCGGCGTGCCGCAGGACGACCGGCTCAAGCTCTTCGACTGGTCGAACAAGATGGCCGCGTACGACGACCCGGAACTCGCCATCACCGAGGAGATCGGCGCCGAGTCGGCGATGGAGCTGATCTCCTACGCGATGAACATGGCCGCCGCCCGCAAGCAGTGCCCGGCCGCCGACATCGTCAGCAAACTCGTCGCCGCGTCCGACGAAGGCAGCCTGACCTCCGACGAGTTCGGCTTCTTCGTGCTCGTGCTGACCGTCGCGGGCAACGAGACGACGCGCAACGCCATCACCCACGGCATGCACGCGTTCCTGACCCACCCCGAGCAGTGGGAACTGTTCAAGGAGCGGCGCCCGGACACGACATCGGACGAGATCGTCCGCTGGGCCACCCCGATCGTGTCCTTCCAGCGCACCGCCACCCGGGACACCGAACTCGGCGGCGCGAAGATCAAGGCGGGCGACCGGGTGGGGATGTTCTACTCCTCCGCCAACAACGACCCCGAAGTCTTCGACGGCCCGGGCACGTTCGACATCCTGCGCGATCCCAACCCGCACCTCGGGTACGGCGGCGGGGGCCCGCACTACTGCCTCGGCGCGAATCTCGCCAAGCTGGAGATCAACCTGATGTTCAACGCCATCGCCGACAATCTGCCGGACATCCGGCTGCTCGGCGACCCGCGGCGGCTGCGCTCGGCGTGGATCAACGGGGTCAAGGAACTGCGAGTCGACTACGGGGGCCCTCACCGTAGGTGAGAGCCCCCGTCCGTCCGCTGTCGTCAGCCGTCGGCCGCGCGCCTGCGCCCGCGCGCGGTCCGGTCCGGCTCCGGCTCCGGCTCCGGCGTCAGATGCCGGTCGTCAGCAACTGCCGTGTCATGTCGCGGTACTTGGTGAGCGCGATCCGCAACTCCTCGGTCCCGGTGCCGTCGCTTCCGTCGTCACCGTGCCACGACCCGCGCAGCGCGGTGCGCCGCTCCTCCAGCAACCGGGTCAGCCGCGCCGCGGCCTCGTCCAGTACGGCGTCCGCCTCGCGCACGGCGCGCTTCGGGTCGTCCACGAAGCCGCCGACCGCGCGGTCCATCCGTCGGCTCAGCCGGTCCACTTCCTCGGCCCCGCCGTCGGCCGCTCCGGACGTGCTGTCCGTCGCGGTCGTGGACGTGTCCGTGTGTGCGGACGTGTCCGTACGTGCGGACTCAGGCGTGGAGGTGTCCGTACGTATGGACGCGGGCGTGGACGTGTCCGTACGCGTGGCCGTGGTCTCCGTCTCGGAGGCGGTGCCGGGCTTGGTGGCGAACGCCGAGGTCCCGGTGCCGGGACCGGACGTGCGCTCGGCCTCCGGCTCGGTCGCGGTGGTCCCGGTCGTCGACTCGGCGGGCGTACGCGGCGCCGGTACGGACGTGCTCGCGCTGGTACCCGTACCCGTGCCGGTCGTCGCCCGCCCGGTGTCGGAGCCGGAGGTCCCGGCAGCCTCAGCGGTTTCGGCGGCCTCAGCGGTCTCGGAGGACTTGGAGGCCCCCGAGGTCCAACGGGCCGACGTGCCCGAGCCGGTGGAGGAAGCCGCTTCGGGCTCCTTCTCCCGCTGTTCGGAGAACTCGGACCTGTCCAGTCTGCCGGGCCGGTCGGTCCCGGACGACGCCTTGGAGGCGGCCCGGCTCCCGGTGCCGGTCTCGGCCTTGTCGGCCTCGGACTCGGACCCGGTCCCAGTGCCGGTCCCGCTCCCGGTCCCGTACGTGGTCGTCCGGGTCTTGCCGGACCCGATCCTGTCCGTGCCGTTGCGCTCCGTGCCGGTCCGGTCGGCGCTGCTGCGGTCCGTGCCGTTCCTGTCGGTGCCGGTCGCGGCCTTCTCCGCCTCGGTCTTCTCGGCCTCGGCCCGGTCGGTACCGGTCTTCTCGGTGTCGCGGTCACTCATCGCTTCATCTCCCTGTCCGTGGTCCTGCTGAGCCGACTCGTCCGGCCGGCGCAGGGTGGTGCACCCCGCTTGGGGGGTCGAGCGGCGCCCAGCCGAACGTCACAGACGTTCGTCCGCGTCGTCGTGCTCCCGCCGCCCGCCGCTAAGGGCCGCGAACCGGCCGCCGAGCGCACCGCGCCGACCGCCCGCCTTCGCGTCCTCGTCGGCCGCGGCGTCGTGCTCCACGACGGGCTCGTCGGCCTCGTCAGCCCGCTCCGTGGTGTTCTTCGTTCCGCGCGCGCTCTCGGTCATCAGCTCGTCGAAGAGCCCTCGCGCGCCCAGCAGCGCCTTGCGCAGGTCTTCCGTGGACTGCCGCTTCTGCGGCGCCGCGGAACCGGGGGCCCCTACGGAGTCGACCAGCGTGTGGGCCTGGCGGTAACCGTGCACCGCGTGCGGGTGGTGGACGGACAGCGCGTCGAAGTGCTCCGGCTCCCGCGCGGCCGGGAAGCCCCGGTCGGCGGCGATCTCGCCGATCAGCGCGTCGGCTTGGCCGACCGCCGCGACGGGCTCGTCCACGAACCGCGCCTGGAGCGCGGTCCAAGCGGCGGTGTACCGCTCCCGCTCCTGCTCGGAGACGGGTCGCAGTTCGAGGTCGCCGTGGCGCTTGACCCGCTCGGCGAGTTCCGCCCGGGTGGCCTTCACATCGCCGTCGTGCCGTTCGAGCACGCGGTCGTACTCGGGTCCGAAGCGATGCTTCAGCCGCGCTCCCGAACCCACACCTCCCGTACCGTCGCCCCTCATCACCAGGGTCGCGATCAGCGCCAGGACAATCAGCGCCACTACGACGATGGCTACAGTCGCTCCGGTGGACATGGCGTGCCTCCCGTTCCTACGGGTCGTCAGACAGTGACGTTCTCTCCCTGCTCGGCTTGCCACTGCCAGGCACCGCAAACGGACGGCTTCAGGACGACGGGCTCGAACCCTCAGGCCGGAGGCGTACGGCCGGCCGCCGGCTGGTGCCGCGTACGGCCCTCGGGGCGGTCCCCGTCGCCGCCGCACAGTTCGCCGCTCAGCTTCGTGACCAGGGCGGCCAGGTCGGCGTGGGCGGCCGGGTCCCAGTCGCCGAGCAGATCGGCGAGGACCGTGCGCCGCGCCTCGGTCAGGCGTCCGGCCAGCGCGTGTCCGGACGCGGTGAGGACCAGCGGACCGCCGTCGCGTACGGCGAAGCCGCGGGACAGCGACTCGTCGGCCGCCGCCTCGATGACCTCGGCGGGCACGGTGGTACGGGCGGCCAGCTCGACCGGGTCGCCCTCGCCGTCGTGGGCCAGCCGCAACAGCAGCCAGCTCGTGGCGGGGTGGATGTCGAGCCCGGCCAGACCGGTGATCCGGGTGTAGAGGTCGCGGCGGGCTTCCCGGCTGCCGAGCAGCGAAAGGCAGCGGGCGATCTCGTCGAGCGAGGACCGCTCCACCGGGTTGGTGCCGAGCGTCTCGCTGGCGTCCGGCACGGTCACCGTGCCCCGCAGCGGCTGCTCCTTGAGCAGCCACGCCAGCAGGAAGCCGACCAGCACGATCGGCACCGCCCACAGGAAGACGGTGGTGATCGAGTTCGAATACGCGTGCAGCACGGGCCCCTTGACGGCCGCGGGCAGCTTGCCGACCGCCGTCGGGTCGGCCTGGAACTGCGCCGGATTGACCCCGGCGGGCAGCGACTTGCCCGCGAAGGCCGATGTCAGCTCGTCGGAGAGGCGGTTGGCGAAGATCGTGCCGAACAGCGAGACGCCGAAGGACGCGCCGATGGAGCGGAAGAAGGTGGCGCCCGAGGTGGCCGAGCCCAGGTCCTCGTACCCGACGGCGTTCTGCACGGCCAGCACCAGCACCTGCATCACCAGGCCGAGACCGAGGCCGAAGACCAGGAAGTACAGGCTCATCACCCAGGTGCTGGTCGTCTCGTCCAGGGTGTGCAGCAGGACGAGTCCGACGGCGATGACGCCGGTGCCCGCGATCGGGAAGACCTTGTAGTGGCCGGTGCGGCTGACGATCTGTCCCGACACCGTGGACGACAGCAGCATGCCGATCACCATCGGGATCATGTGCACGCCGGACAGCGTGGGCGAGAAGCCGTGCACGACCTGGAGGAAGGTCGGCAGGAACGTCATCGCGCCGAACATCGCGAAGCCGATGATGAAGGAGATCACCGAGCAGAGCAGGAACGTACGGTTGCGGAACAGCTTCGGCGGCAGCACCGGCTCCTGCGCGCGGCGCTCGATCGCCACGAACAGCGCGATGAGGACGACTCCGGCGACCGCGAGGCCGATGATCCCGGCCGAACTCCACGCCCAGGTGGTGCCGCCGAGCGAGGTCATCAGCACCAGGCAGGTCGCCGCTGCGGCGATCACCGCCATGCCGAGGTAGTCGATCCGGTGCGCCGTACGGCGGACCGGGATGTGCAGCACCGCGGCGATCACGGCGAGCGCGATGATCCCGATGGGGAGGTTGATGTAGAACACCCAGCGCCAGGAGAGCTGCTCGGTGAACACCCCGCCCAGCAGCGGCCCGAGGACGCTCGCCGCGCCGAACACCCCGCCGAACACGCCCTGGTAGCGACCGCGGTCGCGCGGCGGCACGATGTCGCCGACGATGGCCATCGACAGCACGATCAACCCGCCGCCGCCCAGGCCCTGGAGGGCCCGGAAGGCGATCAACTCGCCCATGTTCTGGGCGATTCCGCAGAGCACGGAGCCGATCAGGAAGATCACGATGACGGTCTGGAAGAGCCGCTTCCTGCCGTACATGTCGCCGAGCTTGCCCCACAGCGGGGTGGCCGCGGTCGACGCCAGCAGATAGGCCGTCACCACCCACGACAAGTGGTCGATGCCGCCCAGTTCGCTGACGATCGTGGGCAGCGCGGTGGACACGATGGTCTGGTCGAGGGCGGCCAGCAGCATGCCGAGCGCCAGGGCGCTGATCGCGATCCGCACCGCTCGCTTGTCCTGGTGCTGCCCCGGCTCTGCCGCCGCCGGGCCCGCGGCGGTCGTGGTGTCCTGGGCCATGGAACGGCTCCTCGCGTCATCCCCCGACGGTCGGAACCTTATATTCCCACCATTTGTACGACTTTGGCCTCCGATACTCGCCCACTTGTGCGGTCAGCGGGCTGCGCTCGCCGCCGGAGGTCGGCATAATCGGCACGTCTTTGCGAATATGCGAAATGCGAACGACGGCCGGGAGGGGAACCAGTGGCGCCGCAGCCGGACGCTGCCCGCGAGGTGGACGCCGAGGCGTCCTCGGCGGGGATACCGGTCGTGCCCGGGGTGCCGCACGCTTCGCCCGAGGTGACCGCCCCGCGGCCGCCGACGCCGCCGCCGAGCGAGCTGGTGCCGCCGGGGGCCCTGGTCACCTGGGACGACTCGGCCGAGCTGGGCCCGCCCGGCCTCCCCGGCGAGCAGGACGAGGGCGGGGAGACGCGGGCGGCGGAGCGTTCCGCCGCGCGGGCCGCCGCGCTCGCCGCCACCGAGGGCTTCCACCCGCTGCGGATGCGCCCCTACGTCGCCGAGCCGGACGGCGAGGCGGGCGAGACGACCGTACGGCCACTGCTGGCGCCCGGCGACGGCGGTCCCGAGACCGCCGATGTCGGGCTGTTCGCCGCGCTGTACTCCGGCGTGGAGTACGCGCCGCGGGGGGACGCCGAGGCCGGGACCCCGGCCGCGTTCGCCGGGGCGGCGGCCGGGACCGGGCTGTACCAGGACCGGGGCAGGCACCGGCGCCGCAGACGGGGCCTGGTGGTGGCCGCGGCCGCGGTCGCCGCCTCCGCGCTGGCCGCGGGCGCCGTCGCCGTCACCGGACAGGTCATGGGCGACGAGCCGCGCACCGACCGGGCGCTGCCGCCGGACCGGACGTCCTCGATGCCGGACGTCGAGCTGCCGACGGAGTCCACCGCCGTCGTGGGCACCGTGGCCGTCGGCGCCCCGCGCCACACGCCCGCGCCGACCACGACCTCCGCCGCGCCGGTGGTGCCCGAGACCGCCACGGCGCCGCCGTCCCCATCTACGACGGCTCCCGCCGCCACCGGCTCCACGCCGTCGGCCCCCGCCGCGCCCGCCACGACCGGCTCCACGCCGTCCGCCCCCACCGCGCCGGCCGACCCGGCCCCCACCACGCCCCCCGTCACCCCGACCTCCCCCGCCTCCAAGATCCTCCAGCTCGGCGACACCGGCGCCGCCGTCTCCGATCTCCAGCAGCGGCTCCGCGACGTGTGGGTCTACCACGGCCACGTCAACGGCTCCTACGACCAAGGGGTTCGCGAGGCCGTCGCCATGTTCCAGATCTGGTACGGCGTCCGCGGCGACCCCATCGGCGTCTACGGCCCCCAAACCCGCACCACCCTCGAACACCAAACCAGCTAGCGCCGCTTTCCGAAAGTCGGGCGCCCCCGCAAGACCCCGGGCTCCGCCCCGACGCTCCCGCACGACACCACCCGCCCCAGCGTGTGCGCCGCGCTGGCGCAGGGCCTGCTTTTCAGGGGCGCGGGACTGTGTTTAATCTGCGGCTGCCGCCGCGTGGGCGCGCCCAGCCACGACGCTCCCGCACGACACCACCCGCCCCAGCGGGGCAATCCAGTTGTCCCCGGACCACCGGCCGGTGGGGGCTGGCCGCGCCGTTCCCCGCGCCCCTGACGGGGCGCACCTCTTTCGCCCAGGCTGCGGGAGGACCTGGTTTTTAGGGGCGCGGGGAACTGCGCGACAAGCCACGACGCTCCCGCACGTCACCACCCGCCCCAGCGGGGCAGACCGGGTGTCCCCGGACCACCGGCCGGTGGTGGGTTACCCGCGCCGTTCCCCGCGCCCCTGACGGGGCGCACCGCCTTTCGCCCGGACGGCGAGCCGATCTTCAAAGGGGCGCGGGGAACTGCGCCACCAGCCACGACGCTCCCGCACGACACCACCCGCCCCAGCGGGGCAGACCGGTTGTCCCCGGACCACCGGCCGGTGGTGGGTTACCCGCGCAGGCTCCCGCGGGCGGCGCCCCGCCGGGAGGGTGGAGGTTCTAGGGTCGAGGGATGGTCACGCAGGCGTTCGGGGTCGCGGAGTTCCAGCTGGTGCTGCTGCGAAGAATGGCGGACCACCAACCGGAATTGGTGGACGAGGCGCTCCGGTCGCTGGGAGCGACACACGCCCAGGCACGCGAGGCGCACAAGAGGTGGCAGGCGAGAGTCCACTCGCGCACGTTCCCGACCGATGAGCGGAGGTACAGGACGGCGCTGGGCCCCCCGGAGACGGAGGAGGAGCGGCGGATCGGCGACCTGACGTGCCGGGCCCTGCGCTGGCCGACGCCCCTGTGGCCGGACCTGAGATTCGAGGTGCTGTGCGCACCGGGCGGCGGCTCGGCGGTGTGGAACGAGTGGCTCGTACGGGCCCCGGAAGCGCCCGCGCCAAGGCTGCGGGAGGTGGCCGACCTGACGCCGTGGTCGTGCACGGTGGACGACGCGGCCAGGGCCTTCCCGCCCGCGGAACCGCTGCCGCCGGACGCGCCGAGCCGTACCCGCGTGGCGCTGACACCGCCCGGCGGCGGCGCGAGGGTGGTCGCGCACTTCACATGGGGCCTGTTGCAGTACGTGGACCAGGGGGACTGGCGCTGAGCGCCCCACTTTTGTACCGTGAGGGAACAAAGTGGTTCCGCCCGCTTCCCTGACCGGCGGGCGGAACCACGTTGCCGTTGATCACCGATGTGCCGAGGAGCCCCAGAACATGCCCGTCCTCTCCGCGAAAGCCCTGCTGCTGGACATGGACGGAACGCTGGTGAATTCGGACGCCGTCGTGGAGCGCTGCTGGCGCGCCTGGGCCGGCCGCCACGGCCTGGACGCCGACGCGGTGCTGAAGGTCGTGCACGGCCGCCAGGGCCACGCGACGATGGCCGTCCTGCTCCCCGACCGCCCGATGGCAGAGAACTACGCGGAGAACGCGCTGATGCTCGCCGAGGAGACCGCCGACACCGACGGTGTCGTGCAGGTGCCCGGTGCCACCGCCTTCCTGGCCTCGCTCGACGGCCGCCCGCACGCGCTGGTGACCTCGGCGAGCGAGGAACTGGCCACGACCAGGATGGCCGCCGCGGGCCTGCCGCTGCCGCCCGTCATGGTGACCGCGGAGCGGGTGAGCGCGAGCAAGCCGGACCCCGAGGGCTTTCTGAAGGGCGCGGCGGAGCTGGGCTTCGCGCCCGAGGACTGCGTGGTGTTCGAGGACGCCGAGGTCGGCATCGCGGCGGCGCGGGCCGCCGGAATGCGCGTGATCGGCGTCGGCCCGCGCGCCGCGGTCCACGCGCCCACCGCGCACGTCGACTCACTGGAGCGGGTGCGGGTCGAGGCCGTCGCGGACGGCGGCCTCCGTATCGTCGTCGACTGAGACGTACGGACGCGACGTACGGACAGGACGCACAGCCGAGACGCACGCACGCACGAGCCGTAGGGCCGTACGGGGCCGCGTGAAAACGAACGGGCCGGACCCTCTTCAGGGTCCGGCCCGCCGTGCCGTACGGACCCGCGGAATCGTCAGCCCGCGGCGGCTTCGTACAGGCTGAATCCGGCGAGCACCACCATCACAGCTGCCGCGATCTTCGTGATCAGCGCCAGCGGCACCCGCTTCATGAGCAGCCGCCCGCCGAAGATGCCCAGGGCCGCGACCGCCCACAGGCCGAGGACGGCGCCGATGCCGACCGAGACCGGGTCGTCGTAGCGGGCGGCGAGGTTGGCGGTCATGATCTGCGTGAGGTCACCGAATTCGGCGACCAGGATGAGCATGAAGCCGGTGCCCGAGACCTTCCAGAAGCTCTGGTTGGCGGGCTCGCGCACCTCCTCCTCGTCGTCGCCCTTGGAGAAGAGCAGCATGGCCGCGCCGCCGAGGAAGAGCAGTCCGACCACGCCCTGGACCCAGCGGTGCGGCAGCAGGGTGAGCAGACTGCCCGCGGCGATGGCGAGGGCGACGTGGACGACGAAGGCGGCGGCGACGCCCACGAAGACGTACGAGGCGCGGTAGCGGGTGCCGAGCATGAGCCCGGCGAGCGCGGTCTTGTCGGGGAGTTCGGCAAGGAAGATCACGCCGAAGACGACGGCGATGACGGTCAGGCTGAGCACGGGGTCTGGTCCTCAATCGGTCGGGCGCCGCACCGAGAGATCCAGGGGAACGTCAAGCCGTATCTGAGATCGCTTCGGCACGGCAGCGTCGGAACACTGCGGCCGAAGGTCTCGCTGGCGGGCTGTACGCGCATCGCGCGGCACATCCGCCTCCGGGCGCCGGCTCAGAACAGCGAACTGCGGCTGAACTGAGCAGTATGTCGACGGTCCGGCGAAGAGCTACTCCCCTTCTGCTCCGACGAGTCTACGCGACGCCCGAACGGGGTACCGCACCGCGAGGTCGCGGGGCCAGGTCCCCCGGCCCGAAGGCCCGGTCACAGGGCCGGAACGCGGGTGATGCGGCCCCGCGCGACCAGTTCCAGGACGACGGAGACCGCGACCGCCTGGACGGCCATCAGCGCGATGAGGACGAAGAACTGCACGGCACCGGCCGACACGGGGCTCGCGCCGCCCAGCAGCATGCCCACGAAGGCGCCGGGCAGGGTCACCAGGCCCACCGTCCTGGTCTGGTCGAGTCCGGGGACCAGCGCCCCGGAGGCCGCCGGTCTGGCGATCTCCAGGCGCGCGTCGCGGTCGGAGAAGCCCAGCGCCATCGCGGCCTCCACCTCGCCCGCGCGCAGCTTCAGCTCCTCCAGGGCGCGCCGCCCGCCGAGCACGGTGGCGGTGAGCGCGCCGCCGATGAGGATTCCGGCCACGGGGATGAGCGCGATCCCGTCGATCGGCACCAGACCGGTCAGCACGAGCACGACGACCACCGGCAGCGCGCCCGCCGCGACGGGCACCGCGGCCCACCACCAGGTGCGGTTGCGGGTGATCCGGCGCCCCGCGGTCCGCGACGCGACCGCGAACATCAGCGCCACGAAGCCCAGCAGCGCCGCCTGGTGCTTGACGACCCAGCCGATGAGGGCGGCGACCACCGCGAGCTGTACGGCCGCCCTGAGGCCCGCCAGGGCGATGCCGCGCGCGTAGTTGTCGTGCTCGTCGGCGAGCCTGGCGTACGCGGCGACCCCGGCGGCCGCCACGAGCAGCGCGGCGAGAACGAAGCCGAGGGTCTTGTCGACCGGCAGCAGGGAGGAATTCGAGGCCAGCGACGTGGACAGCGTCTCGTGGGTGGACACTGGAGGAGCGGGTGCGGAAGCCACAGCGTCACTGTAGGCGGGCGCCCGCCCGGCGCCCCCGCCGATTCCCGCGCGGATCGTACGGATTTCCGATCAGTTCTCTGATCAGCGATGAACGGTCCCGGCGGAAAGTATTCTCGTAGTGATGTCTACTACGTCACGTGCCCTCGCCGGTTCCGGCGGTGCCCCTTGGCGTACGCTGTACGGCTGACGGTGGATGAAGATCTTCGACCACCGGACAGCACCCCTTCAGGACCCGGTTCGACGAGGCGGAACGCCGACGGAGAGCCGGACAGCACGGCAAGTACGAGGTGCCCGGCATCAGACGGGCGCTCCACGGGTACGAATTCGGCCAAGGACGAGGAGGCGCGGTGCTGCAAGGCCTGGGCTCCCTTTTCGACTGGCCCTGGATCTACGTGCTCGTGGCGAGTTCCGTGATCCTCGACGTCTTCGTGCCGGTGCTGCCGAGCGGTGTGCTGGTGATCAGTGCCGCCACCGCCGGGACCGCCAGCTCACGCGACGACATGCTCGACGTCTTCGCGCTGCTGGTGTGCGCCGCCGTCGCGTCCTGCCTCGGCGACCTGCTGGCGTACCGGCTGGCCTTCCGCGGCGGGGACTGGTTCGACCGGAGAGTGGCGTCCTCGCGGCGCCTGGCGGGCGCGCACGAACGGCTCGGACAGGTACTGCACCAGGGCGGCGGCGCCCTGGTGATCCTCGCCCGCTTCGCACCGGCCGGCCGCAGTGTGGTCAGCCTGGGCGCGGGCGCCGCCCGCCGCAGCCCGCGCGAGTTCCTGCCCTGGTCGGCGCTGGCCGGGGTCGCCTGGGCGACGTACAGCGTCGGACTCGGCTGGATCGGCGGCAAGTGGCTGGGCGCGAGCTGGCTCGGCACCCTGATGTCGTTCGTCGCGCTGCTGGGCGCCGGCGCCTTCGCCGCGTACGTCTTCCGCCGGGAGCGCCGCAGCGCGCTGGCCGCGGCGCTGGCCGCCGTGCCGCTCACCATCCCGCCGCAGGTGACGCCCCCGGACCGCGGCTCGGTCGTCGAGGCGCTGTAGCCGCCGCGGCCTCCGCGAGCGGTGGTTCCTGACCGCCGCGTGGCCGCCGCCTCACCTCGGGTGCGGTCCCGCACCCGGTCAGCGGCGACGACGCCGTCTGCTGGGGACCGCCCAGCCCGATCCGACGCCCGCCAGGTGCAGTGCGACGAAGACCAGTCCCGCGAGCAGCAGACTGATCGGCGTGAAGCCCGCGTCCGTGCTCGTGCTCGTGGCGTTGATGATGTACGCGATGGCGAAGATGACTGCCCCGATTGCGGCGAACATCCCGGACCTCCTGTAAGCCGGCCCTCGGGGCCGGCGGTGCTCGTGCGGTGCGGCGGCGCCGGGTGGCGTCCCCACCCACCGGTTGCCCCCGAACTCCCCCCTGACGCACACGGGTTCGAGCGCGCGCGGGGTCGCGCGCCCTGTGCGCCCCACCAAAAGCCGCGATCCGGATTTTCGGAAAGTATTCTCACTCGTTTCGGCAATAGGCAGCACTCTGCGTCACGGAAAGAATGAGGCCGTATCACCCGCTTACGGGAAGGACAGCACATGTCGGTTGATGCGGGCCAGGACACCGCACTCGGCAATCCGCACGACGACCAGGCGCGTACGAGTCTGGACACGTCGGCCGCCAGGAATCTGGCGACGACCACCAAGTCCGCCCCGCAGATGCAGGGCATTTCCTCCCGGTGGCTGCTGCGCGTACTGCCCTGGGTGCAGGTCAACGCGGGCACGTACCGGGTGAACCGCCGGCTGAGCTACTCGGTCGGCGACGGGCGCGTGACCTTCGTGAAGACGGGGTCCGAGGTCCGGGTGATCCCGCAGGAGCTGGGCGAGCTGGCCGCACTGCGATCGTTCAACGACGTCGGCGCGCTGACCGCGCTGGCGGACCGTTTCGTCCAGCGTGAATTCGCGCCGGGCGAGGTCATCGCCGAAGCCGGGACGCCCGCGGACACCGTCTATCTGCTGGCGCACGGCAAGGTCGAGAAGCTCGGCGAGGGGTCGTACGGCGAGCCGACCCGGCTCGGAGTCCTCGCAGACGGCGACCACTTCGGCGACCAGGCGCTGCTCGGCGCCGACGGCGAGTGGGAGTACACGGCCCGCGCGGCCACCGTCACCACGGTGCTGGCCCTGCCCCGGCAGGAGCTCGAACCGCTGCTCGGACAGTCAGAGGCGCTGCGCACACACCTGGAGGCGCACCGCGCGATCCCGCGGCAGCGGGTCAACAAGCGCGGTGAGGCCGCGATCGAGCTGGCGTCGGGCCACAAGGGCGAGGAAGCGCTGCCCGGCACCTACGTCGACTACGAGGTCAAGCCGCGCGAGTACGAGCTGAGCGTCGCCCAGACCGTGCTGCGCGTCCACAGCCGTGTCGCGGACCTCTACAACGAGCCGATGAACCAGACCGAGCAGCAACTCAAGCTCACCGTCGAGGCGTTGCGCGAGCGCCAGGAACACGAGCTGATCAACAACCCCGAGTTCGGGCTGCTGCACAACGCGGACTACGACCAGCGCATCCAGCCGCACGCGGGCCCGCCGCTCCCCGACGACCTCGACGAGCTGCTCAGCAGGCGCCGCGGCACCAAGTTCTTCCTCGCCCACCCGCGGGCCATCGCCGCCTTCGGCCGCGAGTGCACCAGGGCGGGCCTCTACCCCGACCCGGTGGAGGTGCACGGCCACACCGTTCCCGGCTGGCGCGGTGTGCCCATCCTGAGCTGCAACAAGATCCCGGTCAGCACCGCTCGTACCAGCGCGATCATCGCGGTCCGCAGCGGCGAGGACAATCAGGGCGTCATCGGTCTCAACCAGACCGGGCTGCCCGACGAGTACGAGCCGGGGCTCAACGTCCGTTTCATGGGTATCGACGACAAGGCGATCATCAGCTACCTCGTCAGCACGTACTTCTCCGCGGCCGTCCTGGTGCCCGACGCGCTCGGCATCCTGGAGAACGTGAACGTGTCCAACTGGCGCTGACCGCACGGCGGTTCTCCTGAAAGCGGCTCCCCTGCCCGGCCTGGCAGGGGAGCCGCTTCGTTGTGTCCGCCGGGCGCGTTCCCAGCCGCGTCCGCCGGTCGCGTTCCCGGCCGTGCCCACCGGGGCGCGCGCCCTGGTCAGCGGCGCAGTACGAGGTCCCGGAAGACGTCGGCGGAGACGGCGAGTCCGCCGCCGAAGGGATCGTCGAGGTCCCAGATCAGGAACAGCAGGAAGGCGATGAGCGCGCTGAACAGACCGGCGAGCAGCAACTCCTTCGGTGAGCGCCGGATCTGGAGGGTGAAGATCAGTCCGACCGTCACCAGCGCGCCGGTGATCAGGCCGAACCACACCATCCCCGGCATCGTCGCGCCCACGCTCTGGCTGCGCGACGTGCGGGCCTCGTCGACGGCGGCGACCTCGTCGACCAGCGGCTGGTACGCCTGGGCGCCGAGGTCGGACGTGGGCGCGTACTGCGAGACGTCCTTGCGGAGCGTGTCGAGCAACGCGTTGCCCCGCGGCTCCAGTTCGCCGTGGTTCTTCATGTACGGCCACTCCTTGTCGGCCACGAACGCCGCGTAGGCGTTCACGTCCGCGCGGATCCGGTCGCGTACGTCAACGGGATACACCTGCGCCCGCGCGCTCACCTCGTGCAACGCCTGTGCCTCGGCGAGGACTTCGGCCTGTGCCCCGCTCCTCCCCTCCCAGACACCGGCGATGGCCAGACCGAGCACGATCGCGTAGACCACGCCGATCATCATGACCATGTACTCGATGACGTCGGGTGTCTCCGACGGATCGTCGTCCTCGTGGACCTTGCGCGTACGCAGGACGACCACGCCGAGGACCACAGCGCAGACCGCGGCCATCGCGATCACCAGCGCCAACCACTGCGACATGCGGAAATCCCCCTTGTTTCACGTTCAGTTGTTCCTGCTGCGACCGGAGTTGGAGCCGGAGGAGCCGGGCCGCAGGACGGCGACGGCCAGCACGGCGGGCACGGTGGTGAGCATCATCGTGATCATCAGCGACCGGCGGTGCTCCTTCGGCGCCGCGACCGGCGCCGGCGCCTTCTCCGGCCAGTGCACCGCCACCGGGGCGGCGGGCGGCGCGGGTTGGGACCGCGGCACCGGCGCGGGAGCCGGTACGGGTGCGGCGGTGGGTACGGGCTGCGGTACGGGTGCGGGCGCCGGGGGCTTCGGCGCGGGTCTGGGACGTGGCGTCACCGCCGCTTTCTGACTCGGCGTGGGAGTCGGGGTCGGAGTGGGTGTCGGCGTGGGCGTGGGGGTCGGAGTCGGGGTCGGTGTCGGTGTGGGCGTGGGCGTGGGCGTAGGAGTCGGTGTGGGGGTGGGAGTCGGCGTGGGGGTCGGTGTCGGGGTCGGGCACGGCTTCGGATGGTGGTGGTGGCGGTGGCGGTGGCAGAGCCACGTCCAGGGCCACTGGTCCGGCCAGTACCCGCACCAGGGCACATACGGGTCGGGGTGGTGGTAACCGGGCCCGTGATGATCGGGCCGGTGCCGTCCGGGGTCGTGGTCCGCGGGGTCGTGGTGCCCGGGGTCAGGGTGATCCGGGTCAGCGTGGTCCGGGCCGTGATGACCGGGGTCGTGCCGTACGGGCTCGTGGTGCGTCGGCTGGTGCCGTACGGGCTCGTGGCGGTCGGGCACACGGCTGGGCGCGGGCGAGGTCGTCGGCGGGGCCGTGGGCTCGGGATCGGTCCTGTGGGTGGGAACAGACGTGGGCGCGGCCGTACGCGTCGGTTCGGGCGCGGGCGCGGGTGTGGTCGTGGGAGCGGGATTGGGTGTGGGTGCCCGGGTGGGCGGGGATGTGGGACCGGGATCGGGCCGGGAGGGCCGCGTCCGTGTCGGTGCGGGTGTGGGTGTCGACGTCCGGGTCGGTTCCGGACCGGGCGACGCGCGGTGCGACGGCGCGGGCGACGGGGCCTCGGACGGTACGGGCGACGCGTGGTGCGACGGGTGACGGGACGGCTCGGCGGGGCATGACTCCGCTCTGCCGTGGCCCGCTCCCGCCGGGCACCGCGCGCGCGGCTCGGCCGAGGCCACCGCGCCGAGTCCCCACGATCCTGCCGCCATCGTCACGACAAGCAGCGCCGTCCAACCGCGGACGCGCCTCCCCCTAGAAGTGGTCACCCTTCATGGTCAGCATGCGCGCGGCACGTGCCGACGCTTCCCGCGACCGTTCCCCCAAAGGAGTAACGAAGGCGTCAAACCCTCGATTTTCCGCGCGAATCAGCGCCGCCCGCACCGGCCGCCGCGCGGGCGTGACCGGGCCCGACTCGCAGCGGTTGAGGACCAGTTGGGAGCGGTCGCGGGTGCCGGTCCCCCGCGCGGCGGGGCGCGTCAGGCGGGGTCGTGCGGTGCGGCGGCCCCGTCCGTACACGCGTCCGCGCGGGGGGTCAGCGGGAGGTCGGCCGCGACCCGGAATCCGCCTCCGGCGAGGGGGCCCGCCGTCAGGGTGCCGCCGACGCTGCGGACGCGTTCGCGCATGCCGATCAGACCGAAGCCGGGGCCGAGGTCGGGCCCGTGGGCCGGGCCGTGGGCCGGGCCGTCGTGAGGGCTGTCGTGAGGGCTGTCGTGAGGGCCGAGGTGGAAGGTGGGTCCGGGGCCGGGCCGGGGACCCGAGCCGACGGCCGCCCCGCCGTCGTCGGTGATCTCGACCAGCAGCGAGCCGGGGCCGACGCGCACGGTCACCTCGGCCCGCGCCCCGGCCCCCGCGTGCCGGGTGGTGTTCGTCAGGGCCTCCTGCACGATGCGGTACGCGGCGGCCTCGACGGCGGGCGGGATGTGCGGGTCCGCGCCGCCGGAGGAAGCACCTCGCGCCGTAAGCACGTGGAGCCGGGCCCCGGCCGGGCGGGCGAGGTCCGACAGCGCGGCCAGACCGGGCAACGGCCCCTCGTCGGCGGCCCGTTCGCCGTACCGCAGCACCTCCAGCGTGGTGCGCACCTCGACGCGGGCCGCGCGGCAGGTGTCCGCGATGCCGTCCAGCGCCTTGGACACCGCCGCCCGGTCGAATTCCTCGGGCGCCACCGTCATCACGTGCGCGGCCACCGCCGTCTGCACGCCGATCAGCGTGATGCTGTGCGCGAGCAGGTCGTGCAGGTCACGGGCGATCCGCAGCCGTTCCTCCGCCACCCGCCGGGCCGCCACCTCCTCCCGCGTCCGTTCGGCGCGCTCGGCCCGCTGCGTGGTCGCGGCCACCAACTGGCGGTGCACGCGCACGGTCGCGCCCGCCACCAGCACCGCCGCGATCCAGCCCGAGGTCCGCAGCGTGTCCACCGCTCCCCCGGCGTCCGAGACCCAGTCCGCCGCCACCGTGCCGCCGACGACCACCGTCCCGATGGCCGCCGCCCGCCACACCGGGCTCGTGGCCGCCGCCGTGAACAGCAGCGTCATCGAGCCCAGCACCGGCGCCGCGTGCGGATACCCGAGCGCGTGGTACGGCCCGAGGAACGCGACCGTCACCACCAGCGCGGCCGTCGTGTGCGTCCGCCGCCACAGCAGCGGGATCTGGCAGCAGACCAGCAGCGCCCAGCCCAGCGCGTCGGGACGCGTCCCCGGCGTCAGCAGGGCCAGCGGCACCGACAGCGCCGCCAGCCCCGCCGCGAGCGCCGCGTCCTGGCGCGTCACGCGGCGCCCTCGCGGGCTCACCCCCGTTCGCCCGGCGCCGGGCGGCTCAGGGCGCCGGGCCACCAGACCCGGCGGCGCAGCAGCAGCGCGGCCGAGGTCACCAGGAAGGTGCGGACGAGGAAGGTGTCGAGCAGGACGCCGACGGCGATGACGAAGCCGAGTTCCGCGAGCTGGACGAGAGGCATGTTCATCAGGACGGAGAAGGTCGCGGCCAGGACGACACCGGCCGAGGTGATGACGCCGCCGGTGGAGTGGAGCGCGCCGAGGGTGGCCTCGCGTGGCCCGGCGCCGTTGAGCGCTTCTTCGCGCATGCGGTGCATGAGGAAGATGCCGTAGTCGACGCCGAGGGCGACGAGGAAGACGAAGGAGAGCAGCGCGAGTCCTGGATCGGTGCCGTGGAAGCCGAGGACCGGGCCGAAGACGAGGCCGCCGATGCCCAGGGCGGCGCCCCAGACGGCGACGACCGCGACGACGAGCAGCAGCGGCGCGACGAGGGACCGCAGCAGGAGGACGAGGATGAGCAGGACGGCGGCGAGGGTGATCGGGATGACGATGCCGCGGTCGCGCTGGTTGGTGTGCTGGAGGTCGAGCTGCTGGGCGCTGGGGCCGCCGACGTAGGAGCCGGGGAGTCCGGTGCGCAGGGCCTTGATGGTGGCGGTCTCGGCCGCGGTCTGCGGCGGGCCCGCGGTGGTGACGAAGAATTCGCTCCAGCCGTCGGCGGTGCGCCCGGCGCGCACGTCGGTGACGCCTCGGGTGGAGCGGGCGGCGGCCCGCGCGGCCTCGGCGCGGTCGGCGGGCGCGATGACGGCGACGGGACGGCTGCCCTGGTCGGGGTAGGCCGCGCCGAGCATCCGCATGGCGGTGATCGCGTCGGGCTCGCTGCTGAACATGTCCTGCTGCTTGACGCTGCCGGGCAGGTTGAGCACGCCGACGGCGAGGGCGCCGAGCAGCAGCACACCGCCGACGAGCACCGCGACCGGCCTGCGGCCGACGCCGTCGCCGATCGCGACGAAGGCGCCGCGCCGCTGCTTCGGCTCGCTGCCGTGGGCGGGGATCAGCGGCCAGAACACGCGGCGGCCGAGGACGACGAGGACGGCGGGCAGCAGCGTCACCATGGCGAGCAGCGCGCAGACGACGCCCACGGCGGCCGTCGGGCCCATGCCCCGGCTGCTGTTGAGGTCCGCGGCCAGCAGGCAGAGCATGCCCGCGGCGACGGTGCCCGCGGAGGCCAGGACCGCGGGCGCGGCTTTGCGCAGGGCGGTGCGCATGGCGTCGTACGGGCGCTCGGTGCGGCGCAGTTCCTCGCGGTAGCGGGCCACGAGCAGCAGCGCGTAGTCCGTGCCGACGCCGAAGACGAGGATGGTCATCACACCGGAGCTCTGGCCGCTGACGGTGACGCCGAACGCCTGGTTGAGGCCGTAGGTGACCGCCATCGACAGCACGTCGGCGGCGCCCGCGCAGATCAGCGGGATCAGCCACAGCACGGGGCTGCGGTAGATGAGGATCAGCAGGACGGCGACGACGAGGACCGTGGTGTAGAGGAGCGGGCCGCCGAGCGCGCTGTAGACCTCGGCGCTGTCGGTGTCCAGGGCGCCCTGTCCGCCGACCTTCACCGTCAGCCCAGAGCCGCCCTTGGCGACGTCCCTGACCCCGTCCACGAAGTCGGTTCTGGCCTGGGAGTCCTGGCCCGGCGCCGTGGTCGACATCGGGTACATCAGCGTGGTGCCGTCCTTGGACGGCACGGCCCGCGGGGCGTCCCCGGTGAGCCGGTTCGTACGGGCGATCTCGGCGGTCTGCCGCGCGGCGGTGGCCCGGTCGGCCGCGGTGAGGCCGCCGTCGCGGTGGTAGACCACGACGATGTCGGTCGTCTCGCCGCCGGGCAGCGACGCCTGGATCTTGGCCGCCCGCGTGGAGTCCGCGCTGTTCGGCAGGTAGTCCACGACGCTGTCGCGCTGGACGTCACCGAGCCTGGCGGACAGCGGTATCGCGACCGCCAGCACCCCGACCCACAGCGCGAGCATCAGCCACGGCAGCTTCCGCGCCCGGCCCCCGCCCGCCCCTGCGCCCGGCGGCGCGGCGCCCCCGTCACGTACCCCGCTGACCTGCTCCGCGGTCCTCATCCCGGCCTCCCCTTGCGACGAACGACTGATCGCCTCCATCGTCAAGGCGTGACAGCCACGGAACGTCGCGCCAGCGGCGGACATCGCCGTACCCCCGCGGGCGGTACGGGCCGCGCCGTTACATCCACGGGAGTACGGACGCGGCCCGGTCGGCCGGTGGCCCCGGCCCGGTGTCAGCGCAGGTGATCGGGGAGTGCCGCCTTCGCCGCCTCGAACAGCAGGGGCCAGGGGAAGTCGTCCGGGGCGTCCTGGCCGGGCGGGTGGGGGACGAAGCCGCCCTCGCCGTAGAGGACCCTCACCCCGGCCACGCGCAGTTCGTCGACCGACCGGTCGAAGGCGGGGTGCCGGGCGGTGGCGGTGTTCACGCACGGCATCGTCACCAGGGGGATGCCCTTGCCGATGGCCTCGGCCGCGACGCCGACGACGAAGTGGTCGGTGATCCCGAGCGCCCACCGGTTGATCGTGTTGAAGGTGGCCGGTGCGACGGCGATCACGTCCGCGGGCGGCCAGACGTCCGGCTCACCGGGCTTCTTGTACCCGCTGCGCACCGGGTGTCCGGTCAGCTTCGTCAGCTTCTTCGTCTGGGTGAAGAGCCAGTCGGCGGCGGCGGGCGTCAGACCGAGGCAGACGTCCCACCCGGCTCGTTGCGCGCCCTCGACGACCGAGGCGATATCCAGTACCGGGGGTGCGGCGGAGCCGAACAGATAGAGCACGGGGCGCGTCATGACCCCACCCAACCCCGACCGTGACGGGCCACGCAACCGCCCCCGGCCGCCGGGCACTGGGCCAGGGCGGAACACGGAGCGGGACAGGGAAGAGGCCCCTGTCCAAGGACGCTGGACAGGGGCCCGGGGGCTTCCGAGGGTGGGCGTGGACGGTTTCGAACCGCCGACATCCGCCTTGTAAGGGCGGCGCTCTACCACTGAGCTACACGCCCTCGGTGAGTTCGACGTCACAGGTTACCCTGCCCTGGGGCGTGATCAGCAACCACGGGGCCGTGGGGACCGGGCGGTGTGTTCGGGGCGGCCTGGTGGGAGGATGGGTCCGACGGTGGTCGGCGGCGATCTGCGGGGAGAGAGTGTCACGGTGACGACGGCACGTTCGTGGTGGCGACGCGGCGACAATCACCGTGCGGAGGCGCAGGCGGCGAAGGACGCCGCGTCACAGGCGTTCTATGAGCTGGACACGGCGCAGCGCGATCTGGAGATCTCGATAGAGACGATCTCGGCGGTGGACGACTCCCCCGAGGCGCGCCGGGCGCTGGCCGGATTCCGGTCGCTGGGCGAGCGCATCGACCAGGTGAGCGCGGCCTACATCAACACCGTGGACGCGCACGACATCGACCGGGACGAGCTGGACGCGGGCACGGCGGCGCGGGCGCGCACCGAGCTGACGAAGGCCAAGGACGAGCTGGACAGGGCCAAGACCGAGCTGGAGCGTTTCTCCGCGGGTCTCGCGCCGCTGCTCGGCAAGGCGGAGACGCAACTCGCCCGGCTGGCGCCCGCCGTGGAGCGGGCCAAGCAGTCGCTGCTGGCAGCGACGAACGCGCTGGACGGGGTCCGCGCGGTCGGGCTGAAGGCGGACGACCTCGCGGCCCGGCTGGCCGCGCTGGCACCCGAGCTGACCAGGCTGAACGAGGGCGCGAGCAAGCACGGCGTGCAGGAGACCGTCCAGCGGGCCGACGATGTGCGCCGCAAGGCGGACGCGGTGCGGACCGAGGCGGAGCGGCTGCCCGAGCAGGCCAGGGAGATGGACAAACGGCTGGTGTCGCTGCGCACGCGGGTGCAGGCGCTGGCGACGCGGGCCGAGGGCGTGGACCCGGTGCTCAGCGAATTGCGGCGGCGGTTCTCGCTGGCGTGCTGGCAGGACCTCCAGCAGGTGCCCGAGCGGGCCGCGCAGGCGGTACGGCAGGCGGAGACGGCGCTGGCCGAGGCGCGCAAGGCGCGGGACGAGCAGCGCTGGCCGGACGCCACGTCACGGCTGGCGACGGTCAGGGCGCTGATGGACGACGTGGAGGGCGCGGTGTCCGCGGCCGGTGACCGGCTGCGGCAGCTCAACGAGGTGAGCAAGGACCCGAAGGGCGAGGTCGAGAAGACCCGCTTCGCGATCCGGGACGCGCAGCGGCTGGCCATGCAGGGGCGTTCGACGCCGGAGCCGCGGCACGCCCGCCCGCTGGACGACGCGGTGGCGCGCCTCGACCGCGCGGTGGCCGCGCTGGAGGGCAGGCACCCGGATTACTGGGCGTTCCTCACCGAGACCGCAGCGGTGCGCGAGACCGCGAACCGCGTGGTGGCCAACATCCGTGAGGACCGCGCGGCCGGGCGCTGAGCACCCCTGGCCGGTCTCCTGCTCCGGCGACCGGCGGTACGGCCGGACCGGCGTTCATACGACCGGACCGGCATACGTACGATCCGACCGCCGCCCGTACCGGCCCCCGTCCCGCCCGTTCAGCTACAGCAGCCGCCACCGCAGCATCCGCCGCCGCCGTTGCCGCTCGCCGGGGCGGGACCGGCCGACGACGAGGACGAGGACGACGAGGAGCCGACCGCGACCGTCGAGAGCAGCTTCACGGTGTCGTCGTGACCCTTGGGGCAGACGGTCGGGGCGTCCGACTGGGACATGGGGCGGCGCAGCTCGAAGGTGGAGCCACAGGTCTTGCAGCGGTACTCGTAGCGAGGCATGGGCCCAGGGTAGCGGGGACGCGGCCCGCGGAGGGCGTTCCTCCACAGGTCACCCCGGCGTCGCCGGCCGCCGGGAACGATGTGCCGGACTTCGCGCACTGCCGCCCGCTGCCGCAAGCCCCGCGCCGCCGGCCCGTGACCCGGGGTGACCCGCGCGGAGCGCCGGATTCCGGACCCCGGCCTATCCTGGAGGAGCAGCGGCCTCGATTCCCCTTCAGCGAAGGAGGCCGGTCATATGCGACTCGACGATCATCTGCCCGTGGACCACAAGCTGAGCCAGATGTACCGCTTCGGCGCCGGTCTGATGGGCCTGATCCTGGTCGTCTTCGGGATCCTCGGACTCCTCAACGGCGTGTCGTTCCTGTCCAAGGCGGGCGACCGGATCGCCGGGCTGAACTCCAACGGCGCGCTCAGCACGATCTCCATCGTCATCGGCGTGCTGCTCTTCGCCGGGATGGTGAAGGGCGGCAACTTCGCCTCGACCCTCAACATCGTCGTCGGCGTCGCCTTCCTGCTCAGCGGGTTCGTCAATCTCGCCCTGCTGGACACCGGCAGCAACCTTCTGGCGTTCAAGATGTCGAACGTGCTGTTCAGCTTCGCGGTCGGCGTGATGCTGATGTTCTTCGGCATGTACGGGCGGGTGACCGGCGGGCTGCCGCACGACAATCCGTACTGGCGCAAGCGCCACCCCCAGCAGGCAGCCCGCGAGGAGGAGGCCCGGGCGGCGGTGACCACCCGGCGGCCGCCTCCCCGCGGACTGCCGCAGCACTGACCCCGTGACGGTCCTGCCGGAGTGACTACTTCTTACGGGCCAGGGTCAGGCCGTCCGCGACGGTGAGCAGGACGTCGTCCACCCGGTCGTCCGCGCGTACGTGGTCGTTGAACGCGCGGATGGCCGCGGCGCCGCCGGTCGCGTCCTCGTCCACGACCTCGCCGTGGAAGAGCGTGTTGTCGACGACGAGCAGGCCGCCCGGGTTCATGCGCGGCACCAGCTCCTCCCAGTAGTCGGTGTAGGACCCCTTGTCGGCGTCCAGGAACACCAGGTCGATCCACTGGCCGCCGGGCAGCGCCTTGAGCGTGTCGATGGCCGGGGCGATCCGCAGGTCGACGCGGTCGGCGACGCCCGCCTTGGCCCAGGCGTCCTGGCCGACGGCGGTCCACTCCTCGGAGACGTCGCAGGCGATGAGCCTGCCGTCGGCGGGCAGGGCCTGGGCCATCGACAGGGTCGAGAAGCCGGTGAAGGTGCCGACCTCCACGATCTGCTTGGCGCCGGTCAGGCGGACGAGGAAGGCCAGCAGCGGGCCCTGCTCCTCAGCGGTCTGGAGCCCGGCCACATCGGCGAGGCGGGCGTGCGTGGTCTCGACCAGTTCCCGCTGGACGGCGTCCAGCGGCGGGTTGTGCGCGAGGACGTATCCGTAGAGCTCGGGTGTGAGCTGCGGGTTCTTCGTTTCGGACAAGGGTCTTCTCCCTGGTGCGGCGCTCAGGGCCCGTCCGGGCCCTAGGGTGACGGAATGCTCGTGGATGACGCGGTCGCCTTGGTCCCCAGCATTCCAGGCCGGAGGGCTCTGCTGGGGCTGGCGGGCGCCCCGGCCGCCGGGAAGTCGACTCTGGCGCGGCGGCTGGTGTCCGGGGTGAACGACCGGGTGGGCGCGGGGACGGCCGCGTATGTGCCGATGGACGGGTTCCATCTGTCCAACGCGCAGTTGGACCGGCTGGGGCTGCGGGACCGCAAGGGCGCGCCCGAGACGTTCGACGTGGACGGCTACGTCCACCTGCTGCGGCGGCTGCGCGGTGGCCGTCAACACCCGGTCTACGCGCCCGACTTCGACCGGCGCCTGGACGAGCCGGTGGCCGCCGGGCTGGTCGTCGCGCCCGGTGTCCGGCTCGTCGTCACCGAGGGCAATTACCTCGCCGACGACGGTGCCGGGTGGGAGCAGGTCCGTGACCTGCTGGACGAGCTCTGGTACGTCGACGCGCCGCGTCAGCTGCGTGAGCGGCGGCTGCTGCGACGGCACGTGCGCGGGGGGCGCAGCGAGCTTGAGGCCCGGGCCTTCATCGCTGCGAGCGAGCGGCCCAACGCGCGACGCGTAGAGCGCTCCCGCGCCTATTGCACCCGGGTGGTGGCCCCGGGGCACTGACCCCGGGCCCCGGAGCGGTTCCTCTCCGCCGGGGCGCCGGCCACGCGCTGTTTTTGGGGGCGCGGGGAACTGCGCGGCCCGCCCCCACCGGGCTGTCAGCCCGAGAACAGACAGCGTCTGCCCCGCTGGGGCCGGTTTCCAAGGCGCGCCACCGTCGGTGGCTGGTCGCGCAGTTCCCCGCGCCCCTAAAAACAGGCCCTGCGCGACCGCAGCGCACCTGCTGCGTGCCCCTGAAAACAGGGCCCTGGGGCAGGCTGGCCCTGCGCGGGGGCGGCGTTAGAGGGCGTTGCGCATCCGCAGGATGATCTCTTCGCCGGCGGCGACGCCGACCGTGGGGAGGCCGGTGACGTGGGGGGCGGTCCAGCCGGAGTCGGCCAGCTCGCCGTGGCCGGGGCGCCAGCCCTCATCGGCGGCGAGGAGCAGATCGGCGTCGAGGAGGGAGTCGCCGGCGGCGAGGACGCGGTCGGCGCCGGTGCGGCGGACGACCTCGGCGAGGGCGGCGGACTTGCTGAGCGGCAGCGGCACGGCGTAGATCTTGCGGCCCTGGAGGGAGACGGTCCAGCCGCGGGGTTCGGCCCAGGCGGCGAGTTCCTTGACCCAGCCGGCGGGGAGGCGCTCGCGGTCGACCACGAGGTAGGCGAAGAGGTCTTCCGCGATGCGCTCCTTGCGCAGCCACGCGGGGTCGGCGGTGGCGGCGAGGTGGGCGCGCACCTCGTCCAGCGGCGCGGAGCCGTCGGCGAGACGGCGGCGGATCTCGGCGTTCCAGTCGTGGTCGGTGCGGCCGTCGACCAGGAGGTGGCCGCCGTTGGCGCAGATGGCGTACCGCGGCTGGGGTCCGGGCAGGCTGATCCGGCGGTACTGCTTGCGGGTGCGGGTGGTGGAGGGCACGAACTGCCCGGCCTCCGCGGCGAGTCGCACCAGCAGCGCCGCGGCGGTCTCGGTCATGTAGGACAGCGGCTTGGCCTCGTGCACCTCGACGCAGAGCAGGCGCGGCGCGTGCTCGTCGGCCATGGTGAGGGCGAGCGCCGCCGTGGAGTAGATCAGGGTGCGGTCGAGGTCGCTGGCGACCAGCGTGCGGTTCTGACGGGTACTCACTTCGCGTCCACCGCCTTGCCGTCGGTCCCGGTGGCCCCTCGGGTGTAGCGGGGGTGGATGAGACCCACGCAGGAGTACGGCAGCCCGTCCACCTCCTCGACCGGTACGCCGCGCTGTGCGGCCAGCAGGCGGACGTGGTCGAGGTCGGCGCCGACGCCGCGCTGGGCGAGGATCTTCCAGGGCACTCGGCGCAGCAGCACGCGGGTGGTCTCGCCGACGCCGGGCTTGACGAGGTTCACGTCGCCGATGCCGTACTCCTGGCTGATCCGCTCGACCGCGGCCCAGCCCGCCCAGGTGGGTGAACGGTCGGCGGAGCGCAGCGACTTGACGTCCTCGGCGACGGCGTCGCCGACCCGGTCGAAGGCGGCGGTGACGGTGTCGAGGAAGAGCCCGGAGACGTCGGCGCCCGCCAGCTCGCGGTAGAACTTCGCGCCGTGGTAGTCGTCGGGCCCGGTCAGGTCGGCGCGCAGCACGGTGCGCGAAATGAGGCCGGAGACCGTGGAGTTGAGGCACGCGGAGGGGATCAGGAAGTCGTCGCGGGTGCCGTAGGTGGACACGCAGCCGCCGGGGTCGGCGAGCACCGCGATGTCCGGGTCGAAGACGCCTTCGCCGTCGAAGTCCTTGACGGCTTCGGCCAGTTCGCGGGTGATGGCGCCCTTGCCCGTCCAGCCGTCGACGAACACGGCGTTCGCCGCGTCGTGGTGGGCGGCCAGCCAGCTCAGCGCGTTGCGGTCGATGCCCCGGCCGCGGACGATGGAGACGGCGTAGTGCGGCAGGTCCAGGCCGTGCGCGTGCCGGGCCCAGCGGCGCATCAGCACGCCGACCGGGGTGCCAGCGCGGGCCAGCGAGACCAGGACGGCGTCAGGGCCGCGCTCGGCGAGCACGAGTTCGGTGACGGCGCCGACCGCGCGCGCGATGCGTTCGGCGGAGCCGTCGAGGGCGGCCTTGAACAGGTCCTGGTACGCGGCGCTCGGCTGGTACTCGACGGGCAGCGACTCGGCGTAGTGCGCGCCGCCGCTCTGGATGGCCTCCTCGCGCTCCTCGGTCGGCGCTTCCAGCTCGACCTCCGACAGGTCCTTGAGCAGCCAGCCGACCTCGTCCGCCGCGTACGACGAGAAGGCGGGGCCGCGCAGGGGCTCGGGCAGCGGTCGGGCGGTGGCGCTCACAGGGGCGGGGCTCATCGGTGCGGCGTGTCCGTTCGGTCGGGGACGGGACTCGGTTCCGGCGGTGAGCCGGGACCGCAACCGGGCGTGCAGCCGGGGCCGCGGCCGGTAGGTGGGGACGACGGCGACCAGTACGCGGTCGGTGTGCGCGGCGAGCTGGGCGATCAGGCCGCCGGGCCCGTACAGCTCGGGGGTCTCGCCCGCGGAGTCGATGACGCAGACGACCGCGTCGAAGCCCGCGCCCGCCACGTTGTACGCGTACCGGTCGCCGGGGCCGTCGCTGGGCTCGTCGTGGGCGGGGAACACGATCCGGCTGCGGATGGCGTAGCCGGGGTCGTCGACGGCCAGCACCGGCGAGCGGGTGGTGGTGGAGTAGCGCACGTCGAGAGCGCCGCCAGGGGCCGCCTGCGAGCCCTCAAGGCCCGCGTCCGCTGCGGCGGTGTGCCGCCTCAGGCCCTCAAGGCCCGCGTCCGCTGCGGCGGTGTGCCGTCGCAGCGCCTCCGCCAGCCGCAGCGGGGCGTACATCAGCTCCTCGTTGCCGAGGACGAGGACGCGGCGGGCGCCGGGCGGGAGCGCGGCGGCCAGCCGCTGTCCCATCGCGGGCAGCGCGGCCTCCAGGGCGGCGCGGTGCTCGGGCAGGAAGCCGTGCCTGCCGCCGTCCGGCACCCCGGCCGGCCAGTCCAGCTCGACGTGCGTGAGGTCGTAGTAGTCGGCGGGCGCGGGCGGCGGCGTCTCGTGGGCGGCCACCAGGGCCTGGCCGCGCTCCAGCACGCCCTCGGGGAGCGTGACGGCGCCCGCGACCAGGGCGACGACGTCCACGCGGGCGCCGAGTTCCGCCGCGAAGTCCTCCAGCCGCGCCTGGTCGGCGGCGGACCGCATGTCGGTGAGGGCGACCACCACATACCGCTCGCGCGGGTGGCGTCCGTGCAGGTCACGGATGGTGTTGAGGATGGTCTGGCCGGTGGAGAACTCGTCGTCGACGAGGACCAGCGGGCCGCTGCCCGCCAGCAGCGCCGGGTCCTCGGGGAGCAGCAGGTGCCCGGTGGCGTGGCTGTGCTCCTCCTGGAAGCCGCCGCCCGCCGCGACGCCCGCGACCTCGCGCCGGGTGGAGTGCAGGTACGGCACACCGCCGACGCCGTCGGCGACGCAGTGGCCGAGCCCCGTCGCGGTCTCGGCGTAGCCGAGGACCACGGCGTCGGCGACCGCGTCCGGGCCGAGCAGGTCGCGGACCCGCTCGCCGAGCGCGTACGCGGAGCCGTAGACCGCGCGCGGGTCCTGCGGGACGTGCTTGCCGAGGATGTTGGAGACCAGCAGGTGGGCGCGCTTGGGGTTGCGGCGCAGCGCGAGGCCGAGCACTCCGTGCAGGCCCTCGCCCACCAGGCCGATGCCCAGCCGGTCCGCGACCCACTGGCCCGGCCAGGGCGTGTGCGTTGCCATGCGGTGCTTCTCTTCCGTTCGGTGCGAGCGCGGCGCGGGGGCCGTGCTCAGGGCTGGGCGCGGCGCCTGGCCGTGCTCAGGACTGCGCTGGAGGCTGTTCCGGGACCGCGCTCAGGACTGCGGCAGGCTCGCCGCGAGCAGTTCCACGAAGCCGATGTCCTCCTGGGCGACGCCGAAAACCTCGGCGCGGCGCATGGTGCGCTCCGCCCAGGCGCGGTGCGGCTTCACCTCGTTCATCTTGTTGGTGTACGCGGACCGCATGACGCCGCCGCCGGAGCGGTCCTCGTCGAGTATGTCGGCCGCGTCGCAGAACTCCTCGTGCGTGACGACGCTCAGCGCGTGCACGACGGGCACGTGGGTGGGGTGGATGCAGGTCTTGCCCTGGAGGCCGTTGGCGCGGTCCAGCTCGATCTCGCGGAGCAGTCCGTCCATGTCGCGCTCGATGAGGGTGTCGCGCAGGTCCTCGGCCTCGGGGGTGAAGGGGCTGCGGCGCAGTTGCGGCTTGAACATCCGCTCGTGGTGCCTGAAGTACTCCCAGACCGGTCCCGTCACGGTGAAGCCGCTGCCGTCGGCGCGGCCGAGGACGTTGACCACGTCGGCGATCACCGAGGCGACGATCTGCACGTCGTAGGCGGTCATCGCGGGGGCGCGGCGCAGGCCGTAGGAGGAGCAGAAGTCGGTGACGCCCAGGCGCAGGGCGAGCACCCGCTCGCGGTATTTGTCGACCGTCCTGGATATCCCGTAGAGCGTCTCGACCCGGCTCTCCAGGTGCAGGAGCTGCGGGGACTCCAGTACGGGCATGGCGAAAAGGCGCCGCCCGCTGGCGGCCTCCGCGTGCGCCATGGCCTCCAGGAAGGGGACGCCGGTCTCCTCGGTGAACTTGGGCAGCACGAATCCGGACAGCAGTTCCACGGTGCCGCCGAGCCGTGTCACCAGGTCGGTGATCTGCGCGGGCGTGCGGACCCGGATGAACAGCAGCGGAAGCGCCGCCTCCGGCCGGGTCGCGAGATCGGCGAACTGCCGGACGAGATTGGCCTCACCTGCGACGACGTCGCGGTCGTCGATGGAGTCCTCCAGGCACAGGACCATCGACACCACACCCCGGGCGGCCTGCTTCACCACGTCGTCCGCGAGCTGCGGGCGGGTGGCGGGGCTGTAGAGGGTGGCGCCGAGGGCGACCGCGAGCATGCGTGCGGGCGAGTCGGCAGTGAACTCCTGCGGCTCGCGGTGAAACAGTTCGCTCCTGGCTTCAGGAGCGAGGTGCCCGAAGTGTCGCATACGCCCCATTTCGAGGTAGTGAGCCCGATGATATCTGGCCGATTATCGTACGTGCGAGCATGGGGTAGAGGTTCCCTCCACACGTGAAAAACAGGTAACCGCGGCGGGTCCACCGCGTGACCGTCCCGCCCGGCGTTGTGGCGCACGCCACGGGGAGGGCAGGATGACCGGTATGACGCACGTGATGGTGAAGGGCTCGAACACCCCACTGGACGCCCCCGGAATCCGGGCGGTACTGCGCTGGACCCCGGCGTCCGGTTCCCCCGATGTTGACGCCTCCGTGCTGCTGCTCGGTTCCAACGGCAAGGTCCGTTCCGACGCCGACTTCGTCTTCTACAACGAACCGCGCCACCCCTCGGGGCTCGCCCGCCACCTGCCCAAGAAACGCGTCTCCGGCAGCCTGACCGACACCGTCGAGGTCGACCTGGCCGCCCTCGGCTCCGACGTGGACCGCGTCGTGATCGTCGCCTCCTGCGACGGCGGCCCCTTCGCGCAGGTCCAGGACCTGTGCGTGCTCCTCTACGACACCACGGGGCCGCAGCACGCGCCCGTCATCACCTTCGAGGTGCGCCCCGACACCGGCTACGAGACCGCCCTGAACTGCGGCGAGATCTACCGCAAGGACGGCGGCTGGAAATTCCGCGCCCTGGGCCAGGGGTACGACACCGGTCTGGTCGGCGTGGCCACCGAATTCGGCATCGCGGTGGACGACGTCGAGGGCGGCGACTCCGACCGTACCGCCGTACCGGCCACGACCGCGCCGCCCACCGTCTCCCCGGCGGCGCCGCCCACGGCCGGGCCGGTGTCCCAGCAGACCGCGCCGTACGCCCAGGAGCCGGAGCCCGCGCCCACCAGTGCGTACGGATACCCGCTCCAGGCTCCCTCGCCCGGCCACGTGCCCGCACAGCCCGCCTACGGCTACCCGCAGCCCGTGGCGGCCACTACGGCCCCCGCGGTCCACCAGCAGCCGCAGCAGGGCTACCCGGCGTACGGCTACCCGCAGCCGGTGGCCGCCGCCGCCAACGACGGCGGCTTCCAACTGCCGCCGCAGGGACCCCAGTTCCAGTCGGGCAGCTGACCCGCGCGGACAGGCCGCCGGACGCGGTCAGACCTTGGACTTGTAGCCGCGGCCCCACTGGAGGCCCCAGCCGTAGAGCCGGTCGATCTCGGCCTGGAAGCCGTAGACGTACCTGACCTCGCGGCGCACCACCAGCTCGCCCTTGCGGTTCTCGATCAGCACGACGGCGCACGAACGGGCCTGCGGCTCCCGCTCGTTGAGCGGGATCTCGATGCGCGGGCCCGAGGTCGGGAAGATCTCGACCTTCGCGTGCGTGCGGTCGAAGGCGGGCGTGCCGTCGTAGATGTAGACGAAGACCAGCAGCCGCCGGAATTCGTCCCGCTTGTCGAAGTTGATGTACAGCGTCTCGCCCGAGGTGCCGCCGAACCGGTCGTCGCCGCTCATCTGGATGTACGGCGGCGCGTCCAGGTCGCCCAGCAGATTGCCGAGCGGCTGGACAACTCCCTTGCTGCCGTCGGCCAGTTCGTACATGCAGGCCAGGTCGAGGTCGACATTGACCATGGCGGGTCCGGCCGCCTGCACCACGCGCGGTTTGAAGACGTCGAGCTGGCGGCGGAAGAACCCGCCGTTGGAGGTGGCCCAGCCACCGGTGTCGGATGTCCGCATCGACCACGAGAGGTTGACCCGGAGGTTGCCGACGGCCGCTCCCTGCTTGGTCAGCGACACCATCGGGTGCCGCTTGGTGAGTTCCACGGTGTGCGCGTTCGCGACGTCGAACTGCTGCCCGCCGCTCGGCCGCAGAAAACTCCACCAGGCCATCTGCCCTCGCCCTCCCCTGACATGAGGCTGCCCCCGCCGGACGGCGGGGGCAGCGCTGGCGCGACCGGGGTCAGACCCCGCTCGCGACTTCCGCCTTGTCGTCGTCCTTGTCACCGTCCGGTTGCCCGGAGTCTTCCCCGAGTCGGCGGTTGCGTACCACCGAGGACCAGTACGAAGCGGCGATCAGCACCACGCCGACCAGACCGGTGATGACCTCGCTGACGTCGTACTTGATCGTGACGAGCAGGATGACGGCCAGCGCGCCGATCGCGTAGTGCGCGCCGTGCTCCAGGTAGACGTAGTCGTCCAGGGTGCCCTTGCGGACCAGGAAGACGGTCAGCGACCTGATGTACATCGCGCCGATGCCGAGACCCAGCGCGATCTCGAAGATGTCGTTGCTGACCGCGAAGGCGCCGACGACACCGTCGAAGGAGAAGGACGCGTCGATGACTTCGAGGTAGAGGAACATGAAGAACGCGGCCTTGCCCGCCAGGCCCACGACCTGTCCGGTGCTGACGCCGTTGCCGTTCTTCGCCGCGACGGGCTCCGCTCCGCCCGCTTCCGCGCCGTCCTCGTCGTCGTCCTCCAGCCGCTCCTCGAAGAAGCTGGAGACACCGCCGACGATGAGATACGTGAGCAGGCCGCCGACGCCCGCCAGCAGCACCGTCTCACCCTTGTCGATCGTGCCGTGACCGCCGTGCAGCGGGACGCCGGTGGCGACGGTGGTGGCGGCGACGAGCAGCGCGACCAGCGCGACCACGACGGAGAGCATGTCCAGCTTGCCGACCTTGGCCAGCGGCTTCTCCAGCCAGCCCAGCCAGGTGATCTCCCGCTCCTCGAAGATGAAGTCGAGGAAGATCATCAGCAGGAACATGCCGCCGAAGGCGGCGATCGCCGGGTGCGCGCCGGTGACCAGCGCCTCGTAGCGGTCGTGGTCGTTGATCGCGACCCTGACCGCTTCCCACGGACTGAGCTTGGCCGTGATGGCGACGATGATGATCGGGAAGACGAGCCTCATGCCGAAGACGGCGATCAGCACGCCGATGGTGAGGAACATCTTCTGCCAGAAGGCATTCATCTTGCGGAGGATGCCCGCGTTGATCACCGCGTTGTCGAACGAGAGTGAGATCTCGAGGACCGACAGGATCGCGACAATGGCCAGGCCCTTCCAGCCCCAGAGGACGCCGGCCAGGGCGAGGCCGGCGGCAGTGATGCCGAACGACCAGCCGAATGTTCTGAGGAGCACGAGCTACCTACCTATTTCCCTGATGATCACGAGGACCCCCGCGAGGTACGCGGCTTTACGAAACGTTGACCCCGAAGTCTAGGGCGATGCCGCGCAGTCCGGAGGCGTACCCCTGACCTACCGCACGGAACTTCCACTCGCCGCTGTAGCGGTAGAGCTCGCCGAAGATCATCGCGGTCTCGGTCGAGGCGTCCTCGGTCAGGTCGTAACGGGCCAGTTCGGCGCCGTCCGCCTGGTTGAGCACCCGGATGTACGCGTTGCTGACCTGGCCGAAGGTCTGGGAACGGGCGTCGGCGTCGTAGATCGAGACCGGGAAGACGATCTTGTCGACGCGCTCGGGGACGAGGCTCAGGTCCACCAGGATCGTCTCGTCGTCACCGCCGGTGCCGCCGACCAGTTCGTCGCCGGTGTGCTCGACGGAACCCTCCGGGCTCTTGAGATTGTTGTAGAAGACGAAGAACTCGTCTCCCAGGACCCGGCCGTTGCCGCAGAGCAGCGCGCTGGCGTCCAGGTCGAAGTCGGCTCCGGTGGTCGAGCGGGAACTCCAGCCGAGACCGATCTGCACCTTGGTGAGATTCGGCGCGGCCTTGGAGAGGGAGACATTGCCTCCCTTGGCGAGCGTGACGCCCATCGTGTTTCGTTCCTCCCCGTCGCAGGGTGTGCTGGGTGGGTCCTGGGTGCTGGGTGGGCCCTGGGTCCGCCAGGGACGGGCGGCGCCCGGTGGCCGGGCGCCGCGCCGCGATCAGACGTTGACGCCGAAGTCCTGGGCGATGCCGCGCAGTCCCGAGGCGTAGCCCTGGCCGATGGCGCGGAACTTCCACTCCGCGCCGTGCCGGTACAGCTCGCCGAAGACCATGGCGGTCTCGGTCGAGGCGTCCTCGGTCAGGTCGTAGCGGGCCAGCTCGCGCTGGTCCGCCGCGTTGAGCACCCGGATGTAGGCGTTGCGCACCTGGCCGAAGCTCTGCTGGCGGCTCTCGGCCTCGTAGATGGAGACGGGGAAGACGATCTTCGCGACATCGGCCGGGACACCGGCCAGATTCACGTTGATGACCTCGTCGTCGCCCTCGCCCTCACCGGTGAGGTTGTCACCGGTGTGCACCACGGAGCCGTCGGGGCTGGTGAGGTTGTTGAAGAAGACGAAGTGCGCGTCGGAGAGCACCTTGCCCTGGTCGCTGGTGAGCAGCGCGCTCGCGTCGAGGTCGAAGTCGTTGCCGGTGGTGGTGCGGGCGTCCCAGCCCAGACCGACGACGACGGCCGTGAGATTCGGCGCCTCCTTGGTCAGCGAGACGTTGCCACCCTTGCTGAGGCTGACTCCCACGAGTCCTCCCAAATCGGTTCGTGCGTGCTGTGTGCGTGGCGTACGCGTGCACAGATCCTGCGCTGGTGCCGGATCAACGTGCCGAGCTTAGTGACGGGTTCCCGAGGTCTACAGCGATTCGAGCGCCTTTGCGTAGTCGTGAAGATCGCGGGCGTCCGGCAGCCCGTTGACGACGGTCCAGCGCACGGTGCCCTCCTTGTCGATGACGAAGGTGCCGCGCAGGGCGCAGCCCTTGTCCTCGGCGAAGACGCCGTAGGCGCGGGAGACCGCGCCGTGCGGCCAGAAGTCGGACAGCAGCGGGTAGTCCAGGCCCTCCTGGTCGGCGAAGACCCGCAGCGAGTGCATCGAGTCGCAGGAGACGGCGAGCAGTTGCACGTCCGCGTTCTGGAACGCGGGCAGCTCGTCGCGCAGCGCGCACAGCTCGCCGGTGCACACGCCGGTGAAGGCGAAGGGGTAGAAGAGCAGCACGACGTTCTTCCGGCCGCGGAAGTCGGCCAGGCGCACGGTACGGCCGTGCTGGTCGGGCAGGGCGAAGTCGGGTGCCGGGGCGCCGACCGCGGGGATCTCGTGGGCTGCGCTGATCTCGCTCATCGCGCGGGCGTCCCTTCTCGGGGGAGGCGCGGGACCCGGCGCGGCCGTCGCGACCGCCGCAGGGCCGCGACACAGGGTGGGCCAAGCGCGCGGTTCCCCGCTCCCCCGAGGGGGCGCGGGGAACCGCGCGGCCAGCGTGTGACGGGCGGCGGACGGCCGCGGGGCGCAACCCCTGCGGCGGGCCGCCGGTGCCGGGAAAGCTACCGCTTCCCCGCGCGGGCCGTCTTGGGTGTCACGAGACGGCTGCCGGTCCAGTCCTTGGCGGCGTTGACGCTGCTGGTCTGGGCGAGGCCCGCGGTCTGCGCGGCCTCTCCGATCTCGCTGGGCTCGACGTGGCCGTCACGCCCGGTCTTCGGGGTCATGAGCCAGATCGGGGCGCCGGGGTCGACCGTCGACGTGGCGTCGACGAGTGCGTCGGTGAGGTCGCCGTCGTCCTCGCGGAACCACAGCAGGACGGCGTCGGGCACGTCGTCGTACTCCTCATCGGCGAGCTCCTCGCCCGTGAGCTCCTCGATACCCTCTCGAAGCTCCTGGTCGCAATCCTCGTCGTACCCGAGCTCCTGGACCACCTGTCCGGGCTCGAAACCAAGCCGGCTCGCCGGGTTGGTCCGCTCCTCCGCGTGGTCCGCGGTCGCGCTCACGCTTTGCCTCCTGTCATGGGGAAAATCTGCCCGCGCCTGTGCGGGTTATTGGCGGTAGTCCACACGGGCTGGGCGGATCGCGCAAGTACCCGGCGTACGAGACCGTCGAAACGGTGACGATTCGACCGTGTCACCGCAACCCGCACACTCAATGGTGACGCACATCACGGCGGTTTGCCGGTGTTGTGCGTGATTGGAGCCGCGAGTCGGTCGTACGAGCGACTGGGCGTAGAGTTCAGGTTTGGCCTCCCCCAACCTCAGGCCGGGAGGCTCCCGGCCGACCACCGGCCCTGGGGCCGCGCGGCTCATGAGCTGCGGTTACCGCTCGGTAGAGATGACGTATCGAACGACGCGGTACACGATGGAGGCGGCGCGACCCAGCAGAGCTCCACCTAGCAGCGAAGGAACAGCGTGGCTTCCGGATCCGATCGCAACCCGATCATCATTGGCGGCCTTCCCAGCCAGGTCCCGGATTTCGATCCCGAGGAGACGGCGGAATGGCTCGACTCGCTCGATGCGGCCATCGACGAGCGCGGCCGTGAGCGGGCCCGCTATCTGATGCTCCGCCTCATCGAGCGCGCGCGCGAGAAGCGCGTCGCGGTGCCCGAGATGCGCAGCACCGACTACGTGAACACCATCGCCACCAAGGACGAGCCGTTCTTCCCGGGCAACGAGGAGATCGAGCGCAAGATCCTCAACGCCACCCGGTGGAACGCGGCGGTCATGGTCTCCCGCGCCCAGCGTCCCGGGATCGGCGTCGGCGGCCACATCGCCACCTTCGCCTCCTCCGCCTCGCTCTACGACGTGGGCTTCAACCACTTCTTCCGCGGCAAGGACGACGGCCTCGGCGGCGACCAGATCTTCTTCCAGGGCCACGCCTCCCCCGGCATCTACGCCCGCGCCTTCCTGCTCGACCGGTTGAGCGAGGCGCAGCTCGACGCCTTCCGCCAGGAGAAGTCGAAGGCGCCTAACGGCCTTTCCAGCTACCCGCACCCGCGGCTGATGCCGGACTTCTGGGAGTTCCCGACCGTCTCGATGGGCCTCGGCCCGCTGGGCGCGATCTACCAGGCCCGGATGAACCGCTACATGGAGGCGCGCGGCATCGCCGACACCTCCACGTCGCACGTGTGGGCGTTCCTCGGCGACGGCGAGATGGACGAGCCGGAGTCGCTCGGCCAGCTCTCGATCGCCGCCCGCGAGGGCCTGGACAACCTGACCTTCGTCGTCAACTGCAACCTCCAGCGCCTCGACGGCCCGGTGCGCGGCAACGGCAAGATCATCCAGGAGCTGGAGTCGCAGTTCCGCGGCGCCGGCTGGAACGTCATCAAGCTGATCTGGGACCGCTCCTGGGACCCGCTGCTGGCCCAGGACCGCGACGGTCTGCTGGTCAACAAGATGAACACCACCCCGGACGGCCAGTTCCAGACGTACGCGACCGAGACCGGTTCGTACATCCGTGAGCACTTCTTCGGCGACGACCAGCGGCTGCGCAAGATGGTCGAAGGCATGTCCGACGAGCAGATCCTGCACCTCGGGCGCGGCGGCCACGACCACCGCAAGGTCTTCGCGGCCTACACGGCGGCCAAGGAGCACAAGGGCCAGCCGACGGTGATCCTCGCGCAGACCATCAAGGGCTGGACGCTGGGTCCGAACTTCGAGGGCCGCAACGCGACGCACCAGATGAAGAAGCTGACGGTCGACGACCTCAAGCGCTTCCGCGACCGGCTGCACCTGCCGATCACCGACCAGCGGCTCGACGAGGGCTACCCGCCGTACTACCACCCCGGCCGGGACTCCGAAGAGATCCAGTACATGCACGACCACCGCAAGGCGTGCGGCGGTTACGTGCCCACGCGCGTGGTGCGGGCCAAGCCGCTGCCGCTGCCGCCGGAGAAGACGTACGCGACCGCGAAGAAGGGCTCGGGCCAGCAGTCGATCGCCACCACCATGGCCTTCGTCCGCGTCCTGAAGGACCTGATGCGGGACAAGGAGATCGGCAAGCGCTTCGTGCTGATCGCCCCCGACGAGTACCGCACCTTCGGCATGGACGCGTTCTTCCCGAGCGCGAAGATCTACAACCCGATGGGTCAGCAGTACGAGTCGGTCGACCGCGAGCTGCTGCTGGCGTACAAGGAGTCGCCGACCGGGCAGATGCTGCACGACGGCATCTCCGAGGCGGGCTGTACGGCGTCGCTGATCGCGGCGGGCTCGGCGTACGCCACGCACGGCGAGCCGCTGATCCCGGTCTACGTCTTCTACTCGATGTTCGGGTTCCAGCGCACCGGCGACCAGTTCTGGCAGATGGCCGACCAGCTCTCGCGCGGCTTCGTGCTGGGCGCGACCGCGGGCCGCACCACGCTGACCGGTGAGGGCCTCCAGCACGCGGACGGCCACTCGCAGCTCCTGGCCTCCACCAACCCCGGCTGCGTCGCGTACGACCCCGCCTTCGGCTACGAGATCGCGCACATCGTGCAGGACGGTCTGCGCCGGATGTACGGCGAGACCGCGGACGGCAAGCCGGGCGAGGACGTCTTCTACTACCTCACCGTCTACAACGAGCCGATCCAGCACCCGGCCGAGCCCGCGGACGTCGACGTGGACGGCATCCTCAAGGGCATCTACCGCTTCAAGACCGGCGAGGCCGGTACGATCCCCGCGCAGATCATGGCGTCGGGTGTCGCGGTGCCGTGGGCGGTCGAGGCGCAGCGCATCCTCGCCGAGGACTGGAACGTACGGGCCGACGTATGGTCCGCGACGTCCTGGAACGAGCTGCGGCGCGAGGCCGTCGCGATCGAGGAGCACAATCTGCTGCACCCGGAGGAGGAGCAGCGCGTGCCGTACGTGACGCGCAAGCTGTCCGGGGCCGAGGGGCCGTTCGTGGCCGTCTCGGACTGGATGCGGGCGGTGCCCGACCAGATCTCGCGCTGGGTGCCCGGCACGTACTCCTCGCTGGGCGCGGACGGCTTCGGCTTCGCGGACACCCGTGGCGCGGCCCGTCGCTTCTTCCACATCGACGCGCAGTCGGTGGTCCTGGCGGTCCTCACCGAGCTGGCCCGCGACGGCAAGGTCGACCGGTCCGTGCTGAAGCAGGCCGTCGACCGCTACCAGCTCCTGGACGTGGCCTCGGCCGACCCGGGCGCGGCGGGCGGCGACGCGTAGTTCGGCTCCGCCTCGGGTTCACCCGGGCTCCGCACGACAACGGCCTCCGGGCCGAGAGGGCTCTCCCTCTCGGCCCGGAGGCCGTTCGTACGCCCGCGCGGCGCGGGCGGGGCTACTGGGCCACGTAGAGCAGCGCGATGAGTGTGTCGAGCGCGCCGAGGAACAGCGCGATCAGGGCCAGCAGGGGTTTGCGGCCGCTCCAGCGGCGGCCCATCGCGAGCCAGCCGCAGACGACCGCCACGGGGCCGAACACGATGCCCAGGACGAAGAAGCCCACGACCGCGCTGATGACTCCGATGATGCCGAGCCTGCCGCCGGTGCGCTCCACTTCGACTCGGGTGCCGCGGGAGCGTTCGGTCGTGGCGAAACGTCGAGCCATGGTTCCCTCCTCGGGGTCCCGTCCTCGGGTCCTGCCGGTTCGATTGCCCGCTGCGGGCACCGCTATGCCGCGCGGAGGCCGCCTACCGGCCGCGTATCGCCTTGTGAGTGCCTTCCGGCGGGAGGCGGTCACCGGGGGGTGCGTCCGACTGGCGGCAGCCGCGTAACCTCCGGTCAGATCATTCCGTTTCCAAACGTGATCTGACTCACCCTTGACCCGGCCACCCGTCCGGGTCTTCTACGCTGGACCGCGGAGCCGCGCCCAGGGACGCCGTTGTCCGCACGTACTGCCCCACAGCACCTGACGCCCCACCTCCCGCCCCCATATCCCCGCCGCCCGGTTGAACCCGGGACGAATCCGCGAGGCATCTGCGAGTGAGCCTTCTCGAAGCGCGACTGAGCCCCATGTCGATCCGCGCCCTGCTGGCCCTGTCGGTCGTCTTCATCATGCTGGCGACCACCGGCTGGACGGCGCTGCGCCCCGGCGGGGCCGGTGACCCGCGGGCCGCCGCCCTGTCGTCCTGGCGGCACGGCACCATCGCCTCGCACAAGCTGCCGGACCCCGACAGCGGCGCCCGGACGATCGCGCGCTTCTTCGCGTCGCTCACCGGCGGCCAGCGGCTCGCGCTCACCGAGCGGTACCCGCTGATCGTCGGCAATCTCAACGGGGCGCCGCTCACCTTGCGCTACCGGGCCAACCACGCGGCCATCGAGCAGGCCCGCACCGCGGAGACCGCGCGCTCGCACAGCGACCAATTCACCGTGGCGGGCCGGATCGACGCGGCGCGGCGGGCCGCGCGCTACACCTCGCTGCTCAGCGGCCACCGGCAGATCCTCTCCTTCGACCCGACGGGCTCCGGCCGGGTCGCGGAGGTCTTCGGCGACCTGAAGGCCGCCAAGCGGGTCTCCGTCGTCGTCCCCGGCGTCGACACCAACCTGCTCACGTTCGAGCGCGCCACCAAGCCGTACGCGGCCCCGGTCGGCATGGCGACGGCGCTGTACGACGCGGAGCGCGCCGCCGACCCCGGCGTGCGGACGGCCGTGATCGCGTGGGCGGACTACACCACACCGACGGGGCTCGGCCTGGACGCCTCGACGGGCAACATGGCCGAGCGCGGCGCCACCCGGCTGAACGCGCTGCTCAGCGCCTTGCCGCAGCACGCCGAGGTGTCGCTCTTCTGCCACTCCTACGGCTCGGTGCTGTGCGGGGTGGCCGCCCCCGACCTGCCGGGCCGCTCGGTCTCCGACATCACGGTCTTCGGCAGTCCCGGCATGCGCGTGCAGCGCGCCTCGCAGCTCCACACGTCGGCGCACGTGTGGGCGGCGCGGGACAGCTCCGACTGGATCAGCGATGTGCCGCACCTGGAGATCGCCGGGCTCGGCCACGGCGCCGACCCGGTCAACGACTCCTTCGGCGCCCGGGTGATCAGCGCCGCCGGAGCCAGCGGGCACCCCGGCTACTTCGCGCCCGGCACCACCAGCCTGGCCAACTTCACGCAGATCGCCCTGGGCAACTACGCGGCGGTCGCCTGCCAGGACGCGGACGAGGGCTGCACCTCGGGGCTCGCCTGAGGGCCGGGCCGGGCCTCGGCCCGTCCGGGGGCCGGCTGCGGGGGCGGGCTGTCACAGGGCCGCCCTACGCTGGCCGCATGGCCACCTTCGAGGAGTTCGCGGACAGCGCCCTGGCGCTGCCGCGGGCGCACCGGCAGATCACCTGGGGCAGCGAGCACACCTTCCGGGTCGGCGAGAAGATCTTCGCCATGGGCAACCCCGACGGCGCCCATGTGTCGCTGAAGGCGTCCAAGGAGGATCAGACCGAGCTGATCGCCGCCGACCCCGGCACCTTCTCGCCCGCCCCCTACGTCGGCCGCTTCGGCTGGGTGCGCGCCGCCCTGGACTCCGTCGACCCGGACGAGCTCGCGGAACTCCTCACCGAGGCCTGGCGCCGCACGGCTCCGCGCCGCCTGGTCAAGGAGTTCGACGAGGCCGCGGGACGCGCGTAGTTCCTGACGGGGTACCGCCAAGCGGGAGGCCGCTTACGATGGCCCGTATGGGTGATGTGCTGGCCGGAAACAACGCTGAATGGGAGTTCGAACCAGAAGCGGTGGTGATCCGGTACAGCAGAGGCGTACGGGGCGTGAGGTTTCTCCAGGCCCTCGGGGAACGCCGGATTCCGCATGAGGCGCTGGACGGGATCGAACTGCTGGACGGGCGGCGCGGCACCGTCGTCCTGCGGGCGCTGCCCAGGCCCGGCGCCGATCCGGTGATCGAGGCGGCCGGCGGCCAGCTCAAGGAGAGCGCGGACCCGTACCGTCTGGTGCTGCCCGCGCAGTCGCGCACGCTCGCGGAGTACTACCGGGACGAGCTGCGCCCCCTGCTCGGCCCTCAGGTGCGGCACAGCCTCGACGACGGCCCGGCGGAACGTTTCCTCGTGGCCCCACCTGCGGCGCCGCGCTCCTTCAAGGCGTACGACGCGAAGGCGCTGTTCGACGGCCGCACCGTCAGTTTCCGCTGGTTCTGGACGGGCGCGTCGTCCGCGAAGTGGAAAGCGGGCGACCAGAGCTTCCCGGTGGAACAGCTCAGCGGCCTCGACTGGCGCTCGCCCGAACTCCTCCACGGCCATCTGCGGCTGCTGCGCCGCGACGCCGACCGGCAGGAGCAGCCCGGCGAGGCCGACCAGGACCCGGCCGCCGTCGTCTTCGGCCTCGGCTACGGACCCGTGCACGAGTCGCTGCCCTTCGCCGCGGCGGTGCTCGCCGCGATCAAGTCCGCCCGCGTACGGCCGCAGCCGTAGGGCGCGGTCGTACGCGGGCGGGAGGCGCCGTGTAGCGCCGCGTGTGGCTGGATCCGTACGGCTACTCGCGCGCCGCCGACGTACTGCTCATGTCCGGGTAGCGGTCGCCCGCCACCTGCGCGGCGATCGGTTCGAGCAGCTCCAGCTCGGCCGGGGTGAGCGTGATCCGGGTGGCCGCGGTGTTCTCCAGCACGCGGGCGGACTTGCGGGTGCCCGGGATCGGCACCACCGGCAGGCCGTGCACGGCGGCGCGCTGCTGCACCCAGGCCAGCGCGATCTGGCCGAGGGTCGCGCCGTGCGCCTCGGCGACGGCGCGGACCGGGGCCAGCAGGTCCGCGTTGCGCCGGGCGTTCTCGCCGGTGAAGCGCGGCTGGCTCTGCCGGAAGTCGCCGCTGCCCAGCTCGGTGGCCGCGTCGGTGAACGAACCGGTCAGGAAGCCGCGGCCGAGCGGCGAGTACGGCACGAAGGCGATGCCCAGTTCGGCCGCCGCGCCGACCGCGGACTGCTCCACGTCCCGGCTGAACAGCGACCACTCCGACTGGATCGCGCTGATCGGGTGCACCGCGTGCGCCTCGCGCAGCTCCGCGCCGGTCACCTCGGACAGCCCCAGCCAGCGGACCTTGCCCTCCGTGACCAGCTCGCCCATCGCGCCGACCGACTCGCTCAGCGGGACCGCCGGGTCGCGCCGGTGCATGTAGTACAGGTCGATGACGTCCGTGCCGAGGCGGCGCAGGCTGCCCTCGACGGCCTGCCGGATGTACGGCGGGTCGTTGCGGATCGCCCGGTACGAGGAGTCGTCGCGCTTGCGCTCGTTGGCGAACTTCGTCGCCAGGACGATCTCGTCGCGGTGCGCCTTGACGAAGGGGGCCAGGAACTCCTCGTTGTCGCCGATCCCGTACATGTCGGCGGTGTCGTAGAGGGTGACGCCGACGCCCAGGGCCGTCTCCAGCGTCTCGCGGGCCGCGGCCTCGTCGGTGTCGCCGTAGAACTCGCTCATGCCCATGCAGCCCAGCCCCTGGACACCGACCGCGGGTCCTCCGGTGCCGAGGGTCGTGGTGGCGATACGTGAGGTGTCGTCGCTCATCAGGCACCTGTCCTTTCCTGCACTGCGGGGTGCCGCACGGCGGGGGTCCGCGGCGCGGGGTCCTGCACGGTGGAGCACGCGTACGTGCTGATCTTGAAGTCGAGGACCGTCAGGGTGTCCTGGAGCTCGGCGATCCGCTGGAGCACGTCCAGCCGGGTGGACTCCAGCAGCGCCTGCCGGTCGGGGAACGTGTGGTCGCCGCTGCGCACCAGCTCGGCGTACCGGACCATGTCGGCGACCGGCATCCCGGTCAGCCGCAGCTTGCCGACGAAGGCCAGCCAGTCCAGATCGCGGTTGGTGAACCGGCGCTGGCCGGTGTGCGAGCGGTCCACGTGCGGCATCAGGCCGATCCGCTCGTACCAGCGCAGGGTGTGCGCGCTGAGGCCGGTGAAGGCGGCCACCTCGCTGATCGTGTACTGGTCCTGGCCGTCGGGCCGCAGGTGCCCGTCGTCATCCGCGCAGCTCGTCGTATTACTCGGTTTGCTCTTCGCCACCTGCACGACCGTCATACCCTCCACGCTAAGACCTTGGAGTGCACTCCAAGCAAGTGGGCTCCGCGCGCCGGGCCCGCTCCGGTCCCGCCCCGGCCTCGCTCCGGCCTCGCTCCGGTCCCGCCCCGAAGCGCGGCACGGACACGCTTTAAGCTCGCACGCATGGAGAGCTTGCGCCTGATCGAGCAGTGGCCGGTGACGAACGCGGCGGCGGCCGTGGTGCGGCAGGACGGGACGGTGGCCGGGTCGCACGGGCCGACGGGACAGCGGTTCCGGCTCGCCTCGGTCACCAAGCCGCTGACCGCGTACGCGGCGCTGGTGGCGTACGAGGAGGGCGTCTTCGAACTGGACGACCCGGCGGGTCCCGAGGGCTCCACCGTGCGGCACCTGCTCGCGCACGCGTCCGGGCTCGCCTTCGACGAGGACCGGGTGACGGCGCCGCCCGGCACCCGGCGGCTGTACTCCAACGCGGGCTTCGACGTGCTCGGCGAGCACCTGGCCAAGGCCGCGGGCATCCCCTTCGCGGAGTATCTGCGGCAGGCCGTGCTCGAACCGCTGGGCATGACCGCCACCGGTCTGTCCGGCGCGGGCTCCCCCGCCGCCGACGGTGTCTCCACGGTCGACGACCTCGTCCGTTTCGCCGCCGAGCTCCAGGCCCCGCGGCTGCTGCACCCCTCCACCGTGGCCACCGCCACCTCGGTGGTCTTCCCCGGCCTCAAGGGCGTCCTGCCGGGCTACGGCCACCAGAATCCCAACGACTGGGGCCTGGGCTACGAGATCCGCGCCGCCAAGTCCCCGCACTGGACCGGAGCCCTCTCCTCCCCCGCGACCTTCGGCCACTTCGGCCAGTCCGGCACCTTCCTGTGGGTCGACCCGGTCGCCGGAGCCGCCTGCGTCGCGCTCACCGACCGCGACTTCGGGGAGTGGGCGCTGCCGCTGTGGCCGCGCTTCACCGACGCCGTCCTCACCGAGCTGCGCTAGCGCTTTCGGGGAGGGCGGTCAGCCGTACGACGGCTCGGCGTGCATCTCCCACACCAGGTACTCCGCCGGGCCCTCGCACCGCGCCGTGAGCGCGTCCGCGCCGGTGATCCGGGCCGCGTCCCCCGCCGTCAGCAGCTCGTCGCCGAGCCGCACACCGCCGCGGACGACATGCACATAGCGGTACGGGGCCGACGGCAGCGGCGCGCTGTCCGCCGTCACCGGGCGGCCCACGTACAGCGCGGCGGCGCGCTGCCGCAGCCGCAGCGCCCGCGGGGGCGCGTCCGGGGCGCCCGTGGCCAGCAGCGTCAGACCGGGGCCCGGCGGGGCCGGGTCGCTCACGCTCGCGTAGGCCGGGGCCTCCCCGAACGTGTCGGGGTGCAGCCACATCTGAACGAACGTCAGCCGCGTCCCGCCCGCATTGCGCTCGACATGGCGTACGCCGCCGCCCGCGCTCAGCCGCTGGAGCCCGCCGGGGCCGAGGCGGTGCGGCGCGCCGCCCTCGTCCCGGTGCTCCAGCTCGCCTTCCACCACCCAGGTGACGATCTCCGTGTCCCGGTGCGGGTGTTCCCCGAACCCCGCGGCCGGTTCCAGGCTCTCCTCATTGCACGCCAGCAGCAGGCCGAACCGGACGTTCTCGGGGTCGTAGTGACCCCCGAACGAGAACGCGTGCCGCGTCACGATGCCCTTCTCCGGCACCGATCGCATCCTGCTCGCGGCCCGCCGCACGTCGATCACCGCCCCACGATACCCAGACCCCACCCCGCCGGGCCGTGGGCCTGCCCGTGCGGCTGCCGCCGCGCGGGCCCGCTGTCCGCACGACCTGTGCCCCGTCTGGGGCGCTGGGGGGCACCCCCGGCCGGAGGTTGGGGGAGGAACTGCGCGGCCAGCCACGACGCTCCCGCAGGTCACCACCCGCCCCGGCGGGGCAGTTCGGATGTCTCCGGACCACCCGCCGGTGGGGGCTTGTCACGCAGTTCCCCGCGCCCCTAAAAGCCACGTCCTGCGCAAGGTGGACGTACGGGACCGGGGCCGGGTCGAGGAGGGTGGGGGTGATCACCGTACCCGTGGAGCGCGCCCCGCAGGGGATAAGGCAGGCTTGTCCTCGTGCCCGAGCCCTCGCAAAGCCCGCAACCTCCCGCAGAGACAGGCCGCGGCAGCCATGCCGCCACGCTCCGGCGGCTGGAGAAATCCGCCGGAAGGCTCGCCGCGAACGCCATCGCGCGGATGGACGCGCAGTTGCCGTGGTACCGGGCGATGCCACCGGAGAACCGGTCGTGGATCGGCCTGGTGGCCCAGGCCGGCATCGCCGCGTTCACGGAGTGGTTCCGGCACCCCGAGGCGCCGCAGGCGATCAGCACCGACGTGTTCGGCACGGCGCCGCGCGAGCTGACCCGCGCGATCTCGCTGCGGCAGACCGTGGAGATGGTGCGGACCACCATCGAGGTGATGGAGGCGGCGATCGACGAGGTCGCCGCCCCGGGCGACGAGGGCGTACTGCGCGAGGCGTTGCTGGTGTACGCGCGGGAGATCGCCTTCGCGACGGCGCAGGTGTACGCGCAGGCCGCGGAGGCGCGCGGCGCGTGGGACGCGCGGCTGGAGTCGCTGGTGGTCAACGCGGTGCTGTCGGGCGAGGCGGACGAGGGCGTGCTGTCCAGGGCCGCCGCGCTGGGCTGGAATTCGCCGGACAAGATCGTGGTGGTGCTCGGCACCGCGCCCACCGGGGACAGCGAGTTGACGGTCGAGGCCATCCGGCGGGCCTCCCGGCACGCGAAGCTCCAGGTGCTGACCGGGGTGCTCGGCGAGCGCCTGGTCGTGGTCGCCGGCGGCGACGACGACCCGATCCGGGTGGCGAAGGCGCTGATCGGCCCGTTCGCGGCGGGCCCGGTCGTCGCGGGCCCGGTCGTCGGCGACCTGCTGACGGCGACGCGTTCCGCGCAGGCGGCGGCGGCCGGACTCAAGGCGTGCGCGGCGTGGCCGGACGCGCCGCGCCCGGTGCTCTCGGACGACCTGCTGCCGGAGCGGGCGATGGCGGGCGACCGCTACGCTCGTGAACAGTTGGTGGAGGAGATCTACAGACCGCTGGAGGAAGCGGGCTCGGCGCTGCTGGAGACGCTGAGTGTCTATCTGGAGCAGGCGTCATCCCTCGAAGGTGCGGCCCGCATGCTCTTCGTACACCCCAATACCGTTCGCTACCGGCTCCGACGTGTGACCGATGTCACCGGCTGGTCACCCTCCGATGTACGCTCCGCGTTCACCCTGCGCATCGCGCTCATCCTGGGGCGACTGTCCGACGCCGACCGGACGCACTGAGCTTTTGTTGGACACATACAAATCGCCTGACAGTTCTTGGTCCCTGTCCCCACGGGCGGTCATCCCCGTCCGCGAGAGAGAGTGTGAAGGTGCTCGTACTCGTCGCTCCCGGCCAGGGCGCGCAGACGCCCGGCTTCCTGGCCCCCTGGCTCGAACTCCCCGGTGCCGCCGACCGCCTGTCCGGCTGGTCCGCCGCGGCGAACCTCGACCTCGCCCACTACGGCACGAAGGCGGACGCGGACGAGATCCGCGACACCAAGGTGGCACAGCCGCTGCTGGTCGCCGCGGGTCTGCTGTCCGCGGGCGAACTGACCGGCGGGGCCTCCCCGCTGACCCCGGACGCGGTGGCGGGTCACAGCGTCGGTGAGATCACCGCGGCCGTACTGGCCGGGGTGCTGTCCGCCGAGGACGCGATGACCTTCGTCGCGGCCCGCGGCCGGGCCATGGCGGACGCCGCCGCGGTCACCGAGACGGGCATGTCCGCGGTGCTCGGCGGCGACCCGGACACGGTCCTCGCCCACCTCGCCGGTCTCGGTCTGACCCCGGCGAACATCAACGGCGCCGGCCAGATCGTGGCGGCCGGCACCATGCCACAGCTCGCGGCGCTGGCCGCGGACAAGCCGGAGAAGGCCCGCGTCATCGCGCTGAAGGTGGCGGGCGCCTTCCACACCGAGCACATGGCCCCGGCCGTGGCGACCCTGGAGGCACTCGCGCCCTCGCTGGCCGTCACGGACCCGGCGCTGCCCTATGTGTCGAACGCCGACGGCCGGTTCGTGGCGTCCGGCGCGGACATCGTACGGCGGCTCGTCGCGCAGGTGTCCAACCCGGTTCGGTGGGATCTGTGCATGGAGACCTTCAAGGAACGCGGCGTCACTGCGATGATCGAGGTATCGCCCGGTGGCACGCTCGTCGGCCTCGCCAAGCGGGCGCTGCCCGGGGTGCGAACCCTCGCGCTGAAGACGCCGGACGATCTGGAAGCGGCCCGCGCCCTCGTCGCCGAATACGGCACCCCCGCCGAAGCCGTAGACGCAGCCGAATAGGAGCCGTGCAGAGATGACAGCGAAGATCAGGCCGAGCAAGGGCGCGCCGTACGCGCGGATCCTCGGTGTCGGCGGCTACCGGCCGACCCGCGTGGTGCCCAACGAGGTCATTCTGGAGCACATCGACTCGACGGACGAGTGGATCAGGTCCCGGTCCGGGATCGCCACCCGGCACTGGGCGGGTCCGGACGAGACCGTCGCCGAGATGTCGCTGGCCGCGGGCGGCAAGGCCATCGCGGACGCCGGGATCAGCGCGTCCGACATCGACGGCGTGATCGTCGCCACCGTCTCGCACTTCAAGCAGACCCCCGCCATCGCGACCGAGATCGCCCACCGGATCGGCGCGGGCATGCCGCCCGCCTTCGACATCTCGGCGGGCTGCGCGGGCTTCACCTACGGCCTGACGCTGGCCAAGGGCATGGTCACCGACGGCACCGCCAAGCACGTCCTGGTGATCGGCGTTGAGCGGCTCAGCGACCTCACCGACAAGGAGGACCGTGCCACGGCCTTCCTGTTCGGCGACGGCGCGGGCGCGGTCATCGTCGGCCCTTCGGACGTACCCGCCATAGGCCCCACGGTGTGGGGTTCCGACGGCGAGAAGTCCGAGACGATCAAGCAGACCGTCTCCTGGGAGGTCTACCGGGACACGCCCGCCGGGGAAGTCCGTTTTCCGGCGATCACGCAGGAGGGCCAGTCGGTCTTCCGGTGGGCCGTGTTCGAGATGGCCAAGGTCGCCCAGGAGGCGCTGGACGCCGCCGGGATCACCGCCGACCAGCTCGACGCGTTCATCCCGCACCAGGCGAACATGCGGATCATCGACTCGATGATCAAGGCTCTGAAGCTGCCGGACCACGTCGCGGTCGCCCGTGACGTGGAGACCACGGGCAACACCTCGGCCGCCTCGATCCCGCTCGCGATGGAACGGCTGCTCGCCACGGGCAAGTCCAAGAGCGGCGACACCGCGCTGGTCATCGGCTTCGGGGCGGGTCTGGTCTACGCGGCAACTGTGGTTACTCTCCCTTAGTCACACACACCCTCGCGGCGCCGCAGTCCCGCACGCCGCTCACCCAGCAACACATCAAGGAGCGCCGTCAATGGCAGCCACCAAGGAAGAGATCGTCAGCGGTCTCGCCGACATCGTCAACGAGATCGCCGGTATCCCGCAGGAGGACGTCCAGCTCGACAAGTCCTTCACCGACGACCTGGACGTCGACTCGCTGTCCATGGTCGAGGTCGTCGTGGCGGCCGAGGAGCAGTTCGGTGTGAAGATCCCGGACGACGACGTCAAGAACCTCAAGACCGTCGGCAACGCCGTCGACTACATCCTGGCCGCCCAGGTCTGACCGGGCCCCGCCCGCCAGAAAGCCCTACCGGGACGACGCGACTGTCGCCCGCCCTTCTAGACGTGGAGAGACAATTCCTGTGAGTCCGACCAATCGCACCGTGGTCGTCACCGGTATCGGAGCAACCACACCGCTGGGTGGCGACAGCGCGTCGACCTGGGAGGCGTTGCTGGCCGGCCGGTCCGGCGTCCGCACGCTCGACCAGGACTGGGCGGCGGATCTGCCGGTGCGGATCGCCGCGCAGATCGCCGTCGAACCGGGTGAGGTGCTGCCCCGCCCGCTGGCCCGCAAGCTGGACCGCAGCGCGCAGTTCGCGCTGATCGCGGCCCGTGAGGCGTGGGCGGACGCGGGCTTCACCGCGAAGGCGGGCGAGGACCCGGCGGTCGACCCCGACCGGCTCGGTACGGTCGTCGCCTCCGGCATCGGCGGCGTGACCACGCTCCTCGGCCAGTACGACGTGCTCAAGGAGCAGGGCGTCCGCAAGGTCTCCCCGCACACCGTGCCGATGCTCATGCCGAACAGCCCGTCGGCGAACGTCGGCATCGAGGTCAACGCGCGGGCCGGTGTGCACACCCCGGTCAGCGCCTGCGCCTCGGGCGCGGAGGCCATCGGTTACGCCATCGAGATGATCCGCACCGGCCGTGCCGACGTGGTCGTCGCGGGCGGTACCGAGGCGGCCATCCACCCGCTGCCCATCGTCGCCTTCGGCAACATGATGGCGATGTCCAAGAACAACGACGACCCGCAGGGCGCGTCGCGGCCGTACGACTCCGGGCGGGACGGCTTCGTCCTCGGTGAGGGCGCGGGCGTGATCATCCTGGAGTCCGAGGAGCACGCCACCGCGCGCGGCGCCCGGGTGTACTGCGAGGCGGTCGGCCAGGGCATCTCGGCCGACGCGCACCACATCACCCAGCCGGAGCCGTCGGGCCGTGGCATCGCCGCCGCGCTGACCAATCTGCTGCACAACTCCGACCTGAAGCCGGCCGAGATCGTGCACGTCAACGCGCACGCGACCTCCACCCCGCAGGGTGACGTCGCGGAGATCAAGGCGCTGCGCCAGGTCTTCGGCGACGACGTGGACCACATGGCGATCTCCGCCACCAAGTCCATGACCGGTCACCTGCTGGGCGGCGCGGGCGGTATCGAGACGGTCGCGACCGTTCTCGCGCTGTACCACCGCATCGCCCCGCCGACGATCAACCTCAACGACCCGGACCCGGAGGCCGACGCCGACATCGTCCGCGCCGAGGCCCGCCCGCTGCCCGAGGGCACCATCGCCGCCCTCAACGACTCCTTCGGCTTCGGCGGCCACAACGTGGTGCTGGCGCTCCGCTCCTGGAACCGCTGAGGCGCTGCCCGCTGAGCTGTGACGCGTGTGCCCCTGCCGGTCGGTCCGGCAGGGGCACACGCGTGAGGTCGGACCGCCGGGCGCACTGGCGCGGCGGGGTTCGCCGGTAGCCGGCGAGCCACAGGGCGGATCCAAGCGCCCGGAGGCGAGACGGCGGCAAAAAAAGGGGGCGCTACTTCGCTTCGGGGTCGGGGTCGGGGAAGCTCGCGAAGTACGAGGCGGCCATGTCCTCGTCGCCGTGGCCCTGGGCGGAGGCGCGGTGGAAGCGGTCGGCCCCGGCGGCGGTGAGGTCGAGGCGGATGCCGTGCCGGTCGGCGGCGCCGAGGATGAGTCCGGCGTCCTTGGCGGCGGCGTCCACGGTGAAGTTGGGGGCGAAGTCGCCGCTGAGGATGACGGCGGACTTGGCGCGGAGGTAGGGCAGGTCGAGGGGGCCGCCCCCGATGGCTTCGAGGATGTGGTCGCGGTCGACGCCGAGCCCCTTGGCGAGCGCCATGACTTCGGCGGTGCCGTGGGTGACGGCCAGCACCCAGGTGTTGAGGACGAGCTTGAGGCTGCTGGCGGCCCCGGCCGTACCGTCGTCGCCGAGCCAGATGGTGGTGCGGCCGACCGCGTCGAAGACCCGTTCCGCGACCGGGCGGGCGGCGGCGGGGCCCGCGGCCAGTACGGTCAGCTCCCCGGCTTCGGCGACCGGCCGGGTGCCGAGGACGGGCGCGTCGAGGAAGTGCGCCCCGGTCTCGGCCGCCAGCGCGCCCAGTTCGGCCAGCGCGTCGGGCCCCACGGTGCTGCTCTGGACCCATACGACGCCCGCGCGCAGGGCGGGCGCGGCGGCGCGCATCACCTCCAGGACGGAGGGCCCGTCGAAGAGCATGGTGATCACGGCGTCGGCGTCGCGTACGGCGTCGGCCGGGTCGTCGGTGACGCGGATGCCGTCGGCTTCGAGCGGCTGGGCGCGGGAGCGGGTGCGGTTCCAGGCACGGACCTCGTGCCCGGCGGCGGACAGATTGCGGGCCATCCCGGCGCCCATGATTCCGGTGCCGAGGACCGCGACGGTGAGAGTGTCGGACATACCGGCAGGCTATGCCGCGCGGCCCCGCTCGGGGCGCCGACGTACCGCCGACGGGATTAGACCACTTGGTGGAGCCAGCGGACGGGGGCGCCCTCGCCCGCGTAGCGGAAGGGCTCCAACTCGTCGTCCCAGGGCTTGCCGAGCAGCCCGGACAGCTCGCTCTCCAGGTCGGCCTCGCCCATGCGGGCGCGCTGCATCGCGGCGCGCAGCCGGTCCTCGGGGATCAGGATGTCGCCGTGCATGCCGATGACGGCGTGGAAGATGCCCAGCTCGGGGGTGGCGCTGTAGCGCTCGCCCTCGGCGGTCGCGCAGGGCTCCGCCGTGACCTCGAAGCGCAGTTGGTGCCAGCCGCGCAGCGCGGACGCCAGTTTGGACGCGGTGCCGGGCTCTCCCTGCCAGGAGAATTCGGCGCGCCAGGTACCCGGCGAGGCGGGCTGCCGGATCCAGTCCAGTGTGACGCGCACGCCTAGGACGCCCGCGACGGCCCATTCGACGTGTGGGCAGAGCGCGCGCGGTGCGGCGTGCACGTACAGAACTCCACGTGTCGTCACCGGTACCTCCAGTGTGGGACGAGGTTCGCCTTCCCCAGCGGCCTCACACCCGAACTGGCTGCTCTCGGGGCAACATTAGACATTCTGCACTATTCACCACAATCAGGACAACAATCTACGTTTGACGCCCGGCAGTCGCCGATCTCCCGTCTTTTCGCCCGGGTGTCAGGGAAAAAGCTACCGTGCGGCGTCCTTGAGGGAGTCACGTACCGTCGTGCTGGTACGAGATGTCACCCACTCGTCGGAGGGGAGCACCGGATGCGACCGATGCTGCGCCGTGGCCTCGCACTGGCCGTAGGGGCCGTTCTCCTGGGCGGATGCACCGTCAGCGGGTCTCCGCCCGACGGCGGTCGGGGTGAACCCTCCGCACACACCTCGCATTCCGCTTCGGGGCCGCGCGACCCGTCCCCGAAGCCCTCGCCGACCCGCCCCTGGAACGTCCGTCCGCCGTCGGTGGCCGCGCTCGGTGACTCCATCACCCGCGGTTTCGACGCCTGTTCGCCGCTGTCGGACTGCCCCGACGTGTCGTGGTCCACCGGCGACCGCGACAAGGTCGACAGCGTGACGCACCGGCTGGCCGCGACCGCGCCCGCCACCAGGAGCTGGAATCTCGCCCAGTCCGGCGCCCTGGTCGCCGACCTGCCCGCCCAGGCCGAGGCCGCGGCGGCCCACCGGCCCGCCATGGTCACCGTGCTGATCGGCGCGAACGACGCGTGCACCGCCACCGCCGCCGCGATGACCTCGATCGCCGACTTCCGGGCCGACTTCGCCCGCGCGCTGTCGTATCTGCACCGTGTGCTGCCCGGAACGCAGGTGCTGGTGGCCAGCATCCCCGACCTCAAACGGCTGTGGTCGGTCGGGCGGACCAACGTCCTGGGCAAACAGGTCTGGAAGCTCGGCCTGTGCCCGTCGATGCTGCGCGACGCGGACTCGCACAGCGCGGCGGCCGAACAGCGGCGGGACACCGTACGGGACCGCGTGATCGCGTACAACAAGGTGCTCGGGCAGGTCTGCGGACAGTACGAGCGCTGCCGCTACGACGGCGGCGCGGTCTTCGCGTACCCCTTCGGCACGGACGACCTGAGCCGCTGGGACTGGTTCCACCCCAACGAGCGGGGGCAGGCCCAACTGGCCAGGATTCTGGCCCGAGTCGCCTTCGGCGCGAGTCCGGCGTAGGGGCGGAACCGGTCATTTCACGGAGGGATCCGGCCTTTTCGGCGGCGGGGGGGCGGGGACGGTGCGGGGGGGGCGGCCCTCAGTCGTCGGGCCGGCCCTCCTCGGCGGGCTCGCCCGGCGGCAGCACTTCCCTGGCCAGCAGCGTCGCGCCCGCGACGGCGCCGGGCATCAGGAAGACCGCCACCAGCGGCACGAGGAAGGCCAGGACGAGCGGCACGCCGAAGCCGAGGACCAGCGGCAGCCGGGCCCGCAGCACGCGGATGCGTTCGCGCAGCGGTACGTCGCGGCGCTGCATCGCGACCGCGGCGAGTTCCAGGGTGAGGAAGAAGCCGGAGACGCAGAAGCCGACGGCGGGCACCACGGTCTGGCCGAGGACCGGCACGAAGCCGAGCGCGAACAGCACGATCCCGAAGGCCGCGACGCGCACCAGGACCCGGACGCTGTCCACCGTCGAGACCCACAACTCCCGCCACAGCCCCAGCTCGGGCCCCTCGGGCGCCCCGCCCTCGGCCCGGTCCACGCGCGCCGCGACCGTCTCGTAGAACGGCTGCCCGACCAGCAGCGTCACCGCCGTGAACGAGATCACCGCCAGCAGCAGCCCGCCCCCGACCACGACCGCGTCCAACAGCCCCCGGAACGCCCCGGACCACGGCGACGCCCAGTGATCCGCGAAGGGCGTCGCCCACGCGACCATGTCGTCCGTCCACACCAGCAGCGCCACGAGCGCCGCCGCGTACCCGACCAACGTGATCAGCGCGGGCACCATCCCCAGCCGCCACTCCCGCCCGTGGCCTGCGGCCCACTTCTGGCCCAGATACAGCAGCCGCACTCCACCCCAGATCTCCCGCATGCGCGGAGCTTAGAGGACAAGCACGTCGGCCGCCGCCGAGAGGCATACAAGCGCGACCCGACACCCGCCGCCGCCGGGTCAGCCTTCGGCCCAACCCGCCCGCCAGCCACCACGCGCAGCGCCCAACTCGCCTTCGCCGAAGGCCAGATCCCCTGCGGGGCGGCCATCCGCGCCGGTACCCGAACCGCACGGCGCGCGGTCGCCGGACGCGAGATCCCTGCGGGACGGCCAACCGCCGGTTCTCGGACCGCACGGCGCGCGGTCGCCGGACGCGAGATCCCTGCGGGACGGCCATCCGCCGAATCTCGGATCGCACGGCGCGCGGTCGGCGACGGTGGGGACTGCCGCAGGGAAGCCGTCAGCCGAATTGCCCGCCTGCACGGGTGGGGGTCCCCCCGGCGAAGGCAGGGGGAGGGCGGGGTCAGGGGGCGGGGACGGAGAGCGGGGCCGTGAGGCGGGGCGAGGCGATGGAGCGGCCGGCGACCACGGCGTAGGCGCCGGGCACGAGCCGCCACGCGGCGGCGTCCTCGTCCCAGACCTCGGCGGCCCGCCGGGGCACCCGGACGGTCACCTCGACGGCCTCCCCCGCCTCGGCGGCGACGGAAGCGAATCCGGCCAGCCACCGCCCGGGCCGCGCGACGTCCGAGGTCGCCCCCTCGGACGACGCCCCGTCGAGGTAGAGCTGGACGACCTCACGCCCGGCCCGCGCCCCGGCGTTCCGCACCCGCACGGTCGCGGTGACCAGCACGTCCGGCTCCGAACTCTCGGCGACGACCAGCGACTCGTACTCCCAGTCGGTGTACCCGAGCCCGTGCCCGAAGGGATAGGCGGGCGCGACGGCCTGCCGCTCCCACGCGCGGTACCCGATGAACACCCCTTCGTCGTAGGCGAGTACGCCGTCCTGCGGCGTGACCCGGCTGACGGGCGCGTCGGCGAGCCGTACCGGCCAGGTCGTGGGCAGCCGCCCGCCCGGCTCCTCCACGCCGAGCAGGACGTCGGCGAGGGCGGCCCCGGCCTCCTGCCCGGGGAACCAGCCGAGGAGCACGGCGGCCACGTCCTCCCGCCACGGAAGCTCCACCGGGGAGCCGGAGTTGACCACGACCACGGTCCGCGGATTGACGGCGGCGACGCGGGCGACGAGTTCGTCCTGGCGGCCGGGCAGCCGCAGATCGCGCCGGTCGAAGCCCTCGGACTCGACGCGTTCCGTGGTGGCGACCACGACGACGGCGGTGTGCGCGGCCCGCGCGGTCTCGACGGCCTCGGCCAGCAACTCCTCCGGGTCGCGGGCCGGTTCGCCGTGCAGCAGGGCGAACCCGACGGCGAGGATGGGGAGTTCGACGCTTTTGGGCACGGCGTGCACGAGGCTGATCTCGACCCGCTCCCCCGCCGCCAGTTCGACGGTCCCGTGCTCGGCGGGCGTGCCGAGGAACGCCTCGAACGGGTCCTCGTGCTCGCTGCCCTCGACGCCGTCGAACAGCACGTGTCCGCCGACGGTCAGGGTGAAGCCGCCGGTGCCGCGGGTGCCGAAGCGGTGCGCGCCGCTGACCCGCGGGGTGAACCAGCCGCGGGTCTCGACGGTGTGCAGCGCATCGTACGCGACGCCTTCCGGCAGTTCGCCGAGCCACTGGAGCTGGCCGTTGGGCAGCTCCTCCGAGCCCAGTTCGGCTCCGTGTTCGTCGCGGGCGACGGCGGTGAGGGCGAATCCGGGCCCTGCGACGGGCAGTTCCTCGGTGGGGTCGGCGCCGACGCTGTGGCTGAGGGCGACGCCCGCGTGCAGCGCGGCCCGCAGCCCGTCGAGCGGCGAGACGACGTGGTCGGGGAAGACCTGCGCGGAGCCGCCGCCCAGGACGCGCGGGTCGCGGGCGGCGGCGCCGATGAGGGCGATGCCGCCGCCGAGCGGGGTCGGCGCGAGCGGCAGCACGGGCGCGTTGCCGCGTACCTCGTTGCGTACGAGCACGAAGCCGCGGCGGGCGATCTCGCGGGCCAGCGCGTCGCCGTCGGCCGGGGCGGGCCGGTCGGCCACGGCGACGGCGGGCGGCGCGCCCTCCAGCAGGCCGGTGCGGGCGGCGAGCAGCAGGACCCGGCGGGCGGCGGTGTCGACGGCCGCCTCCTCGACGGCCCCCGCGCGTACGGCGGCGGCCAGCGCCTCGCCGTAGACGGTGACCGGTCCCGGCATGGCGATGTCGAGGCCGCCCAGGAGCGCGCCGACGGTGTCGCGGGCGGCCAGCCAGTCGGAGACGACGACGCCGTCGAAGCCCCACTCGCCGCGCAGCACGCCGTTGACCAGCGGGTCGTGCTCGGTCATCGTCGTGCCGTTGACGGCGTTGTAGGCGGCCATGACGCCCCAGGGGCGGGCGCCCGCGACGATCGCTTCGAAGGGCGCGAGGTACAGCTCGCGCAGCGGCCGGGGCGCGATCCGGTTGTCGACGGTGAAGCGCTCGGTCTCCGCGTCGTTGCCGACGAAGTGCTTGACGGTGACGCCCACTCCGCCGTCCTGGACACCGCGCACATAACCGGTGCCGATGGCGCCGGTGAGAAACGGGTCCTCGCTGTACGCCTCGAAGTGCCGTCCGCCCAGCGGCGACCTGTGCAGGTTGACGGTCGGCGCGAGCAGGACGTGGACGCCCTTGCGATGCGCCTCCTGGGCGAGCAACCGTCCTGCGCGGCGGGCCAGTTCGGGGTCCCAGGACGCGGCGAGCGCGGTGGGGCTGGGCAGCGCGGTCGACGGGTCGCCCGCCGTCCAGCGCTTGCCGCGTACGCCGATCGGGCCGTCGGACATCACCAGCGAGCCGAGGCCGATCTGCGGCAGCGCGGGCAGCGTCCACATGTCCTGGCCCGCCAGCAGCCGCGCCTTGGCGTCGAGGTCGAGCTTGCCGAGCGCCGCGTCGACCGCCCGCTCGCGCTCCGCGTCCCCGCGCGCGTCCGCGCGTACGCCCTCGTCCCCTGCTCCGGCCGCCGCCCCGCTGATCGCCGTCATCTTCCGTCCCCTTCCGCCTGTCCCGTACCGCTCCCGTCCCACCGCGCCCACGCTACCTGTCGTACGGTAGGGATAGATGCCATTTCGTAATCTTGTAGGCTCCCGAGCGGCAAAGGCTCCCGAGCGGCAGGGGAAGGGGGCGGGGTGGCGTGGCGGGAACCAGGAGTGAACGGCGGGGCGACCGGCGGGCGGAGATCATCCAGGCCGCGACGGAGGTGATCGCCGAGCGCGGCTACCGGGGTGCCACATTGGTGGCGGTGGCCGAGCGGGTGGGGCTGACGCAGCAGGGGCTGATGCACTACTTCCCCACCAAGGACGCCCTGTTGGTGTCCGTGCTGGAGGCGCGCGACCAGTGGGACATGGCGTCGGCGGCGCTGCACGGCCGGTCGTGGCCGCTGGAGGTGGTGGCCGAGCTGGTCGAGTACAACGCGACCAGGCCCGGCATCGTCCAGGCGTTCACGGTGCTGGTCGGCGACAGCGTCACCGAGGGGCACCCGGCGCAGGAGTATTTCCGCGAGCGCTACGCGCGGGTCCGCGAGGGCGGCGCGCAGGCGCTGCGCGCCGAGTACGGCGACCGGCTGCCGGGCGGCCTCACCCCCGAGCGGGCGGCCACCTTGCTGGCGGCGGTGATGGACGGCCTCCAGGTGCAGTGGCTCCTCGACCCCGGCGCGGTCGACATGTCGGCGGCCTTCCGCGACTTCCTGGCGCTGCTGGCCCCGCCGTCGGAGCCGGGGACGGCCGGACAGCCGTCGCCGTCGGAGCCGGGGACGGCCGGACAGCCGTAAGGACCGCGCTCCTGGGAGCGCGGTCCTTACCGGGGCCGACCGGGTGAGCGGCGGAGAACTCAGACGACGCTCAGGTCCACCGTGATGTTGCCGCGCGTGGCGTTGGAGTACGGGCACACCTGGTGCGCCTTCTCCACCAGGTCCTTGGCGGTGACGTCGTCCACGTTGGGGATGGAGACGGCCAGTTCGACGGTGAGGCCGAAGCCGCCGGAGGCGATTTTGCCGATGCCGACCTTGGCGGTCACGCGGGAGCCGCTGATGTCGGCCTTGGCCTGGCGGGCGACGACGCCCAGCGCGCCCTGGAAGCAGGCGCTGTACCCGGCGGCGAAGAGCTGCTCGGGGTTGGTGCCGTTGCCCGCGCCGCCCATCTCGGTCGGCGGGTTCACGATGACGTCGAGCTTGCCGTCGTCGGTGGCGACGCGGCCGTCACGGCCGTTCTCCGCGGTGGCGACGGCGGTGTACAGGACGTCTACGGGCTGGATGCTCATGAAAGTGTCCTCCTGAGGGGCGGGCGGCCCGCAAGGCACGCGAGCACGCCTGCAACATTTTGTTGAATTTTCGGCCGGGTGTCGAGCCCGGCCGGTCGGTCGGCGGCCGGACGGCGGGTCACTCCGCCGGAAGAGAGACGATCATCTTTCCGGTGTTGTCACCGCGCAGCACGCCCAAGAACGCTTCCAGATTGTTCTCGATTCCCTCCACCACCGTCTCGCGGTACCGCAGCCGGCCGTCACGCAGCCAGCCGGCGGCCTCGCGGACGAACTCGGGGCGAAGGTCCTCGTGGTCGGTGACGAGGAAGCCGCGCAGGGTGAGCCGCCTGCCGACCATCAGGCCGAGATTGCGCGGCCCCGCCACCGGCTCCGTCGCGTTGTACTGCGCGATGGCCCCGCACAGGGCGGCCCTGCCGTGCACCCGCATCGCGCCGACCGCGGCCTCCAGGTGCTCCCCGCCGACGTTGTCGAAGTACACGTCGATGCCATCGGGCGCGGCGGCCTTCAACTGCCCGGCCACCGGGCCGTCCTTGTAGTTGAAGGCGGCGTCGAAGCCGTACTCCTCCACCAGCATCCGGACCTTCTCCGCGGAGCCCGCGCTGCCGATGACCCGCGAGGCGCCCTTGAGCCGGGCGATCTGTCCGGCCTGCCCGCCGACGGCGCCCGCCGCGCCCGAGACGAAGACGACCTCGCCCGGCGCGAATTCGGCGACCCTCAGCAGACCCGCGTAGGCGGTGAGCCCGGTCATGCCGAGGACTCCGAGATACGCGGTGAGCGGCGCCTGGTCCGGGTCGACCCGGACGGCGCGCGCGGCGTCCACCAGGGCGTACTCCCGCCAGGCGAGGCCGTGCAGCACATGGTCGCCGACCGCGAAGTCCTCGGCCCGCGAGGCCACGACCCGGCCGACGGCGCCGCCGTGCATCGGCTGGTTCAGCTCGTACGGCGGCGCGTACGACTTCGCCTCGTTCATCCGGCCGCGCATGTACGGGTCGACCGACAGGTGCAGATTGCGGACCAGGATCTGGCCGGGGCCCGGCTCGGGGACGTCGGTCTCGACCAGCGCGAAGTCTTCCGGCACCGGCCAGCCCTTGGGGCGGGCGACCAGGTGCCATTCACGGCTCTTCGGCATGGGGGAAGTCCTCCTTCGGCGACGGTTCGACCACTGGTCGGCGTCGATCACTGATCAACCGCTGATCAACCATGGAAATGATTCAGGTGCTGAACTAACCATGGACCTTGATGTTTCATGATGTCAAACATTTGGGTAAACTGTTGGTCATGACACGTCGCCGAAGCGATCCCCTGACCGTCGAGGTCGTCGGCCTGATCGGCACCGTCGCCGCCCGCTACCACCAGGAGTACGAGTCGGCCGCCGCCCGCCACCGGCTGACCGGCGCGCAGGCCAAGGTGCTCGCGCTGCTCAATTCGGGGCCGCTGCCCATGCGGCGGATCGCCCGCTGGCTGAAGTGCGAGCCGTCCAATGTGACCGGCATCATCGACCGGCTGGAGGTCAGGGGGCTGGCCGAGCGCCGTACCGACCCGGCCGACCGCCGGATCAAGCTGGCCGCGGCCACCGCCGAGGGCCACGCCGTCGCCGACAAACTCCGCGACTCCCTGGACTTCGCCCGTGAACCGCTCGCCGGGCTCTCCGAACAGGAACGCACCATGCTGCGCGACCTGTTGCGGCAGATGCTGGGCGACGACCCGGCGGACGGCGCGCACCGCGACCACAGCCTCGGTGACGCCCCGGGCGCGGGCCGCGAGCCGGGCGAGGGCGACGGCTGACGCCCGCTGATCCGTCCCCGCGGAGACCCTACTGGCACCACCAGAGCACATGCGTGCACGTCGGCGACGGTGTCGCGGGCGAGGACGGCGGCGCGGTCGTGGTCGGCGGCGCGGCGGTCGTCCTCGTCGGCGACGCGCTCGCGGTGTGCGAGGGCTTCCCCGCGGGGCTGGACGCGGGCGCGCTCTCGGAACGCGAGGCCGACGCCGACGGCGAGCCGGACGCCTTGTCGGACGCCGAGGGGGACGCGCTGCCGCTGGTCCGGCCGCCGCCCTTCGGGACGCCGGGGGTGCCGCTCGCGCCGGTGGACGGCCGGGGCGCGTCGGGCGAGGGGGAGATCGCGGAGACGCCGGGGCCGGGATCGGTGGACGGGCTCGGCGAGCCGCCGGAGAAGGCCGCGACGCCGAACATCGTCAGCGAGCCGACGACCGCGACCGCGCCGACGCCGAGGATCGCCGCCCGCTGGTGACGGCCGCGGCGGCGCCTGGCGGTCCCGCGCAGGTCGTGGTCCTCGCGGTAGCCGCCGCCACCGGCTCCGAGCAGGCTGTCGGCCAGGGCAGTGGGGGCGTCCCGTCGCGGGGCTTCGCCGTACGCGGGGACGTACGGGTCGGCGTACGGGGCGGTGTACGTCCCGCCGTACGCGCTGTCGTCGCCCGCCGTGCCGGGGTCCGTGTCCGGGCCCTCGCCGACGCCGGGGCCGACTCCGACGGCACTGCCGGTACCCGTGCCCGCGCCGCCGGGCTCGGACTCGGCGGCAGTCGGGACGGCGGCGGTCGGGGCGGGGGCGGCCGGGACGGCGGCGGGGCCCGCGTCCGGGCCGAGGCCCGAGTCCCTGAGGAGGTCGTCCACGAGGGAGCCCTCGACAGGGGTCTCCGGTGTCGCCGCGCTCGCGGGCGGCGCCGGGTCGGCGCCGTCCCCTGCGGCGGCCTCCTCGGTGACCGGCGGCAGTTGCGCCGTCTCGGCCTCGTCGGGCAGCCCCGACCGGTCCGCGATCGCGCCGCATCCGGGGCAGGAGAAGGCGCCGTTGAGGTGTCGTCGGCACGTGTGGCAGTAGTTCATGGCGGATGGACTGTAGGGGACCGTCGCGGTGCGGCGGAACCCCGGAGTTCCGCTTGTCCCGGCTTCGCCGGGAAACTCCCCTGCGGACAAGTCGCCGCAGCTCAGGCCAGGTCGGGGCGGTCTGTACAGCGTCGGGCCGGTGCCCGGCGGCGGCTCAGCCGGGCCAGACGAGACTCTGCGTCTCACTGTAGGCGTGCAGCGCGTACGACCCCACGTCCCGGCCGACGCCGCTGCGCTTGAAGCCGCCGAAGGGCGCCTCCATGTTGCGGCCCACGGTGTTGATCCCGACGCCGCCCGCGCGCAGCCGCCGCGCGACCCGGAAGGCGCGGGGCACGTCGGCGGACCACACGTAGTCGATCAGGCCGTAGTCGCTGTCGTTGGCGAGCGCGACGCCCTCGTCCTCGTCGTCGAACGGCAGCACCACGACGACGGGCCCGAAGATCTCCTCGCGGACCACCCGCATGTCGGGCGCGCAGTCGGCCAGCAGTGTGGGGGCGACGTAGAACCCCCTTTCCAGCGGCGGGCGTTCACCGCCCGCCAGCAGGGTGGCGCCCTCCTTGCGGCCGAGCGCGACATACGCCTCGACGCGGTCGCGGTGGGCGGCGGAGATGACCGGGCCGACGACGGTGGCGGGTTGGGCGGGGTCGCCGACGACGAGCCGTCGCGCGTACCCGGCCAGTCGCTCCACCAGCCGTGGGTAGACCGCGCGTTGGGCCAGTACGCGGGTGGGGGCGGTGCAGATCTGGCCGCTGTAGAAGCTGAAGGTGGTGCCGATCCCGGCGACGGCCGAGTCGAGGTCGGCGTCGTCGAAGACCAGCGCGGCGCCCTTGCCGCCGAGTTCCATCAACTGCCGTTTCATACCGCGCCCGCAGGTCTCCGCGATGCGCTGCCCGACGGCCGTGGAGCCGGTGAAGCTCACCATGTCGGTGTCGGGCGACCCGACGACCGCCTCGCCGACGTCGGCGCCCGAGCCGGTCACCACGTTGAGCACACCCGGCGGCAGCCCGGCCTCGGTCAGCGCCTCCGCCATCCGGTAGACCGACAGCGGGTCCTGCGGGGCGGGTTTGACCACGACGGTGTTGCCCATCGCGAGCGCGGGCGCGACCTTGCCCGCCGGATTCGCCCAGGGGTTGTTGTAGGACGTGACGCAGGCGACGACGCCGACCGGCTGCCGGACCGCCAGCGCGCCGAAGACGCCGCCCGCGCCCATCGCGGACGCCTCGTTGAGCTGCGGGAGCAGCGCGGTCTCGGTGGGTTCGAGCGCGCCGCGCGCGTATCGCAGGAAGCGGGCGGCGGCCACGCCGACCTGCATGCCGCGGGCGGTCGCGGCGGTCGCGCCGCTCTCGGCGCCCGCCAGGGCCGCGTACGGCTTCAGTTCGCGCAGGATGATCCGCCCGGCGCGCTCCAGTATCCGGCCGCGCTCCTCGGGGCGGGTGCGCGACCAGCCGTCGAGCGCCTGCCGGGCGGCGGCGGTGGCCGCATGCGCCTGTTCCGGGCTCGCTTCCGGCGCCCGCCCGACCACGCGCTCGGTGGCCGGGTTCAGCACGTCGTAGTGCCCGCGCTCCGGGGCGGTCCACCGCCCGCCGATGAACAGCGCGTCCTCGATCGCCGTCCCGTCCGTACCTGTTGACGTATCCGCCGCCCTGTCCACCGCCATGCCCGCCTCCTCGGCCGCCGGTCCCACCGGAATCCGGCACGGGCACAGCATGCCTGACGGACCGTCAGATGAGGAGAGGCGGACGGCAGCTGATCCGCCCGGCCCGACGGTGTGCTGACGGAATGTCAGGCGGAGAGTCGGGCGGAGGCTCAGGCGGAGAGCAGGCCGCGGCCGAGCCAGTCCTTGGTGTCGCGGACGCCGGGCAGCACGAAGAAGTAGCCGCCGCCGACCGGGGAGATGTAGTCGACCAGCGGCTCGTCGATCAGCCGGGTCTGGGTGGCCTCGAACTGCCGCTGTACGTCCTGCTGGTAGCAGCAGAAGACCAGCCCCATGTCGAGGTTGCCGACCGCGTCCACGCCCCGGTCGTAGTTGTAACCGCGGCGCAGGATGCGGGAGTCGTCGGTCCTGGCGGTGCGCGGGTTGGCCATCCTGATGTGCGCGTCCAGCGGGATCGCGTTGCCCTGCGGGTCCTTGGCGTAGAGCGGGGTGTCGGTCTCCTTCGCGCCGTCCAGGGGCGCGCCGGTGTCCTTGCGGCGGCCGAACATCAACTCCTGCTCGGTGAGCGAGACCCGGTCCCAGAACTCGACCAGCATCCGGATGATCCGGATCGCCTGGTAGCTGCCGCCCGCCGCCCACGCGGGCTCGCCGAGCGCGTCCGTCACCCACACCAGCCGGTCCATCTCCCGGCCGGAGCGCACGTCCGGGTTGGCGATGCCGTCCTTGAAGCCGAGCAGATTGCGCTGCGCGCCGGTCGGCCGGGGCGCGTTCTGGAAGCCGTCCATGCGCCACTTGATCTGCATGCCGCCGCGGGTGTGCCGGGCGATGTCGCGCAGCGCGTGCAGGACGGTGTCCGTGCTGCCCGCGCAGATCTGCAACGACAGGTCGCCGTGGCACTGCGCGGCCTGGAGGTTGTCGTTGGGGAAGGTCCGCATCGGGGTGAGGCGGCGCGGCTTGGCGCCCGCGAGGCCGTAGCGGTCGTCGAAGAGCGAGGAGCCGACGCCGACGGTGACGGTGAGCGCGTCGGCGGGGACGGTCGGGCCGAGGATGCCGTTGTCGGACGGCGGCGCGCCGACGCCCAGGTCGTCGGGGGTGCCGCCCGCGGTGAGGAAGCGGGCCCGCTCGGTGATCGTCCTGAACAGGTCGGCGAGTTCGGCCCTGGTGTCCGCGATGACGTTCAGCGAGACGAAGGTCGCCGCGGCGGGCTGCGGGGTGATGACGCCCGCCTGGTGCGCGCCGTGGAAGTCCACCGCCGCGGCCTGGCCGCGCTGACCCGCGTCGGCCGCCTGGGCGCTGCTGCCGCCGGCCGCCGTGCTCAGCGCGAGGCCGCCGCCCGCCAGCGCCGCCGCGCCCGCGCCCGCGCCGAGCGCGGTCTTCACGAAGGACCTGCGGCCCGCGCCCATCGGGCAGGTGCCGCCGCCCGCCGCGTCACCCCCGTAGCCCTCGTGGCCTTCGGGTCGGGTGGAGTCGGCGGGCATCTGCTGCTTCCCTTCGGGGAGTTGTTCGGGTCCTGGCGCCGTACGGTCCTCGCGCCTCATGCGGACTTCCGGATTTCGAGCAGGTCGGGGACGGGCGCGAGGTCTTCCAGGAGCTGGCCGGTCGCGCCGTCGATCGTCGCGCGGGCCGCCGCGTCGAGCGAGCCGACCGGGGTCCAGGCGGCGCCCTTGTGCGCGCCGTCGAGCAGCCTCTGGAGGCGGGCGATGTCCGCGTCGATCAGGGCCAGTTGCCGCGGGTCCCGCCGGGTGATCAGCGGCCGCAGCACCGTCAACAGCTCTTTCGTACCGGCCAGGTTGGCGTTCGCGGTCGCCAGATTCGTCCCGCTGCCCTCGTCGGTGTCGCCGGTCAGCTCGAACTGGAGGGTGTTCTCCAGGATCTCGTGGCTGCGCAGCGGCAGGTCGGACGGGTCGAAGTCCTGCGTGGGGAACGCCTTGCGCAGGCCCGCCACGTCGGCGCCGAGCCGGACGGCGAGCGGCTTGAGCGAGGCCGCGGACTCGCCGTGCCACAGCCCGTACTCGATGCGGTGGAAGCCGGTGAAGGACGGGTCCTTCTCGCCGCCCGGCAGTCCGTCCTTGCGGCCGTTGATCTTCGCGTCGAAGTCGGCGAAGGTCCCGTAGGCGGCGCCGAGCGCGGAGTACGTGTCGTGCGCGGTGAGCCAGTCGGCGCGCGCCGCGGTGAGGTCGCCCGCCGCGAGGTCGGCCGTCAGTGTGCCGGTCTGGCCGACCAGCCTGCCGAGCCCGGTGTTCACATAGGCGCGGTACGACGCGAGCGGCGGCTGGAGTTCGGACGCGGCCAGCGGCAGGACGGCCTTGGTGGTGCTGCCGCCGGAGACCCGTACGGACGCCGAGGTGACCGCCTTGCCGCTGGTCGGCACGCAGCGCCAGGCGTATTCGCCGCTGCCGACGGTGGCGACCAGGTCGCGGGTGGTGCCGGGGGCCAGGCCCTCGATCTCGCCGTAGACGGCATTGGTGGCGGGGTTGATCAGATAGACCTCGGACGCCTTGTCGCCGGTGTTGCGCATCGAGAAGGTCCGGCGGCCGGGCTGGGGGGCGCTGAAGCCCTTGCCGCACTCGGTCGGCGAGACGGCGACGGTCTGCGCTCCCGCGGGCTTGCCGTCGCCGAAGGCCACGACCAGGCCGCCGATCACGGCGGGGATCGCGACGACGGCGGCCGGGAGCAGCCATACGGGACGGGAGCGGGTGCGGGTGCGGGTGCGGGCGGGCACCGCCGTGACAGCGGGCACAGGGGCGGGGTTCGGTGCGGAAGCGGGGGCCGGTGCGGCGGTGGGGTCCGGTGCGGAAGCGGGCGCCGTCTCCGCCGCGGTCGGCTCGGACGCCGGTGCCTCGGCCGCCTTCTTGGATACGGGCGCGGGCGCGGGCTTGCGCAGGCCGCGTACGAACAGCGTCATGACGATCGCGAGGTAGCCGACGTAGGCGGCGACCTGGAGCCAGGTCATGGCCGGGGTGAGGTTGAGGACGCCCTGGAGGAGGGCGGCGTACCAGGAACCGGCGTCGATGTGCGCGCTGAGGTCGAAGGCGTACGCCGTCTTCCCGGCGAGCACGCCGCCCTCCTGGAGGTCGCGCAGGCCGTAGCCGAGGACGCCCGAGGCGATGACGATCAGGACGGCGCCGGTCATGGTGAAGAAGCGGCTCAGATTGATCTTGAGCACCCGCCGGTACAGGCCCCAGCAGAGCCCCGCGGCCAGCACCAGGCCGATCGCGGCGCCGGCCAGCGGGCCGCCGGACTCCCCCGCGGCGCGGGCGGTGGTCCACAGGAAGAGCGCGGTCTCCAGGCCCTCGCGGCCGACCGCGAGGAAGGAGGTGAGGACCAGCATGCCGCCGCCCATGGCGAGCGCGGCCGTCACCTTCTCCCGGATCTCACCGGACAGATTGCGGGCCGAGCGGCGCATCCAGAAGACCATCGCGGTGACGAAGGCGACGGCCACGACGCTGAGCGTGCCGCCGAACGCCTCCTGCGCGGTCGCCGACAGATTCGCGGCGGTGAAGGTGAGGACCGCCCCGAAGCTCATCGACAGGGCGATGGCGGCCAGGACGCCCGTCCACACCTGCGGGAGCCGGGACTTGGCGTCGCCGCGCACCAGGGTGGCCACCAGGATCGAGACGATCAGCCCGGCTTCGAGACCTTCCCTGAGTCCGATCAGGAAGCTCGGAAACGCGTCGTCCCACATCGATGTTCGTCCTCCCGGACCCGTGCTTAGGTGTGCCTGGCCTGACTTAGGCATACCTATCCTGCGGATCGGGGCCCGCGAAGTCTCTATGCTCCGGTTCCGTATTGGGTAAAAAGGACACCACGTGACACCAGGTGACACCGAATGTGCGCGGGCCGCGCGGGCCGCTCCCCGCTCAAGGTGGGATCGGCGATCCCTGGACAAGTGGGGCCTTCATCCGGCCGTCGCCGCCGCCCACGCTGGAGTCATGACCACGCACACGGACACGACCACCGGCACGACCACGGACAGCGCCGCACCGGCCAGGATCGCGATCGTCACCGGCGCCAACCGCGGGCTCGGCCGCGCCACCGCGCTGCGGCTCGCCGCGGACGGCGTCGATCCGATCATCACCTTCCGGTCGCACGAGGACGAGGCGGCGGCCGTGGTCGCCGAGGCGAGGGCGCTCGGCCGCACCGCGTACGCGCTCCGCCTGGACACCGCGCGGACCGCCGGATTCGCGGACTTCGCCGACGAGGTGCGGCGGCTGCTCAAGGAGGGCTGGGGGCGGTCGGACTTCGACTACCTCGTCAACAACGCGGGCTCCGCCGTGACGGAACCCTTCCTCGAAGCCACCGAGGAAGGCTTCGACACGATGCTGAACGTCCACTTCAAGGGCGTCTACTTCCTCACCCAGCGGCTGGTCCCGCTGCTCGCCGACGGCGGCCGGATCGTCAACCTCTCCACCGGGCTGACCCGCTTCACCAGCGAGGGCCTGTCGGCGTACGCGTCGATGAAGGGCGCCGTGGAGGTGTTCACCCGCTATCTGGCCAAGGAGCTGGGCCCGCGCGGCATCACCGCGAACGCCGTCGCGCCCGGCCCCACCGGCACCGACTTCGGCGGGGGCTTCATGCGGGACGACGAAGGCGTCAGGGCCGCGCTCTCCGGCCAGGCCGCGCTCGGCCGGGTCGGGACCGCCGAGGACATCGGCGGGGTGATCGCCGCGGTGCTGTCCGACGGGACCGGGTGGATCACGGGACAGCGGATCGAGGCGTCGGGCGGGTTCCTGCTCTGACCCGACGGGTTCCCGCTCTGACCCGACGGGTTCCCGCTCTGACCCGGCGGGTTCCCGCTCCAGCCGGGCGGGTTGCTCCTCCGACCTGGCGGTTCCCTCGCCCGCCGCACGGGATACGTATCCGCACGCCGTCCATTTGTGTTCCTCCCCACCCCTCCCCCTCCGCTGGAAGGCGCTCGCCCGCCCCCGCGAATGCGGCATCGCCCGCCCCCACTCACCGTCAGGAGCGAACCGTCATGACACGTAAGAACGCACTGGACACCGCGGTGCCCGATCTCAGCGGAAAACTCGCCGTCGTCACGGGCGGGAGCGACGGGATCGGGCGGGGGCTCGGCGGGCGGCTGGCGCGGGCGGGCGCGGAGGTCGTGCTGCCGGTGCGGAACGCGGCGAAGGGCGCGGCGGCCGTGGAGCGGATCCGGGCCGAGGTGCCCGGCGCGCGGGTGTCGACGCGGGAGCTGGACCTGGCGTCGCTGGAGTCGGTCGCCGCGCTCGGCCGGACGCTGGTCGCCGAGGGCAGGCCGGTCGACATCCTCGTCAACAACGCGGCGGTGATGACCCCGGCGACCCGGCAGACCTCCGCGGACGGCCTGGAGTTGCAGTTCGCGACGAATCACCTCGGGCACTTCGCGCTGACCGCGCATCTGCTCCCGCTGCTGCGCGCCGCGGGCGGCGCGCGGGTGGCGACCCAGTCGAGCATCGGCGCCCGCCAGGGGGCGCTGGCCTGGGACGACCTCCAGGCGGAGCGCGGCTACGCGCCGATGAAGGTCTACAGCCAGTCGAAGCTGGCGGTGCTGATGTTCGGCCTGGAACTGCACCGGCGCAGCGTCGCGGGCGGCTGGGGCATCACCAGCACCCTCGCGCATCCGGGCCTGACCTCGACCAATCTCCAGACGGCCGGGCCGAATCTGGGCCGCGCGAAGCGGACGACCTGGATGGACCGCGCCTTCCGCTGGCAGTCCAGGCTCGGGCTGTTCGTGCAGACCGTGGACGACGGGCTGCGGCCGGTGCTGTACGCGGCGACCGCGCCGGGGGCGGTCGGCGGCGCCTTCTACGGCCCCGGCGGCCTCGGGCATCTGACCGGCCCCGTGGTGGAGCAGCCGCTGTACCGGTCGGCGCGGAGCGAGGAGGAGGCGCGGCGGGTCTGGCAGGTGTCGGAGGAGCTGGCCGGGGTGCGCTTCCCGGACAGTGTGGCCGCCGAGAGCTGAGCCGCGGACGTGCCGGGGGGGGGGGGAAGACCGTGGCCGTACGGGCGGGAGGGCGCGGACGTACAGGCGGGAGACCGGGACCGGACAGGCGGAAGACCGGGGACGTACAGGCGGGAGACTGGGGTCATGGACCGAGAACAGCTGGCGGACTTCCTGCGCACCCGGCGTGAGGCGCTGCAACCCGAGGACGTGGGGCTGCCGCGCGGGCCGCGGCGGCGTACGCGGGGGCTGCGGCGCGAGGAGGTCGCCGCGCTGTCCGGCATGTCGACCGACTACTACGGCCGGATCGAGCAGGCCCGCGGCCCGCAGCCGTCCGCGCCGATGCTGGGCGCCATCGCGCGCGGCCTGCATCTCTCGCTCGACGAGCGCGACCACCTCTTCCGGATGGCGGGGCACAGCGCCCCGGAGCGCGGATCGGGCAGCGACCACGTCAGCCCCGGTCTGATGCGGATTCTCGGGCGCCTGGACGACACTCCCGCGCAGGTCATGACGGATCTCGGCGAGACGCTGACGCAGACCCGGATGGCGCTCGCCCTGCTGGGCGACGAGACCGGGCACACCGGGATGGCCCGCAGCTTCGGCTACCGCTGGTTCACCGACCCCGTCACCCGCCGCATCTACCCCGAGGCCGACCACCCCACCCACAGCCGGATCTTCACCGCCGGGCTGCGCGAGACGCTCTCCCGCCAGGGTCCCGGCTCGCGGGCCGCCGCCCTCGTCGACGCCCTGCTCGCCGTGAGCCCCGAATTCGCCACCCTCTGGAGCGCCCACGAGATCGGCGTCCGCCACCCCGACGACCTCAAACGGATCCGTCACCCCGAGGTCGGCGTCCTCCACCTGCACTGCCAGGTCCTCCAGGACCCCGCCCAGTCCCAGACCCTCCTGGTCTTCACCGCCACCCCCGGCACCGACTCCTACGAGAAGCTCCAGCTGCTGTCGTCGCTGGGCGAGCGCGGCGCGACGGCGTAGTCAGGGAGTCACGTACGGGTACGTCACGTACGGGTACGGGTCCGGCCCCGTACCGCCGCGGTCCGGGGTCAGACCTGTTCCGACTCGCCTTCCACCGCGAGCTGCCACTCCGCCTGGAGGCGGGCCAGTTCCGTCAGCTCGTCCGGGGTCCACGAGGTGCGACCCGCGCTGAGCCGACGTATCCGGGCATTGAGCTCGGCCGCGTCGGCGAACGCGGAATCGGGAGCCGGAGGCGTGCTGGGCATGGGCGCAAACATATCCACGATCCGATAAACGCCCGGTATACGCCGAGCCCATCCCCCGGACCCCCCGGGTGTAATCCATCCCACTCCGGGGCAGACGCGCGGCCGGCCCCTCCGCGCCCCCGGACGGCGCCTCTCAGCGCCGGTCAGCCCTCGGTCGGCGTTCGGTCAGCGCCGGTCAGCGTTCGGGGCAGAGCGTGTAGCGCAGCGTGAGAGCCGCCGGGGGCTGCTGCGCGCGGGGGCGGGCCTCACGGCCGCCGGGGCGCTCGGCGCGGCCGGAGTCCTCGCCGCCGCGGGACCGGCCGCCGCCGACCTGCCGGTCACCCCGCCCTTCTCGCTGGAGGGCGGCGGGGACCAGGTGTTCTGGCGCAAGCCGCTGCACGAGACGTCCTGGGCCATGCAGTCCTTCGCCTACGACAACGTCAACGGCCACATCTACTTCGCCCAGCACCGCCCCGGGGACAACGAGAACGACTCCGACGACGGGGACCCGTCAAAGGCGCACATCCACTACGGCGACATCTGGATCGTCCGCACCGACCTGGCGGGCAACGTGCTCGGCACCATGGCCCTGCACCAGTTCGGCCACGGCTCCTCGATGGCCGTCGAACCCACCGGCGCCGGTTCCGCGCCGTACCTGTGGATCGAGGGCGACAACTACAACGTCGCCAAGGGGGCGTACGAGGACAGCGGCTACCGGCTCACCCGGTTCCGTTACACCGAGGGCATCACCCTCACCTACGGCAACCCGTCGGTGATCCCGATCCAGGACCGTACGCCCACCATCACCACCTACGCGGGCCTGCCCCGCCCCGCGATCGACCCCGTCAACAACATGCTGCTGGTCCGCTACGCCACCCAGTCCACCTCGCCCAACCCCTGGCGGCTGGTGGTCTTCCCGCTGGCGGACGCGGTGGCGGGACGGCTCTCCCAGGACGACAGGAAGGCCGAACGCGCGCTGCCCACCAACGCCCAACTGAAGATCCCGGACGACGCCGCCTTCCAGGGCGTCACCCTGTACGGCGAGTACGCCTACCTCCTCTACGGCGGGTCGGGCGGCCCGTCCTACCTCGCCGCCGTGAGCATGAACGACGCCGGGGGCGGGCACGGCGAGGTCTTCCGCACCACCGCGGGGGCGACGATCCCGGGCCGCGAGCCGCAGGGCTGCGCGATCTGGGTGGCCGACGGCCAGCCCCGCCTCGCCTTCGGCTTCTCCGGCAAGACCGGCACCACGACCGACCCCAGCTTCGACGCGAGCCTCTTCTACAAGAACACCTTCGCCTGAGGGTGCCCGCGCCTTCCCCGTACGTCCCCCGCCCGAGCCGAACCGATGTGCCCGCCACGCGGCCGCCTGCCGAAGCGCGTGTGCGCCCGTCCGGCCCGGGTAGCCGGGCGCATAGGAGACGGAAGGACCGGTGAGTGGTGATGGATCCCGTCGGAACTCGGGCGGCAGGGGACGGCTCCGGAGCGGCGGACGGCTCGGGCGAGCCGTCGGTCGGTGAGCTGGTGTCGCGCGCGACACAGCAGATGTCGCAGCTCGTGCGCGAGGAAATGCGGCTCGCCCAGGCCGAGATGGCCCAGAAGGGCAAACGGTTCGGCATGGGCGGCGGGCTGTTCGGCGGTGCGGGGCTGCTGGCCTTCATCGGTCTGGAGGCGCTGGCCGCCACGGCGGTCGCGGCGCTCGCCCTCACGTTCTCGGTGTGGCTGTCGGCGCTGATCGTCGCGGTGGCGCTGCTGGCGCTCGCCGCCACGCTGGCGCTGGCGGGGAAGAAGGAAGTGAGCCGCGCGACGCCGCCGGCTCCCGAGCAGGCGATCGCCGGTGTGAAGGCCGATGTCGCCACCATCAAGGAAAAGACGAAGCGATGACCATCGACCCGCATGACGAGAAGGACCCGTCCACCCCCGAGGAACTGCGCGCCCAGGTGGAGAGCACCCGTGAGCAGCTCGGCGAGACGGTGGAGGAACTGGCCGCCAAGGCCGACGTGAAGGCCCGCGCCAAGGACAAGGCCGCCGACATCAAGGAGGAGGTCGGCGACAAGGCCGCCCAGGCGAAAGACAAGGCCGCCGAGGTTAAGGACAAGGTCGGCGACAAGGCCGCCCAGGCGAAGGACAAGGTCCAGAGCAAGGTCACCGAGCTGAAGGACCGCGCCCAGACCACGAAGGACGAGGCCCAGGACACCGCTCAGGACACGGCGGCCGACGCGTCGGCCTCGGCCCGGGCGAAGGCGGCCGAAGTCGGCGCGCTGGTCCGGGACAAGACGCCTGAACCGGTGCGGGAGAAGGCCGCCGCCGCCTCGGCCAAGATCGCTGAGGGCACCGCGGCAGTGGCCGCCAAGGTCAGCGAGAAGACCCCCGAGCCCCTGGCCGAGAAGACCCAGCAGGCCGCCGACGCCGTCAAGCGCCGCCCCGGCGCGGCCGTCGCCGCGGCGATCGGCGCCGCCGTGGTGTTCTTCACCGTCCGCTGGAAGAGGGGCCGCAAGTGAACGCAGCGAAGATCGTCTACCGCCCGGTCGGTCTCCTGCTCAGCGTGGCCAGTGGCGCGTTGGCCGGAGCCGCCTTCAAGCAGATGTGGAAGGTGGTCGGGCACGACGACGACACCCCGGACGCGCTGGACGAGGAGCGCGCCTGGAAGGAGGTCCTGATCGCGGCCGCGCTGCACGGGCTGATCTTCGCCGTCGTGAAGGCGGCGGTCAGCCGGAGCGGCGCCACCGCCACCCGGCGGCTCACCGGCACCTGGCCGGCCTGACCCGCGCCCCACGCACGCGGAAAGCGGGGCCGCGCCGCGCGGTCTCACGCCGATCAGCCCTGTCCCCCGCCGAGTTGTGCCACGAGGCCGCCAGGGCGACCTCACCCGGCCCCGTCAAGGACGTGCCGCGGACGCCACTCGGACGGATGCTCGCGCGGGGGGTGTCGGCACCATGATCGCCGCCCCCGGAGACCGTCCGCGAAGTGCCGGCTTCGCGGCACGGCGCAGGGTGGGGCGGGTGGGACTCGAACCCACGACCGACGGATTATGAGTCCGCTGCTCTAACCGGCTGAGCTACCGCCCCGTACGGTGCGCCTCGCGCGCCGTCTGCCGCAGCATAGCTGCTCATACGATCTGTCGCCCTCGCGGGTCACAGACGCGTCATTGGGTGGACTCGCGGGGGCGGGGAGTTGGTTCCCCGGGACATGAAAAAGGACCCCAACGGGGTCCTGATCCGGCGCTCCCCCGACTGGACTCGAACCAGTAACCTGCCGGTTAACAGCCGGCTGCTCTGCCAATTGAGCTACAGGGGACCGAGCTCCCCCGACTGGACTCGAACCAGTAACCTGCCGGTTAACAGCCGGCTGCTCTGCCAATTGAGCTACAGGGGATCGCTCTGCGTGCACCGAATGCACTCGTCAGGGTGTCCCCGGACGGCGCGCGTTCGCTGCGACACATACATTAGCGCAAGTGAGGGGGTGCTCCGCCAACCAGTTGCGCCAGGGTTGTCACCCGGGTGCACAGGGTAGGCGCGCAGCACACGGCACCTTGGCCCGACTTGTCCTATGCCTGACGTGTCCGACGGAAAGAGGGTGGAGCCCATGCGCTACCGGCTGACGTTCATCAGTGGAGCCGTCGTCGGCTATGTGCTCGGCGCGCGCGCCGGGCGCGAGCGGTACGAGCAGTTGCGCAAGAGCGCGCAGCGCGTCGCGCAGAACCCGGCGGTGCGCAACGCGGCGGAGAGCGCCGCGCAGACCGGCAGGAACGCCGCGGTGAAGGCCGCGGACACGGTGACGGCGAAGGTCGGCGACCGGCTGCCGGAGTCGGTGACCGAGCGGGTGAAGGCACTGCGCGACCGCAGCGCGCCGCCCGAGGACGACTGGGGCACCTCCAACACCTGAGGAAGGGCATCCCCGCCCGCATCCCGCCCGCACCCCGCCCGTTTCTCGAACACCTGACGCAACCTGATGCACAGCTGTCACCCCGTACCCGCCCCCCGTGGGGCATCATCTCGTCCATGGGGAAAGTCGCGGGCATAGACAGCTCGACCACCGGTACGACCGTCGTCGTGTGCGACAGCGAGACCGGGGCGGTACTCAGGCAGGGCCATGCGCCGCACCCTCTGGACGACGGCGAGAAGCCGACCGAGATCGACCCGCAGGCGTGGCTGCTGTCGCTGGGCGAGGCGGCCAAGGACGGCGTCCTCGAAGGGGTGCAGGCGATAGGCATCTCCGGGCAGCAGCACGGGCTGCTGGCCCTGGACGCGGGCGGGGTGGCCGTACGCCCGGCGCTGTTGCGCGGCGACAAGCGGGCGCAGGCGCAGGCCGTGGACCTCACCGACGAGCTGGGCGGGGCGGCCGGGTGGGCCGAGGCGGTCGGCTCGGTGCCGCAGGCCGCGTATCCGGTGGCGAAGCTGCGCTGGATCGCGCAGCACGAACCGCAGACGGCCACGCGCATAGCCCAGGTGATGCTCCCGCACGACTGGCTGGTGTGGCAGTTGCTGGGGCGGCCCGCGCGCCGTACAACCGACCGCGGCGACGCCTCGGGCACCGGCTACTGGTCGGCGGCCACCGGCGAGTACCGCACGGATCTGGTCGAGCGGGCGCTCGGCCACCAGGTGGCGCTCCCCGACGTACTGGCCCCCGCCGAACCCGCGGGACAGACCCCCGAGGGCCTGCTGATCTCCGCGGGCACCGGCGACAACATGGCCGCCGCCCTGGGCCTGGGCCTCGGCCCCGGCGACGCGGTGGTCTCCCTGGGCGCGGCCGGCACCGTCTTCGCCGTGCACCACGAGGCGCTGAAGGACCCGACGGGTACGGTCACCGCCTTCGCCGACGCGACCGGCCGCCATCTGCCGGTGGTGCAGGTGCGCAACGCCGTCCGTACGCTGCGCGGCACCGCCGATCTGCTGGGCACCGACCTGGCCGGGCTGTCCGAGCTGGCGCTCCAGTCCACGCCCGGCGCGTACGGACTGGTGCTGCTGCCGTATCTGGAGGGCGAGCGGACGCCCGATCTGCCGCACACCGCGGGGACGCTGGCCGGGCTGCGGCGCGACTCGATGAAGCCGGAGCACCTGGCGCGGGCCGCCTTCGAGGGCATGCTGTGCGGGCTGACAGACGCGCTGGACGTGCTGCGCAACAAGGGCGTCGAGGTGCGCCGGGTGTTCCTGCTGGGCGCGGCGGGCGAGCTGCCCGCGGTGCGCGCCATCGCGCCCGCGCTGTTCGGCACGCAGGTCGTCGTACCGCCGGCCGCCGAGTACGCGGCGCTGGGCGCGGCGCGGCAGGCCGCCTGGTCGCTGGGCGCGGTGCTCGGCTCGCAGTCGCAGACCGAGCCGCCGCCGTGGGCCGAGGCGGCCACGCAACTGCTGGAGCCGGGCGACGACTCGGCCGTGGGGTCAGCGGTGCGTCAGCAGTACGTCGCGGTGCGCGAGCAGACTCACCCGGGGGCCTTTGCCTCGCTTTAATCCCATGCGGCCCGGCGGTGTCGGAAGATAAGATCCTCCGCCGATCAAGACGGGCAAAGGGCGGGCAAAGCTCGGCGGGCCGGGGCAACGTCCCCTCCCCCGCGCTGCGTCTCCGTACGCGCCTTCCGCCGCCTGCGTACGTCCCGCCGGGTACGCGGCACCCGTACCGCCGACACCGAGGTTTCAGTGTGCTGATCAGACTCCTGCGGGCCCACCTGGGCCCGTACAAGCGACCCATCGGTCTCTTGGTACTGCTCCAACTCGTCCAGACCATAGCCACGCTCTACCTGCCCACGCTCAACGCCGACATCATCGACAACGGGGTGGTGAAGGGCGACACCGGCTACATCGTGGGGCTGGGCGGCGTCATGATCGGGGTGACCGTCGTCCAGGTCTGCTGCGCGATCGGCGCGGTCTTCTTCGGCGCCCGGACCTCGATGGCGGTCGGCCGTGACATCCGCGCGTCGGTCTTCGACCGGGTGCAGAGCTTCTCGGCCCGCGAGGTCGGGCAGTTCGGGGCGCCGTCGCTGATCACCCGCACCACCAATGACGTGCAGCAGGTGCAGATGCTGGTGCTGCTGACGTTCACGCTGATGGTGTCCGCGCCGATCATGTGCGTCGGCGGCATCATCATGGCGCTCGGCCAGGACGTGCCGCTGTCGTCGCTGCTGCTGGCCGTGGTGCCGCTGCTCGGCATCGTGATCAGCCTGATCATCCGCAGGATGCGCCCGCTGTTCCGCACGATGCAGACCCGCGTGGACACCGTGAACCGGGTGCTGCGCGAGCAGATCACCGGCATCCGCGTGATCCGCGCCTTCGTCAAGGACGACTACGAGCAGCGCCGCTTCGCCGAGGCCAACGACAGTCTGACCGATGTGTCGCTGGCCACCGGAAAGCTGATGGCGCTGATGTTCCCGCTGGTGATGGGCGTGGTGAACATCTCCAGCGTCGCCGTGCTGTGGTTCGGCGCGCACCGCATCGACAGCGGCGGGATGCAGATCGGCGCCCTGACGGCGTTCCTGAGCTATCTGATGCAGATCCTGATGTCGGTCATGATGGCCACCTTCATGTTCATGATGGTGCCGCGCGCCGAGGTCTGCGCCGAGCGCATCGAGGAGGTGCTGGGCACCGAGTCCAGCGTCATCCCGCCGACCGCGCCCGTGCTGACCCTGCGCCGCCACGGCGACCTGGAGCTGACCGGCGTGGAGTTCGCCTACCCCGGCGCGGAGGCGGCCGTCCTGCGCGGGGTCGACCTGGTCGCCAGGCCCGGTGAGGTGACCGCGATCATCGGCTCCACCGGCAGCGGCAAGTCGACGCTGCTCGGCCTGATCCCGCGGCTGTACGACGCGACGGGCGGCCGGGTGCTGGTCGACGGCGAGGACGTCGCGGAGCTGGCCCCCGCGCTGCTGGCCGAGACGGTCGGCCTCGTACCGCAGAAGCCGTATCTGTTCTCCGGCACCGTCGCGACCAACCTGCGGTACGGCAAACCGGACGCCACCGACGAGGAGCTGTGGCACGCGCTGGAGGTGGCGCAGGCCAAGGACTTCGTGGAGCGGCTCGACGGCGGGCTCGACGCGCCCATCGCGCAGGGCGGCAGCAATGTCTCCGGCGGGCAGCGGCAGCGCCTGGCCATCGCGCGGGTCCTGGTCCGCAAGCCGGAGATCTACCTCTTCGACGACTCCTTCTCGGCGCTGGACTACGCGACGGACGCGGCGCTGCGCCGCGCGCTGCTGCACGAGACCGCCGCCGCGACCGTGCTGATCGTCGCCCAGCGGGTGTCCACCATCCGTGACGCGGACCGGATCGTCGTCCTGGACGAGGGCCGGGTCGTCGGCACCGGCACGCACACCGAGCTGATGACCGACAACGAGACCTACCGGGAGATCGTCCTGTCCCAGCTCACGGAAGCCGAGGCCGCCTGATGAGCGACGACGAGCACAAGCCCGCCGCCGCGCAGCGCCCGCCGCGGCCGATGGGCGGGCCCGCGCGCTTCATGAGCGGAGGCCCGGTCGAGAAGCCGATGGACTTCGGCGGGTCGCTGAAGCGGCTGCTGGGTCTGATGCGTCCCGACCGTTTCCTGCTCTGCCTGGTGCTGGTCCTCGGCACGGCGAGCGTCGCGCTCGCGGTGACCGGGCCGCGCATCCTCGGTCACGCCACCGACCTGATCTTCGCCGGGGTGATCGGACGGCGGTTCCCCGGCGGCACCAAGCAGCAGGCGCTCGACGCGCTGCGCGCGCACGGTGACGGCCGGGTCGCCGACATGCTCAAGGGCATCGGTTTCACGCCGGGCCAGGGCATGGACTTCGACGCCATCGGCAAGGTGCTGCTGGTGGTCCTCGCGGTGTACGTGGCCGCGGCCGTCTTCAGCGTCTTCCAGATGCGCACCGCGACCAAGGTGATCAACCGGGCGATGTTCCGGATGCGCTCCGACGTCGAGGACAAGCTGGCGAAGCTGCCGCTGTCGTACTTCGACCGGCAGCCGCGCGGCGAGGTGCTGAGCCGGGCCACCAACGACATCGACAACATCGGCCAGACGATGCAGCAGACCATGGGCCAGCTGGTGAACTCGCTGCTGACCATCGTGGGCGTGCTGGCCATGATGTTCTGGATCTCCTGGCTGCTGGCGCTGATCGCGCTGGTCACCGTGCCGGTGACGCTGCTGGTGGCCACGCGGGTGGGCAAGCGCGCGCAGCCGCAGTTCATTCAGCAGTGGAAGACCACCGGCAAGCTCAACGCGCACATCGAGGAGATGTACACCGGCCACTCGCTGGTGAAGGTCTTCGGGCGCGCGGAGGAGTCGGCGGCGGCCTTCGAGGAGCAGAACGAGGCGCTGTACCGCTCGGGCTTCAAGGCGCAGTTCATCTCCGGCACGATCCAGCCGATGATGATGTTCATCGGCAATCTGAACTACGTGCTGGTGGCCGTCGTCGGTGGCCTGCGGGTCGCGTCGGGCGCGCTGTCCATCGGTGACGTCCAGGCGTTCGTGCAGTACTCGCGGCAGTTCAGCCAGCCGCTGACGCAGGTGGCGAGCATGTCGAACCTGATCCAGTCCGGCATCGCGTCGGCCGAGCGGGTCTTCGAACTCCTCGACGCCGAGGAGCAGTCGGCGGAGCCGGCGAAGCGGGACGTCCCCCGGGTGCCGGTGCGGGGCCGGGTAGCGCTGGAGGACGTGAGCTTCCGCTACGACCCGGACAAGCCGCTGATCGACCACCTGTCGCTGAAGGTGGAGCCGGGCCACACCGTCGCGATCGTCGGCCCGACCGGCGCGGGCAAGACCACGCTGGTCAATCTGCTGATGCGGTTCTACGAGGTGTCCGGCGGCCGGATCACCCTGGACGGCACCGATGTGGCCACGCTCTCCCGCGAGGAGCTGCGCTCCTCGATCGGCATGGTCCTCCAGGACACCTGGCTGTTCGGCGGCACGATCGCGGAGAACATCGGCTACGGCAGCGAGGGGGCGACCGCCGAGCAGATCGAGGAGGCGGCGCGCGCCGCGCACGCGGACCGCTTCATCCGCACGCTGCCCGAGGGCTACGACACGGTGATCGACGACGAGGGCGCGGGGGTCAGCGCGGGTGAGAAACAACTCATCACCATCGCACGGGCGTTCCTGTCCGATCCGACGATCCTGGTACTGGACGAGGCGACCAGCTCCGTCGACACCCGTACCGAGGTGCTGATCCAGCGGGCGATGGCCAAGCTCAGCCACGGCCGTACCAGCTTCGTGATCGCGCACCGGCTGTCCACGATCCGCGACGCCGACGTCATCTTGGTGATGGAGTCCGGCGCGATCGTCGAACAGGGCACGCACGAGGAGCTGTTGGCGGCCAAGGGCGCGTACGCGCGGCTGTACGCGGCGCAGTTCGCGCAGGCCGTGGCGGAGGTCGACTGAGGTACGAGGGCCGGCCGGGACGGGTGTTCCGTCCCGGCCGACCGGCCGGAGCGGGGGGCCGGAAAACCCGAGGAGCCAGCGGGTACGGCGGCGCGCGGCGTTGGTAGCCTGTGCCGCCGTACCTCCGGAAGGGCAGAAGTGATGAGCAGCGCCACCACCGCGGCGTCGGTCGCGGGTACCGGCACGCGGGCGGGTACGAGTACCCGTATGGGTACGAGCACGGATTCGGGTACGGGTACGAGTACGGCCGAGGGGCCGCGGCAGGGGCGACCGGGCGGTTCCGACCCGGTGCGCTGCCCCGCGCGGCGCGAGACCTCGACGCTGGCGCGGCGCAGCGCGCGGGTGCCGATCTGGTATCTGCGGGTGATCGGCGTCGTCGATCTGCTGTCCGCCGTCTCCCTGACGATCCGTCAGGAGATGTCGAACCACAACACCGGTGAGCTGTTCACGCCGTTCATGCTCTTCGCGGGCTTCGGCTCGGCCGCCGCGACGCTCTTCATGGCCATGATGCTGGCCCGCCACAAGCGCGTGGCCTGGATCGTCTTCATGGCGCTGTGCGGCGGCTACGCGGCCCTGTCGGTGTGGGCGCTGTGCTACGACGACCTGCGACGGCACCCGTTCAACTGGGTCTCCACCGCGCTCACTTTGACCGTGCTGTGCTTCGGCGCGCTCGGCCGCCGCGAATTCCACGGCAAGGGCGACCGCACCAACCCGCAGCTCGCGCTCGCCGTCCTCGGCGTCGGCGCGCTGCTGTCGGTCCTGGTCGGCACCACCCTGGTCACGGCCGTCGGCCCGGAGCGCGCCAGCGTCGGCGACCGCGTCTGGTACGTGGCGCTGCGGCTGACGACGCTGAGCCGCGACTCCGACATCGAGCCGAATCTGCACATCAGCCCGTGGGTCAGCAGCGGCCTCAACCTGGCGGGCCTCGGCCTGCTGCTCGCCGTGCTCTACGCGCTCTTCCGCTCCCCGCGCGGCCGGGACCTCCAGAGCCGCGACGACGAGGACCGGCTGCGCGAACTGCTCGCCCGGCACGGCGCCCGCGACTCGCTCGGCTACTTCGCGCTGCGCCGCGACAAGTCCGTCATCTTCTCGCCCAGCGGCAAGGCCGCCGTCGCCTACCGCGTGGTCGGCGGTGTGGCCCTGGCCTCCGGCGACCCGATCGGCGACGTCGAGGCATGGCCGGGCGCCATCGACGCCTGGCTGGTGGAGACCCGCGACCACGCCTGGATCCCCGCCGTGATGGGCGCCAGCGAGGAGGGCGGCACCGTCTACGCCCGGCACGGCCTGGACGCGCTGGAACTGGGCGACGAAGCCATCGTGGAGACCGACGAGTTCACCCTGGACGGCCGGGCGATGCGCGGCGTGCGGCAGGCGTACAACCGGGTGCGGCGCGCCGGTTACACCACCCGTATCCGGCGGCACCGCGACATCCCGGCCGACGAGACGGCCGCGCTGATCGAGGCCGCGGACCGCTGGCGGGACGGCGCCACCGAGCGCGGCTTCTCGATGGCGCTCGGCAGGCTCGGCGACCCGGCCGACGGCGACTGCGTGATGATCGAATGCCTCGACGGCGAGGGCGAGTTGAAGGCGCTGCTCAGCTTCGTGCCGTGGGGCCCGAAGGGGCTGTCGCTGGACTTGATGCGGCGCGACCGGGACAGCGAGAACGGCCTGGTCGAGTTCATGGTCCTCGACCTGATCGAACGCGCCGCCGACGTCGGCGTGGAGCGGGTGTCGCTCAACTTCGCGATGTTCCGGTCGGTGTTCGAGGACGGCGCCCGGCTGGGCGCGGGCCCGGTGCTGCGGCTGTGGCGCTCGGCCCTGATGTTCTTCTCCCGCTGGTGGCAACTGGAGTCGCTGTACCGCGCGAACGCCAAGTACCGGCCCATCTGGGAGCCGCGCTTCCTGCTCTTCGCCAAGAGCGCGCATCTGCCGCGGATCGGGCTGGCGAGCGCGCGCGCCGAGGGGTTCGTGGTGGCGCCGAGGCCGCTGGCGCGGCTGCGCAGGGACGGCTAGGGCCCGGGGGGCTCCGGGGGGTCTCAGTCGAGGTAGCCGCGGAGCTGGTCGGCGAAGGCGTGGTCGCGGAGCTTGTTGAGGGTCTTGGACTCGATCTGGCGGATGCGTTCGCGGGTCACGCCGAAGATGCGGCCGATCTCCTCCAGGGTGCGGGGGCGGCCGTCGGCGAGGCCGTAGCGGAGCTGGACGACCTTGCGCTCGCGCTCGCCGAGCGTGGACAGCACCGCTTCCAGGTGCTCGCGCAGCAGCAGGAAGGCCGCGGACTCCACGGGCGAGGCGGCGTCGCCGTCCTCGATGAGGTCGCCGAGCGCGACGTCCTCCTCCTCGCCGACCGGCGCGTGCAGCGACACCGGCTCCTGGGCCAGCCGCAGCACCTCGCTGACCCGCTCCTCCGGCAGGTCGAGCTGGGCGGCGACCTCCTCGGTGCTCGGCTCGTAGCCGCGCTCCTGGAGCAGCCGCCGCTGCACCCGCACCACCCGGTTGATCAGCTCCACCACGTGCACGGGGACCCGTATCGTCCTGGCCTGGTCGGCCAGCGCCCGCGACATCGCCTGGCGGATCCACCAGGTCGCGTACGTCGAGAACTTGTAGCCGCGCGCGTAGTCGAACTTCTCCACCGCCCGGATCAGCCCGAGATTGCCCTCCTGGACCAGGTCGAGCATGGTCAGGCCGCGGCCGATGTACCGCTTGGCGACCGAGACGACCAGCCGCAGATTGGCCTCGATGAGGCGGCGCTTGGCCATCCGGCCGAGCACCACCAGGCGGTCGAGGTCGACGGCGAGCTGCGAGTCCAGGTCGGGGAAGGCGCCGAGCTTCTCCTCGGCGAAGAGTCCGGCCTCCACCCGGCGGGCCAGGTCCACCTCTTCGGCCGCCGTGAGCAGCGGGATACGGCCGATCTCGCGCAGATACTGCCGGAAGAGGTCGGCGGACGGGCCCGCGGACTCCTCCCGCGGCGGCCGTACCGGCGCCGCGTCCTCGTCGTCCCGCTCGTCGGTGACCACGCGTTGCTCCGGCACCCGCGACCCCGTGAGGTTCCCTGGCGGTTCCGCCTGGGGCTCCATCGCCACCACCTCGGCCGCGGTCGTGAGGGTCTGGATCTGGGTGTGGATCTGGGTCTGGGTCTGCACGGAAGCGACCTCCAGAAGTGAGCGCGTCCTCGGGCTCGCAGCGCGTCTTGCCGGACAGGCCCTGGGCGCCGTCACCCAGTGTGGCCCACGACGCGGCTCCGCTACGAGGGGCGTGCGCTCCCTTTTTCACACAAGGTCACCGCTCAGGTCCGTGCGGTGACGCAAGGCATATGCCCGGGTGTACGCCCGCGGCGGCTACAGCCCCGCCGCGCCCTGTTCGCGCAGCCGCTGGCCGTACTGCTGGAGCGCCCACAGCTCGCCCAGCGACGCGGTGACCTCGGGCGAGTCCTGCGGGACGCCCTGGGCGGCGAACCGCGCCTGCGTGGCGTGCACCTGGGCCACGCGCCGCTCCACCGCGTTGATCCGCACCCGGACCAGCACCTCGCCCGCGTAGAACTCGGGCGACTTGTGCATCACCGGCTCGACGGCCAGTTCGGTGACCATCATCCGTACGGTGTCGTCGGGCGCGGCCTCGCGGACCCGTACGAGATAGTCGCCGTCGGCCGCCTCGACGCCGCCCGCCTCGGCGATCACCCGGCGCACGGCGGCGTAGGGCGGTCCGGTGAACTCGTCCTCGCCGTACGCGTCGAAGGCCGGGGAGACCAGCTTCGGGTACTGGAGGGCGAGCTTGAGCAGCTCGCGCTCGACGCGGTGGGCGGGGCTGCGCAGGTCCAGGCGGGGACCGCGCGGCGCGTTCTGCGCGGGGACGCCGGAGGACTGCCGGTCGCCGCCCGCGTACGGACCGCCCTGGCCCTGGCGGCCGTACTGCGGGCGGTTGTCGGTGCTGCCGCCGCCCGCCGCGCGGGCCCTGGCCATCGCGCGGACCCGGCGGATGATCGACTGCTCCTCGGACTGCGTGCCGATCCCGGCCATGCCGACCAGCCGGATCGCGTAACGGTCGCGCAGTGCCTGGTTCTTGATCGCGGCGACCACGGCGACCCCCGCGTCCACGGCCGCCACCCGGCCCTCGTCGGTGTCCAGGTTGTAGCGGGACACGATGGAGCGCAGCGCGAAGGCGAACAGCGGGGTGCGGCCGTCGATCAGTCGCTGGATGGCCGCGTCGCCCTCGGCGAGCCGCAGTTCGCACGGGTCCATCCCGCCGGGCGTGATCGCGATCGACGTCTCGGCGGCGAATTTCTGGTCGTCCTCGAACGCCCGCAGCGCGGCCTTCTGGCCCGCCTCGTCGCCGTCGAAGGTGAAGACCACCTCGGCGGTCGAATTGTCCATCAGCAGCCGGCGCAGGATCTTGATGTGGTCGCCGCCGAAGGAGGTGCCGCAGGTGGCGATGGCCGTGGTGACCCCGGCGAGATGGCAGGCCATCACGTCGGTGTACCCCTCGACGACCACCGCCCGCCCGGTCTTGGCGATCTCCTTCTTGGCCAGGTCGATGCCGTACAGCACCTGGGACTTCTTGTAGAGCGGCGTCTCGGAGGTGTTCAAGTACTTCGGGCCCTGGTCGTCCTCGCGCAGCTTGCGCGCGCCGAAGCCGATCACCTCGCCGGTGATGTCCCGGATCGGCCAGATCAGCCGCCCCCTGAAGCGGTCGATCGCCCCGCCCCTGCGGCTCTCGGAGGCCAGCCCCGCGGTGATCAGCTCCTTGTCGGTGAAGCCCTTCCCCCGCAGATACCGCACCAGGTGGTCCCACCCGGCGGGCGCGTACCCCACCCCGAAGTGCTCCGCCGCCGCCTGGTCGAAGCCGCGCTCGGCCAGGAACCTCCGGCCGATCTCCGCCTCCGCCCCGCCCAGTTGCTCCACATAGAACTGCGCGGCGGCCTTGTGCGCCTCGACCAGCCGGATCCGCTCGCCCTGCTGCCGCCCGGGGACATGGCTGCCCTCCTCGTACCGCAGCGTGATCCCGGCCTGCCCGGCCAAGCGCTCGACGGCCTCGGTGAACGACAGATGGTCGAGCTTCATGACGAACGCGAGGGTGTCCCCGCCTTCCCCGCAGCCGAAGCAGTGGTAGAGGCCCTTGGAGGGGCTGACCTGGAAGGAGGGGGATTTCTCGTCGTGGAAGGGGCACAGGCCCTTGAGATTGCCGCCGCCGGCGTTCTTGAGCTGGAGGTATTCGGAGACGACGGCGTCGATCGGGACCGCGTCCCGTACCGCCTTCACGTCTTCGTCTCTGATCCTGCCCGCCACTCGCGCAAGTCTACGGCGCTGGTGGGACAGCGGAGCGCCGGGCGGTGGGTGGCGACGAAGGTCTTGACCCGGGCGGGGGTGAGGACTAGCTTCGCCAATCGTTAGGAACCTTTCCTATTGGGGTTCCGAAGTCGTGGGGAGACACAGCCGCATGCCCGAGCTTCGCAGAAGGCCGCTCCGCAGATGGACCACCGCCGCGGCGACGGCTGTCACCGCGACCGCCGTGCTGGCGGCGCTGTCGCTGGCGGGCGGCGCGGACACCGCCCAGGCCGCGACCACCGGCGAGGTCCGGGTGAACCAGGTCGGCTACGCGGGAAGCGGCGCCAAAGAAGCGTTCCTGCTGGCCAAGAGCGCGGTCGGCGAGACGTCGTGGAAGCTGGTCGGCCGTGGCGGCCGGGTCGTCGCGCACGGCAGCACAGGGGCGAGCCTGGGCCGCTGGAACAGCGCGTATCCGGCCGTCTACCTGATCGACTTCAGCGCGGTGCGCACGCCCGGCACCTACCGGCTGGTGGTCGGCGGCACCGCCACCGCCTCCTCCCCCGCCTTCACCATCGGCTCGGCGAAGGCCGTCTTCGGCCGTCCCGCCGCCGACGCCACCGCCTTCTTCCAGGCCCAGCGCGACGGCGCGAGGACGATCCCCGGGCAGCTGCGGCGCAAGCCGTCGCATCTCAACGACGCGCACGCCGCCGTCTACGCGTGGCCGTCGTTCACCGACCCCGACGGCGACACGGTCAAGGCCGCCCCGAAGAAGATCGCGGGCGCGGCCCCGGTGGACGTCTCCGGCGGCTGGTTCGACGCGGGCGACTACCTGAAGTTCACCGAGACCACTTCGTACGCCGTCGCCGCGCTCCAGATCGCCGCCCGGCAGACCGGCGCGGGCCCCGCGTCGGCCCTCGGCGGCGAGGCGCAGCACGGCCTGGACTGGCTCGACAAGATGTGGGACGGCACAACGAAGACGCTGTACATCCAGGTCGGCCTCGGCTCCGGTACGGACAGCGGCAGCGTCGTCGGCGACCACGACGTGTGGCGGCTGCCGGAGAAGGACGACAAGGACTCCGCGCACCCGTTCCTGAAGAACCGCCCGGTGTTCAGGGCGGGCGCCCCCGGCGCGAAGCTCAGCCCCAACCAGGCGGGCCGGCTCGCCGCCGACTTCGCGCTCGCCGCCCAGCGGTACGCGGCCACCGCGCCCGCGAAGGCCCGCGCGTATCTGAACACCGCGGCGCAGATCTACGGCCTGGCCGACACCCGCCCTGGCACGCTCGTCACCACCGTGCCGTACGGCTACTACCCCGAGACGAGCTGGAAGGACGATCTGGCCTTCGGCGGGGCCGAGTTGGCGCTGGCGGCGCAGCGGCTGCACGACCGGCGCGGCGCGGACTGGCTGAAGCAGGCGGCGAGTTGGGCGAAGGCGCACCAGAGCGAGGCGGGCGCCGACACGCTGAACATGTACGACACCAGCGCGCTCGCCGACCTCGACCTGGCGCGGGCGATCAGGGCGGCCGGGCACCCGCGCGGCCTCGCGGTGACGTACGCCGACCTGGTCGGTTACGTGAAGGGCCAGATCGCCTCCGGGCAACGGCGGGCGGCGGCCGATCCGTTCCACGCGGGCGCGGTCTACGACGACTTCGACGCGGACTCGCACACGCTGGGTCTCGCGGCCACCACGCGGCTGTACCGCTCGGTGACCGGCGACACCTCGTTCGACCGCTTCGCGGTGCAGCAACTCGACTGGCTGCTGGGGGCGAACGCCTGGGGCACGTCCTTCATGGTCGGCCAGGGGCAGACCTTCCCGCGCTGCACGGCGGGCGAGTTGGGCAACCTCGCGGGGAGCCTGACCGGTTCACGACCGCTGGAGGTGGGCGCGATCGTCAACGGGCCCAACGGCGCGGAGCAGTTCAGCGACGGCCTCGGCGACTACCTGGACGGCATGCGGCCGTGCCCGCCCGGCGGCGCGGACCCGTACAGCGCCTTCAACGGGCGCGGCAGCCGGTACGTGGACGACGTGCGGTCGTGGCAGAGCTCGGAGCCGGCGCTGGACATGGACGCGTCGGGGCTGCTGGCCTTCTACCTGTCGAAGTAGCGTTCGGTAACAGGCGGAGAGGCGCTGGGCGACGGCCTACGCGGGACCCCGCGCGAGGTCCTTGGTGACGAACACGTAGTGCGGGCCGATCGGTTCCACGACGAATTCCTCGCCGATCGCCGTGAAGCCGAAGTGCTCGTAGAAACCGGCGGCGGACGTACGGCCGTTGCACCAGGCCAGTTCGGCGCCGCGGGCCGCGGCCTCGCGCAGTCCCGCGATCAGGGCCGCGCCGCCGAACCCCTGGCCGCGGACCTCGGGCGCGCTGCCCATGCCGCGGAAGCGGTACGCGGACGCCCCGGCCGTATCCGCGTCCGCGAGGGCGTCGTCCCCCGACAGCGGCTCGGGGAAGAAGGTGGCGCAGCCCCGTACCGCGCCTTCCTCGTCGTAGGCGGCGATGTGGAACGTGCCGTCGCGCGAGTCCTCCGGATAGACGGCGGTCTCGCGCGGCAGGCCGGTCCGCAGCACCGCCCAGCGCAGGGCGAAGATCTCCTCGACGGGCACGACGGCGGTACGGGTGACGGGCACGGCGGGGTGTCCCTTCCTGGTCGGTCCGGCCGGTCCAGGAAGGAAGCTCCTGGTCAGTCCAGGAACGAGGTTAGTGGCACCGCCGGGTCGGACAGCCGCTCGGGGTCGACCGCGCGGCCGGAGCGGATGAGCTGCTGGATCGGCTCGGTGACGTCCCACACATTGACGTTCATCCCCGCCAGCACCCGCCCCTCGTTCAGCCAGAAGGCGATGAACTGCCGCTTGCCCACATCGCCGCGGCACACCACCTGGTCGTACGAGCCGGGCGCCGCGTTCCCCGAGAACTCCATGCCCAGGTCGTACTGGTCGGAGAAGAAGTACGGAACCCGGTCGTACGACACCGGGCGGCCGAGCATGGCGCGGGCCGCGGCGGGGCCGCCGTTCAGCGCGTTCGCCCAGTGCTCGACGCGCAACCGGCCGCCGAGCAGCGGGTGTTCGGCGTTGGCGACGTCGCCCGCGGCGAAGATGTCGGGGTTCGAGGTGCGCAGCGAGGCGTCCACGGCGATGCCGCCGCCCTCGGCCGGGTCGACCAGGTCGAGTCCCGCGCTCTCGGCCAGCGCGGTGCGCGGGGCGGCACCGATCGCGGCGAGCACGTCGTGCGCCGGGTGCTCCTCGCCGTCGTCGGTGAGGGCGGCGAGCACCATGCCGTCCTGGCCGGTGATCTCGGTGAGCCGGGCGCCGAAGTGGAAGCGGACGCCGTGCTCGGCGTGCAGGTCGGTGAAGACCGCGCCCAGTTCGGGGCCGAGCACCGAGTGCAGCGGGGTCGGCGCGGACTCCACGACGGTGACCTCGGCGCCGTAGCCGCGGGCCGCGGCGGCGACCTCCAGGCCGATCCAGCCCGCGCCCGCCACCACCAGGTGGCCGTTCTCCCGGCCGAGGCTGGTCAGCACGTGCTTGAGCCGGTCGGCGTGCGCGAGCCTGCGCAGGTGGTGCACCCCGGCCAGGTCGGTGCCCGGGATGTCCAGGCGGCGCGGCTCGGAGCCGGTGGCGAGCAGCAGCTTGTCGTACATCAGGGTCGTGCCGTCGCCGAGGCGGACGAATTTGGCGGCCGGGTCCAGGTGCACGACCGGCTGGCCCAGGTGCAACTCGATGTCGTGCTCGGCGTACCAGGAGGTGTTCTGCACGAAGACCGAGTCGCGCTCGTCGGCGCCGGTCAGATAGCCCTTGGACAGAGGCGGGCGTTCATAGGGGTGGTCGCGCTCGTCGCCGATCAGTATCACCCGGCCGGTGAAACCCTCGGCCCGGAGCGTTTCGGCCGCCTTCGCCCCGGCGAGCCCTGCTCCGACGATCACGAAGGTTTCGTGTGCGTCCACCACGGTGGCCCTCCAGGCGGGTCGGCGATCGGTACGTGTGCGAGCGTACGTGTACGTGTCGTGCGGTGCTGCGTGCGTGGTGCTTGTGCGTGGCGCTTGTGCGTGGTGCTTGTGCGTTCTGTTCGTGCGTCGTGCGGTGCGTCTGAGGGCGCGTCGTGCTCGTGCGTCCTGCTTGTGCGTACATACGAGCGTCCCGCACGTCAGGGCCGTCCGGAAGAGCGCCGCGCCGTCCTTCCCCTCGTGCTTCTTCTGCCCAGTGGGCATCCGGCCATATGCCGGGCGGGTATCCCGGCGTACCGGACGCCCCGTTTCCGGCGGTTACGCGTGCAGCCGGGCGTGCAGGGCGGTGGCCGCCGCGTCGGTGAGGGAGGCGATCTGGTCGACGACGGCGCGGCGGCGGGCGCGGTCGTCGGGGGCGGCGTCGAAGATCCCGCGGAACTGCGGGTCAAGGCCCTCGGGGGCCCGCTCCAGCAGCCGCTGCGCCAGCTCGCCGATCACCACGCGCTGCTCGGCCCGGCGTTTGGCCTGCGCGGCGCGCTGCATGACGTACCGGTCGGCGACCGCCTTGAGAACGGCGCATTCGAGCCGCTGCTCGCGCGGCACGACCAGCTCCGCGCGGTAGCGGGTGAGGCGGCCGGTGCCGTAGCGCTCGCGGGTGGCGCTCTCGGCCGCCAGGCAGAAGCGGCCGATGAGCTGGGAGGCGGCGTCCTTGAGCCGCGCCTGGGCGAGGGCGGTGCCGTCGTAGCCGTGCGGCCACCAGGGTTGGTCGAGGAGCCGGTCGAGGGCCGCGGCCAGCTCGGCCGGGTCGGTGCCGGGCGGCACATAGCGGGCGGCGGCGCAGCCGAACACCTCGGCGCGCTCGGGGGCGGAGGTCAGCGCGCCGGGGTCGATGTGCCCGGCCTGGAGGCCGTCCTCCACGTCGTGCACCGAATACGCGACGTCGTCGGCCCAGTCCATGACCTGCGCCTCGAAGCACTGGCGGCCGTCGGGCGCGTCCTTCCGCAGCCAGCCGAAGACCGGCAGGTCGTCCTCGTACGCGCCGAATTTGGGGCTGCCGGGCGTGGTGGGGTGGCCGCCGCGCGCCCACGGGTACTTGGTCGCCGCGTCCAGCGCGGCGCGGGTGAGATTGAGGCCGACGCTGACCAGCGCGTCGCCGCCCGCCGGGTCCGGCACGAATTTCTTCGGCTCGATCCGGGTCAGCAGCCGCAGGCTCTGCGCGTTGCCCTCGAACCCGCCGCAGTCCTCGGCGAATTCGGCCAGGACCAGCTCGCCGTTGTGCCCGAACGGCGGGTGCCCGAGGTCGTGCGCCAGACACGCCGTCTCCACCAGGTCGGGGTCGCAGCCGAGCGCCGCGCCCAGTTCCCTGCCGACCTGCGCGCACTCCAGCGAGTGCGTCAGCCGGGTGCGCGGGCTGGTGTCGATCGCCGCCGCGCTGTTGACGCCCGGGTCCACGACCTGCGTCTTCCCGGCCAGCCTGCGCAGCGCCGCCGAGTGCAGCACCCGCGCCCGGTCGCGCTGGAACGCCGTACGGCCCGGCCTCTTGTCCGGTTCCGTGACATACCGCTCCATATCGGCCTCGCCGTAGGGCCCGTACCGCTCGTACGGGCCCAGGTGCGCGGATGCCGCCCGCTGTGACCGGTCCTTCTCTTCCATACCCGTGACGGTAACCGGCCCCGGTGACCGGCGGCGTACGCGCGGGGGGCGGACCGGGCGCGCGACCGGCGGCCGGGCCGCCGTGGCCCGCGCTGACCTGCCCCGACGGCGCGCGTCGGCGCCCAGGAGCGTTTCGTCGTACCGGAGAGCTTCGTCGTACCGGAGGGCTTCGTCGTACCGGCGCAGTACGAGTTCGGCCATTGAGCGCGGCTACGGCCTCGGCGACGGTCGGCGCGGCGGCGGAGGCGTACGCGGGCAGCACGGGCACCCCGCCGAGGCGCGCGCCGGGTTGCCTCGTCGTTCGCGCGGGCGCGAGAGCCGGTTTCGGTGCTCTCACCCGGCCGCGGGTCCGCTGTGAGGCCACCGGCCGCCGGAGACCCGCTCGCCGGAGAGCAGCAGCTCACGGGCGGTGCGGTCGGCCGCGAAGTACACCCAGGCGGGGGTCGGTCCGCCCGCCGTGCGCACGTGCGTACGGCGGCGCTCGTAGAGGTTGGCGGGGGCGCCCGGCGCGTACTCCTCCAGCCGGTCGAGGTCGGCGAGGACGTCCGCGTACGCCTCGGGGCCGACCGCCGCCAGCGCCCCGTGGACAACGCCCTCGCCCGCCGGGTCGGGGACGGCGTACGGGTAGCCGGGGCCGTGGAAGAGCAGCGCGCCGGGCAGTTCGGCCGGTGTCCAGGTCAGGGCCCGGCCGCGCAGCACGCCGTGGTTGCGCCCGCCGGGCAGCAGCGTGCCGTAGAGGAAGAAGGGGAGGCGGGGGTCGGTCACGCGGGCGCTCCGGGGGCGTTGTCAGTGGTGGGTCCTACTGTGATCCATAACGCAACCGGGCGGGGGTGTCCGGCGTCGGTCACGGAGGGGGCACGGGTCGGCGAGGGGCGGGGGCGATGGCGGGTCAGGGGGTGGACGGTATGACGTGGGCGCGGACGTGGGGGGCGCGGGTCCGGGGGTGGAAGCCGTCATGGGCGCGGTTGCCGCGCACGCGGCGGGGGTGGCGGCGGCTGCTGCGGTGGAGCGTGGCCGTGTGCGTGCTGGCGCTGCTGCCCGCGACGTGGCTGCGGCTGGCCGACGGCGGGCGCGTCCGCACGCTTGCCGACGTGCCGAAGGAGCCGGTGGCCGTGGTCTTCGGCGCCGGGCTCTGGGACGGGAAGCCGTCGCCGTATCTGGCGCACCGGCTGGACGCGGCGGCGACGCTGTACCGGACGGGCCGGATACGCGTGGTGCTGGTCACCGGCGACAACAGCCGTACGTCGTACAACGAGCCGGGTGCCATGCGCACCTACCTGGCCGCGCACGGCGTGCCCGCCGACAAGGTCGTCCTGGACTACGCGGGCTTCGACACCTGGGACTCGTGCAGCCGCGCCAAGCGCGTCTTCGGGGTCGACCGGGCCGTCCTGGTCAGCCAGGACTTCCACATACGCAGGGCCCTGGCGCTCTGCGAGGCCGCCGGGATCGACGCCTACGGGATCGCCGTCGACGAGCCGCACGACGCCACCTGGTACGCGGGCGGCGTACGGGAGTTGCTGGCCGCGGGCAAGGCGGCGGCGGACGTGGTGATTCGCCCGAACCCGCACTTCCTGGGGCCGCGCGAGCCGGGGGTCGCACGCGCCCTCACCGCGGGCGGGGCCGTGCGCTGAGGCGGACGGGCCGGAGGTGGTGGAGCGGACGGCGTTCCCGGTTAACCGGGGGGCGTTGTGCGGCGAGGGCCGCGCCTCGACCGAGGTGCTGTCCACGGCGGTGCGGCTGACCGGGCCGCTGGTACGGGGCGCGGACGGCGAGTCGGCGCCCGCGAGCTGGGAGGAGGCGCTGGACCGGGTCGCGGCGGGGCCGCTGCGGGTCCGGGCGGAGAAGCACGCCCCGGCCTTCTGCATGCATTGCATGCAATGCATGCGGAGGCTAGCCTCGGCCGTGTGCAGCAGACCGATGCCGCCCGCGCGCGGCTGCGTGACCTGATCGTGGACGGTGCCTACGCGCCGGGCCAGCGGCTCACCGAGACCGAGGTCGCGCTGTCGCTGGAGATGAGCAGGACGCCGGTGCGCGAGGCGTTCCGCGCGCTGGTCGCCGACGGGCTGGTCCACTCGGCGGGGCGCGGTGTGCGGGTGGTCGCGCTCGACGCGGAGGCGCTGCGCCACGCCTACCAGGTGCGGGCCGCCCTGGAGGCGCTCACCGCCGAGCTGGCCGCCGGGCGCCAGGCCGAGGGCCGGATCGCCCCCGCCGACCTGGCCGAGCTGGTCCGCGAGGCGGACCGTACGGAAGAGGCCACGCTGGCCGGGCGCCTCGCCGAGGCCGTCGCCCACAACCGCCGCTTCCACGGCCGGATCGCCGTACTCGCCGCGAACCCCGTGGCGCTCGCCTCGCTCGACCGGCTGTGGGACCAGATCCTCGTCTCCACCCGCGCCTCCCTCGACCCGCCCCACCGGCCCGCCCAGGTCAACGCCCAGCACCGGGAGCTGCTGGCCGCGATCACCGGGGGCCGGGCCCGCGAGGCGGCCGAGGCGGCCCGCCGCCACGTTCTGGACACCTGCGGCGCCCGATTCACCGACTGAGCGACCCGAAGGGACATCGAGCCATGCCGTCAGCCCGTCAGCACTCCTACGAGACCGAGGTCGTCTGGACCGGCAACCGCGGCACGGGCACCAGCTCCTACCGCGACTACGACCGTACGCACGAGGTCACCGCGGCCGGACTCCCCGCCATCTCCGGCTCCGCCGACCGCGCCTTCCGCGGTGACGCCGACCGTTGGAACCCCGAGCAGTTGCTCCTCGCCGCGCTCTCCCAGTGCCACCTGCTGTCGTACCTCCACGTCTGCGCCGTCAACGGCGTGGTCGTCACCGGCTACACCGACCACGCGACCGGCACGATGCGGGAGACCGGCGACGGCGGCGGCCACTTCACCGAAGCCGTGCTCCGGCCCGCCGTCGAGGTCGCCTCCCCCGCGATGGCCGCCGCCGCCCAGGCCCTCCACGAGGAGGCCCAACGGCTGTGCTTCATCGCCAACTCGGTGAACTTCCCGGTGCGGCACGAGCCGTCGGTGACGGTCTCGGCCCCATGAGCGTCCGGTTACGCGCCCGGTGCGGTGCCGGGTGCGGCCTCGGGGGCGGTCTCGGGGTCGTCGTCCCCGTCCCCGTCCCCGTCCGCTTCGGCGTCGCCGACCGTCAGCGTCCTCGTCACGTAGCTGTAGCCGTCCTCGTCCTCGGGGTCCTCGTCCTGCGGCCACAGGCGGACCGCCCGGCCGCCCGCCGCCCGGATCGCCGCGCCGTCCAGTTCCACCGACGCTTCACGCACCCCGGCGTCGAGCCACGAGGTGAAGACGGTCACCGGGCCGTCCGGCGGCAGCGGATACGTCCAGAAGCTCGCCTCCCATGTCAGACCGCTGCCGCCGCCGCCCTGGCTGATCAGGCGGATCGCCTCCGTGTCGTCGTCGCCCGGCCAGGGCACCGGCATCCCGCCCTGCGTCGCGACGCGTCGGCCGTCCGCGTACCGCAGGCCGAGCCGCAGATTGCTCTGCGGCTCGGGCGGACGCAGCGGGTTGGACCGGCCGTCGAGGGGATTGCCCAGCCAGGCGCCGTTGGCCGGGGTCCTTCGCAGGACCGCGCGCAGGTGGAACACGAAGCCGTTGGGGTACGCCCGCAGCCCGCCGATCCAGACCGCCGCCCGGTCCGAGCGCAGCAGCACCACGTCACCCGGCACCGACGCGGGAAGCACGTAGACGGACCGTTCCCACGGGGGACGCGGCCGGGGCTCCGGCTCCGGCGCGGTCGGCGGTTCTGGCACGTCCTGGAAGAAGCTCATCCCGTCACCGTCGCACCCTCCCTCCCCCTGCCGCCCGCCCGGAATCGGCCATGCCACCCCCGTTTCCGGCCGCGCGGCGTCACGGCTGGCCGTGCGGCTCCCCGCGCCCCGAGGGGCACAGGCAAGCGGTGAGGGACCACACGGAGAATGATTCGAGTCGGTTACCGATTGTTGCCGGGGAAACAGGGGGCACCCCGGGGTCGGACGGATGGGGCGGCGGCGGGCTACGATCGCAGGCATGAGCGCCGCAGACGTACCGTCCAGGACAGCCGACCAGCCCGACACGCCGTCGAACGGCGCGGCGGGAGCGGCGGGCCGCGCGAGCGCGGGCGGAAACGCGGGCGGCAGCGCCGGCGCGGCCACCCTCGCCGAGATCGCCCGGGCCGCGGGCGTCTCGGCTCCGACTGTTTCGAAGGTGCTCAACGGCCGCGGCGATGTCGCGCCCGCCACGCGGAGCAGGGTGGAGGAGCTGCTGCGCCTCCACGGCTACCAGCGGCGGCGCGGCAACGCGCAGCCCGCGCCGCTGCTCGACCTGGTCTTCCACGAGCTGGAGAGCGCGTGGGCGATGGAGGTCATCCGGGGTGTGGAGAACGTGGCGCGGGTCGAGGGCCTGAGCGTGGTGCTCTCGGAGTCGGCGGGCCGCCTGAGCCCCGGTCAGACGTGGGTGGACGGGGTGCTGGCCCGGCGTCCGACCGGCGTCATCCTCGTACTGTCCGGGCTCGACCCGGCCCAGCGGGCGCAGCTCACCAGCCGGGACATCCCGTTCGTGGTGATGGACCCGGCGGGCGACCCCGGCGAGGACGTGCCCGCGATCGGGGCGACCAACTGGCAGGGCGGGGTGGCCGCCACCCGGCACCTGCTGGAGCTGGGGCACCGGCGGATCGGTGTGATCGGCGGCCCGGCGGGGATGATGTGCAGCCGGGCCAGGATCGACGGGTACCGCGCCGCGCTGGAGACCGCGGGGGTCGCCTTCGACCCGGCGCTGGTCAGGGCGGGCGACTTCCACCACGAGGCCGGTTACACCGCGGGACTCGAACTGCTGCGGCTGCCGGAGCGGCCCACCGCCGTCTTCACCGGCAACGACCTCCAGGCGCTCGGACTGTACGAGGCGGCGCGCGAGCTGGGGCTGAGCATTCCGGGCGACGTGAGCGTGATCGGCTTCGACGACCTGCCGCTGTCGCGCTGGATCAGCCCGCCGCTGACCACGGTCAGGCAGCCGCTGACCGAGATGGCGGAGGCCGCCGCCCGGCTGGTGCTCGACCTGAGCCGCGGCAAGCAGCCGAGCACCCTGCGGGTGGATCTGGCGACCCGACTGGTGGAGCGCAGCAGCACGCAGTCCCCCGCCTAGGCGTCCTCGCGCCCCCGCGCGCTCACCCACCCGCGAGCCCGCGCGCCCGCCCGCACGCCCGCACGCCGAGGCGTACGCGTACCGCCCCGTCCGAAGTGCGGTGATTGCCGGGGGTGTTGACGGCCGGGTGGGGTGCCCGTAGGGTCTGCGCCGCAGTCGGAATTCGTATCGAAACATTCGATGCGTTCCTCCCTCGTCCCACGCGCATCGCTCGCAACCACGCGTACCGAACTGCCTGCTCCAATCCCCCACTTGGAAGAGGTATTCACACATGTTCTCCAAGCGAGCCCTCAGATCCGCCATCGGCGGATCCGGCGCGGCGCTGCTGGCGGCGACGGCGGCGCTGATCGCCGTCACCGTGCCGTCGGCACACGCCGCGGACCCGCCGCTGCGCGACCTGGCCGCGGCCAAGGGCATCTACATGGGCACCGCCCTGACCGCGAGCGAGGCCACGGGTGCCAGCGGGCCCATCGCGGGCGCCCAGTTCGGCATGGTCACTCCCGGCAACGAGATGAAGTGGGACACCGTCGAGCCGAGCCGCGGCACGTACAACTGGGCGCCGGGCGACTCGATCGTCAACTTCGCGCAGGCGCACAACATGCAGGTCCGCGGCCACAATCTGGTGTGGCACAGCCAGCTCCCCAACTGGCTGACCTCCGGCAGCTTCAGCAACACCGAGCTGCACAACATCCTGATCAAGCACGTCACCGACGAGGCCACGCACTACAAGGGCAAGGTCGTCCACTGGGACGTGGTCAACGAGCCGTTCAACGAGGACGGCACCTTCCGCCAGGACCTCTGGTACAACCAGCTCGGCTCGTCGTACATCGCGGACGCGTTCACGGCCGCCCGCGCCGCCGACCCGGGCGCCAAGCTCTACCTCAACGACTACAACGTCGAGGGCACGGGCCCCAAGAGCGACGGCATGTACAACCTGGTCAAGTCGCTGAAGCAGCAGGGCGTTCCGATCGACGGCGTCGGCTTCCAGGCGCACCTGATCCTCGGCCAGGTGCCGTCGACCCTCAAGGCCAACCTCCAGCGCTTCGCCGACCTCGGCGTGGACGTGGCCATCACCGAGCTGGACATCCGGATGCAGACCCCGTCGGACGCCGCCAGGCTCCAGCAGCAGGCCAATGACTACACCTCGGTGGTCAACGCCTGCCTGGGCGTGTCGCGTTGTGTGGGCATCACGGTGTGGGGCGTCTCCGACGCGACCTCGTGGATCCCGGGTGTCTTCCCCGGCCAGGGCGCGGCTCTGCTGTACGACGACAACTACCAGCCCAAGCCCGCCTACACCGCGGTGCGTACGGCGCTCGGCGGCAGCACGACCACCACACCGCCGACCACACCGCCCACCACGCCCCCGACCACTCCGCCCACCACACCGCCCGGCGGTGGCGGCTGCGCGGTGTCATACGGGGTCAACCAGTGGAACACCGGCTTCACCGCGAATCTGACGGTGAAGAACAACGGCTCCGCGCCGGTCAACGGCTGGACGCTGAAGTGGACTTTCGCGCCGGGCCAGACGGTCACGCAGGCGTGGAACGCGACGGTCACCCAGAGCGGCACCGCGGCGACGGCCACGAATCTGTCCTACAACGGGACGATCGCGGCGGGCGGCACGGTGGACTTCGGCTTCAACGCCAACTGGTCGGGCAGTAACCCGAAGCCGACCGGCTTCACTCTCAACGGCACCGCCTGCACGGTGAGTTGAGAGCCGGGCGAGCGGGCGGCTACTCCTCGACGACGTGATGCACCGGCACCGCCACCGCGTCGTCGTCGAGACACCGCCCGCTCGCCGAACGCGGCGATGTCGAGGGGCGGGGCGGCGTCGGGCGGTCCGCGGGCGAGTCCGACGCGGGGGCGTACCTCGGTGCCCCGCCGCGTGACCGGATCGTTCCGCAGCGGGGCATGATCGGGTCAACCCGGGGGCCCGCGCCGGAGGCACGATCGAGTCATGGCTGACAACACGAACCCCGCGAGCGCGACCGCGCTCATCGTCATCGACGTCCAGGAGTCCTTCCGGCAGCGGGAGAGCTGGCAGGCCGCGTCCGACCCCGACGTGGCCACGCGGGTGGCGCGGCTGGTCGACTACGCCCGCGAGCAGGGGCACCCGGTGATCTGGGTGCTGCACTCCGAGCCGGGCTCGAACACGGTCTTCGACCCGGAGAGCGGCCACGTACGGCTGATCGACGGGCTGACCCGCGCCGAGGGCGAGCCGCTGCTCGTCAAGACCGCGCACAACGCCTTCACGACCACGAATCTCCAGCAGATCCTCACCGCGCGCGGCATCCGCTCGCTGATCACCTGCGGCATCCGCACCGAGCAGTGCGTGGAGACCACGACGCGGCTGGCCTCCGACCTCGGCTACGACGTCACCTTCGTGGTGGACGCGACCGCCACCGAGCCGATCGAGCACCGCGACGCGCCGGCGGGCCGCCCGCTCGCCGAGGTGCTGGCCGACCCGCGCACGCTGCTCCCGGCGGACATCATCGCGCGCACCGAGTACGCTCTCGCGGGCCGCTTCGCCACCGTCTCGACCGTCAAGGAGCTGACCGGATCGTGACCCGGGTCGTCTTCCTGCTCGTACCCCACCTGCATCTGCTCGACCTCGCGGGCCCCGCGCAGGTGTTCTCGACGGCCGCCGACTACGGCCTCGGGTACCGGCTGGACTACGTCGCCGAGCGGGAAGACGTCCCCACCGCCCAAGGGGTCGCGCTGCGCGCGGCCACCGAACCGCCCGCGCTGACGGCCGACGACCTGATCGTCGTACCGGGCTGGCGGGCCCACACGCTGCACGAGAACGGCGCGCTCACGCCCGCGACCCTGGAGTGGCTGCGCGCGCACCACGCGGGCGGCGGCACCGTCGCCAGCGTGTGCGCGGGGGCGGACGCGCTCGGCCGGGCCGGGCTGCTCGACGGCCGCCGCTGCACCACCCACCACGACGTGCAGGACGAGCTCGCCCGCGACTATCCGCGGGCCACCGTCGTACGCGACGTCCTCTACGTCGTGGACGACCGGGTCGTCAGCTCCGCCGGGATCGCCAGCGGCATCGACCTCGCGCTGCACCTGGTCGCCGTCCGCCACGGGCCGGGCGCCGCTGCCCGCGTCGCCCGGCAGATGGTCGTCTACGCCCGGCGCAACGGCGACGAGCTCCAGACCAGCGCCATGCTCCGGCACCGCGGGCACCTCAGCGACGCCGTGCACCGGGCCCAGGATCTGATCGACGCCCGCTTCGCCCACCACCTCGCCCTCGCCGACCTCGCCGCCTCCACCGGGCTCAGCGAGCGCACCCTCACGCGGCGCTTCACCGCCTCCACCGGGCTCACGCCGCTCCGCTACCAACAGGAGCTGCGCATCGAGCGCGCCGAGCATCTCATCGGGCAGGGGGCCACGCTCGAAGCCGCGGCCCGCGCCGTCGGTTTCCAGGACGCCCGCATGCTCCGGCGCCTCCGCGCCCGCCGGCGCCCGGACCTCGCCTCCGCGTGAGGCGGTGGCCCCTTTCGCGCTCACCTTGCGCACGGCTCGTGCCCCGTCGGAGCGCGGGGAGCTGCGCGGCCCACCCCCACCCGCCGGTGGTCCGGGACCAACCGAACTGCCCCGCCGGGGCGGGTGGTGACCTGCGGGAGCGCGGTGGTTGGTCGCGCAGTTCCCCGCGCCCCTAAAGATCGGCCCACCGCCCGCAGCAGAGGAACCGTCCCGGGGCCGCGCCCCTGAAGACCGGCCCACCGCCCGCCGCGAAAGAACCGTCCAGGACGGGACCCTTCGGGGGCACCGTACGCCGCGAAGGGCCCTACCCTGACGGGTAGTCAGGTGTGAGGGAGGGGGGCGTCATGAGCTGGACGGCGGAGAGCGTTCCGGACCAGTCCGGGAGGACGGCCGTGGTGACGGGCGCGAACACCGGCATCGGTTACTGCACGGCCAGGGAACTGGCCCGCCGCGGCGCCCGCGTGACGCTGGCGTGCCGGGACGCGGAGCGCGCGACGGCGGCGCTGAAGCGCCTCCAGGCCGAAGTGCCCAACGCCCAGGCGGTGTTCAGGCCGCTGGACCTGGCCGACCTGGGAAGCGTGCGGGCGTTCGCGGAGGCGTACGAGGAGCCGTCGCTGGACCTGCTGGTCAACAACGCCGGGGTGATGGCACTGCCGTACGGCCTGACCTACGACGGCTTCGAGAAGCAGTTCGGGGTGAACCACCTGGGGCACTTCGCGCTGACGGGCCTGCTGCTGCCACGGCTGCGCGAGGCGGACCGCGGGGCCCGGATCGTCGTGGTGTCGAGCGTGGCGCACGTGCTGGCCGGGGTGCGTCTCGGCGACCTCAACGCAACCCGCGGGTACCGCCGTTGGACGGCGTACGGCCAGTCGAAGAGCGCGAATCTGCTCTTCGTGCACGAGCTGTCGCGGCGGCTCGCGGCGGCCGGTTCGGGGATCGTGGCCGCGGCGGCGCACCCCGGTTACGCGGCGACGGACCTGCACACGCGCGGGGCGCTGATGGAGGGCCGCAGGGGCGTGGAGCGTGTCTACGTCTTCGGCAACCGGCTGCTGGCGCAGTCGGCCGAGCGGGGGGCGCTGCCCACGCTCTACGCGGCGACGGCGCCCGGTGTCGCCCCCGACTCCTTCACCGGCCCGCGCGCGCCGGGCCTGCGCGGCGCGCCCGCCCGCGCCTGGCGGCTGCCCAGGACCCGTGACGACGTGACCGGCGAGCTGCTGTGGGAGGCGTCGGAGCGGCTGACGGGGGTCACATACGCCCTGTGAGCCGCCGGGCACGACCCCGGACCGGCCGTGCCAACTCACCTATGTCGAGCGCATGTTCGGCTCATGGAATCGCCGAGCGCGGGTACCCGGCACTTCAGGAGGTGACGCGGTCATGGCGATCAGTGGTGCTGCGGGACGTATGCCCTGGTGGGCGCGGACAGCTATCGGAGTGGTCGTACTCGCGCTGCTGTTCCTGTTGCTCGGCAAGGCCAATCTGCTGCCCGGTATACCGAATCCGTTCGCGGAGAAGGACAAGGACCGCAGCGGTCCCGTCCTGTTGAAGTCCATCCAGGACATGAACCGCTTCGAGGGCGCGAGCGGCAACTTCGAGGTCGTCGTCGACCTGGAGAAGGACGCCAAATTCCTGCCGTCCGCGGTGCGCGGCAAGCGCACGCTGTACGTCGGCGCGGGCAGCGTCGACGCGTACGTCGATCTCGGTTCCGTCGGCAACGACGCGGTGAAGGTCTCCGCCGACCGCAAGTCCGCGACGATCCGCCTGCCGCACGCGGCACTTGAGCGGACCTCGCTGGACACCAAGCATTCCTACGTCGTCTCGCAGCAGCGCGGCTTCTTCGACCGGATCGGCGACTTCTTCGGCGACAATCCGGGCAACGCCCAGCAGCTCAACGAGCTGGCCGCGCAGAAGATCCAGGACGCCGCCAAGCAGACCGAGTTGGGTGCGCGGGCCGAGACCAACACCAAATTCATGCTGGAGCACCTGCTGACCTCGCTCGGCTTCGAGCACGTGAACGTCGTCTTCGGCCCGCCCCCGAAGACCGCCCCGACGCCCAGCGGCAGCGCGACTCCCACCACGGCCAGCCCCACGTCCTCCTGACCCCGTCTCAAACGGTCGCCTGGGCCGCACCGCTACGGTGCGGCCCAGGCGACCTCTTTGTTCTCATCGCGGGTGCGCGCCTCGGATCGTGGGCGTGGGACGCCGCGGCGCCGGCATGGCCGGGCCGTGCCCCGGCGTACGTGAAAGCGCCGGGGGCGGCGCTTCCGCACGAAGCGTCGCCCCCGGCGGGGTGGGGTCGGGATCGGGTCGCCGGTCGGTGAGGGTGCCCCCAGGGCAAGGGGCGTCCGGCGGCGGTCCGGGCCCGGCCCGGTCAGGTGGTCGGCGTGGGGGGACGGGCGGCGGCGCGGCCGGCCTCCAGGCGGGCGACGGGGATGCGGAAGGGCGAGCAGGAGACGTAGTCGAGCCCGACGTCGTGGAAGAAGTGGACGGACTCGGGGTCGCCGCCGTGCTCGCCGCAGATGCCGAGCTTGAGGCCGGGGCGGGTGGCGCGGCCGGCCTCGCAGGCGGAGCGGACCAGCGCGCCGACGCCGTCGCGGTCGATGGTCTCGAACGGGGAGACGCCGAAGATGCCCTTCTCCAGGTAGGCGGTGAAGAAGGACGCCTCGACGTCGTCGCGGGAGAAGCCCCACACGGTCTGGGTGAGGTCGTTGGTGCCGAAGGAGAAGAACTCGGCGGCCTCCGCGATCTGACCGGCCGTCAGCGCGGCGCGCGGCAGCTCGATCATCGTGCCGATGGCCATGCCGAGCGAGGCGCCGGTGGCCGCCTCGACCTCGGCGATGACGCGGTCGGCCTCCTCGCGGACGATCTCCAGTTCCTGCACGGTGCCGACCAGCGGGATCATCACCTCGGGGCGCGGGTCGCCCTTGACGGACTTGCGGTGCGCCGCCGCCTCCGCGATGGCCCGTACCTGCATGGCGAACAGGCCGGGGATGACCAGGCCGAGGCGTACGCCGCGCAGGCCCAGCATCGGGTTCTGCTCATGGAGCTTGTGGACGGCCTGGAGCAGCCGCAGGTCGTTCTCGTTGGCGTCCCTGCGGGACTCGGCGAGCGCGACCCGTACCGACAACTCCGTGATGTCGGGCAGGAATTCGTGCAGCGGCGGGTCCAGCAGCCGTACGGTCACCGGCAGTCCGTCCATCGACTCGAACAGCTCGATGAAGTCGGCCTTTTGCAGCGGCAGCAGCGCGCCGAGCGCCTCTTCCCGCTCGGTGTCGGTGTCGGCGAGGACCAGTCGCTCGACCAGCTCGCGGCGCTCGCCGAGGAACATGTGCTCGGTACGGCACAGGCCGATGCCCTGCGCGCCGAAGCGGCGGGCGCGGTTGGCGTCCTCGGCGTTGTCGGCGTTGGCGCGTACTTGCAGCCGGCGGACCCGGTCGGCGTACGCCATGATCCGGTGCACCGCCTGGACGAGTCCGTCGGCCTCGTCGGCCCCCGCGTGCATGCGGCCCTCGAAGTACTCGACCACCGGGGACGGTACGACGGGCACCTCGCCGACGTACACCTTGCCCGAGGAGCCGTCGATCGAGATGAGGTCGCCCTCCTCTATCACCACGCCCCCCGGCGCGGTCAGCCGTCGCCGCTTGGTGTCGACCTCCAGCTCCTCTGCGCCGCACACGCAGGTCTTGCCCATCCCGCGGGCGACGACGGCGGCGTGCGAGGTCTTGCCGCCGCGGCTGGTGAGGATGCCCTCGGCGGCGATCATGCCGTTGAGGTCGTCGGGGTTGGTCTCGCGGCGGATCAGGATGACCTTCTCGCCGGACCGCGACCACTTGACGGCGGTGTACGAGTCGAAGACCGCCTTGCCGACGGCGGCGCCGGGCGAGGCCGCGATGCCCCAGCCGATCCGCCGTACGTTCCCGCTGTCGGCGACCGTGTCGTCGAAGCGCGGGAACATGAGCTGCGCCAACTGCGCGCCGTTGACCCGTTGCAGCGCCTCCGCCTCGCTGATCAGGCCCTGGTCGACGAGCTGGGTGGCGATCCTGAAGGCCGCCGCCGCGGTCCGCTTGCCGACCCGGGTCTGGAGCATCCACAGCTTGCCGCGCTCGATGGTGAACTCGATGTCGCACAGGTCGCGGTAGTGCGTCTCCAGCGTCTCCATGATCGAGATGAGCTGGTCGTACGACGCCTTGTCGATGCCTTCGAGGTCGGCGAGCGGCACGGTGTTGCGGATACCGGCGACGACGTCCTCGCCCTGGGCGTTCTGCAAATAGTCGCCGTACGTGCCCTGGTGGCCGCTGGCCGGGTCGCGGGTGAAGGCGACGCCGGTGCCGGAGTCAGGGCCGAGGTTGCCGAAGACCATCGAGCAGACGGTGACGGCGGTGCCCAGGTCGCCGGGGATACGTTCCTGGCGGCGGTAGAGCTTGGCGCGCTCGGTGTTCCAGGAGTCGAAGACCGCGCGCACGGCGAGGTCCATCTGCTCGCGCGGCTCCTGCGGGAAGTCCCGGCCGGCCTCCTTGGCGACGATCGCCTTGAAGTCGTCCACGAGCTGTCGCAGATCGGCCGCGTCCAGACCGAGGTCGCTGTCCGCGCCCTTGTGCCGCTTGGCCTCGTCCAGCGCGTCCTCGAAGAGGTCGCCGTCCACACCGAGCACGGTCTTGCCGAACATCTGCACAAGACGCCGGTAGGAGTCCCACGCGAAGCGCTCGTTGCCCGCCTGCTGGGCGAGCCCGGCGACCGACGCGTCGGACAGGCCGATGTTGAGGACGGTGTCCATCATGCCGGGCATGGAGAACTTCGCGCCCGAGCGGACCGAGACCAGCAGCGGGTCGTCCGGCTGGCCGAGCTTCTTGCCCATCCGCTGCTCCAGCGCGTCGAGGTGCGCACTCACCTCGTCGCGCAGCGCGGAGGGTTCCGCGCCGGTTTCCAGATAGACCCTGCACGCCTCGGTGGTGATGGTGAAACCCGGAGGGACGGGCAGGCCGAGGTTGGTCATCTCGGCGAGGTTCGCTCCCTTGCCGCCGAGCAGGTCCTTGAGGTCTTTGTTGCCCTCAGTGAAGTCGTAAACGAACTTCTGCTTCTTCTGTCGTGCCGACACGGGACTCGACTCCTCGCGACCGGGATGCCCTGACGGCGGGGAGCGTACCCAGGTCGAAGGCGCCGCAGTGCGTCCATGACCTCGACACACGGCGGTAACCGCCCGTCTGCCGGTGTCTCCGGGGCGGGGGGCTCGCCGGCCGGTGTTCGCACTCCGTTCACGAGTCGAACGGACGGTTTCACTCCGGTGGTCGCTTCGGCGACTCGGTCTACGGAGCGTCACGTGGCGCCGTGCCGCGTGGACACAGCGGGGGTGGCACCGCGTGCCATGCCTTCGGAAGGTGCGACACCCCTCTTCGCGCTCGTTTGAGCGCGAGCCCTATCAACCGTGGCGCGAATCACGCCTCGCGTCTCACATGCTGGACGGCGGCCAGGGCCCGCTCCGGCCGTGCGCGGCCGGCGTTCCCGGACGGTTAGCCGCCCGAGGTGTCGGATTCGGCGTCCTCCGTGAGCACGGCGCAGTCGTACGGGTCGTTGAGCCAGCCGTCCGGGAGGACGACCCGCTTGCCGGGGGCGGTACGGCCGCGCGGGCCGTCGGCGTGCGCGGGCCAGGGCTGGGTGAGGTCGAGGCCGCCGAGGTGCTCGTCCATCTCGGCCAGCGACGAGGCCGTGGCCAGCGCCCGGCGCGCGTCCGAGCCGACCGAGAAGCCCTTGGTGTACCAGGGCACGTGCTTGCGGAAGTCGACGACACCGCGTGCCTCGTCCCCGATCCACTCCCCCAGCAGCTCCGCGTGCCGCCGCATCACCCGCGCGACCTGCCCGAAGTCGGGGGTGGCGGGCGCGGCGCCGCCCTCGAAGGCGGCGACCAGGTCGCCGAAGAGCCAGGGCCGCCCGAGGCACCCCCGGCCGACCACGACACCGTCGCAGCCGGTCTCCCGCATCATCCGTACCGCGTCGTCCGCGCACCAGATGTCGCCGTTGCCGAGCACCGGGATCTCGGGCACGTGCTCCTTGAGCCGCGCGATGGCGTCCCAGTCGGCGGTGCCGCCGTAGTGCTGGGCGGCGGTGCGGCCGTGCAGCGCGACCGCCGTCACACCCTCCTCGACCGCGATCCGGCCCGCGTCGAGATACGTGAGGTGGTCGTCGTCGATGCCCTTGCGCATCTTGATGGTGACCGGCAGGTCGCCCGCGTTGCCGACCGCCTCGCGCAGGATCGCCCGCAGCAGATTGCGCTTGAACGGCAGCGCGGACCCGCCGCCCTTGCGGGTCACCTTCGGCACCGGGCAGCCGAAGTTGAGGTCGATGTGGTCGGCCAGATCCTCGTCCACGATCATCCGCACGGCCTTGCCGACGGTCGCCGGGTCGACACCGTAGAGCTGGATGGAGCGCGGTGTCTCCGAGGCGTCGAAGTGGATGAGGTGCATGGTCTTCTCATTGCGCTCGACCAGCGCGCGCGTCGTGATCATCTCGCTGACGAACAGCCCCTTGCCGCCGCTGAACTCGCGGCAGAGCGTGCGGAAGGGCGCGTTGGTGATGCCCGCCATCGGGGCGAGCACGACCGGCGGCCACACGGCGTGCGGGCCGATCCGGAGGGTTTCCGGGCGGGTGAGCGTGGCGGCGTCAGCGGTCATGCCGTCCATTGTCGCGTACTCGCGCACGGCCCTCGGCCGAGATTGGTTGTACGATCAAAATGATTCTGGTCGTACAATCGTTGGTGTCAGCACCTATGACGCCGCCCCCGTACCGGCGACGAGCGCCAAGAACCGACAAGAGGAGCCCGGACGCATGCCTGAGCTGACGCACCGGCGTCGGATGCTCATCCTGGGGATCTGCTGCATGAGCCTGCTGATCGTCAGCCTGGACAACACGATCCTGAACGTGGCGCTGCCGTCGATGAGGCGGGACTTCCACGCCTCCGTCTCCGGCCTCCAGTGGACGATCGACGCGTATCTGGTGGTGATCGCCTCACTGCTGCTGCTCTCCGGCTCCACGGCCGACCGGCTCGGCCGGAAGAAGATCTTCCGGATCGGGCTGGTCTTCTTCACGCTCGGTTCGCTGCTGTGCAGCCTCGCGCCCGGTCTCGGCTGGCTGATCGCCTTCCGGATGATCCAGGCGGTCGGCGGCTCGATGCTCAACCCGGTGGCGATGTCGATCATCACCAACACCTTCACCGACGCCCGCGAACGGGCCCGCGCCATCGGCGTGTGGGGCGGTGTCGTCGGGATCAGCATGGCGGCCGGACCGATCGTCGGCGGCGCGCTGGTGGAGACCGTCGGCTGGCGGTCGATCTTCTGGATCAATCTGCCGGTGGGCGTGCTCGCCCTGATCCTCACCTCGCGCTACATCCCCGAGTCCCGCGCGCCCCGGCCGCGCCGCGTCGACCCGGTCGGCCAGGTGCTGGTCATCGCGCTGCTGGGCTCGCTCACCTACGGCATCATCGAGGGCTCGGGCGCGGGCTGGACCTCCCCGCTGATCGTCGGCTGCTTCGTCGTCACGGTGCTCGCGCTGCTCGGCCTGACGCGGTACGAGAAGCGGCGCACCGACCCGCTGATCGACGTGCGCTTCTTCCGCAGCGCGCCCTTCAGCGGCGCGACCCTCATCGCGGTCAGCGGCTTCGCCGCGCTCGGCGGCTTCCTCTTCCTCAACACCCTCTACCTCCAGGACGACCGGGGCCTGTCCGCCCTCGACGCCGGGCTCTACATGCTGCCGATGGCCGTGATGTGCCTGGTCTTCGCGCCGCTGTCCGGGCGGCTGGTCGCCTCGCGCGGCCCGCGCCTGCCGCTGGTGCTCGCCGGTCTCACCATGACGGCCAGCGGCGTGATCTTCGCGGTGCTGGACGCCGAGTCGTCCAACGCCCTGCTGTTCACCTCCTACGTCCTGTTCGGCATCGGCTTCGGCCTGGTCAACGCCCCGATCACCAACACCGCCGTGTCCGGCATGCCCCGCGCCCAGGCCGGGGTCGCGGCGGCCGTGGCGTCCACCAGCCGCCAGATCGGCCAGTCGCTGGGCGTCGCCGTGATCGGCGCCGCGCTGGCCGCCGGAATGCAGACCACCGCCTGGTGGATCATCTCGGGCTGCGGCGCCTCCGTCCTGCTCATCGGTACGCTCACCACCGGACGCTGGGCCCGCGGTACGGCCGAACGCGCGGCCGATCTGCTCGTGCCCGAAGAAGACGACACCCCCCGAATCCCGGTGAGCACCTCATGACGACGACGCCAGAAGCCACGAGTTCCGTCGGTACGGTCTCCGGTCCTACGGTCTCCGGTCCTACGGTCTACGCCGGTCGTACGGCCTCCGCCGACGCTGTCACCGTTGACGCTGCCTCCGTTGACGCTGCCTCCGGCGGGGAAACCGGCCGTACGGACACGGTCGGCCCGGCGGACGCGGCCGATGCCACCGCGGAGCGGATCTGGCGCAATCTGCGCACCTACGTACTGGAGCGCAACGAGCGCCGCAAGGAGACCTCGGAAGCGCTGGGCATGAGCTTCTTCCGGGTCAAGGTGCTGCGCCGGGTCGCCGCTTCTCCCGCCCGGCTCAGCGAGTTGGCGGCCGAGCTCTCCTCCGACCGCCCGTACACGACGCTGGTGGTGGACGACCTCGCCAAGCGCGGTCTGGTCGAGCGGCACGAACACCCCGCGGACCGGCGCTCCAAGATCGTGACGGCCACCGCCGAGGGCCACGCCGCCGCGGATCGCGCCAACGCCATCATGGGCGCCCCGCCGGAGTCGCTGAGCGCCCTGTCGGCCGCCGATCTGACGGCGCTCGACCGCATCGTGGCGGCCCTGGCGGCCCAGGACTGAGCCCGCCTCGACCACCGCTTCGACCGCGGCTTCAGCCGCCGCCGCGGCCACCGTTTCAGCCGCCGCCGCGACCGGCTGGCTGTCCCCGTCCCCAAGGGGGTGATGGTCTAAGGTCTGGACGGTGACGCCAGAAGCCGATGACCGCGCTGCCGAGGAGGCCAGGCCCGCGTTCCCCACCGAGCGCCGACGGGCCCTGGTGGAACTGCTCAGGGAGCGGCGCAGGCTGACCGTCGTGGAGATCTCGGAGCGGTTCCAGGTCACCGCGGAGACGGTGCGCAGGGACCTGGTGGAGCTGGAGCAGACCGGCGCGCTGCGCCGGGTGCACGGCGGCGCGATCCTGCTGGACAACGAGCACGGCATCCCCGGTCTCGCCCAGCGCACCCGGATCATGGCCGAGGAGAAGACGGCGATCGGCGCGGCGGCGCTCGCGCACATGCCGACCGGCGGCGCGGTGCTCATCGACGCGGGCAGCACCACCGGACGGCTCGCCGATCTCTACGCAGGCGGGCCGCAGTTGGTGGTGATGACCAACTCACTGCCCATCGCCGTCACGATGACCGGCAAGCCGGGCGCGGCCGTCTACACGACCGGCGGGCGCGTCCGCAACGACACGCTCGCCGAGGTCGAGATGCTGACGCTGCGGGCGCTGGACGAGGTCAAGGTCGACGTCGCGTTCCTGGGCACCTCGGGGATAACGGTGGACCACGGCTTCTCCACCTCGGACGTCTCCGAGAGCGCCGTCAAGCGGACGATGATGGCCTCCGCCCGGCGGGTCGTGGTGCTGTGCGACCACTCGAAGATCGGCACCGCGCTGTTCTCCCGTTTCGCGCCCGTGGACGGCCCCGACCTGCTGATCACCGACTCGGGAATCAGCGCCACGCAGCTCGCGGAACTGCGCGGCGCCGGCCTCGAGGTGCAGGTGGCCGAGCCGGTCTGACGTCGTCACGGCGTCGCCCGCACAGCCGTCGGCCGCCGAACCGTCGCCCCCTGACCGTCCCCCCTTAACCGTCTTAACCGTCGTCGCCGTCCTTCACCGCCCGGCCGTCGGACTCGTCGAGCGCGGACGCGAGCAGTTGGGCCAGATGGACCGCTCCGGCGCCGGCCGCGAGGTCGTCGATCTGGGTGCGGCAGGAGAATCCGTCGGCCAGCACCGGGCCGGTGCGCTCCGCCGTCTCCAGCGCGGGCAGCAGGGCGGTCCGCGCGACGGCCACCGAGACGTCGTAATGGCCGCGCTCCACACCGAAGTTGCCCGCGAGCCCGCAGCAGCCGCCGACCGCCGTGACGTCGGCGCCCGCCGTGCGCAGCAGTTCCTCGTCCGCCCGCCAGCCCATCACCGCCCGCTGGTGGCAGTGCGGTTGGGCGACGGTCCGGACGCCCGACAGGTCCGGGGGGCTCCAGCCGGGCGTACGGCTCAGCAACTCGGCCAGGGTGACGGTGAGATCGGCCACCCGCCGCGCCCTGGGGTCGTCGGGCAGCAGCTCGACGCCGTCCCGGCGCAGCACGGACGTGCACGACGGTTCGAGGCCGACGATGGGCACACCGTCGGCGACGGCCGGCTCAAGTGCCGTGTACGTACGGCGCAGTTGTCGGCGCGCGCCGTCGAGCTGGCCGGTGGAGATCCAGGTCAGCCCGCAGCAGACCTGACGGCCGGTCAACTCGACGGCGTATCCGGCCTGTTCCAGTACGCGAACGGCCGCCGTGCCGACCTCGGGCGAGAACGACTGGGTGAAGCTGTCCACCCACAGCAGCACGCGGGGGCGGGACGGGCGCGGGCCTCGGTCGGCGCGGTCAGCGCGGAAGGACGCCCGGAAGGTGCGGCGGGCGAAGCGGGGCAGCCCGCGCCGTCCGTCGATCCCGCCGAGCCGCTTGACCAGCGCGCCGACCCACCGGTTGCCGAGCAGCGCGTTGCTGACACCGGCCAGCCGGGTGGCGAGCCCGGCGGTGCGCGGCAGCCAGCCCAGCGAGTAGTGCGTCACCGGGCGGAGCCTGCGCCGGTAGCGCTGGTGCAGCACCTCCGCCTTGTACGTGGCCATGTCGACGCCCGCCGGGCAGTCGCTCGAACACGCCTTGCACGACAGGCACAGGTCCAGTGCCTCGTGCACCGCCGGGTCGGCCCAGCCGCCGTCCACCAGGTCGCCCCTGATCATCTCCTGGAGCAGCCGGGCCCGGCCGCGGGTGGAGTGCCGCTCCTCCCCCGTCGCGAGGTACGACGGGCACATCGCGCCGCCCGAGGTCGTGAGGTCGGCGCGGCACTTGCCGACCCCGACGCAGCGGTGGACGGCGCGGGTGAGGTCGCCGGAGTCGTGCGGGTAGGCGAACGCGCCGGTGACGACGGGCAGTTGCGGCCGGACCCGCAGGTCGGCGTCGAGCGGCGCCGGGTCGACCAGCACACCGGGGTTGAGCAGGGCGCCGGGGTCCCAGACCGCCTTGACCGCGGCGGCGGCGCCCAGCGCGGCGGGCGAGTACATCCGGGCGAGCAATTCGCCGCGGGCGCGGCCGTCGCCGTGCTCGCCCGACATCGAGCCGCCGTGCGCGGCCACCAGGTCGGCGGCGTCCTCGAGGAACGCCCGCATCCGGGCCGCGCCGCCCTCGTCCCGCAGACCGAAGTCGAAGCGGCCGTGCACACAGCCGTCGCCGAAGTGCCCGTACAGCAGGCCGTCGTAGTGGTGCTGCCCGAGCAGCGCGTCCAGGTCCCGCAGGTAGGCCCCGAGCCGTTCCGGCGGTACGGCGGCGTCCTCCCAGCCGGGCCAGGCGTCGGCCCCGCCGGGCGTGCGGCCCGCCAGGCCCACCCCGTCGGTACGAATCCGCCACAGCGCGGCGATCCGGCCCGGGTCGGTCACCACCTGGCCGTCCACCGCGCCGGACGCGGCCAGTACGGCGCGGGCCGCGTGCTCCGCCTCCGCGAGGCTCGCGCCGCCGGTCTCCACCAGCAGCCAGCCCGCGCCGCGCGGCAGCGCGGGCACGGCGGCGGCCCCCTTACGGCGGACCACGACCTCGACCAGCCGCCGGTCCATGCCCTCGACGGCCAGCGGGCCCAGGGCCACCAGCGCCGGGGTCGCGTCGGCGGCGGCGGGCATGTCGGGGAAGCCGAGCACCGCGAGCGCGCGGGCCGCGGGCGCGGGCACCAGCCGTACGGTGGCGTCGAGCACCAGCGCCAGGGTGCCTTCCGAGCCGACGAGCGAACTCATCACGTCGAAGCCGCGCTCGGGCAGCAGCGCGTCCAGCGCGTAGCCGGACGCCTGGCGCGGGAAGCGGCCGTACTCGGTCCGCAGGACGGCCAGGTGCGCGTCGGCCGTCTGCCGCAGCCGGGTGTTCAACTCCGCGTCCGACGTACCGTGCTGATCGGCCGTCACCTGGCGGCCGTCGGCCAGCAGCAGCCGGGCGGACACCACATTGTCACGGGTGTTGCCCCAGGCCACGGCGTGCGCGCCGCAGGCGTTGTTGCCGATCATCCCGCCGATGGTGCAGCGGTCCGCGGTCGACGGGTCGGGCCCGAGCAGCAGGCCGTGCGGCGCGGCCTCGCGCTGGAGGCGGGCCTGGACGGTACCGGCGCCCACGGTCGCGGTACGGCGCTCGGGGTCGATCTCGGCGACCGCGTCGAGCGCGGTGAGGTCGAGGACGACGCCGGGGCCGATCGCGTTGCCCGCGACCGAGGTTCCGGCGCCGCGTGCCACCACGGACAGCCCGAGCCGGTGGCAGTGGGCGACGGTGTCGACGGCGTGCGCCGCCGACTCCGCGCGCACCACGGCGACCGGGGGCACCCGGTAGTTGGACGCGTCGGAGGAGTACAGCGCACGGGTGCCCGCGTCCAACCGCACGCTGGGGCCGAGCAGTTCGCGCAGGCGGCGGGCGCCGCCCGCCGCGTCGCCCGGCCCGTGGGGTGCGTTCGGCTTGTCCATCGCGTTCGTTCCGTTCCTGTCGTCGCTTCCCCGCCGCGTCCGGACGGCGGGGCCACGAGGTCGTCGCCGCGAGGTCGTATCCCGCCGCCGTCACCACGACGGCGGCACCCCGCGGCCGGCGGGGGCGTCGGTACCGGTCCCGCCCACCTCTTCGGCGCCGCCCGGCGACCCCGGCACGCGGCGGAGTCCCGGTCGGCGGCGAGGTGCCCGCGCCGGTCGTCGGGCGGGCCGTCCCCGTAGTAGACCGCCTCGGCCGGGCAGACCGGCTCCCACGCGCCGCGGTCCACCCGCTCGCCCGAGTGGATGTACGGCGCCCGCGCGCTGTCGCCTGCGCGGTCGGCCGGGCGTTTTCGCCGGTGCGCGCCGTGTCGGGCGCGGCGGCGCACGCGCGTCCGGTCACTCGTCGGCCAGGACACTCGTTGGCCAGGTCGTTCGTCGGCCAGGACATCGGGCCGACCGGCCGCTCCCCCCTTGGTGCGGCCGGTCGGCCTCCCCCCGGGCCCGCGGACGTGGCGGCTTCCCCTCCGCGTCCGCCCGCGGGCCGGTCATGACGCGCTGCCGGGCGCTGACGCCTGGTACACGCTCTTGGTCCAGGTGAAGAAGTCCACGGCGGTCTGTCCCTGCTCGCGGTAGGTGTTGGTGGAGGAGTCGCCGACCCCGCCGAAGGGGACGTTCAGCTCGACCCCGCTGGTCGGCCGGTTCACCTTGATCACTCCGGCCCGCACCTCGGAGCTGAACCGGTGCACGGTGTCCAGGTCGTTGGTGACCACACCGGCCGTCAGGCCGAAGCGGGAGTCGTTGACCAGGTCGATGGCCTGGTCGAGGCCCGTGGCGTCGAGCACCGCGACCACCGGGCCGAAGACCTCCTCCTGGGCGACGGTGTCGGCGGGCCGCACGCCGGTCAGCACCGTGGGGCCGAACAGCAGGCCGTCCGGGTCCGCGCCGCCGACCACGGTCCTGGCCCCCTCGGCCAGGGCCTTGTCCACGTAGCCCAGATCGGTGGCGAGTTGGGCGCCGCTGACCACAGGGCCCATCCGTACGCCGTCGGTCAGTCCGTCGCCGGGCCGGTAGGCCGCGGCCTCCTCCCGCAGGGCGTCGAGGAAGGCGTCCTTGACGCCCGGCAGGCAGATCACCCGGCTGGTCGCGGTGCACGCCTGGCCGGTGAGGCCGAAGCCGCCCGCGGCGACGATGCGCGCGGCCACCGCGGCGTCGGCGTCGTCGCAGACCACGACGGCGTTCTTGCCGCCGAGTTCGAGCTGCACCCGGATGCGGCGCGGCGCGGCGGCGGTGTAGATGCCCGCGCCGACGCCCACCGAGCCGGTGAAGGTGACCGCGTCGATCCGCGGCGACGCGACGAGTTGGGCGCCGATCCGGGCGCCGGAGCCGGTCAGCAGGGTGAACACCCCGTCGGGCAGGCCGGCTTCCTGGAGCACCCTGGCCAGGTGCCAGGCGCCCGCGGGGGCTATCTGGGCGGGTTTGAGCACCACCGCGTTGCCGCTGACCAGGGCGGGCGCGGACTTCCAGGCGGGGATGGCGATCGGGAAGTTCCAGGGGGTGATGACCGCGACCGCGCCCAGCGGTTCGCGTCGGCTGTAGACCAGGTCGGTGCCCGCGGCCGAGGGGTACGTCGTGCCGCCGATTCGCCAGCCCTCGCTGCCGTAGAAGCGCAGGATGTCGGCGGCCCGCGCGACCTCGCCGCGCGCCTCCGCGAGGGTCTTGCCCTCCTCGCGGGTGATGTCCCGGGCGGCCTCGTCCGCACGGTCGTCGAGGAGCGCGGCGGCCCGCTCCAGAATCCGGCCGCGGGCGGGGGCCGGGGTGCGTCCCCAGTCGCGGGCGGCGGCGTGGGCGGCGTCCAGCGCGCGCTCCACGGTGGCGGCGTCGAGGTCCGCGCTGAGGCTGACCCGCTGACCGGGGACGGCCGGATTGTCCCGTACCGCCGTCGGGGCGCCGGTCCATCGCCCGCCCACCAGGGACTGAATCTCCAGGACGTCCATGCTGTCGGTCATCTCCTGTGGTTCTCAAGGCCGTTGGGGCCGTCGGAAGTCGTCGGTGGCGTCGGGTCCTCGGTGGCGTCGGGTCGTCGGTGGCGTAGGGTCCTCGGTGGCCCCGGTGGCCCCGGTGGCCCCGGCGCCGTCAGCTCCTTCGGGTCGTACGGGTCCCCGCGTCACTTCAGCGCGAGGGCGTTGGCGGTGGAGCCCGCCGCGCCGGTGAGGTGGAGCGGGGCCGCGGTGAACAGCCCCTCGTGGACGCCGTCCTGGGCGCAGTCCTCGGCCAGGGCCGCGAGGTCGAACAACTCGCCCACCGCGAGCCCTAGTTCGGCGATCAGCGTGTGGTGCAGGAAGGTCTCGGGCCCGCTCATGTCGAACGGCATGGCCTCCACCGCGGGGCAGTCGGCCGCGACCGCGGACAGCTCCAGGCCGCGCAGCCACCGTCTGGTCTCCTGATCGACGGCCAGGCCCGGCGAGGCGAAGAAGCCCTCCGCCGCCAGCGCCTCGCGCGCCGCCCGGTCCAGCCCCTCGTACCAGCGCGTCCAGCCGAAGTGCAGCAACAGGACGTCGCCGGGCCGCGGTTGGGTGCCCTGCGCGGCGAGCGCGGCCGTCACGTCGGCCGCGGTGTAGGCGACCCGGCGGGAGCAGTCGCCGCCGTGCCGCCCATGTCCGACCAGGTCGGCCAGGACGAAGCGGCCCGCGATGCCGCGCCGCGCCCAGTGCTCGATGCCCAGCGGCCCCGCCGCCGCCGCGATGTCGGCGGCCCGGTGGCCGCCGTAATAGGTGCCGTCGGGGCCGCGCACGTGCGCCAGCCCGTCCCACTGCGAGGACCCCTGCGGGTAGAAGGAGTCGAGGCGGTCGTCGAAGCCGTTGCCGAGGTCGATACGGGTGTGCGTGTGGCGGCCCCTGCCGAGGATCGGCGGGTCGGGCAGGGCCAGGTCCCAGTTGAGCGAGAAGACCCGGCCCCGGGTCACCAGCGCGGCGGCGTCCCTGACCCGCTCGGGCGTCTGCCGCGCCACGGCGCCCAGTTCGCCGACGACGGCCTCGGCGGTGCCTGTGGTACCGGTGAGGGCCGACGTACCCGAAGCCGAGTCGTGCACGGCCGACGTACCCGAAGCCGAGTCGTACGCGTCCGACGTACCGGAAACCCCGGCCGTCGAAGCCGAGGCCGCACCGGATGTCCCGTCCTCCCGGCCCCCGTCGGGCTCCTCGCCCCGCGTGCCGGTCATGACGCGTCCACCGAGATCATGGCCTTCATGGCCACCTTGCCCGCCGCCGCGTCGGCCAGCGCCTTCGGCCCCTCCTCCAGCGCGTAGTGGTCGGAGACCAGGTCGTCGACCTCGACCGCGCCGCTGGAGACCAGCTCGATGGCGCGCGGCCAGGTGTGGGCGTAGCGGTGGACGGTGGTGAGGGTGAGTTCGCGGTAGCGGATCAGGGTGGACGACAGCGTGATCGTCGGCGCGGCGGGCACTCCGACCAGTACGGCCCGGCCGCGCGGCCGCAGCCGGGTCATCCCGTCGTCCAGCGCGGTGGGCGCGCCCGAGCACTCCAGGTAGCAGTCGAGGTCAGCGGCCACGTCCTGGAAGGCGGTGCCGGGGTCGGCGCCGACGTGAGCGGTCTCCACGCCGGGCGTGGAGTGCGCGAGCCGGGCCAGTCGGCGCTCGTCGACATCCGCGACGATCACCCGGCCCGCCTTCTCGGCCAGGGCCACCCGCGCCACCAGGGTGCCGATCGGGCCCGCGCCCGCGATGAGCACCTGCTCGCCGGGGAGCACGGCGGCCCGGCCGACGGCCCATACGGCCACCGACAGCGGTTCGAGCAGGGCCGCCCGGGTCGCGGTCATCGCGGCGGGGACGGCGTGCACCGCGCGGCGCGGCAGCACCACGCGCTCGCGCGCCAGCCCGGCGTGCGGCGGCATCCCGAGGAAGCGCATCCGCGCGCAGAGGTTGTACGTACCGGCCAGGCACTCGCGGCACCGGCCGCACCACAGGCCGGGTTCGACGGCGACCAGGTCGCCGGGGGCGAGGTCGCTCACCCGGTCACCGGTCTCCAGGACGGTGCCGGACGCCTCGTGGCCGAGCACGTGCGGCCCGGTGAGCCGGAAGGCGCCGATCCGCCCGTGCGCGTAGAAGTGGGTGTCCGAGCCGCAGAGGCCGACCCGCGCGACCGCGACGCGTACGTCGTCGGCGCCGAGCGCTTCCTCGTCGGTCTCGCCGAGCGCCGCGTCATGGGCGCCCCGCAGGGTGAGAGCACGCATCACGCCACCTCCGCGGCATCGCTCGCGTGCGCGAGCGGATCGGCGAGGTCCGGCGGATCGGGTTCGCCGGAGGGTTCGAGGGTCGGTTCGAGGCCGAGGAAGTCCGCGGTCGGCCCGAGTTGGTGGAGGAGCATGTGGACGCCGGGCACGACCGTGCATCCCGCGCGCCGCGCGTGGTCGAGCAGCCGGGTCCTGGCGGGCTTCATGATGATGTCGCTGACGGCCGTGGCGGGGCTGAGCGCGGCGAGGTCGACGGGCAGCGGATCGGCGGCGCGCATGCCGACCGAGGTGGTGTTGACCAGGACGTCGACGTCGGCGGCGGAGTCCCGCTCGCGCACCTCGCAGCGCACGGCCGGGTAGTGGCGGCCGACCTGCTCGGCCAGGGCGACGGCGCGGGCGGTGGTCCGGTTGCGGACGGCCAGGTGCGAGACGCCCGCGGCGGCCAGCGCCATGGCGACGGCGCGCGCGCTGCCGCCCGCGCCGAGCAGCAGCACCCGCGCGCCCTCCAGCCGCACCCCGTGCGCGCGCAGCCCCGCGACCAGGCCGGGGCCGTCGTACTGCCCGCCGAGCAGCCGCCCGTCGGGCAGCCTGCGGATGACGTTGCTCGCCCCGGCCCTGACGGCGTCCTCGGTGAGGTCGTCGAGGAGCCCGGCGATGTGCTCCTTGTGCGGCATGGTGACCCCGATGCCCGCCAGGTTCTTCCAGGCGCGCGCCGCGGCGACCGCCTGCGCCAGATCCTCGACCCCGACCTGGTACGGCACCACGGCCGCGTCGATGCCGCGCTGGCGGAAGAAGCGGTTCATCACCTCGGGCGTGCGCACATGGGCCACCGGGTCGGCGAAGTGCGCGTAGATCCGGGTGTGCCCGGTGATGGGGTGGGACGTCATGATGCGGTGAACTCCGTCCAGTCGTCGATCCAGGTGCCGAGGTCGGGGATGAGTCCGCAGGCCAGCGCCGCCATCCGGGCGGCGCCGCAGGCGCCGGCCTCGGCGCCGACGGGCAGCCGGACCGAGCCGAGCACGCGGGCGCGGACCGCCCTGATGTAGCCGGACGTGTACCAGCCGCCCGCGGCGATCAGCGCGTTGCCGGGGCCGCCGAGCGCGTCGAGCAGGCCGATCGCGTCGCGGCAGCGCCAGGAGGTCAGTTCGACCAGTACGGCCCACGCCTCGGCGTCCGGCAGTCCGTGGAGGGCGGCCACCACGGCGGCCGGGTCGAGCGGGGCCATCGGCCGGGCCGCGCTGCCGAGGGTGACGGCGAATTCGGCCGCGCGGCCGGTCGCGGGCAGGCGGGCCGCGGCCCTGCCGAGCGCGTCGACGTCGGCGAGGGTCCGTTCGGCGCCGAGCCGGTCGTCGAGCAGGGCGCGCAGCAGGCGTCCGGTGCCGAGGACGCCGAAGAGGTAGTCGCGGCCGGGGATGATGTGCGGACCGCGCTCGAATCCGGCGGCCACCGCCCGGGTCAGCGGGCCGGGGTCCTTGGCGGCGGGCCGGGAGCGGATCAGCGCCTCCCCGGTGCCGAGGCTGTCGAAGCAGTCGTCGGGGTGTACGGCCCCGGCGCCGATCGCGCCCGCCAGGTGGTCGTGGCCCGCGACGGTGACGACCGCGCCGCCGACCAGCGGCAGACCGGCCCGCGCGGTGCCGGTGGGCGACCCGGCGGGCAGCAGTTCCGGCATCGCGGCGGGGTCGAGCCCCGCCCGGTCCACGCCGTGCTTCCACCACTCGCGGGCGGTCACGTCCATGAAACCGCTGCGCGCGGCGAGCGACCACTCGGCGGTGGCCCGGCCGCCCGCCCAATGGGCGGCCCACTCCGGTACGTTCAGCCAGCTCACGGCCTTGCCGGTCGGGCCGGACCTCGTACCGGAAGCGGTGGACGTAACCGTCCGGGGCCCGGCGGACGACGCCGACCGTCCGTCCAGTCGGGGCAGCAGCCACGCCACCTTGACGGCCGAGGCGCGGGTGGTGGGCCGCAGGCCGGTGGTGGCGGTGAAGCCGTCGCCCTGTTCGGCGAGGAGAGCGGCCAGTTCGTCCGCCCCGCTGGTGTCGAACCAGGCCACGGCCGGTGCGACGGGTGTGCCGTCGGCGGCGAGCGCGTACCCCGCCTCGGCCATGCCCGCGAAGCCGACGGCGAGCGCGTGGCGGCCGGGCAGGCGGTCGGCGAGCTGCCGGAAGAGGCCGTCCAGCGCGCCGGACAGGTCCTCGTGCCCGAGCACCGTCGTCCCGGCGGCGAGCCGCCACGGGGTGTCGGCCCTGACCACCGCCAGCTCGTGGCCGCGCTCGTCGGTGGCGCACACCTTCACCGTGGTGGTGCCGATGTCCACGCCGACGACGCATGCCGTCCTTGCCATCACAGCCTCCTCAGCCGAAGATCCGGAATCCGCCGCTTTGTCCTGTCTACCGGTCGCGCGCCCGTCCGTACGGCCACGGCACGGTCCGGTCAGCGCGCCGCGCTCGGCACGTCCTCTCCGAGGGAGTACGCGGTGACCAGCCGTCGCAGCCGGCCGGCGATCGAGGCGACCACCTGCTCCTCGTCGAGGTCCCCGCGGAGATAGCCGTCGAAGGCGTCGATCCACAGGCTGCGGCCGATGGCGAAGCCGATGTAGCCGTCCACCCCGCGGATCTGCCGCACCCACTCCGCGACCGCGTCCATGTCCGCGCCGCCGCCGAGCAGCACCAGGGAGGTCGGGTACGGCGCCCCGGCCCGGCAGTGGTCGGCGACCACCGCGTAGTCGGCCTCGGCGGCCAGCGGCTCCAGCTTCCACACGTGCGGCCACACGCCCGCGTCCTGGTACTCCGAGACCGTCCGCAGCAGCAGTTCCGTGTGGTGCGCGCGCTGCCAGCGCTCCTTGTCTCCGCCTTCCGCGGCGAGCTGCGCGTCGGTCGGCGGGACCAGCATCTCCAGCATGAAGGGCCGCCGGTTGGCCTGGCACCAGTCGAGCACCTGGCGGGCGCGGGCGGTCTGCCGGGCCCTGCGCCCGGCGGGCAGTTCGGGGTTGTGCACGATGAGCGCCTTGACCATGTCCGGGCCGAGCGCGTCCAGGCGGGCGGCGAAGTCGTCGCCGCCGGTGAGGACGAACTCGCCGGTGTTGATGTCGAAGACCGGGGACCGGCTCTCCTCGACGGGCAGCACCAGGCAGCAACCGGCCTCCCGTACGCGGGGGATGGTCCGTTCGCCGTACTCCTCGTCTATCAGCACCCCGAGGTTGGCCGGGTCGGTGCCGCCTTCGGCGATCGTGCGGACCAGCGCGTCGAAGGCCAGGTCCTTCACCCGGCCGAACGCCTCCCGGCGTTCGGCGGCCGGCACCGCGTCACCGAACAGCCCGCGCATCACCGCCCGGTGGTCCATGGCCAGGACCAGGAGCGGATGGGGGACGTCAGTCATCGTGTGTCCTTTCGAGAGGGGGTGGGGCAGCGGCCGACCGGACGGGCGGGTCATGCCGGACCCCGGCGTTCACCGGTCCTGCGGCGGGCGACGAAGCGCGCGGCGAGGACGGCGACCAGCAGGGCGAGGCCGTTGAAGAGCGGCTGCACCCAGAACGGGACGCCGAGCAGGCTCAAGCCGTTGAAACCGACGGCGAGCAGCAGGATCGCGACGATCACACCGGGCACGTTGTAGAAGCCCGGACGGTAGGTGGTGACGCCCAGGAACGCGGCGGCGTAGGCGGGCAGCAGCAGGTCGGGGCCGAGACTGGGGGTCACGGAACCGGCCTGGCCGAGCTGGAGCACGGCGGCCAGCGAGACCAGCCCGCCGGCGCAGCCGAAGGCGAGGATCTTGTACCGGCCGGTGCGCACACCGGCCAGGAACGCCACGCGCTCGGAGCCGCCGATCGCGTACAGCCGGGCGCCGACCGGGGTGTGCTGGAGCAGGTAGAAGCAGATGACGGCCACGATCGCGACGATCCACACCGCCCAGGCGACCTGCACCGCGTAGCCGCGGCCGAGGGTCTTGGCCAGGCCGGGAACGGTCGTGAGGATGGCGCCGTTGCTGAGCATCAGGGTCATCGCGGAGAGCACGATTCCCATGCCCAGGGTCGCGATGAACGAGTTGATGCCGAACACCACGTTGAGCACACCGTTCCAGGCACCGGCCACCACCCCGCAGCCGGCCATCGCGAGGAACACCGCGGTCACCGGCCAGCCCTGGCCGGTCAGATAGGCGCCGAGCATCGCGCAGAAGCCGAGCAGATAGCCGACCGACAGGTCGAACTCGCCGACGATCAGCGGGAAGAGCACCGCCAGCGTCATCAGCGCGATCACGGACTGGCTGACCAGCAGCGAGGTCCAGTTCTGCCGGGTGGCGAAGTTGGGGGTGGCCATGCTGAACACCACGATCAGCACCACCAGCAGCACGATCTGGGCGTAGCGCTGGATGAGGGCTTCGCCGATCGTACGCAGGAGGCCGGCGCCGTGGGACCGCCCGGCAATCGGTTGCCGGTCGGCGGCCGGTTGCCGGTCGGCGGCCGGTTGCCGGTCGGCGGTCACGGCGCCCCCGGTCAGCGCGTCGGGCTTCGCTGTGTCGAGGTCTTCTCTGCTCATCTCGGACCGTCCTCCTGTGGACTCGCCACGATCCTGGCCAGCTTGACGGGGTTGTCGGGGACGGGGATCTCCTGCGCCCCGGCGCCGGGGCGCAGCACCACCATCCGGTCGCAGTACGCGGTGAGCTGCTCGAACTCCGAGGAGAACAGGACCGCGCCCATGCCCTGGTCCACGCGTTTCCTGACCGCTTCGAACATCAGGAGCCGCGCGCCCGGGTCGACGCCGTTGGTCGGTTCGTCGAGCACCAGGACCTTCGGGTCGGTCGACAGCCACTTGCCGAGCAGCACCTTCTGCTGGTTGCCGCCGCTGAGGCTGCCGAGGGAGGCGGAGGGGTCGCGCGGCCGTACGTCGAGTTCGCGGATCACCCGGCCGATCGCCTCCCGCAGCGCCGACCCGCGGTGCCAGAACCGGCGCAGCGAGGGGAGCGCGATGTTGTCGGCGACGCTCAGGACGGCGACGCCGCCGTGCGAGAGCCGGTCCCTGGGCAGCAGCGCCACGCCCTGCCTGCGGGCGGTGGAAGCGGTCCAGGCGCGGGTGGGTTCGAACCCCCGCAAGCGGACGGTGCCCGAGCGGGGCGGCACGCCGCCCGCGAGGAGATACGGCAGTTCGTCCACGCCGGAGTCGGGCAGGCCGGTGACGCCGACGATCTCGCCCGCGCGGATGTCGAGGTCCAGCGGGTCGAGCCGGTGGCCGGTCAGCCCGCGGATCTCCATCAGAGTCCGGTCCGCGCCGTCCACGGGCGGCGCCCCCGCGCCGTACGCCTCGCGGGAGCCGGGGGCGGCGGGCTCCTTGCGGTGTCCGGCCCCGGCCGCCTGCTCGGCGGCCAGCCGCTGCTCAGGGAGCATGTACTCGATGATCCGGGCCGCGCTGACCTCGGCGGACGGTCCCTCGTACTGCGTACGACCGGCCGCCAGCACGGTGAGGCGGTCGGCGTACTGGGTGATCTCGCCGATCCGGTGGGTGACCATGAGGACCGCCGTGCCCCGGTCGGCGAGCCTGCGGACCAGGCCGAGGACCTGTTCCGCGTCGTCCTGCCGCAGCGAGGCGGTGACCTCGTCGAGGACGAGGATGCGGCTGCCCTGTCCGGTGGCGACGGCGAGGGACACCATCGCCCGTTCGGCGGGGCCGAGTTCGGCGCAGGTGGTACGGGCGTCGACCGGCACCTCGTGCTCGTCGAGCAGCCGCTGCGCGCGCCGTACCAGCGCCCGGTGGCTGAGCCCGAGGGCGGGGACGCCCTCGAAGCCGCCGAGCAGCGCGACGCAGTCCGCGACCCTGAGCGTGTCGACCAGCGGCGCCTCCTGGTGGACGACGCCGACGCCCGCCGCGCGGGAGTCCATCGGCGACGACCACTCCTGCGGGGCGCCGTCCACCAGCAGGTGGCCGCTGTCCGGGCCGAACACCCCGCTCATGATCTTGATCAGGGTGGACTTGCCCGAGCCGTTCGCCCCGGCCAGCGCGTGCACCGCGCCGGGGACCAGGCCGAGTGAGACGTCCCACAGGGCCTGGGTGGCACCGAAGGTCTTGCACAGCGAGCGCGCCGCCATGACCTCATCGGTTGCCCGGGTGGTCACTTCGTGCCCCAGAGCTTGTGGTACTCGGCGGCGACGTCGAACGGCAGCTTCCACTGGTCGTTGTTGCCGATCATGTTGTCCTTGGTGAGCAGGACCGTGATGGCGCCCTCGTTGGCCGGTTCGACGGCGGGCTGCTTCTGCACCGTGCGGATCATCTGGTCGACGGTCGCGTAGCCGTACAGCGAGGGGATCTCGATGACGGTCGCGCCCTGGATGTCGCCCTCGCGGATGAACTGCCGGTTGATCGGGTCGCCGACCGCGCTGACCAGCTTGACCTTGGCGCCGAGACCGGCCTGCCTGATCGCGTTGACCTCCGCCGCGGCGGCGGCGTCGAAGCCGGTGTAGACGTAGGTGGCGTTCGCGTGCTGCTGGAGGGTCGAGACGGTACGGGTGCCCAGGGCGCCCGAGGCGATCTCGTCGGTGGTGAAGTTGACCGGCTTGAGCACCTTGCACGCCGCGCACTTCTTCATCTCGGCGACGAAGGCGTTGTACGTGACCGTGTTGGACAGGTACTCGCTGGTGATGACCGGCTGGACCACGGCGGTGCCCTTGGAGTCGGCGATCACCCAGTCCGCCTGCATCCGGCCGTTGGCGCCGTAGTCGGGTGCCACGTCGAGGTCGAAGTCGATCTGGCCGGGCTCCAGTTCGGGCTTGGGGTTGGGGGAGCCGGTGCCGTTGTTCATCGAGATCACCGGAATCCCGGCCTTCTTGGCTGCCTCCAGGCCCTGCTGGACGAGCTTGGAGTCGATGGAGACCGTGGCGATCACATCGGCCCGGTTGGAGACGGCGTTGAGGATCATGTTGTTCTGGGTACGGGCGTTGGACTGGCCGTCGTAGATCGTGGGCTTCCAGCCGAGGGTCTTCACGATGCCCTTGACCGCTTCGGCGGGGGTGTTGCAGCCGCCGATGGCGACACCGCACGGGATGATCGCGACCTTGATGTTCTTGGGCACGGTGACCGGCTTGTCGGTCGGTCCAGCGAAGGACTCGGGACCCTTCTGCGCGGCCTGCACCGCGGTGACGAACTGGCTGACGTCCTGGCTCTGCCCGGAGTCGGCCGCGCCGCTGTCACCGCCGGAGCCGTCGTTGGAGGGCGCGCACGCGGTGGCGAGCCCGAGCCCGATGCACGCGGCAGCGATGACCGCTGCCCTCGCCCTTGACGTGAGGACTGTGGAAGGCATACCTCGCTCCTTTGCGGTGGTACACGTCGCCGTGGCGGCGGTGTCTGCGGGATCGCTTGTCATGGGATCGGAACCACTTCGATCGCCAGCCCGGAGGACTCCAGGGCCCGCAGCAGTTCCGGTGGGGCGTCGGCGTCGGTGATCAGGAGATCGGGCTGGGAGGTGTCGGCGAACCGGGCGAAGTGGTCCTTGCCGATCTTGCTGCTGTCGCAGAGGACGACGGTCCGCTTGGCGGCGCGGATCATCGCCTCCTTGACCGCGGCCTCGGCCGGGTCGGGGGTGGAGAAGCCGTGCCGGGGCGAGACCCCGTAGGTGCCGATGAAGGCGACGTCGACGTGGACGCGCGCGATGGCGCCGAGCGCGGGGGCGTCGACCTCGGCCAGGGTGTTGGCCCGGACGCGGCCACCGAGGGTGTGGACGCTGAGTCCTTGTTTGCCCGCGAGCGCGATCGCCGCCTGGAGGCTGTTGGTCATGACGACCAGCGAGGGACCGCCGGGAAATATCTCGGCCATCCGGCCGGTGGTGGTCCCGGCGTCGATGATCACCGCGCCCTCGTCGGGCATGTGCTTGACCGCGGCGTGGGCGATCAGGTCCTTCGCCACCGCCATCAGCCGCCTGCGCGACTGGAGGTCGGGGACGAGGTGCTCACGGTCGAGGAGGATCGCTCCGCCGTGCACCCGCTGGACGAGACCGCGGCGCTCCAGCAGCACCAGATCGCGGCGGATCGTCTCCGACGTCACCTCCAGCCGGTCGGCCGCGGCGACGACTTCGAGCCGCCCGTTGGCCTTGAGCTGGTCGAGCAGCGCTCGCCGACGTTCCTCCGCGAAGTGCGCGGATGTGCCGTTAACGCTCATCGCGGGCCCTTCCGTGCCAACCTCACTTTTGCTTCGTGTGGAATTCATACCTGTATCCACGCAATGCCACAAGAGGCTGTGCGAGGAAGAGTGTCCGAATGAGACATTCCGTGGCCGATGAGCGACCAAGCATGACCATAGAGTGACGAGTTGATCACGTGGAGGAGCGTGAAGCGGGCATTCCCTCCCATAGGCTCCCTATGGAAACGCCACACCCGTCATGGGTCTGTGTGGATATTCCAAATCCGCAGACGCGCCCGGCCCCCCGCGCCGAGGAGGCACGGGGGGCCGGAAGGGGGCCGGAAGGGGGCCGGAAGGGGGGTCCGCCGGCGGCCGGAAGGCCGGGGTTCGCTCGCGGATCAGCCCGCGATCGGCTGCCGCTCCTGCGCGGAGACCAGCGCGTGCAGCCGGTTGAGGCGCTCGCGGGTGAGGTCGTCGGCCGGGGTGTACGTGGTCAGGCGGGGGCCCTGCTGCGGGCCGAGCCACAGGTGGGTGAAGTCGAAGGAGAGCAGGCCGACTTCGGGGTTCAGATAGCGCTTGATGTGGCCGTCGGGCTGGAGCACCTCGTGCCGTTCCCACATCTCGCGGAAGTCGGGCGAGCTCTGCTGGAGCCGCTTGAGCAGCTCGCGCCAGGCGGGCTCCGCCAGGTGCTGGGCCATCGAGACGCGGAATTTGGCGGCCATCAGCCGGATGCTCTCCTCGCGGTCGACCATCCGCTCGCGCCACAGCGGGTCGGTGAACGACAGCCACATGACGTTGCGGTCCTCGACGGGCAGCGCGTCCAGGTCGCTGACCAGCCTGCCGTAAGTGCGGTTGTACGCGATCACGTCGTACCGGCTGTTGACGACCGCGGCGGGCAGCGGCGCGAGCTGGTCGACCATGGCGAGCAGCGCGGGTGACATGCCGGGGCATTCCAGGTGCGGGTGCGGGTCGGCGGTCCCGGCGAGGGTGAACAGGTGCTTGCGCTCGTTGTGGTCGAGCATCAGGGCGCGCGCGATGGCGTCGGCGACCTGCCCGGAGACCTGGATCTCCCGCGCCTGCTCCAGCCACGTGTACCAGGTGACCCCGACGGCGGCGAGCTGTGCGACCTCCTCGCGGCGCAGTCCGGGCGTCCGGCGCCGACGGCCGGGCGGCAGCCCGACCTGGTCCGGTGAGATCCGCTCCCGGCGGCTGCGCAGAAAGGACGCCAGCTCCTGGCGGCGGCTCTCCGCGGCGGCGGCCTCGGGCACATCGGCCCCGGAGACGTCCAGCGAGACGCTCCCCTGACCCGACGGGGCGGCGGCCGAGTCCGGCGACACGGTCCCCGTCCCCGCGGGAACGGGGACCGAATCCGGGGAAACGACGCCCGAATCCGGGGCGACAGTGCCCGGGCCCGGGGTCACGGTGCTCGGCGGGAAAGCGCTGGCGTCTGCGGTCATATTCCCAGAGTGCCCGATCCGGCAGCCGGTTGCCAGGTGGTGCGTATACCTGGATAAACGCTCTCTGGTACCACCCTGAGAACGGGTCCAGTGTGGACCATGTGACCGACCGAATGGAACCCACCATGACCTCCCGGGCTCAGGTGCTCCCCCGCGTGACCCGCATCGGGGCGCCCGCCCGGAACTCTTCCGTCCCCACCCGCTCGCACTCCCCCGCCCCGGCCCCCGGCCTGAGCTCCCTCGGCCTGCTGACCGTGCTGCTCGGCGCGGCGCTGCCGATGGTGGACTTCTTCATCGTCAACGTGGCCCTGCCCACCATCGACCGCGACCTGCACGCCGGACCCGCGGTCCTGGAGATGGTCGTCGCGGGCTACGGCGTCGCCTACGCGGTGCTGCTCGTGCTCGGCGGGCGGCTCGGCGACATGTTCGGCCGCCGCAATCTCTTCCTGTGGGGCCTCGGCCTGTTCGCCGTGACCTCGCTGGCCTGCGGCGTCGCCCCCTCCGCCTGGACCCTGGTGGCGGCCCGCGTCGCCCAGGGCGCCGCCTCCGCGCTGCTGCTCCCGCAGGCGCTGGCCACCATCCAGTCCGCGACCTCGGGCGGCGCCCGCGGCAAGGCGCTGAGCTACTACGGCGCGACCGCGGGCATCGCCAGCGTCGTCGGCCAGGTGCTCGGCGGCGTGCTGGTCTCCGCGGACATCGCGGGCAGCGGCTGGCGGGCGATCTTCCTGGTCAACGTGCCGGTGGCGGCCGTCGCGCTGGCGCTGGCGCTGGCGCTGAAGTCGGTGCCGGAGACGCGGTCCGCGCACCCGGCCCGTATCGACAAGCCCGGCACCGCACTGCTCGCGGTCACGCTGATCACCCTGCTGCTGCCGCTCACCGAGGGCCGGGCGGCCGGCTGGCCGCTGTGGTCGTGGGTGCTGCTCGCGGTCTTCCCGCTCGCCGCGGCGGCCTTCGTGGCGGTCGAGCGGCGCGGTGAGCGCGACGGCGGCAATCCGCTGATCCCGCCGTCGCTGCTGCGCGTCCACAGCGTGCGCAGCGGTCTGCTGCTCATCGTGCCCTTCTGCCTCGGCTTCGGCGGCTTCATGTTCGTCGTGGCGGTGGCCATGCAGGACGGGCTGCGCTTCGGGGCGCTGGAGGCGGGGGCCGCGCTGGCCCCGCTGTGCGCCGCCTTCTTCGCCGCCTCGCTGCTCGGTCCGCGGATGGTGGCCCGCTTCGGCCGCCGTGTGGTGACCGCGGGCTCGCTGGTCCAGGGCGTCGGCCTGGTGGCGCTGGCCGCGACCTTCCACTACGGCGGCACGGGTCTGAGCATCGCGGAGCTGGCGCCGAGCATGGCCGTGATCGGCTTCGGCCAGGGCTTCGTCCTGCCGGTGGTGCTCCGGATCGTGCTCAGTGAGGTGCCGGCCGCGCAGGCCGGGGTCGGCAGCGGCGCAATGGCGACCACCCAGCAGTCCAGCCTCGCGCTGGGCGTGGCCACTCTCGGCACGCTGTTCCTGACCCTGTCCGGTTCGATCGGCGTACGGGACGCCCTGGTCTGGGCGCTGGTCGCGCAGCTCGCGGCGGTGGTCGCGACGGTCGCGCTGAGCACCCGGCTGCCGCGCAGAATCGTCTAGCGACGGGCACCTCGGCCCGAAGTCCCCGCCCCGAACCGGCCCCGGTCCGCGCCCCCGAGAGGACCGGCCCACCGCCCCGGGCCGAGGACGGCCCCCAGGGGCACGGTCGCACGAAATGTGGACTGACAGATGTTGATATCTGTCAGTCCACATGTGACGGTGGAGGCGCACACCCGTCCCGCCGACGACCCCGAAGGGGACCCCCACCGATGCGCACCCGCACCCTCGGCACCACAGGACCCGTCGTCTCCGCCCTCGGCCTCGGCTGCATGGGCATGTCCGGCGCGTACGGCGCCTCCGACGACGCCGAGTCCGTCGCCACCATCCACGCCGCGCTGGACGCGGGCGTGACCCTGCTCGACACCGGCGACTTCTACGGCATGGGCCTGAACGAACTGCTGATCCGCGACGCCCTGCGGGCCCGCCCCGGCAGCCGCGACCAGGCCGTCATCAGCGTCAAATTCGGCGCGCTGCGCGATGTCGAGGGCGGCTTCGGCGGCTACGACGGCCGCCCTGTCGCGATCCGCAACTTCCTCGCGTACTCCCTGAACCGGCTCGGCACCGACCACATCGACATCTACCGGATCGCCCGCGTCGACCCGGACGTGCCGATCGAGGAGACCGTCGGCGCGATCGCCGAGCTGGTCCAGGCCGGGCACGTCCGGCACATCGGGCTGTCCGAGGTCGGCGCGGAGACGCTGCGCAGGGCCGCCTCCGTCGCCCCGATCGCCGACCTCCAGATCGAGTACAGCCTCTTCTCGCGCGGCATCGAGGACCGGATCCTGCCCACCGCCCGCGATCTCGGCATCGGCGTGACGGCGTACGGCGTGCTCTCGCGCGGGCTGCTCAGCGGGCACTGGACCCGGGGCAGCGGCACGGAGGCGGGCGACTTCCGCAGCTACAACCCGCGCTTTTCCGGGGAGAATCTGGAGCGCAACCTCGGCCTGGTCGAGGCGCTGCGCGAGGTCGCGGACGGCAAGGGCGTCACGGTCGCGCAGGCCGCCATCGCCTGGGTGCTGTCCCGCGGCGACGACATCGTGCCGCTGATCGGCGCCCGCCGCAGGGACCGGCTCACCGAGGCGCTCTCCGCGCTCGACCTGACGCTGGACGCCGCGGACATCGCCGACATCGAGCGGGCCGTCCCGGCCGCGGAGGTCGCGGGCACCCGCTACGACCCCCGGCAGATGACCCATCTGGACAGCGAGCGCTGAGCCGGCGGCGCCCTGCCGCACACTGGACGGCGACGGCCCCGGCGATCTCGGCGGCCGTCGCCGTCGCAGAAGCCGTGTCCCGACCCGCCGAAAGGCCGCCTCTCCCATGCCGCCGGAGCCCCTGACCCGTGACCGCGTCCTCGAAGCCACCGAGGACGTGCTGCGCCGCTACGGCCCCGCGAAGGCCACGGTGGTCGATGTGGCGCGGGCGCTCGGGGTCAGCCACGGCAGCGTCTACCGGCACTTCCGCAGCAAGGCGGAGCTGCGCGAGGCGGTCACCCAGAAGTGGCTGGCCGAGGCGCACGCGGCGCTCGCGGACATCGCCGCGGAGGACGGGCCGGCGCCCGAGCGGCTGCCGCGCTGGCTCGCCGAACTCTTCGCGGCCAAGCGGCGCAAGGCCGGGCTCGACCCGGAACTCTTCGCGACCTTCCAGGCGTTGGCGCGCGACAACAGCGGCGCCGTCAGCCGCCACGTGCAGGAGACGATCGGCCAGCTCGCCGGGATCGTCGCGGACGGCGTCAGGCGCGGTGAGTTCGCCCCCTGCGACCGGGCGGCCACCGCCCGCGCCGTCTGGGACGCCACCTGCCGCTTCCACGACCCGGCGCACGCGGCCGAGTGGACCCTGCCGGGTGTCGACGCCGAGTTCACGGCGGTGTGCGAGCTGGTGCTGCGCGGCCTGCGCGCGGACTGACGCACGGGACGACGAGGGCGGGGCCGCGCGATCCGGTCCGTCCGGCTCGCGCGGCCCCGCCCGTGTGCAACCGGCGTCAGCAGCCCAGCAGTCGGCTGCCCAGGTAGGTCTCCACCTGGTCGAGCGACACGCGCTCCTGCTTCATCGTGTCGCGCTCGCGGACCGTCACCGCGTTGTCCTCGAGCGTGTCGAAGTCGACGGTCACGCAGAACGGCGTGCCGATCTCGTCCTGGCGGCGGTAGCGGCGGCCGATGGCGCCCGCGTCGTCGAACTCGATGTTCCAGTTGGCGCGCAGGGCGGTGGCCAGGCCCTTGGCCTTCGGGGACAGCTCGGGGTTGCGGGAGAGCGGCAGGACGGCGACCTTGACCGGCGCGAGGCGCGGGTCGAGCCGCATCACGGTGCGCTTCTCCATGACGCCCTTGGCGTTGGGCGCCTCGTCCTCGTTGTACGCGTCGAGCATGAAGGCCAGCATCGCGCGGTTGACACCGGCCGCGGGCTCGATGACGTACGGGAACCAGCGCTCGCCCGCCTCCTGGTCGAAGTAGGAGAGGTCCTGGCCGGACGCCTTGGAGTGCGAGGAGAGGTCGTAGTCGGTGCGGTTGGCGACGCCCTCCAGCTCACTGAACTCCTGGCCGCCGAAGTTGAAGCGGTACTCGATGTCGGCGGTGCGCTTGGAGTAGTGGGAGAGCTTCTCCTTGGGGTGGTCGAACCACCGGATGTTCTCCTCCCGGATGCCCAGGCCCGTGTACCAGTTCCAGCGCTCCTGCATCCAGTACTCGTGCCACTTCTCGTCCTCGCCGGGCTTGACGAAGAACTCCATCTCCATCTGCTCGAACTCGCGGGTGCGGAAGATGAAGTTGCCCGGCGTGATCTCGTTGCGGAACGACTTGCCCATCTGGGCGATGCCGAACGGCGGCTTCTTGCGCGAAGTGGTCTGCACCTGGGCGAAGTTGGTGAAGATGCCCTGCGCGGTCTCGGGCCGCAGGTACGCCACCGAGCCCGCGTCCTGGGTCGGGCCGAGGTGGGTCTGGAGCATGCCGGAGAACTGCTTGGGCTCGGTGAAGGCGCCCTTGGTGCCGCAGTGCGGGCAGTTGATGTCGGCGAGGCCGTTGGCCGGGGGCTTGCCGTGCTTGGCCTCGTACGCCTCCTCCAGGTGGTCCGCGCGGTAGCGCTTGTGACAGGAGGTGCACTCGGTGAGCGGGTCGGAGAACGTGGCGACGTGGCCGGAGGCCACCCAGACCTCGGGGGCGAGGATCACCGACGAGTCGATTCCCACCACGTCCTCACGGGAGGTCACCATGGCGCGCCACCACTGGCGCTTGATGTTCTCCTTCAGCTCGACGCCCAGCGGCCCGTAGTCCCAGGCGGCCTTGGAGCCGCCGTAGATCTCACTGCTCGGGAAAACGAAGCCACGGCGCTTGCTCAGGCTGACGATGGTGTCGATCTTGTCGGCGGCCACGGTGCTCTCTTCAGTACGACGAAGCGGTCAGTTGCCTCAGATTACCGGCGGGTGCGGTCCCCTTATCAAATCCGTTCCGGAACCCGGCTCCAGGAACCCGGCCGGGAGCGGATCGCGGACCCCGCCCTACGGATATTGACAATCGTTTCCACGTCAGATGAAAATGACAGTCATGAACATCCATCGCCGCCCGATATCCGCCGTCTCCGTCGCCGCCGCGGCCGTGCTCGGCCTGCTGGCACTGTCGGCCTGCTCCGGCGCCGACGCCTCCGAGAACACCTCGGGTGACTCCAAGACCGGCGGAAAACTCAAGGTCACGGCCGCTTTCTACCCGCTGGAGTACCTGGCGGCGCAGATCGGCGCCGACCATGTCGCGGTGACCGACCTCACCAAGCCGGGCGTGGAGCCGCACGACCTGGAGCTGACGCCGAAGGAGACCGGCAGGCTCGGCCAGTCCGATGTGATCGTCTACCTCAAGGGCCTCCAGCCCGCCGTGGACGACGCCGTGAAGCTCTCCGGTGTCAAGCACAAGGTCGACGCCGCGTCGCTGACCCCACTGGAGTCCCACGGCACCGAGGTGGACGGCACGCACCACACGACCGGCGACAACGGCACCGGCGGCGGCAGCGAGGAAGGCGCGGGCGCCGACCCGCACATCTGGCTGGACCCGGTGAAGTACGCCGAGGTCGCCAAGGGCGTCGGCAAGGCGCTGGAGCAGGCCGACCCGGCGAACGCGGCGGCGTACGGCAAGAACACCGACGCGCTGGTCGCCCGGCTCACCGCCCTGGACACCGCATTCCGCGACGGCCTGAAGAACCGCGCCTCCGACACCTTCGTCACCACGCACGCCGCCTTCGGCTACCTCGCCGAGCGGTACGGGCTGGTCGAGGAGGCCATCAACGGCATCGACCCGGAGAGCGAGCCCAGCGCGGCGCGGGCCAAGGCGCTGCACGACCTGGTGAAGAGCAAGCACGTGTCGACCGTCTTCTTCGAGACGCTGGTCAGCGACGCCACCGCGAAGACCCTCGCGGGCGACCTGAGGCTGCGCACCGACGTCCTCGACCCGATCGAGGGCATCACCGACAAGTCCAAGGGCACCGACTACTTCCAGGTGCAGCGGAGCAATCTGACGGCCCTGCGCGCGGCGCTCGGCGCGAAGTGACGGAGGTCACCGCCATGGACCAGCAAGCCGTCGAAGCGGCCGGGGACACCGGCGCGGTCACGGACCCGGTCATCGCGCTCAGCGGCGCCACCGCCACCCTCGGCGCTCGCCCCGTACTGCGCGGCATCGACCTGACCGTCGGGCGCGGCGAGGTCGTGGCGCTCCTCGGCGCCAACGGCTCGGGCAAGTCCACGGCGGTGCGCGCGGTCATCGGCCAGGTGCCGCTGACCGGCGGCTCGCTGGAGCTGTTCGGTACGCCGCTGCGCCGCTTCCGGCAGTGGGCGCGGATCGGGTACGTGCCGCAGCGCACCACGGCGGCCGGCGGCGTGCCCGCGACCGTACGCGAGGTGGTCTCGGCCGGGCGGCTGGCCCGTACCCGGCTGCGGCCGATGCGCCGCGCCGACCGGGCGGCCGTGGACCGGGCCATCGCCGTCGTCGACCTCACCGACCGCGCGGGCGACTCCGTGGACGCGCTCTCCGGCGGCCAGCACCAGCGGGTGCTGATCGCCCGCGCGCTGGCCGGGGAGCCGGACCTGCTCATCATGGACGAGCCGATGGCGGGCGTGGACCTCGACAGCCAGCGCATCCTCGCGGCGACCCTGCGCGCCCAGGTCGCGGCGGGCACCACCGTCCTGCTGGTCCTGCACGAACTGGGGCCGCTGGAACCGCTGATCGACCGCGCGGTCGTGCTGCGCGACGGCTGCGTGACGTACGAGGGCGCGCCGCCACGGGCACTGGGACAGCACGCCCTGCCGGGCCACGACCACGTACACCCGCACGCGGACACCTCGGCCGCGCCGGTCAGGACGGGACTGCTGAGCTGATGGAATTCCTCGACTACGCCTTCATGCAACGGGCCCTGATCGCCGCCGCGCTGGTCGGCCTCACCGCGCCGGCCATCGGGATCTACCTCGTGCAGCGACGGCAGGCCCTGATGGGCGACGGTATCGGCCATGTCGCGCTGACCGGCGTCGGCCTCGGCTTCCTCCTCCAGTCCAACCCGGTCTGGATGGCCACCGCCGTCTCGGTGGCGGGCGCCGTCGCGATGGAGCTGATCCGCTGGTACGGCAAGACGCGCGGCGACATCGCGTTGGCCATGCTCTTCTACGGCGGCATGGCGGGCGGTGTGATGCTGACCAGCCTCGCGCCGAACGGCTCCAACGCCAACCTGGAGACGTACCTGTTCGGTTCGATCACCACCGTCTCGCCGTCCGACATCACCACGATGTGCCTGCTGGCGGGCTTCGTCATGCTGGTGACCGTGGGTCTGCGGCGGCAGCTCTTCGCGGTGTCGCAGGACGAGGAGTTCGCGCGGGTCACCGGGCTGCCGGTGCGGCTGCTGAATCTGCTGGTCGCGGTCACGGCCGCGCTCACCGTCACGGTCGCGATGCGCGTGGTCGGGCTGCTGCTGGTCAGCGCGCTGATGGTGATCCCCGTCGCGGCGGCGCAGCAGGTCACCCGCAGCTTCCTGGTCACCTTCGTCAGCGCGGTGGCCATCGGCGTCACCGTGACACTGTCCGGCACCGTCACCTCGTACTACGTGGACGTGCCGTCCGGTGCGACGATCGTCCTGATCACCATCGGGCTCTTCATCGTGCTCACCGCGCTCGCCACTCCGCTGGCCAGGAAACGCGCCAGGCGGGCCGCGGCGGAGCGGGAACGGTGCACCCTGGAGGTGGAGGTGCCCGCCGCCCGCGGCGCCGCCGACGAGGTACCCGCCTGAACGGAACGGCCTGGCACAATGGGCCGTCCGGACAGGTGCACGAAGCGACCCAGAAGGAGGCACCGGTGACCACCCATCCCGTACGTGGCCGCTCCACCCGGCAACGGGCCGCCGTGTCGGCCGCTCTCTCGGAGGTCGACGAATTCCGCAGCGCGCAGGATCTGCACGACATCCTGAAGCACCGCGGCGACTCCGTCGGGCTCACCACGGTCTACCGGACCCTTCAGTCGCTGGCCGACGCGGGCGAGATCGATGTCCTCCGGACCGGTGAGGGCGAGTCCGTCTACCGCCGCTGCTCCGGCGGCGGCCACCACCACCACCTCGTCTGCCGCGTCTGCGGCAAGGCCGTCGAGGTCGAGGGGCCCGCCGTCGAGAAGTGGGCCGACGCCGTCGCCGCCGAGCACGGCTTCGCCGATGTCGCCCACACCATGGAGATCTTCGGCACCTGCTCCGACTGCGTCGAGCACCCCCAGCCCTAGCCCACCCCCAAGGGCCTCCCCCGCCCTTCCCCGACCCCGCCCGGACGGCTCTTCCACCGGGGCGGTAGGCCGGTCTTTCCCGGGCGCGGCCCCCGGACGGCTCTTCCACCGGGGCGCCGGCCACGTGTTTTCAGGGGCGCGGGGAACTGCGCGCTCAGCCCCCACCGGGCTTTCAGCCCGAAAACACACAGCAACTGCCCCGCTGGGGCCGGTTTTCAACGGCGCGCCACCGCTGTGGCTGGTCGCGCAGTTCCCCGCGCCCCCAAAAAAGCAGGCCCTGCGCAAGGGCACCCGGCGGCCGGGAAGATCGGGCCGCCGTCCAGGGCGGAGGAACCGTCCGGGGGCGGCCCCGGGAAGGATCGGGCCACCCCGCCCGGGAGGGGCTAGGCGCGTTGGTCGCCGGCGAGCTGGGCCTCGTTGGGGATGGCCCCGCCGAAGCGACGGTCGCGCGAGGCGTATTCGACGCAGGCCCGCCACAGATCGCGCCGGTCGAAATCGGGCCACAGCACGTCCTGGAAGACCATCTCGGCGTAACTGCTCTGCCAGAGCAGATAGTTGGAGGTGCGCTGCTCACCGCTGGGACGCAGGAAGAGATCCACGTCGGGCATGTCGGCGTAGTAGAGATACTTGGCGAAGGTCTTCTCGTTGACCTTGGACGGGTCGAGCCGCCCGTCGGCGACATCACGGGCGATGGCCTGCGCCGCATCGGCGATCTCGGCGCGCCCCCCGTAGTTGACGCAGAAGTACAGCGTCATCGCGTCATTGTCGACGGTCTGCTCCTGGGCGACCTGGAGCTCCTGCACGACGGACTTCCACATCTTGGGCATGCGCCCGACCCACCGGATACGGATGCCGAGTTCGTCCATCTCGTCGCGGCGCCGCCGGATCACGTCCCGGTTGAAGTTCATCAGGAAGCGCACCTCCTCGGGCGAGCGCTTCCAGTTCTCGGTCGAGAAGGCGTACAGCGAGAGGTTCTTGACGCCGATCTCCAGGCAGCCCTTCAGCACGTCCAGGACGACGCCCTCGCCGACCCGGTGGCCCTCGGTGCGCGGCAGGCCGCGCTCCTTGGCCCAGCGGCCGTTGCCGTCCATGACGACGGCCACGTGCTTGGGCACCAGCTCGCTCTGGAGCTTCGGCGGACGCGCCCCCGACGGGTGCGGGTCGGGTGTCCGGTACGAGCTTCGGGAACGGGCCAGAATCCCGTGACGTGCCATGGTGGTACTTCTCCTCATGCCTTCTCGGCTCAGGTCTTCTCGACGAACCGCAGGGAGCGCAGTCCGCGCTCCAGGTGCCACTGGAGGTAGGCCGCCACCAGCCCGCTGCCCTCACGGCAGTGGCGCGGCTCGCAGGCGTCCGCGGTCTCCCAGTCGCCGCCCAGCAGCGCGCCGAGCAGTTCCAGTGACTCCCGTGAGGGTACGACGCTTCCCGGCACCCGGCAGTCGCCGCAGACGACTCCTCCCGCCCCGACCGAAAAGAACCGGTTGGGACCGGTCATACCGCATTTGGCACAGTCGTCGAAGCTGGGCGCGTATCCGTTGACGGCCAGCGACCGCAGCAGGAAGGCGTCGAGCACCAGCCGCGGCTCGTGGTCGCCCGCCGCGAGCGTCCGCAGCGCGCCGACCAGCAGCAGATACTGCTGCACGGCGGGCTCGCCCTCGTGGTCGGTGAAGCGCTCCGCGGTCTCCAGCATCGCGGTGCCCGCGGTGTAGCGGTCGTAGTCGGTGACGATCGAGCCGCCGTACGGCGCGATCGTCTCGCCCTGTGTGCACAGCGGCAGACCGCGGCCGACCAGTTCCCCGCCGCGGACGAAGAACTGCACGTCGACGTGGCTGAACGGCTCCAGGCGCGCGCCGAACTTCGACTTCGTCCTGCGCACACCGCGGGCCACCGCCCGTACCCGTCCGTGCCGCCGGGTGAGCAGCGTGATGATCCGGTCCGCCTCACCCAGCTTCTGGGTGCGCAGCACGATGCCGTCGTCGCGGAACAGACTCATGGGCCCATTCTCGCGTACGGCGGGAGCGGTACGGCGACGGACGGCCGACCGGCTGCCGCCGGGCCCCGGCTCAGCGGTCGGCGCCGGGCGCGACCAGGCCGGACTCGTAGGCGGTGATGACGAGTTGGGCGCGGTCGCGGGCGCCGAGCTTGCCCATGATCCGGCTCACGTGCGTCTTGGCGGTGAGCGGGCTCAGGCCCAGCGCCTCACCGGTCTCCGCGTTGTTCAGGCCGCGCGCGACCAGCGTGAGGACTTCGCGCTCGCGCTCGGACAGCCCGCCGAGCCCGGCCGGGGCCGGGGCGCTGACCAGCGGCCGGTCCGGCAGCCGCAGCACCCGGGCGATCAGCCGCGCGGTGGGGCCGGGTGACAGCAGCGAGTCCCCGGCCGCCACGGTACGGATCGCGTCCAGCAGCTCCGCGGGCCTGGTGTCCTTGACCAGGAAGCCGGACGCGCCCGCGCGCAGCGCCGACACCACGTGCTGGTCGTCGTCGTAGGTGGTCAGTACGAGGATGCGCACACCCGCCAGGTCGTCGTCGGCGGCGATCCGCCGGGTGGCCTCGATGCCGTCGAGCTCCGGCATGCGGATGTCCATCACGATGACGTCGGCGCGGGCGCTGCGCGCCTGCTCGACCGCCTCCAGGCCGTTCGCCGCCTGCCCGACCACCTCCATGTCGCGGGCGGACTCCACCAGCATCGCGAACGCGGCCCGCACCAGCGTCTGGTCGTCGGCGAGCAGCACGCGGATCGGCGGCGGCGAGGTCATCTGTGGTCTCCCTGGTGATCGACGGTGAGCGGCAGCACGGCGCTGACCGCGAAGCCCGTACGGTCCTGGCGCGGCCCCGCGGTGAGGGTGCCGCCGACGCTGCGGGCGCGCTCGCGCATCCCGGCGATGCCGAAGCCCTCGGTGCGCCCCTCGGCGCGGTTCGCGGGCGCGGGGCCGCCGCAGGAGCCGTCGTCCTCGATCAGCAGGTGCAGGGCCGTCTCCCGGCGGTCCACCCGTACGGTGATCAGCGGGCTCGGGACCCCCGCGTGCCGTACCGCGTTGGTGAGCGACTCCTGGACGATCCGGAAGGCCGCGGCGCCCACCGCGGGCGGCACCGGCGCGACGCCCACGGCGTCGCCCAGGTCCACCCTGGCCCCCGCCGCCTCGGCGGCCTTGGCGAGGGCCGGTATCCCCGCGAGGTCGGGCAGCGGGCCGTCGCCGTCCGCGCGCAGCACCCGCAGCGTGGTCCGCAGCTCGGCGCGGGCCTCCCGGCAGGTGTCGGCGATCGTGTCGAGCGCGGCGGCCACCGCCGTACGGTCGAGCCGGTCGGGGTCGGCGACCAGGATGTGAGCGGCCACCGACGTCTGCACGCCGATCAGGGTGATGCTGTGCGCGAGCAGGTCGTGCAGGTCGCGGGCGATCCGCAGCCGCTCCTCCGCGACCCGGCGGGCCGCCTCCTCCTCGCGGGTGCGCTCGGCGCGCTCGGCCCGCCCGACGATCGCGGCCACGTAGTTGCGGTGCATCCGCACCACCTCGCCCGCCACCGCGACCGCGACGATCCAGCCGGCGCTCTTGAGCATGTCGGTGCCCGCGTGCGGCGCGCTGATCGTCGACATGATGGCCGCCATCAGCGCGATCACCGTCGGCAGCAGCAGGAACGTACGCAGGGGCGGCCCCGCGACCGCCAGCGCGTACAGCGCCACCATGCTCGACGGGATCGGCGCCACCTGGATGTTCTCCAGGTAGTGGTACGGCGCCACGAACGCCAGCATCCCGAGCATGCACACCAGCGGCGAACGCCGCCGCCACACCAGCACCAGCGCGCTGCCCACCAGCAGCGCCCAGCCCGCCAGGTCCGGCCGCCCGCTGGCCGGCTCCTCCGGCAGACAGCACGCCAGGAACGCCTCCACGGCGAACACGAGCGCGGCGAACGCCACGTCGGCGGGGGCGACCCGCGGTCCCGGCGCCGCCGGGATGCGCGGGGCGCGCAGAAGGTCCATGGTGAGCGCCACGGACCCATCCTCCCGGACGCGGGGTGCGCCGAGCCAGGTCACGGGGTCGCGGCGGGGCGCAGACGCGCCAGCGGTACGGCCCTGAGCCGCGGTACCGCCCACGGACGTGTGGTGACGTTCATGGGCTCCTCCGAAAGCCGAGGTCTTCTCCTACCGTCAGCTTCCTCCGCCGGGCTCGCCTTCCTCGTCCCGCCCAGGACCGATCCGGGGGCTACTCCCCCAGGAGTACGCCCTTCTTCGCGCAGGGCCTGTGCCCCGTCAGGGGCGCTGGGGGGCACCTTGAGAACAGGCCCTGCGCGCCAGGGCGCCCACGCGCGGGCGGACCGCAGGTCAGAGGGCCGCGGCGGCTCCGGCGAGGAGGCGGTCGATGTCGGTGAGGGGCAGGGAGAGACAGCGGCCGACGGCTTCGAGGACTTCGCGTTCCGCAGGAAGGTAGGGCCCGTCGGCGAGGGCGATGTGCGCGCCCTGGAGGAGAACCCGCTCGCGCCCGAGCGGCTCGAGGTGGTCGGCCAGCGGCTCGAGCGCCTCGTGGAGCTCGATGGACAGCCAGCTCCCGCACCCGTCGACCTCGTCGGCGAAGGAGTCGGGCCCGAGGGGGGCACCCCCCGAGCCGGAGGCGCCGTACCGGCCCTCGTCGGCGACGATGGCGGCGAGCAGCCCGAGCAACTGGTCCTCGGTGCAGTCGGAGAACCCGGCGGAGCGCACGGCGCCGACGGCGGCCTCGCGGGCCGGGCGGCCGGTGGCGCCGCCCGCGGTGAGGACGGCGAGCGCGATGGTGTGCACGGCGTCCCGCAGCATCGCGGAGAAGCGGGTGGTGGTGGGCCGCAGCAGGACGTCGGAGGCGTACTGCCGGTGGCAGGCGGTGCACTCGATGACGGTGCCCGCGGGGCCCCGGCGCAGGACCGGCACATTGAGCACGGTCAGTCTGCGGGTGCCGGTTCTGCGGTGGTAGGCACGGTCGCCGCCGCAATCAGGGCAGAAGAACTCACCGTCGTCCTCGGTGTGCCACGCCGTTCGCACACCCCAGATACACAGCCTCAGCTTCATCACGCTGCACCCTCCGGCCGTTCGGCAACGCTGCCGCACTGCCGTGATGTTAGCCACAGTCGGCGGTCGCAGTCAGTACCGCGTAAGGGGCAATTGCCTTGCGAGGGTGCTCGAACCGGTCCGCCCGGGGGTTTTCGCCCCTCGGACGGACCGGGTGAACCGGGTCAATCCCGTCAGCGCGCGGCCCGGTTGACGGCCGAGACCAGCGCCTGCAACGACGCGCGGGTGGTGTTGGGGTCGATGCCGATCCCCCACAGCACCTTTCCGTCGATCGCGCACTCGATGTACGAGGCGGCCCGCGCGGAGGCGCCCTCGCTCATGGTGTGCTCGGAGTAGTCCAGGACGCGGGCGTCGATGCCCACCCCGGCCAGCGCGTCGACGAAGGCCGAGATCGGGCCGTTGCCCGTACCGCTCAGGGTGGTCTCGACGCCGTCGACCACGGCCTCGACGGTGAGGGCGTCGGTGCCGTCGCTGGAGGTGGACGTCTGGGCGGAGCGCAGGGCGACCCGGCCCCACGGGTTGTCACTGGTGGGCAGGTACTCGTCCTGGAAGACCGACCAGATCTGCGCGGGGGTGACCTCGCCGCCCTCGCTGTCGGTCTTGGCCTGGATGATCCGGGAGAACTCGATCTGCATGCGCCGCGGCAGGTCCAGCTTGTGGCCGTTCTTCAGCACGTACGCGACGCCGCCCTTGCCGGACTGCGAGTTGACGCGGATGACGGCCTCGTACGAGCGGCCGACGTCCTTGGGGTCGATCGGCAGGTACGGCACCGCCCACTCGATGTCGTCGACGGTCTTGCCCTCGGCGGCGGCGGTGGCCTCCATCGCCTCGAAGCCCTTCTTGATGGCGTCCTGGTGGGAGCCGGAGAAGGAGGTGTAGACCAGGTCGCCCGCGTAGGGGTGGCGCGGGTGGACCTCCATCTGGTTGCAGTACTCGGCGGTGCGACGGATCTCGTCGATCTGCGAGAAGTCGATCTGCGGGTCGACGCCCTGGCTGAACAGGTTCATGCCCAGCGTCACCAGGTCGACGTTGCCGGTGCGCTCGCCCTGCCCGAACAGGCAGCCCTCGACCCGGTCCGCGCCGGCCATGAGCGCCAGTTCGGCGGCGGCCACGGCCGTACCGCGGTCGTTGTGCGGGTGCACGGACAGGCACACGTACTCGCGGCGGGACAGGTTCCGCGACATCCACTCGAAGCGGTCGGCGTGCGTGGAGGGGGTGGAACGCTCCACGGTGGCGGGCAGGTTGAGGATGATCTCGCGGCCCGGCTCGGGCTGCCAGACGTCCATCACGCCCTCGCAGACCTCCAGGGCGAAGTCCAGCTCGGTGTCGGTGAAGATCTCCGGGCTGTACTGGTAGCCGAAGACGGTGTCGTCGCCCAGGATCTTCTCGGCGTACTCCATCACCAGCCGGGTGCCGTCCACCGCGATCGCCTTGACCTGGTCACGGCTGCCGCGGAAGACGACGCGGCGGAAGACCGGCGCGGTCGCGTTGTACAGGTGGACGGTGGCGCGGGGTACGCCGCGCAGGGCCTCGACGGTGCGCTCGATCAGTTCTTCGCGCGCCTGGGTCAGGACGGAGACCGTCACGTCCTCGGGGATCGCGTCGCCCTCGATCAGGGAGCGTACGAAGTCGAAGTCGGTCTGGCCCGAGGACGGGAAGCCGATCTCGATCTCCTTGTAGCCCATGCGGACCAGCAGGTCGAACATCTCGCGCTTGCGGGTGGGCGACATGGGGTCGATCAGCGCCTGGTTGCCGTCGCGCAGGTCCGTGGAGAGCCAGCGGGGCGCCTGGGTGATGCGGGCGTTCGGCCAGGTGCGGTCGGCGATGTCCACGGCCTCGTAGTGGCCGTACTTGTGGACCGGCATCACACTGGGGCGCTGGCGCGCGGTGGCCGTGGTGATGGGCGTGGGACGGCCGACGCGATTGGGGGTTGTCATGGGGCTCTGGCTCCTCGGGGGTCCGGCTGAGTGTCGGCCGACGGCGATGGCACGCCTGAACTCCGCGGGGAGGGGGTCGGCCTACGACTACAGGCCCTCGCCGCGGCAGCTAAGGAGAAGCAGCCCGAAACGCATGATGGGACGACCATAACCGAGGCGGCCGGAATCACGTAGCCGGTACGAAGATCCTCTCAGCATGCAAGATGCACGGTTCTGTCCACTCAAACCATGATCCTTCGCTCCTTTTCGTCAATCATCGTCGCAACCCGTGACAGCGACTGTGACGCGTGCCACATTGCCGCCATGACTGCCACGCATGCGCCCAACGCCGTCTTCTGCACGATCGTGCCGCCGCACGTGCTCGACAAGCTGTCCCGTTCCGAGGACTCCGGGGTCTCGGGACCCGCCCGCCGCACCCTGGAGCAGGACGCGCTGCAACGCACCAGGCGCCGCCTGACCACGGTGATCGGCGCCACCGCCGTCACCGGGGCCGCCGCCTCCGACCAGCCGCGACGGACCGTTCACGACGCCAAGCACCAGGACACGCTGCCGGGGCGCAAGGTGCGCGCCGAGGGCGCCAAGCCGTCCAAGGACGCGAGCGTCAACCGGGCGTACGACGCGCTCGGCGCGACCTTCGAGACGTATCTGAAGGCGTACGGGCGTCACTCGATCGACGACGCGGGCCTGCCGCTGGTGGCCAGCGTCCACTACCTCCAGGGCTACAACAACGCCTTCTGGAACGGCCAGCAGATGGTCTTCGGGGACGGCGACGGCGAGATCTTCCTGGACTTCACCCTTCCGCTGGACGTGATCGGCCACGAGTTGACGCACGGCGTCACCCAGTACAGCGCCAACCTGGACTATTTCGGGCAGTCCGGCGCGCTCAACGAGTCCGTCTCCGATGTCTTCGGCAGCCTCATCAAGCAGTTCACGCTCGGGCAGAGCGCGGAGCAGGCCGACTGGCTGATCGGCGCCGGGCTGCTCGCACCGGGCGTCGACGGCCACGCGCTGCGCTCGATGAAGGAGCCCGGCACCGCCTACGACGACCCGCGGCTCGGCAAGGACCCGCAGCCCGGCACGATGGACGGCTACGTCACCACCTCGCGCGACAACGGCGGCGTGCACATCAACTCGGGCATCCCCAACCACGCCTTCTACCTCCTGGCGGCCGAGCTGGGCGGCAACGCCTGGGAGCAGGCCGGGCAGATCTGGTACGACACCCTCACCGGCGGCTCGCTGTCGCCGCACGCCCAGTTCGCGGACTTCGCCGCGGCCACCGCCGCGGCGGCCAAGGCCCGCTACGGTGAAGGCGAGCAGCACCAGGCGGTGCTCTCGTCCTGGTCCCGGGTGGGCGTCGCTCCGGCCGCCGCCCCCGCGGCCGAGGTCCCCCGCCAGCAGCCCGGCCAGCCGCAGGAGGCGTGACACAGCCCATGCGTATCGAGGTGGTCCGCTCCGGCGGCTTCGCGGGCATCCCCCGCCGCGCCGCCCTCGACACGGCGGGCCGCCCCGACGCGGGCCGCCTCACCTCCCTGGCCGAGGCCGTCCTGGCCGCTCCGCCGCCCTCGGGCCCCCCGGTCCCCGACGGCTTCACCTACGCCATCACCGCCGACGGCCGCACCGCCCACTGCGCCGACCCCCACCTGACCCCCGCCCAACGCGAACTGATCGAGGCGGTCCTGGGCGAGGGCGCGTAGGCCGCCCCCGTCCGAAGACCTGGAATCCCGGTGACCGACCCGCTGCTTCTCACGGGCGTCTAGGCACCTGGCCGGCCGGACCGGCGGGCGCCGCTGACGCCGGAAGGGCGGCGGGGCCGTGGGGCCTCGCCGCCCTTCCGGGGTGCGGTGGGTGGTGAAGTGCGCGATCAGTACGCGGAATTCACGTTGTCCATCGAGCCGTAGCGGTCGGCCGCGTAGTTGCAGGCGGCGGTGATGTTGGCGACCGGGTCGTAGATGTCCCACGAAGTACCGGACACGTGGTAGGTCTTGAAGGTCGGGTCGATCACCTGGAGCAGGCCCTTGGAGGGAATGCCGTTCCGGGCATTGATGTCCCAGTTGTTGATGGCCTTCGGGTTACCGCTGGACTCGCGGATGATGTTCTTGTGAATCCCGTTGTAGCTGGCGGGAATTCCCTTGGAGTGCAGGATGTCCAGCGACTGCTTGATCCAGCCGTCGAGGTTGTTCGAGTAGGACTTGGCGGCGGCCTTGACGGGCGTGGCGGCGGCGGCCTTCTTCGGCGCGGCGACGGGAGCGCGCTTGGTCGAGCGGTTCGCGGCGGACTTCTGCTTCGCGCGGTCGGCGGCGTCGGCCGCGGCCTTCTTCTTGGCGGCCTCGGCGTCCGCCTTCTTCTTCGCGGCGTCGGCCTGCTTGGCGGCCTCGGCCTTCTTCGCCGCGTTGGCCTGGTCGGTCTTCTTCTGCGCGGCGTCCCTGATGGACTTCTGCGACGCGAGGCCGGTCTGCGCGTTCAGGTCCTTGACCTGCGTACCGGTGGAGACCGAGAACCCGGCCGGGTTGCTCGCCGCGGTCGCCGAACCGGCACCTGCGGTCGCTTCCAGACCGGTAACGGTCAGCACGACCGCGGCAGCGGCGACAGCGCCGGCGGCCGTGATCTTGTGCTTCTTCGGCATCCGGTTGAACGCGGTGAACGTAGGGAGCTTCTTCGGGATCGTGGGGAGCTGCATTCGGGAATTACCTCTTCCTCCGTAGCGGACCAGTGAATTGTTAGAGGCGGGCAATTCAGAGGTCAAAGACCCCGTCTACGGATTGCATTCGTAGACGGGGTCGGGAGGAGGCGTTTTCCCGTCAATACGGGAGGCGCGGTGTACTAAGCGGCTTCGTATGTGACCTGCGTCCTATCGAGGGGATCACAAAGGGGTGCCCCCTCTGTCGCGGTGCGTGAAAGAGGGGGCACTTTGTGTGTCCGTCATATGTGGCGCCGGTCACTCAAAAGCGGGTGAATCGGGTGAAGCGGTCGTCGGCCGTCATTTCAGGCCGGTGGCGACCTCCTCCACCGCGCTGACCTGGGGCTTTCCCTCAGCCTCGGCCGAGGCGTCACCGTCGGCGGCCGGAGCGGGAGCAGAGGCGGCAGCGGCGGGGCGGAGCGTGGCCAGGACGAGCACGGCTCCGGCCAGCGCGGCGACCGCCGCGTAAAGGGAAATGCGGTCCAGGCCCGAGGCGTATCCGGCCCGCAGCGAGCCGCCGCCCGCGGTCGTGTCGCGCAGCCGCGAGGTGAAGACGGCGCCGAATACCGCGATGCCGAGCGTCATTCCGAGCTGGCGGAAGGTGTTGACGGCGGCGCCCGCCATGCCCGCGCGCTGCGGGGGCACGGCCTCCACGGCGGCCGAGACCAGAACGGGGGTGGCCAGCCCCGCGCCCACACCGACGATCGCCAGGCCCGCGAAGAGGGCGGACTGCCCGGACGAGGCGTGCACGGACAGCCACAGCGCCGCGCAGCCCGCCGCGATCAGGACGAGACCGCCGGCGATCGGCAGCCGGGGCGCGACGCGGTGCATGTGCCGGCCCGCGACGGCCGCTGCCAGGAAGGACGCCCCGGCCAGCGGCATCAGGGCCAGACCGCCGCGGATCGGGCTGAGGCCGAGGACGTTCTGGAGCCACAGTGAGAGGTAGACCAGGCCGCTGAAGGCCGCCGCCTGGTAGAGCAGGGCGCCGCCGAGCAGGCCGGAGAAGCTGGCGCGGCGCAGCAGCGCCAGGTCGAGCATGGGGTGCGCGGACCTGGCCTCGGCGACGACGAAGCCGACGACGGCCAGGGCGGCGACCGCGAAGGCGGTCAGGGTCAGCGACTCGGTCCAGCCGTGCTCGCCGCCGCGGATCAGCGCGTACGTGAGCGAGGCCGCCGCGAGGGTGAAGGCGGCGGCGCCCGGCAGGTCCAGGCGTCCGGCGCCGCGCCGCCCGGCGGGCAGCACCTTCAGCGTGAGCGCGACGGCGACGACCGCGATCGGCAGGTTGACCAGGAAGATCGCCTGCCAGCCGAAGCCCTGGGTGAGCAGGCCGCCGAGGATGGGCCCGGCAGCGGCGGCGGCGCCGTTGACCGCGCCCCAGACGCCGAAGGCGGTGCCGCGGTCGCGGCCGTGGTAGGTCGCGGACACCAGCGCGGCCGAGGTGGCGAACATCGCGGCGCCGCCCACGCCCTGCACGGCCCGCGCGGTGATCAGCGCGGCGGTGTTCGGCGACAGGGCCGCCGCCAGCGAGGCGAGGGCGAAGACGACGAGCCCGGCCGCGTAGATCCGCCGGTGTCCGAAGAGGTCGGCGAGCGAGCCCGCCACCATCAGCAGGGCGGCGAGGGCGAGCGCGTAGATGTCCATCACCCACTGCAAGGAGGTGAAGGACGCGTCGAGGTCGGACGCCATGCTCGGCAGGGCGACGTTCACGATGGTGACGTCGACCAGCAGGATGAAGGCGCCCAGGCAGATCGCCACGAGGGGCAGCCATTTGCGCATGGGTGGAACTCCGTTCGGGAGCGGACCTCGCGGGCCTGACGGACCTCAAGGGGTCCGCGAGTCCGGCGGATCGTGCGGATCGTGGGGTGCAGCGGTTCCCACGATCCGTGACGCCCGGTCCGCGCCACAGTCAGCGATGCCTTGGCGGCGGAATCCGACATCCCCTAGCCTTGCCCGATGGAATCCGACACGACATGGGACATGCTGGAGGGACTCGACGAGCTGGACCACCGGGTCGTGCACGCCCTCCAGATCGACGGCCGGGCGCCGTTCCGCCGGATCGGCGAGGTGCTCGGCGTCTCCGACCAGACCGTGGCCCGCCGCTACGGCCGCCTCCGCTCCAGCGGACTGCTGCGGGTGGTGGGCCTGACCGACCCGCACCGGATCGGTGTGACGCCGTGGTTCGTACGGGTGCGGTGCACCCCGGACGCGGCGGCCTCGGTCAGCGAGGCGCTGGCCCGGCGTACCGACACCCGCTGGGTCAGCCTCATCTCGGGCGGCACCGAGATCTTCTGCCTGGTGCAGGCCGCGCTCCCCCAGGGGGACGACTCGCTGCTGCTCCAGAAGCTGCCGCGCACACCGCGCGTGGTGCAGGTGACCGCGCAGGCGATGCTGCACGTCTTCTTCGGGCAGGATCTGAGCCCGGTGACCAAGGCGGGCTGGCTGAGCGCGGACGAGGCGCGGGCGCTGGTCGTGGCGGACGCGCAGGCCCCGGCCCCGGAGAGCACGGCGCCGTATCCGCTGGCCTCCGACGACCAGCCGCTGCTCGACGCGCTCGCGGTGGACGGCCGGACGCCCGCCGCCGAACTGGCCGAGGTCACCGGCTGGTCGCAGACGACGGTACGGCGGCGCATGTCGGAGCTGCGGGCGGCCGGGGTCCTCTACTACGACCTGGACTTCGACCGGCGCGCGCTCCAGCCCGCGCTGAGGACGGGGCTGTGGCTGGAGGTCGAGCCCGCCCGTCTGGCCGAGGTGGGGGCGGCGCTCGCCGCCCACCACGAGATCGCCTTCGCGGCGGCGACCACCGGCACGGCCAACGTCTACGCCTCCGTGAACTGCCAGGACGCCAGCGCGCTCTACCGCTATCTGACCGGGCCCGTCGCCGAGCTGCCCGGCATCCGGCGTACCGAGACCTCGCCCCTGCACCGCACGATCAAGGGCGCGAGCCCCCTGCCCGCCCCCAGCGCCAGGACCCGCCTGGCGGACGCCGACCGCACCTGACCCGCCGCGGGCGGCCCACGGTCGGCGAACCGCGAGCCGGCCGCGGGTCAGAAGCCGAGCTTGCGGAGCTGCTTCGGGTCGCGCTGCCAGTCCTTGGCGACCTTCACGTGGAGGTCGAGGAAGACCGGGGTGCCCAGCAGGGCCTCGATCTGGGTGCGGGACTTCATGCCGACCTCCTTCAGGCGGGCGCCCTTGGGGCCGATGATGATGCCCTTCTGGCTGGGCCGCTCGATGTAGAGGTTGGCGTGGATGTCGAGCAGCGGCCGGTTCTCTGGGCGGCCCTCGCGCGGCAGCATCTCCTCGACGACGACGGCGATGGAGTGCGGCAGTTCGTCGCGTACGCCTTCGAGCGCGGCCTCGCGGATCAGCTCGGCGACCATGACCTGCTCGGGCTCGTCGGTGAGGTCGCCCTCGGGGTAGAGCAGCGGGCCCTCCGGCAGCAGCGGCACCAGCAGGTCGGCCAGCAGCTCGACCTGGTCGCCGCCGGTCGCGGAGACCGGCACGATCTCGGCCCACTCGATGCCGATGTCGCGGCCGAGCTTGTCCACGGCGAGCAGCTGCTCGCGCAGCGTCTGTCCGTCGACCAGGTCGGTCTTGGTGACGATGGCGACCTTCGGCGTCTTCTTGATCCCGGCCAGCTCGCGCGCGATGAAGGTGTCGCCGGGGCCGAGCTTCTGGTCGGCGGGCAGGCAGAAGCCGATCACGTCGACCTCCGACCAGGTGGTGCGCACCACGTCGTTGAGCCGCTCGCCGAGCAGCGTGCGCGGCTTGTGCAGCCCCGGGGTGTCGACCAGCACGAGTTGGGCGTCCGGCCGGTGCACGATGCCGCGCACGGTGTGCCGGGTGGTCTGCGGCCGGTTGGAGGTGATCGCCACCTTCTGGCCGACCAGAGCGTTCGTGAGGGTGGACTTCCCGGCGTTGGGGCGGCCGACGAAACAGGCGAAACCGGACCGGTGCGGGGTGTCTGCGGGCTGGGTACGAGCGCTCATGCGCCCATTCTCCCCGAAGACGGGGGTGCCTGAGCCCGCCCCCGCCCGTACGGCACCCGCCGGGGCCCTTCTCCGGCGGCCCGCGGGTGACGGCACGGTGATCTGCCGGAAACCCTCGCGCAACACGAAACACGGCGGAAACACGTATGCCCACAACCGGAAATACGCGCCCGTGACGCTCTTCCCCAGCCGTCCATGGAAGGGACTCCCCCGTGCTGCTCCTGTCCGCCGGTCAACCCGCGGTCGACGCGGGCGACACCGCCTGGCTGCTGGCCGCCACCGCGCTGGTCCTGCTGATGACCCCCGGCCTCGCGCTCTTCTACGGCGGCATGGTCCGCAGCAAGAGCGTCCTCAACATGTTCATGATGAGCTTCGTGTCGATCGCGCTGGTCACCGTGGTCTGGCTGACCGCCGGTTACACCCTCGCCTTCGGCCCCGACGCCGGCGGCCTCGGCCTGATCGGCGGCCTGGACCACCTCGGGATGCACGGCATCACCCCGACGACCGTCACCGGCCATGTGCCGACCCTGCTCTTCGCCGCCTTCCAGCTCACCTTCGCGATCGTCACCGCCGCGCTGATCAGCGGCGCCGTCGCGGACCGCGCGCGGTTCGGCGCGTGGGTGGTGTTCGTCCTGGTGTGGACGCTGGCCGTATACGTACCCGTCGCGCACTGGGTGTTCGGCACCGGCGGGTGGATCGTCGGCGAACTGGGCGCGCTGGACTTCGCGGGCGGGACCGTCGTGGAGGTGTGCTCGGGCTCCTCCGGGCTCGCGCTGGCGATCGTGCTCGGGCCCCGGCTCGGCTTCCGCAAGGACTCGATGCGCCCGCACAATCTGCCGCTGGTGCTGCTCGGCGCGGGCCTGCTCTGGTTCGGCTGGTTCGGCTTCAACGCCGGGTCCGCGCTCGGCGCCAACGGCCTGGCCGCCGCCGCCTTCGTCAACACCCAGGCGGCGGGCTGCGCCGGGCTGCTCGGCTGGCTGCTGGTCGAGAAGCGCAGGGACGGGCACGCCACCACCCTGGGCGCCGCGTCCGGCGCGGTCGCCGGTCTCGTCGCCATCACCCCGTCCTGCGGCAGCGTCGACATGGTGGGCGCGCTGGTCGTCGGGCTCTGCGCCGGGGTGCTCTGCTCGTACGCCGTGAGCTGGAAGTTCCGCTGGGGCGTGGACGACTCGCTCGACGTGGTCGGCGTCCACCTCGTCGGCGGCGTGGTCGGCACCCTGCTCATCGGCCTGCTCGCCACCGCCACCATGACCGGCGGCCCCGAGGGCCTGTTGTACGGCGGCGGCCTCGGCCAGCTCGGCAGACAGGCGGTCGCGGTCGCGGCGGTCGGGGCGTACGCCTTCGCCGTGACGTACGGCATCGGGCGGGCGATCGACCGGCTGATGGGCTTCCGGGCGAGCGAGGAGGAGGAACGGACCGGCCTCGACCTGACCGTGCACGCCGAGACCGCCTACGATCACGGCGTACTGACGCACGGCACGTCGCTCCCCGCGCACAAGGCCGCTGCTCACGTCCCGGACAGGAGCACCCTCGGATGAAGCTGGTCACCGCGGTCATCAAGCCGTTCAAACTGGACGACGTGAAGACCGCACTCCAGGAGATGGGCGTGCACGGCCTCACCGTCACCGAGGCCAGCGGCTACGGGCGCCAGCGCGGCCACACCGAGGTCTACCGCGGCGCCGAGTACCGGGTCGACCTCGTCCCCAAGGCCCGGGTGGAGGTGCTGGTCGAGGACGCCGACGTCGAGGCCGTCATCGAGACGCTCGTGGCCGCGGCCCGCACCGGCAAGATCGGTGACGGCAAGGTGTGGGCGGTGCCGGTCGAGACGGCCGTACGGGTCAGGACCGGGGAGCGCGGACCCGACGCGCTCTAGGGTGCCTCCCGCCGCGCCGGACAGGCCCCAGGGCCTGTCCGGCGGATCACGAACGGCCCCTTCGACCCCTAGCCCGCGGTGACCGTGCTCCGGACCGTACCGTCCGGGGCCGCGAGGATCACCGGCGTGGCCGGGCCGCCCAGGTCCCCGACGACGGCGCGGTCCCGGTCCGCGGCGGCGGTCTCCGCCGTGACCACGACGGCCGCCTCCAGCGAGGTCGCCCCGCTCGCCACCGCCATCGCCACCGCCGTCTGGAGCGCGCTGAGATTCAGCGACGCCAGCGCCACGGGGCCCGCCACATAGGTCCGGCCCATCTCGTCCCGTACCGCCGCGCCTTCCGGCGCGCCGTTACGGGCACGGACCGACCGGGCCAACGTGATGAGTTTCCGGTCTTCCGGGTCCACGGTCGCATCGCTCATGCGCCGACCTTATCCGCCGCCCCGCACGCGCCTTCGCGGAGGTGGCCCCCGGTGTCGTCACCCTGGGTGGCCGAAGATGCGCGGAAAGCGAACCGCGCTTAGCGTGGGTCGTGCAGTCCTCCTCGTCTGAGGTGATTCGATGCTTCTGCACCTGCCCTTCGTCATCGTCCTCGCCGTCGCGGCCTTCTTCCTGAAGCGGAAGGGCTCGATGAAGGCGACCCACGCTCTCGTCTGCGGTGCCTTCGGGTTCTATCTGGCGGACACGAGCCTGGCCACGTCGATCCAGGCGGCCAGCGCCAACCTGGTCTCGATGATCGGCACCTTCGGCACCTGAGGTCCCGAGAGCATGAGTGCCTGAGGTCCCGAGAGCCCGAGGTCCCGAGAGCCCGGGTGCCCGAGAGCCTGAGTGCCTGAGGTCCCGAGTGCCCGAGACCCCGGCGATCCGGACCCGTCCGGGGGACCCGCGGGCCCGGAAATCCTCAGGCCCCCGCGGTCAGCTCGCCCGCTCGTCCACCGAGCGGAACGACCCGCGCCGCTGCTCCGGTGACGCCAGCCACTGGAGCTTGGCGGCGGTGTCGGTGTCCGGCAGCGGATTGTGCATCACGATGGTGAGGTCGGGGCGGGCCGGGATGCGCAGTTGGGTGCTCTCGAAGTGGAGGTCGCCCACGAGCGGGTGGCTCAGCTCCTTAATGAGCTGGCCGCTGGGCTGGACGTCGCCGAGCGCCCACAGCTCGGCGAATTCCGTGCTGACCGCCGCCAGTTCGGAGACGATCCGGTGGAAGCCCTCGTCGTCCGGGTACTCCGAGGCGGCGGCGCGGTACTGGGCGACGATGGTCGCCGCCAGCGTCGCGTGCCGGTCGGCGCGGCCCCGGTAGACGGGGTCGGTGAAGAAGCTGACCAGGCAGTTGGTGTCGCGCGCGGTGAAGGCGAAGGTCTGCCGGGCCGGCTCGTTGAACGCCAGGATGTTCCAGTAGGCGTCCATGATGTGCGCGGGGAACGGCGACCAGGACTCGATCAGCCGGTAGAGCCCCTCGCAGAAGTCGGCGTCGGGCACCGCTTCCGGCAGCGGCGGATTGAGCCCGGCGAGCACGTACAGATGGCGCCGCTCCGGACCGGTCAGGCGCAGCACGCGCGCGACCGCGTCGAGGACCTGCGGGGAGACGGTGATGTCGCGTCCCTGTTCGAGCCACTGGTACCAGGACGCGCCGACCCCGGCCAGCACGGCGACCTCCTCGCGGCGCAGCCCCGGTGTGCGGCGCCGGGCGCCGCCGTCCGGGAGTCCGGCCTGCGCGGGCGAGATCCGGGCCCTGCGGGCCATCAGGAAGTCCCGCAGTTCCCGGCGGCGGTGCGGCTTCGACGACAACGGCGCGGACACGGTCTGTTCCACTCGCTCCCCCTCGGCCTGCGGCCTGGCTGGTGGTCCGGCCACCAGCATAAAGGGCGGCTCCCCACCGGCCCGGGGATCGCCGGAAGGTGGTCGCATGGCAACCGACACCACCGCGTCCCCTTCGAGCACGTCCGCCTCGGGCCCCGGCACGGGCCCCGCCTCGGGCCCCGCCTCGGGCACGACGGGCGCCCTGCGCGCCCCGGCTCCCCAACACCTCGGCATCCGCGCCAAACTGGTGCTCCTCGTGCTCTGCGCCGCCCAGTTCATGATCTCCCTGGACTTCTCCATCCTGAACGTGTCGCTGCCCGTCCTCGGCTCCGACCTCGGTATGAGCAGGGCCAATCTCCAGTGGGCGGTGACCGCCTTCGCGCTGCCGTCCGGCGGATTCCTGCTGCTCTTCGGCCGGATCGCCGACCTGTACGGGCGGCGCCGGCTGTTCCTGACCGGTCTCGCGGTCTTCGCCGCCGCCTCGCTGCTGGCCACCCTCGCCTGGAACCCGGCGGCCTTCCTGGCCGCGCGGGCCGTGCAGGGCCTGGGGGCGGCGGCCGTGGTGCCGACCGGCATGTCGCTGCTGACCACGACCTTCCCCGAAGGGCCGCTGCGGGAGCGGGCGTTGGGGATCAGCGGCACGCTGCTGTCGCTGGGCTTCACCATCGGCATGGTGATGGGCGGCACGCTCACCGACGCCTTCGGCTGGCGGTCCACGATGGCGCTGCTGGCCGCCGCGGGCGTCCTCGTCCTGGCCGCCGCGCCCGCGCTGCTCACCGAGTCGCGGCACCCGCGCCGCCCGCGGATCGACGTACCCGGCGCGGTCACCGTGACCGGCGGGCTGCTCGCGGTGATCTACGCGCTGTCCACGGCCGCGCAGCGCGGCTTCGGCGGCGCCGACGTGATCGCCGCCCTGGTGCTGGGCGTCGCGCTGCTGGCCGCCTTCGTGGCGGTGGAGTCGCGGGCCGCCGAGCCGCTGGTGTCGCTGCCGATGCTGCGCCGACGCACGGTGGCCTGGGGCAATCTGGCCGGGCTCGCCACCTTCTCGATGATGAGCACGGTGGTCTTCCTGCTCACCCTCTACCTCCAGGAGATCCGCGGCCTGTCGGCGTTCCGCACCGGCCTGGTCTTCGGTGTCCAGGGCGTGGCCGCGGCCGTCACGGGGATGACCGCGGCGCGGGTGATCGGCCGGATCGGCACCCGCGGCACGCTGCTGGCCGGTCTGGTCGTGCAGGGCGCGCTGACCGCCGTGCTGGTCCTGCTCGGCCCCGGCTCCTCCGGCACGTGGCTGGCGATGGCCGGGGTCACGCTGGCGTGCGTCGGCCACCTGTGGGTGATCGTCTCGTACGGGATCACCGCGACGTCCGGGCTGCCGGACCACGAACAGGGCCTGGCCACCGGACTGGTGACGAGCAGTCAGCAGATCGGTCTGACGGTCGGCATCCCGCTGCTCTCCGCGCTGGCGTCCAGCCGGGCGCACCTGCTGTCCGGTATCCACCTGGCGCTGGCGGTGGACGCGGCCGTGCTGCTCGCGGTGGCGGTCATGGTCGCGGTGGGGCTCGGCCGCGGCCGTACCGCCGGGGTCTGAGCGGCCAGGGCTCAGCTCTCCGGGCGGTCCAGGACGCGCAGCCAGCGGCCGTCCGGCTGGCGGCGGGCGACCTGGACCCGGCCACCCGTGCCGTCCTTCGGGCGGGTGGAGGTCAGCGCGAGGTCACCGCTGATCAAGGTGGGCAGCGGCTCCTCGACCTCGAAGACCGGCTTGGCGGCGAGCAGCCCCGCGTACAGCTCGCGCAGCGCCGCCGTGCCCCGCGACGGGCGGTCGATCGGGAAGGCGACCACGGCGTCCGGTTCGAAGAGCTCCAGAATCCCTTCCAGGTCACCGGAGTTGACCCGCTCCACGAACAGCCGGGCGATGTCCTCCGGGTGGGCGGCGTAAGCGCGGTTCTCGGTCATGGTGTGGCGCTCCCTCGTGTGCTCCTCGGTTCCCCCGCTGTCCATTCTCGACGGCCCCCGTCCATAAGTCCAAGATCTGGATCTTCTGCGAGCTAGCATGTCCGGTTATGGAACTGCGGCAGCTCGAATACTTCGTGACGGTGGCCGACGAGGCGGGATTCACCCGGGCGGCGACCGCCTTGCACGTGGCGCAGCCGGGGATCAGCGCGCAGGTCAGACAGCTCGAACGGGAGCTGGGGCAGCCGCTGTTCGACCGCTCGGGCCGTACCGTGCGGCTCACCGAGGCCGGGCGCGCGGTGCTGCCGTACGCGCGGGCCGCGCTCGACGCCGTCGCCGGGGCGCGGCTGGCGGCGCAGGAGCTGACCGGGCTGGTACGCGGCCGGGTCGCGATCGGCACCGTCACCTCGCTGGGCGCCGACATGGACGTGCCGGGGATGCTCGCCGGTTTCCACGACGCGTATCCGGGCGTGGAGATCACGCTCGGCGAGGACACCTCGGACCGGCTGCTGGCCGGGCTGCGCGACGGGCGCTACGACCTGGCCTTCGCCGGGATCGCCGGGGAACCGCCCGAGGGCATCGGGACGCAGACGGTCATCGACGACGCGCTGGTGGCGGCCGTCGCGCCCGGCGACCCGCTGGCCGGGCGCCGGGCCATGCCCGTCAAGGCGCTCGACGGGCGGCCCCTGATCGTCCTGCCCACCGGCACCGGGCTGCGGGCCGCCGTCGACACCGCGTGCGCGGCGGCGGGCTTCACGCCCCGGATCGCCTTCGAGGCGGGCAACCCTGAAGTCCTCGCCGCCCTCGCGGAGCGCGGCCTCGGCGTCGCGCTCCTGCCGGCCGGTCTCGCCGCCTCACGTCCCGGCCTGCGCGTCCTGCCGCTGACCCGGCCCGCGGTCCGCTCCCGGCTGGCGCTGGCCTGGCGGGAGCACGCGGGCGCGTCCCCCGCCGCCAAGGCGTTCCTCGCCCACGCCCGCCGCTTCCTCGCCGAGCGCGCCCGCCCCTGACGGGCCGACCGTCCTCAGAAGCCCGGGGGTCTCAGGGCCCGGGGGTTTCAGGAGGCCGGGGGTTTCAGGGGCTCGGGGGTCTCAGGAGGCCGGGGGTCTCAGGAGGCCGGGACCTCCGCGACCGGGTCGACCCGGACGGTGTGGATACGGTTGCGGCGGCCCGCGGGCGCCTCGGCCGTCAGCCGCAGCGCGGCCGTACCGCGGTCGCCCGACCCGTCCTCCGGCAGCGGCACCACCGTGGTGGCACCGGGGATCGGGACCCGGCCGAGGGACTTGGCGAGCAGCCCGCCCACCGTCTCCACGTCGTCGTCGTCGAGTTCCACCCCGTACAGGTCACCGAGGTCGCCGATGTCCAGGCGGGCCGTGACGCGGTACGAGCCCTCGCCCAACTCCTCGACCGGGGGCGTCTCGCGGTCGTACTCGTCGGTGATCTCGCCGACGATCTCCTCCAGGATGTCCTCGATGGTGACGATCCCGGCGGTCCCGCCGTACTCGTCGATCACCACGGCCACGTGGTTGCGCTCCTGCTGCATCTCGCGCAGCAGGTCCCCGGCGTTCTTGGTGTCGGGCACGAAGGACGCGGGCCTGATCAGCGTCGAGACCGGCTCGGACTCCGACTCCCGGTTGATGTGCACCCGGCGCGCCAGGTCCTTGAGGTAGACGAAGCCGACGACGTCGTCCTCGCTCTCCCCGGTCACCGGGATACGGGAGAAGCCGCTGCGCAGCGCCAGCGTCATGGCCTGACGGATCGTCTTGAACCGTTCGATCATGACCAGTTCGGGCCGCGGCACCATCACCTCGCGGACGATGGTGTCGCCCAGTTCGAAGACCGAGTGCACCATGCGGCGCTCCTCGTCCTCGATCAGCGACTCGGACTCCGCGAGGTCCACCATCGCGCGCAGCTCGGCCTCGCTCGCGAACGGGCCGCGCTTGAAGCCCTTGCCGGGCGTCACCGCGTTGCCCAGCAGGATCAGCAGCCCCGGCACCGGGCCCATGACGCGGGCCAGCGGCAGCAGGACGTACGAGGCGGCGGTCGCGGTGTTCATCGGGTGCTGGCGGCCGATGGTGCGCGGCGAGACGCCGACGGCCACGTACGACACGAGCACCATGACGCCGATCGCGACGGCGAGGACTTCCCAGGTGCTGTCGAAGTGCCGGTCGCACACGACGGTGATCAGGACGGCCGCGGCCGTCTCGCAGCCGACCCGCAGCAGCAGGGCGACATTGAGGTAGCGGGTCGGGTCGGAGGCCACGGCCAGCAGATTGGCGGCGCCCTTGCGGCCGGAACGCAGCGCGTCCTCGGCGCGGAAGCGGGACACGCGGGCGATGGCCGTCTCGGCGCAGGCGGCGAGCCAGGCGACGACGACCAGGACAACAGCGGAGACGATCATGCGGAAGTCACCGTCGGCGTCAGTGGGTGGTGGGCGCGGGCGACGGGCCCTCGGCCCCTTGCTCGTCGCGCCAGCCGTCCAGAATGGCCTTCTGCAGACCGAACATCTCGGCCTTCTCGTCGGCTTCCTCGTGGTCGTAGCCCAGCAGGTGGAGGACGCCGTGGACGGTGAGCAGTTGCAGCTCCTCGTCCATGGAGTGCTTCGTCGGCGCCTCCTCCGCCTGCTTCTTGGCGACCTCGGGGCAGAGCACGATGTCGCCGAGCAGCCCCTGCGACGGCTCCTCGTCCTCTTTCCCCGGACGCAGCTCGTCCATCGGGAAGGACATGACATCCGTCGGCCCCGGCAGGTCCATCCACTGCATGTGGAGCTGCTCCATGGCGTCGGCGTCCACCACGATCACCGACAGTTCGGAGAGCGGGTGGATTCGCATGCGCTGAAGGGCGTAGCGGGCGGCGTCCAGGACCGCCCGCTCGTCGATCTCCCAGCCGGACTCGTTGTTGACGTCGATCGCCATGATGGTGAAGTGGTTACTTTCCGTTGGCACCGGTCGCGCCGGCGATGCTGTCGTCGTAGCGCTCGTAGGCGTCCACGATGCGTCCGACCAGCTTATGGCGCACCACGTCCGTGCTCGTCAGCCGGGAGAAGTGGATGTCCTCGATATCGGTGAGGATGTCCTGGATCTGCCGCAGCCCGCTCTTCGTCCCGTTCGGCAGGTCGACCTGCGTCACGTCACCGGTGATGACGATCTTCGAGTCGAAGCCGAGCCGGGTGAGGAACATCTTCATCTGCTCGGCGCTGGTGTTCTGCGCCTCGTCGAGGATGATGAACGCGTCATTGAGCGTGTTGTGCGTCAGCAGATAGTCCTCGGTGACGTAGAGCGAGTCGGCCGCCGCCACCTGGATGCACACCGCTTCCTCACGGCCCGCGGGCTCGATGCTGTCGATGAACCGCATGGGGCGGCCACCCCCGCCGGCCGCGTCATACGTGTCGCGCTTGCGGGCCAGCCGAAAGGGCTCGATGCCCTCGGGGAGCCGGATGTCGATGATGTGGGCGTCCCGGCGGTGCTGGATGTCCCGTCCCCCGGCCCTTCCGGGCTTCCGGCCCTCGGCCGCACGTCGACGGGTGTACGCGACTCCGCCGAGCGACTGGACCAGCGCGATGACATCGTCCCTGAGCAGGATCGATGTCGTCGTGTACTGGATACGGCAGGTGCGATCCGACTGAGTGACCGGCCCTCCGTCGGAGTCCAGCAGACCCTGGAGCAGGGCCAGCCGGATCTCGGCGGAGTTGTTGAGATAACTGTCCGGCACGAACTTCGAGCCCGACGTGTTGCCGAGGAGGTCAAGGGTGCGCAGCGCCGCGGTCACCGGGTTCACGGTGGTGATGACATCGCCGGTTGTCCTGACACGGTTGAGCGTGTAGTCAGGCCCGCCCTTGTGCCGGACGGTCACGCCGGGCAACGCCGCTTCCAGAGCGGTGACGAGTTCCGGGTCGGCGGTGGCGAACGACGGTGTGGTGGAGCCGGTGAGGCACCCGTCTCCGAGCAGGAGACCGAGGGCGTACGGGTCCATCGGGACGTCGCGCTCCGGGAAGCACACCGGCGCCGTGAGCAACGGAAGCTCATACCGGCGGGCGTGGGCCGCGCGGAGGCTGCCGATCATCTCCTTGGTCTCCAGGACGCGCCACGGCTTGTCGCGGCGCTTGTCCGAAGCCGTCCTGACCGTCCACAAGTGGTCCCCGCAGGCCAGTGTCGAAGCCCCGTCCTGGGCCGTGACACGGTAGATGTCCTTCTCGCCCTGCGGATAGACACCGAGAACCGGGGTCGGTTCGCCGTCGGATCCGACGACGAGGTCACCGACCTGGAGGTCGCCGATCGGACGCCAACCGTCCGGTGTCAGCACCTTCGTGAAGACCGGCTGCGCCCTGCCGCGCATGTATGCCAGCGGGGCGACCTCGATCGTGCCCGCCGCCATCAGGCGGGGGATGGAGTCGGCGTCGAGCATGTCGTGCAGGGCGTCGTAGAGCGGGCGCAGGTACGGGTCGATCTTCTCGTAGAGGGTGCCGGGCAGGAAGCCGAGGCGTTCGCCGGCCTCGACCGCGGGGCGGGTGAGGATGATCCGGCTGACCTGCTTGGACTGGAGGGCCTGGACGGCCTTGGCCATGGCCAGGTAGGTCTTGCCGGTGCCCGCGGGGCCGATGCCGAAGACGATGGTGTGGGTGTCGATCGCGTCCACGTACCGCTTCTGGTTGAGCGTCTTGGGGCGGATCGTGCGGCCGCGGCTGGACAGGATGTTCTGCGTGAGGACCTGGGCGGGCGTCTCCGCGTCCGGGTCGACCGCCGTGCCGTTGGCCCTGAGCATGGCGATGGAGCGTTCCACCCCGTCCTCGGTCATCGGCTGGCCGGTGCGCAGCACCAGCATCATCTCGTCGAAGAGCCGCTGGACCAGGGCCACCTCGGGGGCTTCGCCGACGGCGCTGATCTCGTTGCCTCGGACGTGGATGTCGACGGCCGGGAACGCCTGCTCGATCACGCGGAGGAGAGCGTCTCCCGATCCCAGGACGGTCACCATGGGGTGCTTGGCCGGTACGACGAAGTGGGCGCGCGCCTGCTGCGGCGGCTGCGGCTGCTGCTTGGTCGGTGTCTGAGTCATGGGCCGGCGCTAGGGCCTGCTCATCCCGCTTTCTGCTGATCGGCAGGCCCGGAGGGGCCTGGGGGTTCCAAGCGTACGACGCCGCGCCGCGCCCGCCGAGGGGATTTGGCGGTGTGCCCGCGGCGGAAGGGGCACGGGGAGCCACGCGGGGAGCCGCGTGGGCAGGGGCGCGGGCGAGGGTCCGGGCGGGGGTGCGGGGAGCGGCTCGCGGGCCGGGGCTCAGGCGGGGCGGAAGCCGACGGTGGGGACCGCGCGGCGCAGCGGCCAGGGCCGGGGGTCGGTGGGCAGCAGGGCGTCGAGGAAGGCGTAGCGGCCGAGCGGGGAAGCGGGGTCGCAGGGGCCCGGGTCCGCGGCGGCCCGCGCCCGCGCCTTCGTCTGCTGCCACCAGGCGGCGATCTCGGCCCAGCCGGGCGCGGACAGCGAGCCGCCGAACTCCTGCACGGACAGCGCCGCGCACAGCGACGCGAAGGCCAGCCGGTCGGCCAGCGGCCAGGCGGCGAGCGTGCCGGTCACGAATCCGGCGACGAAGACGTCGCCCGCGCCCGTGGGGTCCAGGGCCTCCACGATCAGGGCGGGCACCTCGGCCGTCTCTCCGCTGCCGGAGTCCACGGCGAAGGCGCCCTCGGAGCCGAGGGTCACCACCGCGAGCGGCACCCGTTCGGCCAGGGCCCTGGCGGCCTCGCGCGGGCAGGCCGTCCGGGTGTACCGCATGGCCTCCTCGGCGTTCGGCAGAAACGCGGCGCAGTGCCGTAGCCCATCCAGGTCTGCCGGGTCCCAGCGGCCGGTCTCGTCCCAGCCGACGTCCGCGAAGACCTTCGTCCCCGAGGCGGCGGCGGCCCCGATCCACTCCTGGTCCCGCTCCTGGTCGCCCGCCCTGCCGTGGTGCCCGAGCGACGCCACCGCCGCCCGCGCGGGCGGCGGGCAGGCGGGAACCGACTCCTGCGCGGGCGGCGCCTCGTGCCCGTGGCTGACCATCGTCCGCTCGCCCTCGTACGCCATCGACACCGTCACGGGCGAGTGCCAGCCGGGGATGCGCCGCGACGGCGCCAGGTCGATGCCCTCGCCCGACGACAGGCTGTCCCAGCAGTAGTCGCCGTACACGTCGTCCCCGAACGCCGCCGCCAGCGTCGTCCGCAGCCCGAGCCTCGCCAGCGCCGTCGCCATGTTCGCGATCCCGCCGGGGCTCGAACCCATCCCCCGCGCCCACGACTCGGTGCCGCGTACGGGCGCGCTGTCCAGTCCCGTGAAGATGATGTCCAGGAACACGGTGCCGGTCAGGTAGACGTCGGTCGCCGGGTCGCCCGCCGCGCGGAGCGTGCCGAGGGGGTCGAGAACGGGCATGTCGTCCATCCCGTCACTGTGCCACGGCGTCCGCGCCCGGGGCTGCACGTACCGCCACCTGATGTCGGTTGACGCACCGCGGGGCCGGTGGGCGCGGCGAGCCCCCGCCGGGGGAAGATCCGGGGGACGACATCAGCCAGGCAGGACGGAAGGTCACCGCGCATGCGCCTGACGATTCTGGGAGGCGGCGGCTTCCGCGTGCCCCTCGTGTACCGAGCCCTGCTCGACGATCCCACGGTCAGTGACGTCGTGCTGTACGACACGGACCCGCGGCGGCTGCGGGTGATCACGGCGGTGCTGGCGGCGATGCCGGGCGGCCCGCCGGTGCGGGCGACGACGGACCTGGACGACGCCCTGCGCGGAGCGCGGTTCGTCTTCTCGGCGATCCGCGTCGGCGGTACCGCGGGCCGCGTCTCGGACGAGCGGGTGCCGCTGGCCGAGGGCGTGCTGGGCCAGGAGACGGTCGGCGCGGGCGGGGTGCTGTACGGGCTGCGGACGCTGCCGGTCGCGACGGCGGTGGCGGAACGGGTCAAGGCGGTGGCGCCGGACGCGTGGGTCATCAACTTCACGAATCCGGCCGGGATGGTGACCGAGGCGATGAGCCGGGTGCTGGGCCCGCGGGTGATCGGGATCTGCGACTCGCCGGTGGGGCTGGTGCGGCGGGCGGCGCGGGCGGCGGGCGCGGACCCGGACGGACCGGGCTTCGGCTACGACTACGTGGGCCTCAACCACCTCGGCTGGCTGCGGAAGTTGACGGTCGACGGTACGGACCTGCTGCCGGGTCTGCTGGCCGACCCGGCGGCGCTCGGCACCTTCGAGGAGGGCCGGCTCTTCGGCCCCGAGTGGCTGGGCGCGCTGGGCTCGCTGCCCAACGAGTATCTGCACTACTACTACTTCCGGCGCGAGTCGCTGGCCGCGGTGCGCGCCGCGGACGCCACGCGCGGTGAGTTCCTGGACCGGCAGCAGGGCGCGTTCTTCGTCGCGGCCGATGAACAGCCGGGCCGGGCGCAGGAGTTGTGGGAGCGGACCCGGCGGGAGCGCGAGGAGACGTACATGGCGGACAGCCGTGCCGCGTCCGGCGGTTGGGAGCGCGACCCGCACGATCTGGACGGCGGCGGTTACGACCGGGTGGCGCTCGCGCTGATGCGGGCCATCGCGCGGGACGAGCGGACGACGCTGATCCTCAATGTGCCGGGCGGCGGGGCGGTGCCGTTCCTCGACCCGGAGGCCGTGGTCGAAGTGCCGTGCGAGGTCGGGGCGTTCGGGGCGAGGCCGCTGCCGGTGGCGGCACCGGACGAGCACCAGGCGGGGCTGATGCTGGAGCTGAAGGCCGTGGAGCGGGCGGCGATCGAGGCGGCGGCCACCGGTTCGCGCCGGGCCGCGCTGCGGGCGCTCGCGCTGCACCCGCTGGTGGACTCCCCGGCGGTCGCGGCGCGAATCCTGGCGGCGGCGCTCCCCGACGACGGCCGACGCTGACGGGCGGGCGCCCGGCCGGCCCCATCCGGGCCGCCCGGCGCAACGGCCTCTGAACTGCGGGTTAACTCAAGGGAAACGAGTTGACGGAACCCGCGCTCGGTGCCACGCGCGTAGACCTCCCTTGACCAGCCAGGATCGACGGGTCTAGGTTCACCGGCACCAACCGAGCGTTGAAGGAGCACCGTCATGCCCCGAGCCCGACTCTCCGCCCGCACCCGCACCTTGGCCGTCGCCGTGGTCGCGGCGTCGCTGGGCGCCACGGTCTACGGAGTCGGCGTCGCCGGCGCCCACGATTCCGTGCCGCGCAGCGACAAGCAGATCCCCAACCTCACCGACGTGGTCAGTGAGATCAAGGCGTACTACGGCGACACCGTGGACGCCTCGGGCGAGCACTTCGCGTCGCCGAGCGGCAACTACGCCAAGCAGGTCGCGGGCATCGAGGCCAAGGCCAAGCAGTATCTGGCCCACGAGGTCGGCCACGGAGGCCGCGGCGGCCACGCGGCCAAGCCCGCCATCGTGCTGGACGTCGACGACACCAGCCTGAACACGTACAACTACGAGCTGGAGGTGGGCTTCGCCTACACGCCCGCCAGCAACTCGGCGTACATCGCGAACAAGAACATGGACGCCGTCTTCGGCATGGAGAAGCTGACCAACTGGGCGGCGGACCAGGGCATCACGGTCTTCTGGGTCACCGGCCGCCCGGAGGCCCAACGCGCCGACACCGTACGGAATCTGGCCGCCGTCGGCTACAAGCCGGCCGCCGACGCCGCGCACCTCTACCTGAAGAACGCGGCCAGCCCGCCGTCGTACCTGCCGTGCGGCTCGACGTGCACGACCATCGAGTACAAGTCCGGTACCCGCAAGCACATCGAGTCGCTCGGCTACAACATCGTCGGCAACTTCGGCGACCAGTACAGCGACCTGACCGGCGGCTACGCGGACAAGTCCTTCAAGCTGCCGAACCCGATGTACTTCCTGCCGTAGGACGCGAAGAGGCGTCAGCCGAACGCGTACGCCTCCACCTCGGCCAGGCACGCCGCCCTGCGCGGCTCGTCGTGGTCGAGGAAGGCGGCGAGGAACGAATTGCGGGCCAGGGTGCGCTCGTCCTCCTCGGTGAGAGCGAGGGCGGCGCGCACCGCCGCGAAGTTGTCGTCCGCGTAGCCGCCGAAGTAGGCGGGGTCGTCGGAGTTGACGGTGACGCGCAGGCCCTCCGCGAGCATGCGCGGCAGCGGGTGGGCGGCCAGTGAACCGACGCAGCGCAGCCGGACGTTGGACAGCGGGCAGACCGTCAGCGGCACCTGTTCGCGGACCAGCCTGGCCACCAGCGCCGGGTCCTCAAGGCAGCGGATGCCGTGGTCGATCCGCTCCACGCCCAGCACGTCGAGGGCCTCGCCGATGTACGCGGGCGGCCCCTCCTCCCCCGCGTGCGCGACCCGCCGCAGCCCGGCCGCCGCAGCCCGCTCGTACACCTCGCGGAACTTCGCGGGCGGGTGCCCGACCTCCGCTGAGTCCAGGCCGACGCCGGTGATGAGGCCGGGGCCGGCGCCCGAGCCGAAGTACGGGCGCGCCGCCTCGAAGGTGTCCAGCGCCGACCGCTCGGACTCGTCCCGCAGGAAGCACATGATCAGGCCGCCGCTGATCCCGTGCCGCCGCCCCTCGCGCTCCAGCGCCCCGGCCAGGCCCTCCACGACCGTCCCGATCGGCACCCCGCGCGCGATGTGCGCCTGCGGGTCGAAGAACACCTCCGCGTGCCGTACGCCCTGCTCCGCCGCCCGCGCCAGATACGCGCCCATCAGCTCGGCGAAGTCCTCCTCGGTGCGCAGGACGGCCATCAGCGCGTAGTACAGGTCGAGGAAGGACTGGAGGTCGGTGAAGGAGTACACCTGCCGCAGCGCCTGGGCCGTCGGGTACGGCAGCGCGACCCGGTTGCGCGCGGCGAGCTCGAAGGCCAGCTCGGGCTCCAGGGTGCCCTCGATGTGCAGGTGCAGTTCGGCCTTGGGGATGGGGGGCATGGCGGGGTTCGCTTTCAGGGAGTTCGGGCTCAGCGGCGGCGCGGGACCGGGACGCGGATCAGGTCGTGGGCGACGGTCAGCTCGCCCTGGTAACCGGCCGTCCTCGCCTGCCGTTCGAAGACGGCCGGATCGTCGTAGCGCTGCGAGAAGTGGGTGAGGACGAGGTGCCGTACGCCCGCGTCCCGTGCGACGGCGGCGGCCTGACCGGCCGTCAGATGGCCGTAGTCGGCGGCCAGTCCCGCGTCCTCGTCCAGGAAGGTCGACTCGATGACCAGCAGGTCGCAGCCCTCGGCGAGGGCGTGGACCCCGTCGCACAGCCGGGTGTCCATGACGAAGGCGAAGCGCTGGCCGCGCCGCACCTCGCTGACCTGGTCGAGCGTGACGCCGTTGAGACCGCCGTCGCGTTGCAGCCGGGCGATGTCGGGACCCGCGACACCGTGCTCGGCCAGCCGCTCGGGGAGCATCCGGCGGCCGTCGGGTTCGACGAGCCGGTAGCCGTACGACTCGACCGGGTGGGAGAGCCGGCGCGCCTCCAGCGTGAAGGCGGGGGTCGTGGCGAGCACCCCGTCGGCCGCGACCGGCGCCTCGCGCAGGTCGGCGGCCTCGTGGTAGGCGGTGGCGTACCGCAGCCGCTCGAAGAAGCGCTGCCCACTGGCCGGGTAGTGCGCGGTGACCGGGTGCGGGACGCGGTCGAGGCTGATCCGCTGGAGCACACCCGCCAGGCCCAGCGAGTGGTCGCCGTGGAAGTGCGTGACGCAGATCCTGGTGAGGTCGTGGGCCGCGACGCCCGCGTGCAGCATCTGCCGCTGGGTGCCCTCGCCGGGATCGAAGAGGATCGCCTCGCCGTCCCAGCGCAGGACGTACCCGTTGTGATTGCGGTGCCGGGTCGGCACCTGGCTGGCGGTGCCGAGGACGACCAGTTCGCGTACCGACAAAGGCCGGACCTCAGACCAGCCGCTGGAGGTCGCGCCCGCCGAGCACGTGGGCGTGCGCGTGGAAGACGGTCTGTCCGGCGCCGGGGCCGGTGTTGAAGACGATCCGGTAGCCCGTCGTGTCGACCTTCTCCTGCGCCGCGACCTCGCCCGCCTCGCGCAGCACGTCGGCGGCCACCAGGGGTTCGGCCGCCGCCAGGGCGGCGCCGTCCGGGTAGTGCACGCGGGGGATCACCAGGACGTGGGTCGGGGCCTGGGGGCTGATGTCGCGGAAGGCGACGGTGGTCTCGGTCTCACGCACGATCGTCGCGGGGATTTCGCCGGCCACGATCTTGCAGAACAGGCAGTTTGCCTGCGGCTCTCCCGCCATGGTGGCGGCCCCCTTTTCGTACGGATACGGGTCGTGTGCATGCTATCCGCCGCTTGCGGGTCGCCGCTGTGCGGCTTGTCTTTCCCGCCCGCCCGCCCACCCGTGCGGGTGCTTTCTTCGTCTGCGGGTGCCGCTTGTGCCTGGTCGGTCCCGGCCCGGGGCACCTCCTCGGGCGACGAACCTGCGGCCACCTGCGCCTGCTTCTGCCCCTGCCCGTTCGTCCCCCTGCGGGGGCACCCCGCACCGACCCCTCCGGTACGTCGGCGCCCGCCTGTCCGGTGGGGGTTGCCGGGGAGGGGGGTGGGCGGGCTCGGGCACGTCGGCGTCCAACGGTCCGGCGGGGGTGGGCCGAGGGGGTGGGTGGGATCCCGAGCTCTGTGGATGCAGCTCCCGGCCGGGTTTGCGGCGCGTCAAGGTTTCTCATAGCACCCGAATGGAAGTGGTACGTGGCGACGAATCACGCGCGCAAGACGGACATCCACGCGGCGATCGTGGACCTGTTCGCGGGCCATCTTCCGGCGGCGGACCGGCGGTAGGGCTTCTCCCAGGTGGCGCCCGTGCCGGAGCTCTTCGCGGGGCGGGCCACGAAGGCCGTTGTCAGAGGAGATTGGCAAGATTGCGGCCATGAATGTCACTCCCGTCACTCCGCCACGGCCGATCGACGTTGTCGCGGTCTTTCCCGAACTGGCCCCACTGGCCCGCACGGCGACCCGCCTGCACCCCCGTCCCGGTGCGCCGACGCGGCACGACAGCTCGATCGGCGGGCCGCTGCTGTGGCCCGCCGACGAGCCGTGGCCGTACTGCGAGGAACCGCATGTGGTGGACGGCGTCAACCCGGTCCGGTCCCCGGCGGATCTGCGGCAGGAACGCCGGATCTTCGCCGGCGCGTACGGCCGGGACCTGAACGCCGAGGAACGGGAAGCCCTTGAACGGATCCGGCCCCCTCGGACGCGTCCAGTGTGGCTGGCGGTCCAGTCGTACGACGGCCCCATAGAGATGCTGCCCGTCGCGCAACTGTACGCACGCGACGTGCCCGATCTGCGGCCGCCGGAGGGCAAGGACCTTCTGCAGGTGCTGTGGTGCCCCTTCGATCATCCGATCATGCCCAGGACCCTGCTCGTCTGGCGTTCGGCAGCCGCTGTCACCGACGTCCTCGACACGCCCCCCGAGCCGCCCGCAGTGCAGTTCGACGGCTATCTGCCGGAGCCGTGCGTGCTCGAACCGGAGCAGATCACCGAGTATCCCGACCATCTGGAGCTGAGCGAAGAACTGCGGGAGCGGATCAGGCAGTGGGACGTGCCGCAGGCGGCGGAGGAGGACATGGACCCGGACACGTACTACGACTGCGCGCTGTCCAACGCACCCGGCTGGAAGGTCGGCGGCTGGCCCGCCTGGGACTCCACCGACCCCGACCCGGAACGCTGCTCCGAGTGCGGTACCCGTATGGAGGTCCTGATGACCGTCGCCACGTTCGAGGAAGGGGACGACGCCGGGAACAGCTGGTCTCCGCACCCCCACCCCGGTGCCGGACCGTGCCCGGGCCACCGCGGCTACAACGCGACCGGGGTCCAGATAGGCAGCGGCTACCGGCAGCATCTGTTCGTCTGCACGGCGAATGCCGAGCATCCGCACATCGAGTTGATGACGTAGCCCGCCCGCAGTGTGCTGCCGGTGCGTCACAGTGGGGGCATACCAAGCGGGCCCCGTAATGGCAGGCTGCGGTCGTGAGAATCGCGAGAGACGACCAGCCAAGGCCGCTGTCGACATGCTGGCTCTACTGGATCGCCGTACCGACCGGGGACCAAGCGGGAGTCATTGCGTCCCTGGGCCTCACCCGGCCCGTACCCGTAACGTTCGCCGAGGCCGAGGCTGTCATCGACGAGGACGGCCACGGAGAGGCCGAGGACAATCCGGACGGACTGGCCCGGGTGTACGTGAGCCCCGAGATCGAGGGATGGACTCTGGTGATCGGCCCGTGGTGCGATCCGTGCAACACCGACAGAAGTGACGAGGTCCTGCGCCTGTGCGTCGACCTCAGCTCCCGCTACGGAGGGGCGCAGGCGTACTACTTCGGTATACAGAACGACGGCTCGGCCTGGCTGATCGCAGAGCACGGGGTGGTGGTGCGGCGCTACTGCGAGACCGGCCAGGTCGACGACGGACTCCTCACACTGGGGGAACCGCTTGTGCAGGAACGGGCGGAGCGGGAGCGGATGGGTCTGCCGCCCGTCTGGGAGGAGAGCGCGCGCAACGGTGATGCCGAGGAGGAGTGGAAGTGGCGTGCCTTCGACATGGCCGACGAGATCGCCTCGGCCCTGGGCGTCAATCCGCTCACGCTGACTGAGTCGATGCGCGTGCACGGCGTCGGTGTTCTTGCGGAGACACCTACTCCAGTGCGCTGAGCGAGTTCAGCATTTCGCCGCGGTCCTTCTCCGTTTGGTGCCCTTCTCGTGGTGGGCAGGGCGGGCGTACGCCTCGCCGGTGGCCAGGACTCTGCCCACCTCGTAGCGGGCGGCGGGCCGCTGGTTCTTCGATCCCAGAGACAGGCCGGGCCCGGGGCGGGTGGGTTTCGGCGCCCGCGCTGGCGAGGGGGACTTCGTGCGGAGGTTCGGAACCAGCGTCGGACGCGGGCGGGGGTGAGCTTGTTCGGTTCCGCCAGCTTCTCCCAGGGGTGGCGGAGGTCGGCGACGAGCGGGCGGGCGAGGCGGAGCTGGGTGTGGGCGGCGATCATCAGCCAGGTCCAGCGGTCGGCCGCCGCCGAGTCGCAGGCGCGGACGCGTCCAGCCGAGCGTCTGCTTGAGCAGGCGGAAGGTGTGCTCCAGGTCGAACCTCCGCAGGAACGACTGCCAGCAGCGGTCCACGTCGTTCGGGGCGGCGCCGGTGCGCGACCACCAGAGCCAGACCGGCCGGTTCACCCCGCCGCCGGGCAGCTCCTCGACGGCCAGCCGGATCACCGTGCCTTCGAGGAGCGGCAGCTCGCCGTCGTGGTCCAGCCAGGCCGCACGGCGGGTCAGGCGCGGGTGGAGGCGGTCCCAGGCCCGGGCGATGGCCGTGCCGTAGCGGCGGGTGGAGGTGGTGGTGACCGCTTGCTCATCACCCCAGGTGGCGGGGTTACCGAAGACGAACTCGCCACCGTGCTTGGGCGGCCGACCGCCGGCCGGGTTCGCCGCCGCGAACGCGTTCCTTCCACGACGGTCGGTAGACGAACGTGGGCACATCCTGAAGGTGCCCCACCGGCCCATGCCTGCGTTTCGTCACTCGGTAAGGCCCATTTCGTCGGTACCTCTGGGTGGGGTCCGGGCCCTGCGCGACTGGCCGTCCGCCCAGGGCAGGCGAGGGGTGCGGGCCGGGCGGGGAGGGGTGGAGGGTTATGAGGGAGGACGGGGAACGGGTGGGGGTGTCGGGGTCCAGCCGTGGAGGGAGATTGCCAGGCCGCCGTCGAGGTAGCAGCGGAGGGCGAGGTCGGTGGACGGGACCATGGGGGTGGGGAGGTCGGTGACGGGCCTCCAGCGGACCTGGCTGTGCTTGCCGGGCTCGCGGTTCTCCGGCTGGCCGTGCCAGGTGCGGGTGGCGAAGACCACGGTGAGGAATCCGGCCGGGGACTCCACGCCCCACGCGCCGTGCACGACGTGAGCGAGAGCCAGATCGCCGGGGTCGACGGTGAGGCCGGTCTCCTCGTACAGCTCGCGCACGGCCGTGGCGGTGACCGGCTCCCCCGGGTCGCTCTTGCCGACCGGGAGGTCCCACATGCCCTGGCCGAATTTGGACCGCTCACCGCGCTGGAGCAGCAGGACCCGGTCGGCAACGGTGTCGTGGACGATGACGGCCGCGACGAGCAACGTCATGGAGTCGACAGCGGGCGGCAGCGCCGGGGGTCGGTCTCCAGGCTGGGACATCGAGGTTCCCTTCGTACGGACCGGCACGAACAGATGAGGCGTACGGGGACCTCGGGTCCTCCACTCCTGGGCCCCCCTCCCCCGGCAACCCCCACCGGACAGGCGGACGCCGACGTACCGGAAGGGGACGGGCCGGGGTGCCCCCGCAGAAATGCGGTGACAAGAACGGCACCGGATACACGGGTACCAGGTAGCCGCATTTCGAGGAGGTGCCCCGGACCGGCACCGACCCAGGCACAAGCGGCACCCGCAGACGACAAAACACCCGCACGGGTGGGCGGGCGGGCACAACCAGGCCCGAAGGGCCAACCACCGCCGACCCGATCAACCGCCCATACCCGGCAGCGCCGGCGGCCTCTTGGCCGGAGACTCCTCCAGCGCGGCAAGCGCCATGCCCACGGCAGTGTCAAGCTGCGGATCCCGCCCGCCAACCGAATCCTGCGGAGCGTGAACGACCTCGACGTCCGGATCAACCCCATGGTTCTCGACGCCCCAGCCGTACCCCTCCAACCAGAAGGCGTACTTCGGCTGCGTGACAGCCGTCCCGTCGACCAGGTGGTACCGGTTGTCGATGCCGATGACCCCGCCCCAGGTGCGGGTACCGACCACAGGCCCGATGCCGAGAGCCCGAATCGCGGCGTTGACGATATCCCCGTCGGACCCGGAGAACTCGTTGGCGACAGCCACAATCGGCCCCCGCGGGGCATCCTGCGGATAGCTGACCGGGTGCGCGTCGCGCGGCAGGTCCCAGCCGACGACCCGACGCGCCAGCTTCTCCACGACGAGCTGCGACGTATGGCCGCCGCGGTTCTCGCGGACGTCCACGACCAGGCCCTCGCGGGCGACCTCGACGCGCAGGTCGCGGTGGAGCTGCGCCCAGCCGCTGCCGACCATGTCGGGCACGTGCAGATAGCCCAGCCGCCCGCCGGACGCGCGGTGGACGTGGGCGCGGCGGCCGGCGACCCAGTCGTGGTAGCGCAGCGGTTCCTCGTCGGCGAGCGGTACGGCCACGACATGGCGTACGGGGCCGCCCGCGGCGGGGGCGACGGTCAGTTCCACCGGCTTGCCCGCGGTGCCGACCAGCAGCGGTCCCGGTCCCGTCACCGGGTCGACGCGGTGGCCGTCCACCGCCAGCAGGAGGTCGCCCGCGCGGACGGCGACGCCCGGCGCGGCCAGCGGGGAGCGGGCGTACGGATCGGAGGACTCGCCGGGCAGCACCCGGTCGATCCGCCAACCGCCGTCCTCCGTACGGGAGATGTCCGCGCCGAGCAGACCCTGCCGGTGCAGCGGGTCGAAGTGGCCGCCGGACGGGATGACGTAGGCGTGCGAGGTGCCCAGCTCGCCGTGCAGCTCCCACAGCAGGTCGATCAGGTCGTCGTGGGTGGCGATCCGGTCGAGCAGCGGCCGGTAGCGCTCGCCCGCCGCCGCCCAGTCGACGCCGCCCATGTCGGCGCGCCAGAAGTTGTCGCGCATGAGCCGGTGCGTCTCGTCGTACATCTGCCGCCACTCGTCCTGCGGGCGGACGGTGACCCGGACCCGGGTCAGGTCGACGGTGACGGAGCCGCCGGACTCGTCGTCCGCGTCGGACTTGCTGTCGGCGGGCGTGATCCGCAGCCGCGATCCGTTGGTGAGCAGCACCTTGGCGCCGTCGCCGGTGACCGCGAAAGCGTCGGCGTCGTCGGCGATCTCCTCGATACGGAGCTGCGCCAGGTCGTACCGCTCCAGCACGGTGCTAGGCGGCTGGGCGTCCGGGGTGGCCAGGGCCGCGCCGAGCGCGCCGACCAGCGGGTGGCGCAGCCACAGCACACCGCCCTTGGCGGCGCGCAGCCCCGAGTAGTGCCCGGCCTCGACGGGGAAGGGCACGATCCGGTCGGCCAGGCCCTCCAGGTCGACGCGGGTGACGGGCGTACGCGGCCGGTCGTCCTTCTTGCCCTCGCCGCCGCTCTCCTTCCCCGCGCCGTCCTGCTCCTCCTTGGCCGGGCCGTCCTGGTCGTCCTCGTCGGCGTCGTACGGGCGGCCGTGGCGCTGCGGGCCGAACGGCGAGGGCGTCGTCGCGCACAGCGTGATCAGGTGCGGGCGGCAGGCGTTGGGGAAGGACAGGTCGAAAACGTGCGCGTCGTAGACCGGGTCGAAGGCGCGCTCGGACAGGAACGCCAGGTGGCGGCCGTCGGCGGTGAAGGCGGGCGCGAAGTCGTTGAACCGCAGCGGGGTCGCGTCGGCCACCGACAGGTCGGCGGTAGCGGCGATCTTCACCTGCCGCAGTTCGCCGGGGCCCGGCTGCGACCAGGCGAGCCAGGCCGAGTCGGGCGAGAAGGCGAGGCCGGACGCGTCGCCCGAGTCGCCCGCGATCACCTCGCGCACCTCGCCGGTCTGCGTCTCGACCAGCAGCACCCGGCCGTCGTGCGAGGCGACGGCGATGCGGTGCCCGTCCGGCGAGACCTCCATGTGCAGCACCCGGCCCAGGCGGCCCGCGGCGAGCCTGCGCGGCGCGGCGCCGGCCGGCAGGCCGACGGCGGGGGCGACCTCCAGGGCGTCCTCGCCGTCCGCGTCAGTGACCCACACCACCTGCTGCTCGCCGTCGGCGCCGCCCTGCCCGAACACCCGCGGCAGCCGGGTACGGACGCCGGGGTCGGCCGCCAACGCCCGCGCCGGGCCGCCGCGGTGGGTCAGCCAGTGCGTGGTGCCGCGGATCTCCAGGGCGCTGCCCCGGCCGGTGTGGTCGGGGCGCGCGTCCCCGAGGTACCGGGCGGCGCGTACGGGGTACGGCCGCAGGTCGGCGCGCTGGCCGCCGAGGCGTACCTCGATCTCGCGCGGTGCCGCGTCGGCGTCGGTCAGGTCGTCCAGCAGGTGGACGCGGCCCCCGGCCATGTACGCCACGCGGGCACCGTCGGTGGCGGCCTGCCGGGCGTAGAAGCCGTCGATGCCGTCCGCGGGGGTGTGGCGGCGCAGGCCGGTGCCGTCGGGCAGGCTCGAATAGAGCGCTCCGGCGCCCTCGTGGTCGGACAGGAACGCGATGCGGTCGCCGACCCACATCGGGCACTCGATGTTGCCGTCGAGGTCCTGGTGCACCCGCTCGAAGGCGCCGTCGCCCGCGCGGTCGATCCACAACTTGCCCGCCGTGCCACCGCGGTAGCGCTTCCAGTGCGCGGCCTCCCTGCTCATCGTCGGCGACTGGATCAGCACCGCGCCGTCCGGGCCGTACGCGAGATCGCCCACCGGACCGTACGGCAGGGTCCGCGCGGGCCCGCCGTCCAGCGGCACCGCCCGCGCCCATGTCCGCCGCGAGGACGCCTCGCCGTACGGCGTGACCGCGACCAGCTCGCCGTCCGGCGTCCACGTCCGCACGGCCGTCCGTACGTTGCCCCAGTACGTCAACCGGCTGGCCTGGCCGCCCTCCAGGGGCGCGGCGTGCACCTCGGGCGCCCCGTCCCTGGTCGACGTCCACGCCACCCACTCGCCGTCGGGCGAGACCCTGGGCCGTCCGACCGGCATGTTGTCCGCGCTCACCCGCCACGCCCGGCCGCCGTCCAGCGGCGCGACCCACACATCGTCCTCGGCGGCGAACGCGAGCAAGTCGCCGTGCGGGTGCGGGTGTCGGAGGTAGGAGGGCTGCGGCGCGCTCGGGCGCGGCTGCCGCGTCACGTGCTGGTCGTGGTCGGTCACCACGCCAGCCTAGCGACGGCGATCATGTCTTCGCCGAGCAGTTTCCGAGACCTCGTACGTCGAAGACGGTCTTCTTTCCGACCACCGCGGTCAGGTGGCCCTGGACGCACTTGTCGTCCAACTGCTTGGTCACCGTGCCCTTTACGGTGATCTTCTCGTCGTGGTCGGTCCGGCCGAGGCAGTCGACGTCGTCCTCGGTCCTGCCCGTCGTCGCGCTGCACGACAGCCAACTCACGTCAACGTTGTCCTTCTTGAGCGCCCGCGTCGCCAACTGGTCGGTCGTCGCCGACACCGCGCTCGCCCCCAGCCCGTCCGCCGGGTCGCATCCGCTGATCGTCATCGCCATGAGGGCTGCCGTCACGGCCATCCCCCCGGCTCCCCATGTCCCCATTCGTCCCATCCCCCCAACCTCCGCCCGCGACCGCCCTCCCGTAAATCCCCCGAAGGCAGGACCTTCCCCTTACGGGTGGCTGCCCCGCCCGTAAGGCCGGGTGGGTCGGAAGGTCAGGACCAGCGGCCGGTGCGGGCGAGGAGGACGGAGGCGGCGGCCACCCCGGCGGTGGAGGTGCGCAGGACGGTGGGGCCCAGGCGGTAGGCGGTGGCGGCGAGCGTGGCGATCTCCTCGGCGGAGACCCCGCCTTCCGGCCCGACGACGAGCACGACGGACCCGGACGCGGGCAGCGCGGCGGAGGCCAGCGCGGCCGAGCCCTCCTCATGGAGGACCCCGGCGAATTCGGCGCCGGCCAACAGCCCGGCGACCTGACGGGTCGTCATCAGGTCCGCCACGGAGGGAAATCGCAGGCGCCGCGCCTGCTTGGCGGCCTCCCGCGCGGTGGACCGCCACTTCGCCAGGGCCTTGGCGCCCCGGTCACCGCGCCACTGGGTGACACAGCGGGCCGCCGCCCAGGGAACGACGGCGTCGACCCCGGCCTCCGTCATGGTCTCGACGGCCAGCTCCCCGCGGTCCCCCTTGGGCAGCGCCTGGACGACGGTGATCCGCACGGCGGGCTCGGGTTCGACCCGCGTCTCGCGTACCTCGACGTCGAGCACGTCCTTGCCGGAGACGGCGGCGACCACCCCGTACGCACCGCGCCCGCCCCCGTCCGTGAGGACGATCGCCTCGCCGGGCGTGAGGCGGCGCACGGAGACCGCGTGCCGCCCCTCGGGCCCGGTGAGGGTGACGGTGGACGGGGAGCCGTCCAGCGCGGCGGGTTCGACCAGGAAGACGGGGGCCGTCATGCGAGCGCCTCCCGGGCGGCGTGGAGTTCTTCGACGAGGAGTTCGACCAGGCGCCCGGCGGAGACGTCACGGGCCAGCCGGTGACCCTGACCGGCCCACAGGGCCATGCCCTGCGGATCGCCCGCCGCGGCGGCGGCCTTGCGCAGCCCGGAGGTGAGGTGGTGGATCTGCGGGTATCCGGGCGGCGCGTACGGCCCGTGCTCGCGGATGAAGCGGTTGAGCAGTCCGCGCGCGGGCCGCCCGGAGAAGGCACGGGTCAGTTCGGTGCGGGCGAAGACCGGATCGGTGACGGCCCGCTTGTGCAGCGGACTCGCCCCGGACTCCGGGCAGACCAGGAACGCCGTGCCGAGCTGCGCCGCGTCCGCGCCCGCCGCGAGCACCGCCGCGACCTGCCCGCCGCGCATCAGCCCGCCCGCCGCGATCAGCGGCAGCTGCACGGCCTCGCGTACTTGCGGCACCAGCGACAGCAGCCCGAAACCCGCGCCGTCGAGCTGCGGGTCGTCGCGGTGGGTGCCCTGGTGGCCGCCCGCCTCCACGCCCTGGACGCACACCGCGTCCGCCCCCGACCACTGGGCGGCCAGCGCCTCGGACGGCGAGGTGACCGTCACGACGGTGTACGTACCGGCCTTCGCGAAGGCGTCGAGCACCGAGCGCTCCGGGCACCCGAAGGTGAAGCTCACCATCGGCACCGGGTCCTCCAGCAGGATCGCGACCTTCGCGTCGTACGCGTCGTCGGTCCCGCTGTCCGGGTCGCCCAGCGGCGTCCCGTACCAGGCGGACTCCCCCGCCAGCTGCTCGGCGTACACCGCGACCGCGGACGGATCGGCCGTCGCGGGCTGCGGCATGAAGAGATTCACCCCGAACGGGTGCGAGCTGAGATGCCGGACCTGCCGGATCTCCTCGTACATCGCCTCGGAGGTCTTGTACCCGGCGGCCAGAAAGCCCAGGCCGCCCGCCGCCCCCACGGCCGCGGCGAGCTGCGGATTCGACGCGCCTCCGGCCATCGGCGCCTGAATGATCGGATACGCCGAGAACGACGAGAGATCGGTCAACGCGGACATGACGTTCATCGTGCCATGCCACCTCCCGGCGAGGTGCGGTACCCCGTGCGGGGCGCGGCCCCCGCGTCCGCCTCACGTGAGGCGGTGCCTCGTTTTTCAGGGGCGCGGGGAACCGCGCGACAAGCCCCCGCCGGGCCGGTGGTCCGAGGACATACCGATCCGCCTCTCTGGGGCCGGTGGTGACCCGCGGGAGCCATTCGGCCGGTCCGCGGTTCCCCGCGCCCCTGAAAAGACCGGCTCACCCCCCGAAGGGAGCACCCTCGTGCGGAGCGCGGGCCCGCTACCGCCCGTTGAAGGCGTCCTTCAGCCGGGAGAAGAGGCCCTGCTGGCCCGGCGCGAACTGCCCCAGGGGCCGCTCCTCGCCGCGCAGCACGGCGAGCTGCCGCAGCAGATTCTCCTGCTCGGCGTCGAGCTTGCTGGGGGTGAGGACTTCGACGTGCACGACGAGGTCGCCGCGCCCGCCGCCGCGCAGGTGCGTGACACCGCGCTGGTGGAGCGGGATGGACTGGCCGGACTGCGTGCCGGGCCTGATGTCGATCTCCTCCAGGCCGTCCAGCGTCTCCAGCGGGCACTTGGTGCCGAGGGACGCGGCCGTCATCGGGATGGTGACCGTGCAGTGCAGGTCGTCGCCGCGCCGCTGGAAGACCGGGTGCGGGACCTCGCGGATCTCGACGTAGAGGTCACCGGCCGGGCCGCCGCCGGGGCCGACCTCGCCCTCGCCCGCGAGCTGGATACGTGTGCCGTTGTCGACACCCGCGGGGATCTTGACGGTGAGCGTACGGCGGGAGCGGACCCGGCCGTCGCCCGCGCACTCGGGGCAGGGGGTGGGCACGACGGTGCCGAAGCCCTGGCACTGCGGGCAGGGCCTGGACGTCATGACCTGGCCGAGGAAGGACCGGGTGACCTGGGAGACCTCGCCGCGACCGCGGCACATGTCGCAGGTCTGCGCGGCGGTGCCGGGCGCGGCCCCCTCGCCGTTGCAGGTGCCGCAGGTCACGGCGGTGTCGACCTGGATGTCCTTGGTGGTGCCGAACGCGGCCTCGTCCAGCTCGATCTCCAGCCGGATCATCGCGTCCTGGCCGCGCCGGGTGCGCGAGCGCGGCCCGCGCTGCTGCGACTGCCCGAAGAAGGCGTCCATGATGTCGCTGAAGTTGCCGAAGCCCGCGCCGAAGCCGCCCGCGCCGCCTCCGCCACCGGCGGCCAGCGGATCGCCGCCGAGGTCGTAGACCTGCTTCTTCTGCGGGTCGGAGAGCACCTCGTAGGCGGCGTTGATCTCCTTGAACCGCTCCTGCGTCTTGGGGTCCGGATTGACGTCCGGGTGCAGCTCGCGGGCGAGCCGGCGGAACGCCTTCTTGATCTCGTCCGGGCCTGCGTCGCGGCGCACGCCGAGAACGGCGTAGTAGTCCGTGGCCACTTACGACTCCGCCAGGATCTGTCCGACGTAACGTGCCACTGCGCGTACCGCTCCCATCGTTCCGGGGTAGTCCATGCGGGTCGGTCCGACCACGCCGAGTTTGGCGACTGCCTCGTCGCCCGAACCGTAGCCGACCGCCACCACCGAAGTGGAATTGAGCCCCTCGTGAAAATTCTCATGACCGATCCGTACGGTCATGCCCGAATCCTTGGCCTCGCCGAGCAGTTTGAGGAGCACCATCTGCTCTTCGAGGGCTTCGAGCACCGGCCGGATCGTCAGCGGGAAGTCGTGGTTGAACCGGGTGAGATTCGCCGCGCCGCCGAGCATGATCCGCTCCTCGGTCTCCTCGACGAGCGTTTCAAGGAGCGTGGCGAGCACGGCGGTGACCGCGGGGCGGTCGTCCGGGTCGAAGCCGTCCGGCAGGTCCTGGACCAGCGGGGGCACGTCCGCGAAGCGGCGGCCGACGACCCGGCTGTTGAGCCGGGCGCGCAGGTCGCCGAGCACGGTCTCGCCGATCGGCGCGGAGCAGTCGATGAGCCGCTGTTCGACGCGGCCGGTGTCGGTGATCAGCACGAGCATCACGCGGGCGGGCGCCAGCGGCAGCAGTTCCACGTGCCGGACCGACGAGCGGGTCAGCGACGGGTACTGCACGACGGCGACCTGCCGGGTGAGCTGCGCGAGCAGCCGTACCGTACGGCCCACGACGTCGTCGAGGTCGACCGCGCCGTCCAGGAAGTTCTGGATCGCGCGGCGCTCGGCCGACGACAGCGGTTTGACGCCCGCGAGCTTGTCGACGAAGAGCCGGTAGCCCTTGTCGGTGGGAATGCGGCCAGCGCTGGTGTGCGGCTGGGCGATGTATCCCTCGTCCTCCAGGACCGCCATGTCGTTGCGCACGGTGGCGGGCGAGACGCCCAGCCGGTGCCGTTCGGTGAGCGCCTTGGAGCCGACCGGCTCCTCGGTCCCGACATAGTCCTGGACGATGGCACGCAGCACTTCGAGCCTGCGTTCGCTCAGCATCGCGCACCTCCAGCCGTATGGCCTCGTCCGTCTACCGGTCCTTAAAACCGCCCTGGCCTGGCACTCCTGCGTTTCGAGTGCCAGCCGCCCCGCAGCAAGTGTACGGCGAGGTAGCGAGGGCGAGGCAAGGGCACCGTACGGGTGGGCGAAGTGTGGCGGGATGGGCGGCGGTACGAGGCGACGGAGCGGCGGTCGGCGACGGGCGGCAGGGGACGGCGGCGGACGACGGGCGGCGCGGGCGCGGCGGCGATAGCGTCGGTCACGTGAGATCTGCGGAACCGGCGGAGCCGGTGGAGGGCACGGGGTGGGAGCAGCTGGCTCCCGGTGTCGCGCGGCGGCGGCTGCCGCATCTGGATGTGACCATCGGACTGGTGGTCGGCGACGACGGTGTGCTGCTGGTCGACACCGGCTCCACGCTGCGGGAGGGCGCCGAGCTGCGGGCCCAGGTCGAGGCGCTGACCGGCAGGACCGTCACCCATGTCGCGCTCACCCACGGCCATTTCGACCACGTCTTCGGCACGGCGGCCTTCCCCGGCGCCGAGGTGTACGGGCAGACGTCGCTGGCCGCGCTGCTGCGGCGCGAGCGGGAGGCGCTGCGCGAGTCGGCGGTCGCCTTCGGCACCGACCCGGCGGAGGCGGCGCGGGCCGCCGAGGCCCTGGTGCTGCCCGGCCACCCGGTCAGCGGTGAGTACGCCCTGGACCTGGGCCGCGACCGTCCGGTGCTGCTGGTCCACCCCGGCCCCGGCCACACCCGCAACGACCTGGTGGTGGTCGTGCCGGGCGCCACCCCGAGCGATCCCGCCGTGGTCTTCTGCGGCGACCTGGTCGAGGAGTCGGGCGAGCCGCAGGCCGACGACGACGCGGCGCCCGACCGCTGGCCCGGCACCCTGGACGCGCTGCTCGCCCTCGGCGGCGAGACGGCCCGTTACGTGCCCGGCCACGGCGCGGTGGTCGACGCCCGCTTCGTACGGGCCCAGCGCGACGCGCTGGCGGCCCGCTTCGGGTCCGTCGCGTAGCCGCCCTGGTTACGATCTCCCTCATGCGCAGCAGGAGTTACGACGACCCCGACCTCACTCCCCCGTGGAAGCGGAGTACGCCCGCGCCCGAGGTGGCCGCGGAGCGGGATCTGGTGGTCGAGGAGGTCGGCACCGGTTTCTGCGGGGCCGTGGTGCGGGTGGAGAAGACCGCCGAGGGGCTGACGGTCACGCTGGAGGACCGCTTCGGCAAGCACCGCGTCTTCCCGATGGAGCCGCGCGGCTTCCTCATCGACGGCAAGCAGGTCACCCTCGTCCGCCCGCAGGCGCCGGGCCCGCGCGGGCCCCTGCTGTCCGCCTCCGGCTCGATCGCGGTCACCGGCGCGAAGGCGCGGGTGGCGCGCGCCGGACGGATCTACGTCGAGGGCCGGCACGACGCCGAGCTGGTCGAACGCGTCTGGGGGCACGACCTGCGCGTCGAGGGCGTCGTGGTCGAGTACCTGGAGGGGGTGGACGACCTCCCGGCCATCGTCGAGTCCTTCTCGCCGGGGCCCGACGCCCGCCTGGGCGTCCTGGTCGACCACCTGGTGCCGGGCTCCAAGGAGTCCCGTATCGCGGCGGCGGTCACCGGGGCGGACGTCCTGATCGTCGGCCACCCCTATATCGACGTGTGGGAGGCCGTGAAGCCGTCCTCCGTCGGCATCCGCGAGTGGCCGCGCGTCCCGCGCGGCGAGGACTGGAAGACGGGGGTCTGCCGCAGCCTCGGCTGGAACATGACGACGGGTGAGGCGTGGCAGCGGATCCTGGCCTCGGTCCACACCTACAAGGACCTCCAGCCGGAGCTGCTGGGCGCGGTGGAGCACTTGATCGACTTCGTGGCGGCGCCGTAAGGAGCCGCCCCGGGGCGGCTCCTAGTCGACCAGGTCCCTGACGACGGCGTCGGCCAGGAGTCGGCCGCGCAGGGTGAGGACGGCGCGGCCGTCCGCGTAAGGACCGGCCTCCAGGAGGCCGTCCGTTACCGCGCGGGCGGCGGCGCGGGCGCCCTCCTCGGCGAGGAGGTCGAGGGGGCAGCCGTCGGCGAGGCGCAGTTCCAGCAGGACGCGCTCGACGCGGCGGTCCTCCGCGGTGAGGATCTCCCGCCCGGCGCCGGGTGAGCGTCCTTCGCCGAGGGCCTGCGCGTAGGCGCCGGGGTGCTTGACGTTCCACCAGCGCACGCCGCCGACGTGGCTGTGGGCGCCGGGCCCCGCGCCCCACCAGTCGGCGCCGGTCCAGTACAGCTCGTTGTGGGTGCAGCGCCCGGCGGGGGTGGTGGCCCAGTTGGAGACCTCGTACCAGGTGAAGCCCGCGGCGGCCAGCCGCTCGTCCGCGATGAGGTAGCGGTCGGCGTGCACGTCGTCGTCGGTCATGGGCACCTCGCCGCGCCGGATCCGCCGGGCGAGCTGCGTGCCCTCCTCGACGATCAGCGCGTACGCGGACACGTGGTCGGGACCCGCGGCGACGGCCGCGTCCAGGGAGGCGCGCCAGTCGTCGTCGGACTCCCCCGGCGTGCCGTAGATCAGGTCGAGGTTGACGTGCTCGAATCCGGCGGCGCGCGCCTCGGCGACGCATGCCTCGGGCCGCCCAGGGGTATGGGTGCGGTCCAGCACCTTCAGTACGTGCTGCCGCGCGCTCTGCATCCCGAACGACACACGGTTGAAGCCGCCCGCGCGCAGTTCCGCGAGGTAGCCGGGGTCGACGGACTCCGGGTTGGCCTCCGTGGTGATCTCGGCGCCGTCAGCGAGGCCGAATTCGTCGCGGATCGCGGCCAGGGCGCGGACGAGGTCGGCGGCGGGCAGCAGCGTCGGGGTGCCGCCGCCGACGAAGACCGTCTCGACCGGGCGCGGGTCGTCGCCCAGGACCTTCCTGGCCAGCCGGATCTCGTCGGTGAGCACGTCCGCGTAGTTCTCGCGGGAGGCCAGGGCGCCGCCCGAGCCGCGCAATTCGGTGGCGGTGTAGGTGTTGAAGTCGCAGTAGCCGCAGCGCGTCGCGCAGTACGGCACGTGCAGGTAGAAGCCGAGCGGCCGGTCCGCCGCCCCGTCGAGCGCGTGCGCGGGCAGCGTCCCGTCCGCGGGCACGGGCTCACCATCAGGCAGTACGGAAGGCATCTGTCCAGTATCCGGTACGCGCGAGGTGCCCGAATCCGCGCGGTCGCCGGCCTCGCTCGGGTCGCGGTCCCGGCCTCGCTCGGGTCGCGGCCCCGGTCCCGCTCGGGTCCCGGTCCCGGTCCCGCTCGGATGCCGGTCCCGGCGCGCTCACCTCGCCTGGAGGACCAGCAGCGCCAGGTCGTCGGCGGGCGGCGCGTCGTCGTACTCGTGGACCGCGCGCCGGATGCGTTCCGCGACGGCGACGGCGTTCAGCCCCACACAGCCGCCGAGCGCCGCCGCCAGGCCGTCGTCGTCGTCGAACTGCCGGTGCCCGCGGCGGCGTTCGGTGACGCCGTCGGTGACGCACAGCAGTGTCTCGCCGGGGGTGAGGTCGAAGGACTCGCAGTCGTACCGTGTGTCGTCGCCGATGCCGAGCAGCATCTGCGGGCTCGCGGCCTCGCGTACCCGCCCGTCCGGGGTGAGGACCAGCGGCAGCGGGTGGCCTGCCGAGGCGAGCGTGCAGCGGGCGCCGCGGCCTGTGGCGTACGGCACGATCTCGCCGTAGAGCAGCGACAGGAAGCGGGCCTGGCCGCCCTCCCAGTCGCCGGTCTCGCCGATCAGGGCGGTGGCGGCCTCGTCGGCGAGCGCCTTGTTGAGGCGGTCGAGGACGTCGGGGACGCCGTAGCCCTCGCGGGCCAGCAGCCGCAGGACCGGGCGGGCGATGCCGGTCAGCGAGGCGGCCTCGGGGCCGTTGCCGCAGACGTCGCCGAGGGCGAAGCACCAGCGGCCGTCGCCCGCGGGGAACAGGTCGTAGAAGTCGCCGCCGACCCAGTCGCCGGCCGTGGGCTCGTACACCACGGCGTGGTCGACGCCGGGGATGCGGCCCGCGGCGGGCGGCAGCAGGCCGCGTTGCAGGACGGTGCTGATCATCGCCTGGCGGGCGTACTGCCGCGCGGTGTCCACGGCGAGCGCGACCCGGCGCCCGAAGTCCTCGACCAGGCCGACCACCTCGCCCGGCAGACCGAGCAGGCCGGTACGGCCGAGCAGCAGCGTGCCGTGCCAGCGCCCGGCGGCGACCAGCGGTACGGCCAGCGCGCCGCCGTGCTCCCACATGTCGTCGGTGGCCGGCCAGGGCCACGGCATGGCGCCGCCGAGGCGGGTGCCGGAGCGCAGGCCCGGCGGGGGCGGGGTTTTCTCCAGTACGGCGCGCAGGCCGTCGATACGGTGCTCCGCGCCGTGCCAGACGCTGGACAGCCGTGGCCGGCCGCCGGTCCCGTAGAGCCAGACCGCGCACCAGTCCGCGAGCCGCGGCACGAGGAGCTGGGTCGCCAGCACGGCCACGTTGTCCTCGTCGAGCTGGCCCGCGAGCAGGTCGGACGCCTCGGCGAGGAAGGACAGGGAGCCGCGGTTGATCCAGTCGGAGTCCGCTTTCCGGGCGGAGCCGGAGGGCGCGGGCGCCAGGATCTCGGCGGCCCGCAGGCCGCGCCGTAGCGGCTCCTCGCTCTCGTCTTCGCTCTCTTCACTTCCTGCGGCCGGGGGCGGGCCGGTGAGGTCGAGGCGGCACCAGACGGTTTTACGGTCGCGGCGGTAGCTGATGCCCCAGGCGTCGGACAGGGCGGCGACAAGTTGCAGGCCGCGACCGCCTTCCCTGTGGTCGCCGGGGTCCGGCCGGTCGTCGCCGCGCAGCACCCGTGCCGGGTACTGGTCGGACACCTCGATCACCAGACCGGGCTCCCGCGCCCCGCTGTCCCCGAACGCCTCCGCCGCCGCCTGCGCTCTCGTCTCCAGTCGGCACAGGACGTCGACGGTGGTGCCCGCGTGGATCACCGCGTTGGTCACCAGCTCGCTGACCAGCAGGATCGCGTCGTCCACGACCTGTTCGGTGAACGCGGCGGCCTCCGGCAGGCCCTGGCTCGTCCAGTCGGCGAGCGCGGCCCGCAGGAAGCGCCGGGCGGCGCCCGCCGCGAGCTGATTGCCGGGCAGCGTGGTGCCGGAAGCGGTGCAGGTGCTGATAGCGGCGCCGGTACGGGTGCTGGCGGTACGGGTGCCGGTGCCCTCGCGGGGGCGTGGCGGGTCGAGCCTCACAGGCGGCTCCCGAGGATGCGGCGACAACGCACACACCGTGACACACCGAACCCGTCCGAACGCGCCGCGTGACCCCCGGGGTCCCCCGAATCGGTCCCCGCCCGGCCAACTCCGGGCGCGGCGCGCCCGCGAGGGGTACCCTGCGCGCCGCTCGCGGGGGCTTACGCCTCGCGCGCTCCGGCGTACATCTCCTCGATCAGCGGGGCGAATTCGCGCTCGACGACCGGGCGCTTGAGCTTCAGGCTCGGGGTGAGGTCGCCGTGCTCGATGTCGAGGTCGCGGGGCAGGACGCGGAATTCGCGGATCTGCTGCCAGCGCTGGAGGTTGTCGTTGACGCGCTGGACGTAGCCGGCGATGAGTTCGCGGACCTCGTCGGTGCCGACGACATCGGCGTAGGAGCGGCCTTCGAGGCCGTGCTCCGCGGCCCAGACGAGGATGGTGGGCTCGTCGAGGGCGAGCAGCGCCGTACAGAAATTCCGGCCGCCGCCGACGACCAGGACGTTGCTGACGAAGGGGCACACCGCCTTGAACTGTCCCTCGACCTCGGCGGGCGCGATGTACTTGCCGCCCGAGGTCTTGATCAGGTCCTTCTTGCGGTCGGTGATCTTCAAGAAGCCGTCGGGCGACAGTTCGCCGATGTCGCCGGTGTGGAACCAGCCGTCGGACTCCAGCACCTCGGCGGTCTTCTCGGGCAGCCCGTGGTAGCCCTGCATGATGCCGGGGCCGCGCAGCAGGATCTCGCCGTCCTCGGCGATCCGGACCTCCAGGCCGGGCAGCGCCTTGCCGACGGTGCCGGTGCGGTAGGACTCGCCGGGGTTGACGAAGCTGGCGGCGCTGGACTCGGTGAGGCCGTAGCCCTCCAGGATGTGGATTCCGGCGCCGGAGAAGAAGTAGCCGATCTCGGGGGCGAGCGCGGCCGAGCCGGACACGCAGGCGCGCAGCTTCCCGCCGAACGCCTCGCGGATCTTGGCGTAGACGAGCTTGTCGGCGATCGCGTGCTTGGTGCGCAGGCCGACCGGCACGGTCGGGACGCCGGTCAGCCGCATGCTGTTCTGCGCGGCCTTGGCGTACTCGCGGGCGACCTCGGCCGCCCACAGGAAGATCTTGTACTTGGCGCCGCCGCCCGCCCTGGCCTTGGCGGCGACCCCGTTGTAGACCTTCTCGAAGATCCTCGGCACGGCGGCCATGTAGGTCGGCTGGACGACCGGCAGATTCTCGATGATCTTGTCGACGCGGCCGTCGACGGCGGTGACGTGGCCGACGGTGATGTGCCCGGCGGTCAGCACCTTGCCGAAGACGTGCGCGAGGGGCAGCCACAGGTACTGCACGTCGTTCTCGTCGAGCAGCCCGATCGCCTCGATGGCGCGCGCCATGTACGCCCAGCAGTCCTGCGGCAGCCGGACGCCCTTGGGGCGGCCCGTGGTGCCGGAGGTGTAGATGAGGGTGGCGAGCTGGTCCTTGGTGATGGCGGCGACGGCGTCGGTGACGGCGGCCGGGTGCCGCTCCAGGTAGGCGGCACCGCGCTTGATCAGCTCGTCGAGCGACAGCACCCAGCCGTCGCCGTCCGTGTCGGCCGCCCCGGCCGCGTCCATGACCACGACATGCGTCAGCTCGGGCAGCTCGGCGCGGCGCTCGCGGGCCTTGGCGAGCTGCGCCGCGTTCTCCGCGATCAGGACGCGGCTGCCGGAGTCGGCGAGGATGAACGCGGTCTCGTCGGCGTTGGTGCTCGGGTAGACGGTGGTGGTGGCCGCGCCCGCGCACAGGATGCCCAGGTCGGCGAGGATCCAGTCGACCGAGGTGTTGGACGAGATCGCCACCCGCTCCTCGGGCCGGATGCCGAGGTCCATCAGGCCGGCGGCGATGGCGTAGACCCGCTCGGCGGCGGCGCCCCAGGTGAGCGCCTGCCAGGTGTCGGGGCCCTGGCCGCTCTCGGACGGGACGGGGAAGCGGTACGCCTCCGCGTCGGGGGTCGCCGTCACGCGCTCCAGAAAGAGCGTCGCCACGGAGGGCGGCCGATTCTCGATCAACGTCTGTGTGTCGGTCACGACAACCTCCGGGCCCGCGCCTGTGTTCTTAACTCACCAGTAACCTACGTCGGATCAGGGTAGAGGGCCGACGCCCGGCGCGTAAGAGGGGAAGGCCCGCCGGTTGCCCCGGATGCCCCGTTCGCCTCATCCCCTGCCGCTTCGGCCCCGGACCCCGCCCCTCACCTGCTTCTTCTACTTCTTCGCCTTCGACTCGCCCTCGGAGTCGGTCGACAGGACGGCGATGAACGCCTCCTGCGGCACCTCCACGTTGCCGACCATCTTCATCCGCTTCTTGCCTTCCTTCTGCTTCTCCAGCAGCTTGCGCTTACGCGAGATGTCACCGCCGTAGCACTTGGCCAGCACGTCCTTGCGGATGGCGCGGACGGTCTCGCGGGCGATCACGCGGGCGCCGATGGCGGCCTGGATCGGCACCTCGAAGTTCTGCCGCGGGATCAGCTCGCGCAGCTTGGCCACCAGCCGGACGCCGTACGCGTACGCCTTGTCCTTGTGGGTGATCGCGGAGAAGGCGTCCACCTTGTCGCCGTGGAGCAGGATGTCGACCTTGACCAGGTCGGCGCTCTGCTCGCCGGTGGGCTCGTAGTCGAGCGAGGCGTAGCCGCGGGTCTTGGACTTCAGGTTGTCGAAGAAGTCGAAGACGATCTCGGCCAGCGGCAGGGTGTAGCGGATCTCGACCCGGTCCTCGGAGAGGTAGTCCATGCCGAGCAGCGAGCCGCGCCGGTTCTGGCACAGCTCCATGATCGCGCCGATGAACTCGGTGGGCGCCAGCACCGTCGCCCTGACCACCGGCTCGTAGACCTCGGCGATCTTGCCCTCGGGGAACTCGCTGGGGTTGGTGACCGTGTGCTCGGTGCGGTCCTCCATGACGACGCGGTAGACCACGTTGGGCGCGGTCGCGATCAGGTCGAGGCCGAATTCGCGCTCCAGGCGCTCGCGGATCACGTCGAGGTGCAGCAGGCCGAGGAAGCCGACGCGGAAGCCGAAGCCGAGGGCGGCGGACGTCTCCGGCTCGTAGACCAGCGCCGCGTCGTTGAGCTGGAGCTTGTCCAGCGCCTCGCGCAGCTCGGGGTAGTCGGAGCCGTCCAGCGGGTAGAGGCCGGAGAACACCATGGGCTTGGGGTCCTTGTAGCCGCCCAGCGCCTCGGTCGCGCCGCGGTTCAAGGTGGTGATGGTGTCACCGACCTTGGACTGCCGTACGTCCTTCACACCCGTGATCAGATAGCCGACCTCGCCGACGCCGAGGCCGTCGTGCGGCTTCATCTCGGGCGACGAGACACCGATCTCCAGCAGCTCGTGGGTGGCGCCGGTGGACATCATCTTGATCCGCTCACGCTTGGTGAGCTGGCCGTCGATGACACGGACGTAGGTGACCACGCCCCGGTAGGAGTCGTAGACCGAGTCGAAGATCATCGCGCGGGCGGGCGCGTCGGCGACGCCGACCGGCGGCGGCACGTCCTGGACCACCCGGTCGAGCAGCGCGTCCACGCCGACGCCGGTCTTCGCCGAGACCTTGAGCACATCGGAGGGGTCGCAGCCGATGAGGTTGGCCAGCTCCTCGGAGAACTTCTCCGGCTGGGCGGCCGGCAGGTCGATCTTGTTCAGCACGGGAACGATCGTCAGGTCGTTCTCCATCGCCAGGTAGAGGTTGGCGAGGGTCTGCGCCTCGATGCCCTGCGCCGCGTCGACCAGCAGGACCGTGCCCTCGCAGGCGGCCAGCGACCGCGAGACCTCGTAGGTGAAGTCGACGTGGCCCGGGGTGTCGATCATGTTCAGGATGTGCGTGCTGCCGGTGCCGTCGCCCGTGGTCGGCGCCCAGGGCAGCCGGACGGCCTGCGACTTGATCGTGATGCCCCGCTCGCGCTCGATGTCCATCCGGTCGAGGTACTGGGCGCGCATCTGGCGTGCGTCGACGACGCCGGTGAGCTGGAGCATCCGGTCGGCGAGGGTGGACTTGCCGTGGTCGATGTGCGCGATGATGCAGAAGTTGCGGATCAACGCCGGGTCGGTACGGCTCGGCTCCGGCACATGGGAAGGGGTCGCGGGCACGCAGGGTCCATTTTCTCGGGTCGGGCGGGCTGGTTGCTCGGGGCGAGCGGGGCTGGCGTAAGGGCTATCGTCCCATGGTTGCGGCACCGGCACCGGTTTGGGCCGTCCTGTGAACGGCTGGTAGCCTGGAGCACTGTGCCTCGTGCCCTCTAACCCGAGGCATCTGCTCGTTTCAGTACCAAGCGGCAAACCCCGAGCAGCACACCCCAAGCAGCAACCCAAGTATCAATCGAACCTGAGAAGGCTCTTTCGTGGCGAACATCAAGTCCCAGATCAAGCGGAACAAGACCAACGAGAAGGCGCGCCTGCGCAACAAGGCCGTCAAGTCCGAGCTGAAGACCGCGATCCGTCGCACCCGCGAGGCCGTGGCCGCCGGTGACGCCGAGAAGGCCACCGAGGCCGCTCGTCTCGCCGCCAAGAAGCTCGACAAGGCCGTCAGCAAGGGCGTCATCCACAAGAACCAGGCCGCCAACAAGAAGTCGGCGCTGGCTCAGTCGGTCTCCGCTCTCTGATCTCCGCTCTTTCGATTCATCGCGGGCAACCGGACCCAGCGGCCCCTCTACCGCCCGGACCCGCACTTCGCACCACCGCGGTCGCGCACGATCTGCGTTCGCCACGCGGGCGCGACCGCACCCAGTGAGAGCACTGACGTGAACCGCCCGTCCGGGAGTCCCGGACGGGCGGTTCTGTTGTCCGAGGGCCGCTGTCGGAGGGGTGCTGTCGGAGGGGTGCTGCCGCTCCACGAGGGTCGCTGTCCGAGGGCCGCTGTCCGAGGGGCGCGCGGTCCGGTCTCCGGTCAGGAGCGGGCGCGGGACGCCTGGGCGATGGTGACGACGGCCTTCTCCAGGGCGTAGGCGGGGTCGGCGCTGCCGCCCTTGACGGCGGCGTCGGCCTCGGCGACGGCCCGCAGGGCGGTCGAGACGCCGTCCGCGGACCAGCCGCGGATCTGCTGCCTGACCCGGTCGATCTTCCACGGCGGCATGCCGAGGTCCCTGGCGAGCTGGCCGGGGTTGGCGCCGCGCGGCGCGGAGGCGAGCTTGCCGATGGCGCGGACGCCGGAAGCCAGCGCGAAGGTGATGCCGGGCAGCGGCTGGCCGACGGACAGCGCCCAGCGCAGCCGCTCCAGCGCCTCCGCGGTACGGCCGGTGACGGCGAGGTCGGCGACCTCGAAGCCGGTGGCCTCGGCGCGGCCGGTGTAGTAGCGGGCGACCACGGCCGCGTCGATGGTGCCTTCGATGTCGGCGACGAGCTGCGCGCAGGCGCTCGCCAGCTCCCGCAGGTCGCTGCCGATCGAGTCGACCAGGGCCTGGGTGGCCTCGGGCGTCGCGGAGCGGCCCAGCGTACGGAACTCGCCGCGCACGAACGCCAGCCGGTCCGCGGGCTTCGTCATCTTCGGGCAGGCCACCTCGCGCGCCCCGGCCTTGCGCGCCGCGTCCAGCAGCGCCTTGCCCTTGGCGCCGCCCGCGTGCAGCAGGACCAGCGTGATCTCCTCGACGGGCGCGGCCAGATACGCCTTGACGTCCTTGACCGTGTCCGCCGACAGGTCCTGCGCGTTGCGCACCACCACGACCTTGCGCTCGGCGAACAGCGACGGGCTGGTCAGCTCCGCCAGCGTGCCCGGCTGGAGCGCCTCGGGGGCCAGGTCCCGCACATCGGTGTCCGCGTCGGCCGCGCGGGCCGCCATGATCACCTCGCGCACGGCGCGGTCGAGCAGCAGGTCCTCCTGGCCCACGGCGAGCGTGAGCGGAGCGAGCGGGTCGTCTGAAGCAGTCTTCCTGGCCATCGCCGCCCAGCATCCCACGGGGGTCGGACATCGCCGCACCGCGTCGGGGACACTGGTGCGGTGAGCGACGTACGACATGTGCTGGTGCTGCCCGACCGCGACGCCGCGGAGGAGGTCGCCGAGCTGCTGACCGCGCGCTTCGCCCTGCGCGAGGAACCGCACCTGGTCCGGGACGCCCTCGCGGGCGAGGACGACGCCGAGGACGCCCAGTGGCTGGTGGTCGTCGAGGACAGCGACGCCCGTCTCGACACGTCGGCGCTGGACGCGCTGGCCGCGCAGTTCGAGGGCTGGCTGGAGTAGCGGGGCGGGGTACGCGGGGCGGGGTACGCGGGGCGGCGTGCGCGGGACGGCCTGCGCGGGGCGGCCTGCGCGGGCCTACGTCGCTGCCGCCGTCTTCCGATCCGCCGCCGCTTCCGTCTCCGCTTGCGCTTCCGCCGCCGGGTCGGGCTCCTCGTCGGGGAGTTCGCGTATGCGCGGTATCGGCGAGGGCAGCAGCCACAGCACGCTGAGCAGGCCGCCGACGGTGGCGATCCACAGCGTCGGGCGCAGTCCGATCGCGCTGCCGAGGGTGCCGCCGACGAGCGCGCCGAGCGGGCGGACACCGTAGTTGACGGTGCGGAAGGCGCCGCTGACCCGTGAGCGCAGGGCGTCGGGTATGACGGCGCTCTGCAAGGAGCCGCTGGCGATGTCGAGCAGCATCAGGCCGAAGCCGGAGGCGAATTCAGCGGCGAAGAAGGCGGCGAGCAGCATCGGTGTCGGCCCGGTCGCCAACGGGATCAGGATCAGCGGCGCGGGGAACCCTATGAATCCCAGGACCAGGGTCGGCCCGACCCCGATCGACCGGGCGATCCGTCCGGTGAGCACCGCGCCGATCACGCTGCCGACCGCACCGGCCCCGATGGCCATGCCCAACAGCCCCGCGTTCAGGCCGAGCTGTTCGACGGCGTAGAGGATCACCAGGGTGTGGAAGACGAAGTTGAAGAAGTTCACTGTCGCAGCCGCCGCCGCGAGCGGGCGCAGCACGCGGGAGCGGACGATGAAGCGCAGCCCCGCCGTGAAGTGCCCTTTGCGCGGCGGCGCGGCCGGTGGTTCCACCGGGTCTATCCGCGCGAGCAGCACGGCCGAGACCAGATACGAGCAGGCGTCGGCGAGCAGCGCGAGCGGTGCGGCGAGCACCTGCACGAGCAGGCCGCCGACACTGGGGCCCGCCACGAACGAGAAGGCCCGGCTGCCGCTGGTCAGCGAATTGCCCCGCACATACTCCTCGGGGCGCACCAGCGACACGAACAGCGTGGCGTTGCAGACGTCGAAGACGACGGCGAGCGTGCCGACGGCGAAGGCGACCGCGTAGAGCTGCGCCAGGGTGAGCACCCCGAGGGCGTAACCCACCGGGAGCGAGACCATCAGGGCCGCCCTCAGCAGGTCGACGGCGATCATGGTCTGCCTGCGGCGACCGCGTCGGTCGGCCCAGGCCCCGGCCGGGAGCGAGAACAGCAGCGCAGGCAGCAGACCCGCCATCGACAGCCAGCCCATCTGAGCCGCGTCGGCGTGCAGCACGAGGACGGCGGCGAGCGGAATGGCCAAAAAGGTGATCTGGTCACCGAGCAGCGAGACGGTCTGGCCCGTCCAGTACCGCCGGAAGGGGCGCTGCCTGAGCAGTTCCGGCACCACGGCGCTCACCTCTCCTCGGGGTCGGGTTCCGGAGGGCGGCCGTCCTCGGGGTGCTCGGGGTGCTCGGGGTCGACGTAGCCAATCTGGAGGTAGGGCACCCGCCGGGCGCCCTCGGGGCGGCGGGCCGGGTCGTTGATCCGCTCGGCGTACCGGGCCAGGAGCGCGTCGATCTCCTCGCCGAGCGCGGTCAGTTCGTCGGGCGTCACATACAGGGACGTGTCCGTGAAGCGCTCGGCCTCCTGCCATTTCCGGGGCAGTGCGCCGCGCGTCTCGATGGCCCGCGTCATCCGGTGGAAGTAGTTCTCGGCGACGGCTACCGTCAGCGCCTCGGCCGCCGACGCGACCGCCGTGTCCTCGGAGTAGCCGGGCCAACTCGTGAACTCGGCCGTCGCCCGCCACGGCTTCTCCCGCCCGGGTCCTGGCGGTGCCTCCTCCACCAGGCCGTATTTGGCGAGTATCCGCAGGTGGTACGAGCAACTGGCGACGGATTCGCCGGTCAGCTCCGCCGCCCGCGTCGCCGTGAACGGCCCCTCGCGGCGGAGCAGCCCGACGAGCGACATCCGCGTGGGGTGCGCGTAGGCGCGCAGGGCGCGCGGGTCGGTGAGCTGGACCTTGGACTCCATCGGCTTGTCCTCCATGTATCTAAAGCTATCTTTAGAAAGCTTCCCTTACAAGCACTCCTTTACAAAGAATCCTTTACATCCCTGCCCCCTTCCCGGCCACGGTCGTCCGCAGCTCCCCCCGCCCGTCCTCGGCCACCGCGATCGACCCGTCGGTGTCCGTCCGCAGCACCACCGCCCCCAGCGCCCGCAGCGCCGCGACCGTCCGGGCCGCCGGATGACCGTAGGGGTTGTCCGCGCCGACCGAGATCACCGCGAGCCGCGGCCGCACCCGGTCGAACAGCTCCTTGTCCTGATACGCCGAACCGTGGTGCGCCACCTTCAGGACATCGACCCGCGGCAGATCCGGCGCCTGCGCCAACAGCCGCTCCTGCGCGGCCGGTTCCAGGTCGCCCATCAGCAGCAGCGTCAGACCGCCGGTGCGGACCAGCAGCGCCACACTGGCGTCGTTCGGCCCGTTGTCGGGCAGCGCCGCCGCACTGGGCGGCGGCCACAGCACCCGCCACTCCAGCGGGCCGAGACCGCGCCGCTCCCCCGCCGCCGCGAGCACCATCGGCACCCCGGCCGCCGCCGCTTCCCGCCGTACGGCCACGGCCTGCCGCGGCGGCTCGCCCAGCACCGTCGTCTCGATCGCGCCCACCCTGCGGCCCCGCAGCACCCCCGGCAGACCGTCCACGTGGTCGGCGTGGAAGTGCGTCAGGATCAGCAGCGGCACGGAGGTGACGCGCAGGTCGCGCAGGCAGCGGTCGACCTTGTCCGGCTCTGGCCCCGCGTCCACCACGACCGCCGCGCCCGGACCCGCCGACAGCGCCAGGGCGTCGCCCTGCCCGACGTCGCACATCGCGAACCGCCAGCCGCCCGGCGGCCAGCCCGCCACGAACCTCGGCAGCTCCACCGGCCGCACCAGCGCGAGCAGCAGCAGGAACGCGCACACCACGCACAGCCACGGCCTGCGCCGCAGCACCCCGCCGCCGACCACGACGGCCGCCGTCAGCACCGCCAGCAGCGCCGCGCCCGCCCAGCCGCCCGGCCAGGCGACCTCGGCGCCCGGCAGCGCGGCGCCGTGCCGGGCCACCGCCGCGATCCAGCCGGTCGGCCAGCCCGCGAGCCACGCCAGCGCGCGGGCGGCGGGCAACGCGACTGGGGCGAGCGCCAGTGCCCCGAACCCGAGGACCGTGGCCGGACCCACCGCCGGTTCCGCCAGCAGATTGCACGGCACCGCGACCAGGCTGAGGCGAGCCGACAGCAGCACGATCACCGGGCCGCACACCGCCTGCGCGGCCCCCGCCGCCGCCAGCGCCTCCGCCAGCCTCGGCGGCACCCCCCTGGCCCGTAACGCCTCGCTCCAGCGGGGCGCCAGCGTCAACAGCGCGCCCGTGGCGAGCACCGACAGCGCGAAGCCGTAGGAGCGGGCCAGCTCCGGCTCGTACAGCACCAGCAGCAGCACCGCCGCGGCCAGCGCCGGGAGCAGGGACCGGCGGCGGCCGGTGCCGATGGCCAGCAGCGTGATCAGCCCGCAGGCGGCGGCCCGCAACACGCTCGGGTCCGGTCGGCAGACCAGTACGAATCCGAGCGTCAGGCCCGTGCCGAGCAGCGCCGTCAGCCGGAGCGGCAGCCCCAAGGAGGCGGCCAGGCCGCGTCGTTCGGCCCTGATCGCCACACCCGGCGGTCCGATCAGCAGGATCAGGACGATCGTGAGGTTGCCTCCGGAGACGGCCGTGAGGTGGGTGAGGTCGGTGGCCCGGAAGGCGGCCTTCAGGTCGGGTGTGAGGCCCGTGGTGTCGCCCACGACCAGCCCCGGCAGCAGCGCTCTGGCGTCCGCGGGCAGTGGGCGGCTCGCCTCCCGCAGGCCCGCGCGGAGTCGGCCCGCGACGCGCTGCGGCAGGCTCGGCGGTGCCAGGACGCGGGGCGGTCCCTGCGCCTTGAGCAGGGCGGCGGCCCTGTCCCCCGGCCGGTCCGCCGGGGCCAGCCGGGCCGTGACCGCGATCGTCGTGGACGGCAGCAGCTTCAGCCACCGCCCGACGTCCCCCTCGGCCAGCACCACCACCGGCGTCCGGACGCGCGTGCCGCCGACCCGTAACGCCTCTCCCCCGACGACGGCCGTCCGTGGCGCCTGTGCGGCTCCCCGGACCCGTGGGCGGGCCTCCGTCGGGTCGCCTGTCACCCGCAGCTCGACCTCCGCCACCGCCCCGCGCTCGGCCATCCCCGCCACCGGCCCCCGATACCGGTCCGCCTCCCCGAGCACGGCCGCGCCCGCCCCCACCGCCCCGCACAGCACCACCGCCGCCAGCGCCGCCCCCAACTCCCGCCGCCCGCCGCCCCTCACGCCTGCCGCCACCAACAGCGCCGCGCCCGCGAGGAGCGCCGCCAGCACCACCCCGATCCCGACGCGCGTCCCCAGCCCCGGCCCGACCGCCGCCCCGCCCCACGCCGCGACCGCGGGGCCCACCAACCGCCAGTCCGGCGGCCCCTCCTGCCGTGGGTTCGCGGCCCCGAGCCGCGAAGCCGCCGCCGCGTGCACAGCGGCCCGCTCGCTCGCCGCGGGTCCAGCGCCCTCCGGGTCGTCGCTGCCGGGCACGGGGCGGGTCATGGGTGGACCAGGGGCTTGAGGGTGGTGAATTTGCGGTCACCGATGCCGGGGACTTGGCGCAGTTGGTCGACGGAGGTGAAGGAGCCGTGCTGGGTGCGGAAGTCGAGGATGTGCTGGGCGAGGACGGGGCCGACGCCGGGCAGGGCGTCGAGTTGGGCGGCGGTGGCGGAGTTGAGGCTGACCGGGGAGCCGGGGGCGGCGGCGGGGTCGCCGGGATCGGCCGGGGCACCGGGGGCCGGGGCGATGCCGACCAGGATCTGTTCGCCGTCGGTGAGGGGGCGGGCGAGGTTGAGGGTGCCGGTGTCCGTGCCGGGGAGGGCGCCGCCGGCGGCGGAGAGGGCGTCGGCGACGCGCGAGCCGGAAGGAAGCCGCCGTAGCCCCGGCTTGGCGACCTTGCCCGCGATGTCCACGGTGAGCTTCGGCGCGGGGGTGGTCGTGGCCGCCGACGCCATGGCCGAGGCGCCCATGGCCGTCAGCGGCCTCCCCGACGACGACAGCGGCGGCGGCACCGCGATCGTCCGGGGGCGGCCCGCCACGAAGTGCTGCACCGCGAGGCCACCCGCGATGACCAGTACGGCCACCAACGCCAGCACCGTCTTGAACTCCAGCCCGCAGCGGACGAAGAGCCAGGTGCGCAGGCGTCGTACCCGACCGGTCGGTTCCTCGGCCGCCGCGGGCCGCTCGGACAGAGGCAGCGGCAGCGGCAGCGGCAGCGGCTCAGGCGAGGACTTGGCCGAGGGCTCAAGCGTGGACTCAGGCGTGGGCTTAGGCGTGGACTCAGGCGTGGGCGCAGGCGTGGACTCAGGCGACGGCCCCGACCGTTCCGGTGGTTCCGACCGCGCCCCCGGCGGCCCTTCCCGCGCGCCGCGCTCCACCGCCGTACCGAACAGCGCGGCGGCGCGTTCGCGCACCTCGGCCGGGTCGGGGCCGGACTTTCGTCGCGGACGGATGGCGGTGCGGATCGGTTCCAGAGAGTTCATGGGTCCGATGCTGGACCCGATCACCGCCGATAGATGATCTTGGTCTGAATCTGTGGACAACTCGGCGATTGTGGATAACTCCGTCACCCGTGAGGGTGATTCAGGCCCCCGGCCGACGGCCCCGCCGACCGCTCACACCGCGCGCACCTCGCAGGCCACGCACCTCGCAGGCCGCGCACAGCGCTCACACCGCGCAGGTCGCCCACGCCGCCGAAGCCCCATGCCCCCAACGGGCACCCACCCCGCTCAGTGCGGCGAGATGACGACCCCGAGCAGCCCCGGCCCGGTGTGCGCGCCGATCACCGCGCCCACCTCGCTGACCACCAGGTCGTCGAGGCCCGGCACCCGCTCCCGCAGCCGGTCCGCGAGGGCCGCCGCGCGGTCGGCGGAGGCGAGGTGGTGGACGGCGAGGGTCACCCGGCGGGTGCCCGCCTGCTCGACGACGATCTCCTCCAGCCGGGTGATCGCCTTGGAGGCCGTCCTGACCTTCTCCATCAGCTCGATCCGGCCGTCGACGAGGCGCAGCAGCGGCTTCACGGCGAGAGCGGAACCGAACAGCGCCTGGGCGGCGCCGATCCGGCCGCCCCGGCGCAGATAGTCGAGCGTGTCGACGTAGAAGTACGCGGAGGTGGCGTCGGCCCGCTTCTCGGCGGCGGCGACGATGTCGTCCGGGGTGCCGCCCGCTTCCGCCGTCTCGGCCGCCGCGAGGACGGTGAAGCCGAGCGCCATCGCGACCATTCCGGTGTCGACCACCCGCACCGGTACCGCCGCCTCCTTCGCCGCGAGCAGCGCCGCGTCGTAGGTGCCGGAGAACTCGCCGGACAGGTGGAGCGAGACGATCGCCTCCGCGCCCGCGTCCGCGACGGCCTCGTAGACGGCGGCGAATTCGGCCGGGGACGGGCGGGAGGTGGTGACCGGATGTCGCCGCTGGAGGGCTCGTGCCACGGCGGGGGCGGAGATTTCGGTGCCCTCTTCGAGGGCTTCGTCGCCGATGACCACGGTGAGCGGCACGACGGAGATGTTGTGCCGGCGCACGGCCTCGGGGTGGAGGTAGGCCGTGGAATCCGTGACGATGGCGACATGCGGGGACATGACGGGGAGGTTACCGGTGCGCAGGTCGGGGCGGTACTCGGGCCCTCACTGCCGGGCGGGCCGGTCTCCCCCGGCTGCCGCCGGGAAGTGCCCCACAAACGCCTGACGGGCTGATGGTTCGCTTCTGGTACCCAGCCCCAGCCCCGCCCCAGCCCCGGGGCCCGCCCGCACACGCCGGACGGGCTGACACGTCGCCTCTGGCACCCCCGCCAGGCTCGGGCTCGGTCGCACACGCCGAACGGGCCGCATTCGGCTTCTGGCGGCCCGCCAAAAAGGCTCACCCCTGACACCCCGCCAACAGCTCACCCCTCGCACCCCGCCAAAGGGCCTACTCCGCAGTCGGGCTCAGCTTCGGCGGAGCCGCAGGCTCCCAGTGGCGGAGGGCGGCCGATTCGATGTCGATCTGGTGGCGGAGGGCGGTGAGGTCGTCGGAGGCGAACTGGTGGGCGCGGTCCTGGGCGGCCCAGCGCAGGGAGTCCGCGGAGTGGGTGATGCGGTGGGCGCGGGTGGAGAGGTCGGGGAGGAGCGCGGCGAGGCGGGCGCGGTCGGGCTCGCGCTCCAGGAGGGCCAGCTCGCGGTCGAGGGTGCGGGCGTGGTCGTTGAGGCGGGCCATGAGACCGGCGGCCTCCGTCAGCGACGGGTCGTGTTCGAGGGCGCGGAAGGTGCTGTCGATGGCGGTGCGCAGGTCGAGACGGAGCTGCGCGACCTGGCCCGCGGGGCCGGTGGTGGTGTAGCGGCGGGCCTTGAGCTGGGTGTCCTCGATGGCGCGGCGCGCCTGGGCCGAGGCGCGGGCGACACCGCGGCGCGCGGCGCGCACGGTCTTGACGGTGGCCACGACCCCGAGCGTGACGAAGGCGAGGAAGAGCACCAGGACGACGAAGCCTGCGATTTCCACGGGCGCTCTCCTCCAACCTCGAACGGCGGACACTCCACCATCCACCGTAGACGTCTCCACCGTAAACGGGAGGGGCAGGCCGCGGGATCCGGCCGATCCCCCAACCTGCCCCTTAAGGGTCGCGCTCCGCGAGGCGGCGCCCCTGCGAAGAAGCCGCGGCCTCACACCACGATGTTGACCAGCTTCGGCGCCCGCACGATCACCTTGCGCACCGCCGCACCGCCCAGCGCCGCGACGACGGCCGGGTCGGCCAGCGCCCGGGCCTCCAGCTCGGTGTCGGAAATGGTCGGAGGAACCTCCAACCGTGCCCTGACCTTGCCCTTGATCTGGACGACGCACACGACGGCCTCGTCCTGCGCCAGGGCGGGGTCGGCGACCGGGAAGGGCTCGTGCACCAGGGAGGAGGTGTGGCCCAGCCTGCTCCACAGCTCCTCGGCGATGTGCGGCGCCAGGGGCGCGATCAGCAGCACCAGGGGCTCGGCGATGGCGCGCGGCACGGGGCCGCCCGTCTTCGTCAGGTGGTTGTTCAGTTCGGTGATCTTGGCGATGGCGGTGTTGAAGCGCAGGCCCGCCATGTCGCCGGTGACACCGTCGATCGCCTTGTGCAGCGCGCGCAGCGTGGCCTCGTCGGGCTCGGCCTCGGAGACGGTCACCGCGCCGGTGGCCTCGTCCACGACATTGCGCCACAGGCGCTGCAACAGCCGGTACTGGCCGACGACCGCGCGGGTGTCCCAGGGGCGGGAGACGTCCAGCGGGCCCATCGCCATCTCGTACAGGCGCAGGGTGTCGGCGCCGTATTCGGCGCAGATCTCGTCGGGCGTCACGGCGTTCTTCAGGGACTTGCCCATCTTGCCCAGCACACGGCTGACGGGCTCGCCCTGGTAGAACCAGCCGCCGTCCCGCTCCTCGACCTCGACAGCGGGCACCGCGATGCCGCGCGCGTCACGGTAGACGAACGCCTGGATCATGCCCTGGTTGAACAGCCGGTGGAACGGCTCCACGGACGAGACGTGGCCCAGGTCGTGCAGCACCTTGTGCCAGAAACGGGCGTACAGCAGGTGCAGCACCGCGTGCTCGGCGCCGCCGACGTACAGGTCGACGCCGCCCGCGGGCTGCCCCTCGCGCGGGCCCATCCAGTACTGCTCGATGGCCGGGTCGACCAGCCGCTCGCTGTTGTGCGGGTCCAGGTAGCGCAGCTCGTACCAGCAGGAACCGGCCCAGTTGGGCATGGTGTTGGTCTCGCGGCGGTACGTGCGGACGCCGTCGCCCAGGTCCAGCTCGACCGTCACCCAGTCCTCGTTGCGCGACAGCGGCGGCTCCGGGGAGGTGTCCGCGTCGTCGGGGTCGAAGGTGCGGGGGCTGTAGTCGTCGACCTCGGGCAGGGCGACGGGCAGCATCGAGTCGGGCAGCGCGTGCACGACGCCGTCCTCGTCGTAGACGACGGGGAAGGGCTCGCCCCAGTAGCGCTGACGGCTGAACAGCCAGTCGCGCAGCCGGTAGTTGACGGTGCCCTCGCCGATGCCGCGCTCGGCCAGCCAGGCGGTGATCACGGCCTTCGCCTCGACCACGCCCAGGCCGTCCAGGGACACCCCGGACCCGGCCGAGTTGACGATCGTCGCGTCGTACGACCCGAAGGCGTCGTCCCACTGGGCAGGGTCGGTGCCGCGGCCGTCGGTGGGGGCCACGACACAGCGCATCGGCAGTTCGAAGGCGCGGGCGAAGGCGAAGTCGCGGGCGTCGTGGGCGGGCACGGCCATGATGGCGCCGGTGCCGTAGCCCATCAGCACGTAGTCCGCGATGAAGACGGGGACATTTTCACCGCTGACGGGGTTTACGGCGAAGGCGCCGGTAAAGACGCCGGTCTTCTCCTTGGCGTCGGCCTGCCGCTCCACGTCGGACTTCGAGGAGGCGAATTTGCGGTAGGCGGCGACGGCCTCCGCGGGCGTGGCGTGGCCGCCGGTCCACACCTGGTGGGTGCCCTCGGGCCAGGCGTCGGGGACGATCGCGTCCACCAGGTCGTGCTCGGGGGCCAGCACCATATAGGTGGCGCCGAACAGCGTGTCCTGACGGGTGGTGAAGACCGTGATCGGGCGGTCGGCGCCGGCCACGGGGAAGTCGACGCGCGCGCCTTCGCTGCGCCCGATCCAGTTGCGCTGCTGCTGCTTGATGGCCTCGGGCCAGTCCAGCAGGTCCAGGTCGTCCAGCAGCCGGTCGGCGTACGCGGTGATGCGCATCATCCACTGGCGCAGATTGGCCTTGAAGACGGGGAAGTTGCCGCGCTCGGAACGGCCGTCGGCGGTGACCTCCTCATTGGCCAGCACGGTGCCCAGTCCGGGGCACCAGTTGACCGGCGACTGGGCGACGTACGCCAGCCGGTGGCCGTCCAGGACACCGGCGCGCTCGGCGACGGTCAGCTCCGCCCACGCGCGGCCGTCGGGGGTCGCGCGGACGCCGCCCTCGTACTGCTCGACCAGCTCGCTGATCGGGCGGGCGCGGGCGGCCTCCTCGTCGTACCAGGAGTTGAAGATCCGCAGGAAGATCCACTGGGTCCAGCGGTAGTACTCGGGGTCGATCGTGGCGAAGGAGCGGCGCTTGTCGTGGCCCAGGCCCAGCCGCCGCAGTTGCGCCGTCATCGTGACGATGTTGGCCTCGGTGGTGACCCGCGGGTGGGTGCCGGTCTGTACGGCGTACTGCTCGGCGGGCAGGCCGAAGGCGTCGAAGCCCAGGGTGTGCAGCACATTGTGGCCGGTCATCCGCTGGTGGCGGGCGTAGACGTCGGTCGCGATGTAGCCCAGCGGGTGGCCGACGTGCAGTCCCGCACCCGAGGGGTACGGGAACATGTCCATGATGAATTTCTTGGGGCGCGCGGCCGTCTCGGGGTCGCCGTCCAGGTCGCCGCTGGGGTTCGGCGCCTCGTAGGTGCCGTGGGCCTGCCAGAAGTCCTGCCAGCGGCCCTCGATGTCCGCGGCCAGTTCGGCCGTGTAGCGGTGGGGCGCAGCCGTCTCGGCGGCCGGGGTGATCTCGCTCATCGTCCTCGGTACTCCATCGATGTCTTGACGGCTGCGGCCCGGAAGCCTGCTGCCCGTCGCTGCCTGCGGAAACAAAAAAGCCCCTCGCGCAGGAGGGGTGCCGCACTGACGGGGTTCTCGGTCAGCGCGGCTCGCTAAGCAGGAGGCTCACAGCTCGCATGGCATCAGGTTACCGCAGCGGGGGCGGGGCCCGCACTGAGGATCGCTCCCCGGTACGGGCCCCGCTTCACCGCGTCCGAAACGCTTCCGAAGCGCGTCCGCACGCCTCGGATCCGCGCCGGATCGGCGTAGAACCATGTCCGAAACGCGGAGGCGCGTCGGACCAGAACCGCGTCACACCGTTCTCAGAACCGCGTCACACCGTTCAGTGCTTGCCGTTCTTCTTCGGCGGCAGGTACGACTTCACGTAGTCGGCACCCGGGGTGCCGACGCCGGTGACATCGTCGTAGCCGACCGTGGCGTGCAGCGACGCGTCCGCACCGAGGGTACGGAGCGAGGTGATCGTGCCGTCCGAGGCGTCGAAGGCGTTCGCGAAGTCGACACGCACGACGGCGAGACCCTGGCCCTGGCCCAGCGGGTGGTCGGTCACGTCGTGGTACGCGGACGTGCCGTACTTGTTGTAGATGAGCGGGTTGGCGAAGCCGATCGCGATGCCGTTACGGGCCTGCTGCGACAGCGCCTGGACGCCCGCGATCACCGGCGCGGCGAGCGAGGTGCCGCCGATCCGGTACTCGCTGTACTGGAGCGACCCGTCGGGGAAGGTCTGGGTCTGACCGACGAGGAAGCCGGTGTTCGGGTCGGCGACCGCGGCGATGTCGGGCTCGACACGCTGCTTGACGGTGCCGCCGTTGGCGAGCGCCAGCGAGTCGGGGACGACGCCGCGCTGGTAGTACGGCTGCGCGTACAGCTTGCTGGTGCCGCCGCCCGCGCCCGAGGTGTACGGGCCGGGGAAGCCCACCCAGGACTTGCCGTCGGCCGACAGCGGGGCGCGCTCGGTGCCCCAGCCGGTCTCCCACTTGTACTTGTCGTTCTTGCCGACCGCCAGCGAGGTGCCGCCGACGGAGGTGGCCCAGTCGGAGTTTCCGGGGGTGTCGGCCTGCTTCACACCGGTGGAGGCGACGTTGTCGCCGTTGTCACCGGAGGAGAAGTAGAAGCCGATGCCCTCGACAGCGCCCTGCTGGAAGACCTGGTCGTAGGCCGCGGCCACGTCCGGGGTCTCGTTGGCCTCGACGTCGCCCCACGAGTTGGAGACGATGTCGGCCAGGTGGCCGTCCACGACCTTGTTGAGCGTGTCGAGGAAGTCGTCGTCGTAGCAGGAGGCCGCGCCGAGGTAGACGATGTTCGCGTCGGGGGCGACCGCGTGCACGGCCTCGACGTCGAGCGTCTCCTCGCCGTACCAGCCGGACGCGCCGCACTCGTCGGTGTTGGTGAACTCGCTCGGCAGGACCTGCGAGAGCTGGCCCTTCTTGTACTTCTGGTCGCCGTTGCGCTTGGCGTACTGCGAGGCGTCGGCGGCGATGGTCGGCGAGGCGTACGCGTCGGTGATGGCCACCGTCACGCCCTTGCCGGTGTACTTGCCGGCGCCGTACGCGGCACGGAGCTGCTCACCGGTGTAGCCCTTGATCGCGTAAGGCGCCTTGGTGCCGTACGCGTTGGGGAGCTTGTTGTTGGTGTTCGAGCCGAAGTACGTGGAGAAGGGTCCGGCGTTCTTGAAGACCGCGTCCGGAGGCGGCAGCGTGTCGTCGTGGCTGGACTTCTTGGGTGCGTTGTCCAGGCCGGTGACGGTCAGCACCGCGCCCTTGAGCGAGGCGGGCGCGGACGCCGTGGTCGCCGGGGCGTGGTAAGTGTGGCCCGCCTTGGAGTAGTTGTGGAGCTGGGTGCCGAAAGCCTTCTCCGCGGCGGCCACGTCACCGGTCACGGCGATGTAGTGCTGGGAGGTCGCGGTCACCTTCAGGCCGGAGGACTTCAGCCAGTCGGTGACCTCGGCTATCTGGGCCTTCGTCGCACCGTAGCGCGACTGGGTCTGCGCGGTGGTCAGATAGTGACCGTAGTCAGCCGAGTTCGGATCCGAGACGGACTTGGCGTAGGCCGCGAGGCCCTTCGCGTCCCGTCCGGCCAGATAGACGCGGACGGACACCTTGCCGGTGTTCGCGGTCGCGCCCTTGTCTGCCTGGGTGGTGGCCCACTGCGGCTTGGTGCCGGAGAGGAGTTGGCGTCCGCTGGGCTGGTCGGCCGTGGCGGACTGGGTGCCAAGCGCGAGCGCGCCGGCGACCAGGGGCAGCGCGGCGGCCGCCACCAGTCCCACACGCGTTCTCTTGCGCTCAAATCTCATGAAACCCCCATGCGAAGCGAGTTGTCGCGAAGTGCGGTGTCGCCGCTATCCGTACGGCTCGTACCGCAGAGCGACACTCTTTCGCTGATCGGTTCATGTCAGGGGCATGGTTTTCCCAAGAGCGGGTCAAGGAACGGTAGCCACCGCCCGTCGTGCGTATGGCCGTTCAGGTCCCGTGCCCGATCGGGCGCGGGGCCCGTCGGGGCCGCCCGCCCGGTCAGGCGGGGTGCTCGTCCAGCTTCTGGAACAGCCGGTGGAAGCGCAAGGTCGATCCCGCGGGAACGTCGGGAAGTTCACGCGACCGCAATCGCCAGGCGGCCACGACCGCGGCCGTCAACTCCGTACGGCAGGTGTCGCGGTCCATCTCCGGCACGCCCTGACTCTTGGCGTAGGAGCGGTACATGACCATGTCCCGCTCGGTACGCGGGCTGACCGGCCAGCCGCGCAGCAGCGTCTCGACCGCGCGCACCCCGCGCGCGAACCGCTCGTCCACGGTGCGCGCGGCCAGCGCCTTGAACCCCGGTACGAAACCGGCCATCCGCCACTCGACGTCCCGCTCGTCGCGCAGCGGATCGGCCCACGCCAGATCGGCCAGCGACACCGCGGTGAGCCAGCAGGCGATCTCGGGACGGCCGGACTTGCCCTCCGCGATCGACCACTCGTAGAAGAACCGCCGGGCCGCCTCACGGGAGTTGACCATCGTACGGATCCGGCCGACATGCTCCTGCGCGACCGCCGTCAGCTCGTCGTTCATGGCGTTGTGCCGCAGCACCACGACGAGGTTGACCACCCGGCGCAGGTCGTCGGGCTCCTCCTCCACGGCCGCGCGGGCGGAGCCGATCGCGTACTCGGGCGAGCTGCTCAGCTTCTGCGACATGTACCGGAACTCCTTGGCGTCCAGGCCGCTTCCGGGCCGGGTCGCCACGCGGATGCCGACGCGGGTCAGGCGCGCGTAGATGTCCTTCATGTCGACGCCGAGGCTGCGGGCGACGCGCAGCGCCGACTCGGCGACCGCGCGGTGCCTGACGAGCAGCCGGTCGCCCGCGCGGGCCGCCGCCGCCTCCTCGCCGAGCGGGATGACGATCTCCTCCTCGACCCGGCTCACGTCGATGTTGAGCGCCTCGGCGAGCAGCCGCGGCGACATCTCCCGCACATTGATGCCGTGCAGGGCGGCGATCATGAAGAAGGCGTACGCGAGCGTGCGGCCGTTGCTCAACGGGTAGTGGACCAGGCGTCCGAGCATCTGCTGCACATGGCCGTCCAGCCGGTCGCCGACGCGGACCCGGAGCATGCCGCCGAGCAGCGCGCCGTCCTCCAGGCTGGCCTCCTCGCCGCGGACCGCCGCGAGCAGCGCCGCCACGCGGTCCTCGACCTGGTTGTACGAGGCGAGCTGGCCGAGCGCCTGCGACCGCGTCCACGCCTCGACGATCTCCCGCGCGTCCACGCCGTCCTTGCCGAGGCCGCGCAGGGCGATCCGCTTCGGCGTGACGTTCAGCGTGTTCCACGGCAGCGAGTCGGCCCTGACGGCCCGCCAGTCGGTGTCCCGCGCGGCCAGCAGGAAGTGCAGGTCCGAGCGGCCCTCAAGCCGCCGCAGGACGTCGAAGCAGCCGGTCGCGATCTTCTCCGCGTCGTCCGAGACGAAGAGCGTGTTGCGGTCCGGGTCCAGCTCCGCGATCCACTTCAGGTCCAGGGTGTCGCCGGAGTCCCGCCAGTACACCCGCCAGTCCTCGTGGCTGCTCGCGAGATCGACGGCGACCTGCCGGATCAGCGTCGACTTGCCCTCGCCGCTGGGGCCCACCACCAGGTGCACGGTGCTCGCCGAGCCGCGCTCGTACAGCAGATTCCCGGTGATACGCGAGACCGCCTCGCGGCGCGGCACGTCCGCCAGCACCGTCTCCCAGGTCGGCAGGGCACCGTCGAAGTAGCGGACCAGACTCTCCCGCGAGGCCTCGCGCCGACCGGCGAGGAACTCACGGTCGATCAACTGCCAGTCCAGCTGGTCCAAGAGGTCTCTCCCCCGTCGCTTCCGCCCTGTGCGCCCAGGGTAGTTGACCAGCCGTCAGGCCGGTCGGGTGACGGATTCCGCGGCCGGCCAGAGCAGACCGGGCCCGCGGCCGGTCCGAAGCCGCGCCCCGCGGGGGCCGCAGAAGCCGGCCGCCGCGCAACGGAAAAGAGCGAGATCCGTCCGCCATCTGCGGACAGGTCTCGCTCTCTCACTCGTGGAGCTACGGGGAATTGAACCCCGGACCTCTTGCATGCCATGCAAGCGCTCTACCAACTGAGCTACAGCCCCGCGTGGTGTCGGGCGGTGGGCCCGGCGACTCGGGATACATTACACGGCCGCGGGCCGGGACCGCCAACTCGTTTCCGGCCGGTGGCGGGCCTCCGACCTCGGAGTTCTGTGACGGCGGGAGGAGCGTGGTGGCGTGGGCGCGGTACGGCGGCGGGCGGCGGTGACCGCGGCCGGGGTCGGCTGCCTCGCGTCCTTCGCCGGATTCTGGACGGCGCAGCGCGGCGCGCACGTGTCGATGATCGACCTCATGGTGTACCGGGCCGAGGGCCTGACGGTACGCGGCGGCGGTGACCTGTACGCGATGCGGGCGACGTACGCGCGGCTGCCGACGACGTATCCGCCGTTCGCCGCGCTGCTGTTCGTGCCGCTGACGTGGCTGCGGCCCGGAGCGATGCGGACGGCGGCGACGGCCGGGAATCTGCTGCTGCTGGTGGCGCTGGTCGCGCTGTCGCTGCGGCTGGCCGGCCGTCCGGTACGCGCGCCGCGGGCCGCGGTGGTGCTCGCCGTGGCCGCGGCGGCGGTGTGGTGCGAGCCGGTGTGGACGACCCTGCGCTACGGGCAGGTCAATCTGCTGCTCGCGGTGCTGGTGCTGTGGGACCTGACCCGCCCTGCCGCGCACCGCTGGGCGGGGGCCGGGATCGGGATCGCCGCCGGGATCAAGCTGACGCCCGCGCTCTTCGCCGTCTTCCTGGCCGTGGCGGGGGCGGCGGCGCTGCGCCGGGAGGGAAGCGGCGCGCCCTATGTGCGGCGCGCGCTGGTGGCGGGCGGCACCTTCGCCGGTACGGTCGCGGTCGCGGCGCTCGCGCTGCCGTACGACTCGCGGCGGTTCTGGACGGGGGTGGTGCTCGCGCCGGACCGGGTCGGCTTCGGCGAGGACACCGCCAATCAGTCGCTGCGCGGGGTGGTCGCCCGGTTCCAGCACACCGGGGACCCGGGGACGGTCTGGCTGGCGGGCGCCGCCGTGGCGGGTCTGGCCGGGCTCGCGGTGGCCGTCGCGGCGCTGCTGGCCGGGGACCGGCTGCCGTACGGGCCCGCGTGGGCGGCGGTGGCCTGCGCCATGACGGCGCTGCTGGTCAGTCCGGTGTCGTGGTCGCACCACTGGGTGTGGGCGGTGCCGATACTGGTGCTGCTCGGCTCCGAGGCGCTGCGCCGCGGGGACTGGCGGTGGGCGGCCGGGACGGCCGCGGCCTGCGGTCTCTTCTGCTCCTTCGCGCTGTGGGCGGTGCCGCACGGCCCCGGACGGCTGGAGCTGCGGCAGAGCGGCCCGCAGATACTGCTGTCGGCCGGTTATCCGCTGGCGGCCGTGGCGTTCCTGGCGCTGGCGGGCACGCTGGCCGTCCGCGCGCTGTACACCATGCCCTCCAGGCGCGTGTCAACCGCCGAAAGCCGTCGTCCGGCGCCGATTCCGGAGGCGGCTCCCGACCCCGCGCCGCCCCTGGTCACGGCGCCCGCCCCCGCTCCGGCCGCCCCGGCCGCCCCGGCCGCTCCGGCCGGAAGTTCATGAATCCTCAACATTTCCGGGGCGGATCCGCGGTTACGGTGGCTTTCGGCCGACTACGAGCCCCGCCGCCGGACGAGCCTGGAGACCGCTTTGACCACCGCGTTCGACCCCCTCGACCTCGGCGGTGTGCGGCTGCCGAACCGTATCGTCATGGCACCGATGACCCGCAGCAGGGCGTACGGTCCCGGACTCGCCCCGACCGACGCCGCCGTGCGCTACTACGCGCAGCGCGCCTCCGCCGGGCTGATCGTCACCGAGGGCGCCCAGCCCTCCCCCGTCGGCCAGGGCTATCCCGACACTCCCGGTCTGCACAGCGACGAGCAGATCGCCGCCTGGCGCCGGGTCACCGACGCCGTGCACGCGGCGGGCGGCCGGATCTTCGCGCAGCTCATGCACACCGGCCGGATCGGCCACCCCTCCCTGCTGCCCGACGGCCTCATACCGGTCGGCGCCTCGGCCGTCGCCGCCCAGGGCACGGTCTACACGCGGGACGGGCCGAAGGAGTTCGTCGTCCCCGAGGAGCTGACCGAGGACGGCATCCGGCAGACCGTGGCCGACCACGCCGCCGCGGCCCGCAACGCGATCACGGCGGGCTTCGACGGTGTCGAGGTGCACGCGGCCAACGGCTATCTCGCGCACCAGTTCCTCGCGCCCAACTCCAATGTCCGCACCGACGACTGGGGCGGCTCCCCCGAGCGCCGGATACGGTTCGCGGTCGAGCTGGTCACGGCGGTGGCCGGGGCGATCGGCGCCGACCGTACGGGCCTGCGCGTCTCGCCCGGCAATCCGCTCGGCGACCTCCACGAGCCGGAGCCGGGACCGACGTATGTCGCGCTGGTCCAGGCGATCGAAGCGGTCGGCCCCGCGTATCTGCACCTCATCGAGAACGACGACCGGGCGCTCACCCTGGAGCTGCGCAAACGCTTCTCCGGCGCCCTCATCCTCAACGCCCGTACGGTCGGCCGCCCTTCGGGCCCGGAGGAGCTGGCGCTGATCGAGGACGGCACCGCCGACATGCTCTCGTACGGCGCCCTCTTCCTCGCCAACCCCGACCTGCCGCGCAGGCTCCGCGCGGGCGGACCGTTCAACACCCCGGACAGGGCCACGTATTACGGCGGCGACGAGCGCGGCTACACCGACTACCCGTTCCTGGACGCGGAGGACGCGGAGGCCGCGCAGGACGCGTAGGACGCACCGGCACAGGCCCCGTGCCTCAGGCCCGGCGCCGCCCGCTCCGCCGCCACTCGACCGCGACCACGGCGCCGACCGACGACACCGCCGCCATGGCCGCCGCCGCGCAGCGCGAGCCCGAGGCCCGCGAAGGACCCGGCCGCGACCAGCAGGCCCGCCGGGGCGAGCCACGGCCGCCAGGACACCGGCAGCCGACGCCAGTTGAGGCCGACGGCGCCGAAGGCGACCGCGCAGGTCGCGAAGGTCAGACCGGTGCGCAGCGCGCTGTCGCCGAGGCCCGACTGGAGGTGCAGGGCGATGGCGAAGAGGAAACCCGCGTTGGCCGCCATCGTCAGCGAGATCACCGTCACCGCGCGCGGCATGCCCGGCGCCCGCAGCACACGCGCGGACACCAGCGGGGCGCCGCCGCGCCGGGCGAGCCGCGCTTCGAGCACCGTGAAGAGCGCGAAGAGCAGCACGCTCAGGCCCAGCGAGAACCAGCCCCACAGCGGCCAGCCCTCCTCCTGCCCGAGGACGAGCGGCACGGTGAGCAGCGTCACCGCGGCGCCGAGCACGACCAAGCCCGGCAGGTCGAGACCGCGCCGCACCGCGCCCGCCGCCCCCGGGGTCCCGGCGGCCGCGGCCGCGCCGGGCAGGCGGGTCAAGGTCTTCCGGCACCACGCTGTCGGCACCGTCAATCTGTCGTCCAGCTAGCTGAGCATCGACGGCATGGCCGAGCACCGCATCGTCGTCTACACCCCGCTCGGCGCGCAGGACACCCGCCGGATCGAGCGCCTGCGGGCCATCCCCGACCCGGTCGTCGGCTGCCCCGAGCACGGCCGCCCGCTCTCCGAGATCCTGCGCGAGAAGGCCGAGCAGGCCACGCGGGAGGGCCGGAACGGAGAGATCCCGCTCCCCCGGTGAGGGAACGGGACCTTCGTACGTCGCGTGTGGACCCTGTTCCCGGGTACTCCCGCCTCGGCGTCCGGCCCGGCCGACCTCACGGGGCTCCAGGTGGCGAAGCCCCAGCGGCGCGAGGCGCAGCCGGGCAGAAACGACAGAGGGCGGGGTGACTCGCGTTATCCGCGAGCACACTCCGCCCTCGACCTTGTGGAGCTACGGGGAATTGAACCCCGGACCTCTTGCATGCCATGCAAGCGCTCTACCAACTGAGCTACAGCCCCGCGTCAGCGCGGGTTTCCCCGGCGACGAGAAGAAGCATAGCCGGTGAGCGCGCCGGAAACGAAATCCGCTGCACCGCCGCGCGCGGACGCGTCCCGGACCCGGTCGAGGGCCGTCCGGAGGCCGCCGCGAGCACGGTCCGGCGCGCGCTCAGGTGTCGTCGCCGAGGACCGGCTCCGGCAGGGTGCCCGCGTTGTGCTCAAGCAGCCGCCAGCCGCGGGCGCCCTCGCCGAGGACGGACCAGCAGCAGTTCGTCAGGCCGCCGAGCGACTCCCAGCTCGTGGACTCCAGGCCGAGCAGCCGTCCGATGGTGGTGCGGATGGTGCCGCCGTGGCTGACGACGACGAGGACGCCGTCGTCGGCGAGCTTGTCGGCGGCGGTCAGCACCACGGGGGCGGCCCGGTCGGCGACCTCGGTCTCCAGCTCGCCGCCGCCGCGCCGCACCGGCTCGCCGCGCTTCCAGGCCGCGTACTGCTCGCCGTAGCGCTCGACGATCTCGGTGTGGGTCAGGCCCTGCCAGGCTCCGGCGAAGGTCTCGCGCAGGCCCTCGTAGTGCGTGACCGGCAGGTGGGTCACCGCGGCAAGCTCCGCGGCGGTGCCCGCGGCCCGGCGCAGGTCGGAGGCGATGATCGCGTCCGGCCGCAGCGCCGCGAGCAGCCGGGCGGCGCGGCGCGCCTGCGCCGTGCCCTCGGCGGTCAGCTCGATGTCGGTGTTGCCCTGGAAGCGCTGTTCGAGATTCCAGGCCGTCTGGCCGTGCCGCCAGAGCACGATCCGGCGGCCACGGCCGCCCTTGTTCCCGTTCAGTTCAGGTCTCCCTCGTCCTGCGCCTCCTGCGCCTGGGCGTGCTCGGCGCCCTTGCCGCGAGTCGCGACCGCGTCCTGCGGCAGCTCGATCTCCGGGCAGTCCTTCCACAGCCGCTCCAGGGCGTAGAAGACCCGCTCCTCGGAGTGCTGCACGTGCACCACGATGTCGATGTAGTCGAGCAGCACCCAGCGGCCGTCCCGCTCGCCCTCGCGCCGTACCGGCTTGGCGTCCAGCTCCTTGGCCAGGGTCTCCTCGATGCCGTCGACGATGGCCTTGACCTGTCGGTCGTTGGGCGCGGAGGCCACCAGGAAGGTGTCGGTGATGGAGAGGACGTCGCTGACGTCGTAGGCGATGATGTCGTGCGCGAGCTTGTCGGCCGCGGCCTGGGCGGCGGTACGGGTCAGCTCGATGGAACGGTCCGTGGCGGTCACTGAGGAGACTTTCGGGTCGGGGGCTGGTCACCCAAGGGTCTCACGACCCTCGGACAGCCCCCGACCCCTTTTCGATCACCGCGCGCCGGTCACCACGGGCCGGAGCCCGCGCGCCGGTCACCATGCGCCGATCGCCGCGGACCGGTCACCATGCTCGGTCACCGGCAGCCGGAGCCCGCGGCGGGCGCTCACTGGCCCGTCTGCTTGTAGTCCTTGCCGAGCACCACCGAGATGTCCGCGGTCGCCGGCACCGTGCCCTTCTTCACCGCGCTCGCGGGCAGCCCCAGGGTGGACGCGACGTCCTTGGCCGCGGCCAGCCGCGCGTCGTCGCCGTAGACGATCTGCGAGAGGGCCTGGGACTTGTCCGCCGTGCCGCCCGGCACATAGGTGTACGTGCCGCCGTTGACGATCGCGGCCTGCGCCATCGGGCCCGACTTCTTGTCGCCGGTGGCGTCCTTGATCTGCACGCGGGCCTGCGCGGTCGCGTCGGAGGTCTTGACCGTGCCGCCGAGGATGTCCTTGACGACGCTGTCGCTGGTCTTCGCGGTGAGCGTGCCGTCCTTCTGCACCGGCAGCATCGCCGTGTCGTACGCGCCGGTCTTGGCCAGCTCCGCGAGCTGCGCGAGCGACGCGCCGAGCTGCTGGTCGGTCAGTGACGGGTCGAGGATCTGGGCCAGCGACTGGACGGTCTTGGTCGCGGACGCCGCGTCGCTGGGCATCTTCTTCAGCAGCGCCTGCATGACCTGCCCGAAGCGGCTGAGCTGCTTGGTCTGCGGCTCGCCCGGCGCGAGGTAGGTGGCGTACGCGACGGCCGCCTGGCCGGTCAGCTCGGTCTGCTTGCCCTGCCGGACGAGCGTCTTGTCCTTGTCCTTGCCGGTGCCCTTCACCTCGGCGTCGGTGTCGACGTAGACGTCGCCGAGCGAGTCGACCAGCAGTTCCAGATACGGGGTGTCCAGCCGCCAGGTGCCCTTGATGTCGGAGCCGAGCAGCGAGTTGAGGGCGTCCCTGGTCGGGCCGACGCCGTCGCCGACCGCCTTGTCCAGGGTGGTCGACGTGCCGTCCTCCGTGGTGACGTTGAGGGAGTTGGGCAGCAGGACCGTCGTACCGCGGCCCTTGGTCTCGTTGTCCACCAGGAGCGCGGTGGCGGGCGCGCCCTTGTCGACCGGCATCAGGTGCACGACTATGACGTCGCGCTTCTGCGCGCCGCCCGCCGCCGCGGCCGGGCCCTTCGAGTCGCCGAGGCCGGGCAGCTTGCCCGCCTGCCACAGATAGCCGACGCCGCCGAGCATCGCGAGCACGACCAGCAGGATCAGGCCGACCTTGCGGTTCTTGCCGCGCCGCTTGGCCTCCTCGCGGCGCTCGGTGCGCGACTCGGAGAACTTCAGCCAGTCGATGACCTCTTCCGACTCCTCCGAGTCCTCGTCGATGAAGGCGAACTGCTCGGTCAGATACTGCCCGTCGGGCCCCTTCGCCCCGCCCGCGGCGGCCGGCGCCTGCCGCGTCCCGGGCTCCTCGGGGAAGACCGGCTGTTGCCCGGTGTCGTACACGGGCGGCTGCTGCCCTGTCTCGTACACCGGCGGCTGCTGCACTGTCTCGTACACGGCGTGCCGGCCGGTGTCGTAGACCGGTTGCTGGCCGGTGTCGTAGACGGGCTGCTGTTGACCGGTGTCGTAGACCGGCTGCTGCCGGCCCGTGTCGTGGACCGCGTGCTGGCCGGTGTCGTACACGGGGGGCTGCTGGCCGGTCTCGTAGACGGTGTGCTGCCCGGTGTCGTACGCCTGCGGCTGCCCCGCGCCGTAACCCTGGCCCTGTCCCTGGCTCTGGCCCGGCGCGTGGCCCTGGCCCTGGCCCTGGCCGTAGCCGCCGGGGCCCGGTCCCTGTTCGTAGTACGGCTGTTGGGGCTGCTGCGGGATCCAGCCCTGCTGCTGGCCGGCGTAGGTCTGCGAGGGGTCGCCGTAGTACGGGTCCTGGTAACCGGGGTGCGGCTGCTGCTGGGGGACGTGCGGCGGCGCCTGCTGAGCGGCCTGCTGCTGCGGCTGCTGCCCCTGTTGCTGCTGCGCGGGATGGGGCTGTGCGTACGGGTCGTAACCGTAGGGCTGCTGCTGGTAGTAGGGGTCTTGCGCGTAAGGGTCTCTCTCGTTCTCAGGACCGCCCTCGGCTTGCTGCCAACGGGGGTTTGCGTCGTTCACGAGGAACCCCTTCACGTGGTTCGTTGCGGAGCTACCCGGTCGCGTCCCGGTACAGCGCGCGTTTGTCGATGTAGCGCACTACACCGTCCGGAACCAAGTACCAGACAGGATCCCCCTTGGCCACCCGCTGGCGGCAGTCCGTGGAGGAGATCGCCAGCGCCGGGACCTCCACGAGCGAGACACCGCCCTCGGGGAAGCCCGGGTCCGACAGCGTATGCCCGGGGCGTGTGACCCCGATGAAGTGCGCGAGAGAGAACAGTTCCTCCGCGTCCCGCCAGGAGAAGATCTGGGAGAGCGCGTCGGCACCGGTGATGAAGAACAGCTCGGCGCCCGGGTGCTCGGCGCGCAGATCGCGCAGGGTGTCGATGGTGTACGTCTTGCCCGCGCGGTCGATGTCGCTGCGGCTCACCGAGAACTGCGGGTTGGACGCGGTGGCGATCACCGTCATCAGGTAGCGGTCCTCGGCGGCCGACACCTTCTGGTCGCTCTTCTGCCACGGCTGGCCGGTCGGCACGAAGACCACCTCGTCGAGGTGGAAGAGGCTGACGACCTCGCTGGCGGCGACCAGGTGACCGTGGTGGATGGGGTCGAAGGTGCCGCCCATCACCCCGATGCGGTGCTTCGCGTCCGGCATGGTCAGTCCCGGTTGAAGCGGGTCACGATCCACAGCAGGAGCAGCAGGGCGGCCAGTGCGCCGAAGCCGGTCACGTACGGGCTGAGGCTGTTGTGGTTGCCGCCCCCCTCGGCGAGTGTGGTCAGGGCGGAGGCTGCGTTGGACGACATGATCAGCGGGACCCTTTGCGATATCGGGGACGGGGGAGAAGACTCTCGGCACATCGTACGGGCGGGCGGAAGGGAACTTCGCGCAGGCTCCGCGCGTCCAGAGTATGTACCGGTTGGCTATCAGGGGGTTGGGCCAGTATGTCCGTGCCGAATGGACCGAACGACACGCAGGACGGTCAGAAGAACCTGCCGGGGCGCAACCGCAAGCGCTTCCCCGGCATCTCGTCGCGGGCGTATGAGCACCCGGCCGACAAGTCCGCGCTGGTGGCGCTCCGCAAGCTCAGCGGCTTCGACACGGTCTTCAAGGCGCTCAGCGGTCTGCTGCCCGAGCGGTCGCTGCGGCTGCTGTTCCTGTCGGACTCGGTGCGGGTCAGCGACGAGCAGTTCGCGCATCTCAACGCGATGCTGCGGGACGCCTGTTACATCCTGGACATGGAAAAGGTCCCGGCGATGTACGTGACGCAGGACCCGCAGCCCAACGCGATGTGCATCGGCATGGACGAGCCGATCATCGTGGTCACCACCGGCCTGGTCGAGCTGCTCGACGAGGAGGAGATGCGGGCGGTCGTCGGCCACGAGGTGGGCCACGCGCTGTCCGGCCACTCGGTGTACCGGACGATACTGCTCTTCCTCACCAGCCTGGCGCTGCGCGTGGCGTGGATCCCGCTGGGCAATCTGGCGATCCTGGCGATCGTCACCGCGCTGCGCGAGTGGTTCCGCAAGTCGGAACTGTCCGCGGACCGCGCCGGTCTGCTGGTCGGTCAGGACGTGCAGGCGTCGATGCGCGGTCTGATGAAGATCGCGGGCGGCAACCATCTGCACGAGATGAACGTGGACGCGTTCTTGAAGCAGGCCGACGAGTTCGAGGCGGCGGGCGATCTGCGCGACTCGGTGCTGAAGATCCTCAATGTGCTGCCGCGCAGTCACCCGTTCACCACGGTGCGCGCCGCCGAGCTGCGCAAGTGGGCGGGCAGCCGGGACTACCAGCGGCTGATGGACGGCCACTACCCGCGGCGCGAGGAGGACAAGGACACCTCGGTGTACGACTCCTTCAAGGAGTCCGCGACGCATTACGCCGATACGGTGAAGAGCAGCAAGGACCCGCTGATGGGGCTGATCCGGGACATCTCGTCCGGGGCGGGCGACATCGGCGGCAAGCTGCGCGACCGCTTCACAGGCTCGGGCTCGACGAACGGGGCGGCGGGGGCGTCAGAAGGCTCGGGCGACTCGCCCGAGGACTCGGGGCCGCCGTCCGAGCCGCAGCCGGGGATGGGCTGACCGAGGGGCTTCCCGGCCCGCCGGGCGCGCCCGCGGCGCCCCGCGGCAGCCATGTGGCGTTCGGCAGCACGCCCGGCGCCGTCGTGCTGCTCGGCCGCACGCCCTGCGCCGTCGTGCTCGCGGTGGCCGGCGGCTGCCCGGTGGTGGCGTCGGTCAGCGGGGCGCAGACCGCGCCGACCGGCCGGTCGTGGCGGTACGGATCGGCTCCGGCGACCGCGCCGGGCGCCGACTGGCCGGCCAGTATCGGCCGGAAGTAGTTCTGTACGGCCGCGCCGCAGGCCAGCGGTCCCGCCGCCACATCGGCCTGGACGACCTGGATCTGGCGCTGGCGCAGGTCGGCGTGGCTGAAGCGGAATCGCATCTGGCGGCGCACGGTGAACAGCGACACGGCGTTGTCGGCGAATCCCGGCCGGTACAGCGCGTAGACGAAGGTGTGGTCCGCGGCGATCTCCAGCTCGTCGTCGCCGGTCTCGGTGGCGTCCAGGGTGCCCTGCACGCGGATGCCGTCCCGGACCAGCCGCACCCGCGCCGCCGGGTCGAAGCGGACCAGCCAGCCGGTCGCCTCGTGGGTGCCGTCGGTGTACGGCCGGGTCAGGCTGCTGTCGAACTGGTCGAGCTGTCCGGGGTCGAGCAGGGCGCGGACACTGCTCACATCGCCGCCGGTGACCGTCTCCTGATTGATCGACGAGTCGGTCAGATAGAGCTTCGCGGTGCTGAAGGCCTGCGTCACCTCGCCCACGCCGTAGTCGCCGATCCGGTGGATCGCGGGCATCGTGATGCCCTCGGCGCCGACCCGGTACGCCTCCGCGCGCTGTCCGCGGAAGGGCTCGGTCGCGGAGACCGAGGCGACCTTGCCGGACGGGACCAGCGGGATCACGGTGGCCCTGAGCTGTTCCGTGGCGTCCTGGCCGCGGCCCTTGTAGGGGTGCCTGACGCCCATGTAGATGGCGAAGCCGAAGGCGACGACGATGAGCGTGATGAGGGCGACCGCCTGCCGGGCGAGGCCGCGCGGCAGCGCGTGCCGGACGCGGACCGCCCGGTCGGCGTCGTCCAGCCGCTCCTGGGCGGAGAACTCCTGGATCCGGGCAGCCCGGACGAACGACTCGTCGAACACGACGGATCGGTACTCGTCCTCACCGCCTCCGGGGACGCCCTCGGGCGTGCCCTCAGGAGGATTTCCAGGCCCGCTCATATCACAAGGTTAAGTCTCTGGGCGTGCGAATAAACGCCCTGGTACCGGTCAACTTATGACAGGAGATCAGGGAAGCCGGTTCGCGGCGACCGGAGGCAGACTGCTCTGTGTGCCGACCGGGCCGCTGGACGGCGGGGGGACCACCGGTGGTCGGGTCGCGCCGCCCGCGCCGCGGTAGACCGCGGCGAAGGTCAGGGCGACCACCCCTATGCCCATGACCACGGCCAGGGCCCAGGCCACCGGACGGTGCCAGCGGGTACTGCTCCCGCGGTACGGCCGTCCGGCCGGGTAGAGGTCGTCGGAATCCGGTACTCCCGCTTCGTCCAGTTCGGGGACAGCGGCGTGAGCACCGGCTCGATTCCGACCCGGCCAGCCGGGCGGTAGCGCGGGACCTTCGGCGACGGCAAGCATCCGTTCCTTGGCCGAGGGCTCATGGAACAGAGCGGACCGTACGAATTCTTCGTCGAGGACTACGGAGGCGAACTCGTCATCGTCCGGCATCTGTCCAGAGTAATGCGGAAGTTGGTCCTTTGGGCAGGGGAATCCGGACTGTCTGTGGGCCGTCCGGAGGACACTTCCGCGTGTCGGCGGGTGTCAGCGGATGTGTCCGTCACCCGTGACGACGTACTTGGTGGAGGTCAGTTCCGGCAGTCCCATGGGGCCGCGGGCGTGCAGTTTCTGGGTCGAGATGCCGATTTCGGCGCCGAAGCCGAACTGGCCGCCGTCCGTGAACCGGGTCGAGGCGTTGACCAGCACCGCGGCGGCGTCCACCCGCTGGGTGAAGCGGCGCGCGGCGGCCTGCGAGGACGTCACGATCGCCTCGGTGTGGCCGGAGGACCACAGCCGGATGTGCTCGACGGCCGCGTCCAGGCTCTCCACGACCCCGGCGGCGATGTCGTAGGACAGATACTCCGTCTCCCAGTCCTCCGCGGTGGCGGGCACGACGGTGGCCTTGCTGCCACTGCTCTCGGCCAGCGCCTGCACCCGCGGGTCGCCGTGCACGGTGACCCCGGCCTCGGCGAGCGCGTCCAGCGCGCGCGGCAGGAAGCGGTCGGCGATGTCGCGGTGCACCAGCAGGGTCTCCGCCGAGTTGCAGACGCTGGGGCGCTGTGCCTTGGAGTTGATCAGCACCTCCACGGCCATGTCGATGTCGGCCTCGGCGTCCACGTACACATGGCAGTTGCCGGTGCCGGTCTCGATCACCGGAACGGTCGAACCCTCGACGACGGTACGGATCAGGGCGGCGCCGCCGCGCGGGATCAGCACGTCGACCATGCCGCGGGCGCGCATCAGCTCGGTGACGGAATCGCGGCTCTCGCCGGGCACGAGCTGGACGGCGTCGGCGGGCAGTCCCGCGCCGCCGACCGCGTCGCGCAGCACGGTGATGAGAGCGGTGTTGGAGGCGTACGCGGAGGAGGAGCCGCGCAGCAGCACCGCGTTCCCCGACTTCAGGCAGAGCGCGGCGGCGTCGACCGTCACGTTGGGCCTGGCCTCGTAGATGATGCCGACGACGCCGAGCGGGACGCGGACCTGCCGCAGCTCCAGCCCGTTGGGCAGGGTGGAGCCGCGCAGCACCTCGCCGACCGGGTCGGGCAGCCCCGCCACGTGCCGGACGTCGGCGGCGATGGCCGCGACCCGCTCACGGGTGAGGGTGAGCCGGTCCACGACGGTGTCGCCGGTCCCGGCCGCGCGGGCCCGCGCCACGTCCTCGGCGTTGGCCGCGACGATCTCCTGGGTGCGGACGATCAGCGCGTCCGCGATGGCCAGCAGGGCGTCGTCCTTGACGGACCGCGGCAGCGGGGCCAGGTCCGCGGCGGCGGCCCGCGCGCGGTACGCGGCGAGCAGCACGGGGGACTTGGGCAGCGGCGAGGGCAGCGGCGGGTGGGTCATGGAAGCAGGGTACCGGCCCGCCACCGGCCGGTTGGCAGGTCCCGCGACAGTGCTCCGCGGGGACGGGCCCTAGAACGGGTGTACGCCCACCGGGACGGCCGGCGGCGGTCCGTAGCCCTCCGCGACGCGCTGGTGGTAGGTCGCGCGGTCGATGACTTCCAGGCCGACGGTCTCCCAGGGCGGCAGGCCCGCCGTCGAGCGGTGCTCGCCCCACAGCCGCAGCGCGATGGCGGCGGCGTCGTGCAGGTCGCGGGCCTCCTCCCAGTAGCGGATCTCCGCGTGGTCGGTGGCGTACCGGCTGGTGAGCAGGAAGGGGTGGTCGTGGGCGAGCTGCTCAAGACCGCGTCTGACCTCGGTCAGCGGGGTCTCGGGGCCCGAGACGCTGAGCGTGACGTGCCACAGCCGGGATATCGCTCGTTCGGCGGGAAGCGCTTCCCGCTCGGGGTCCCCGTCGATGTCGTCACTGATGTCGTTGCCGACGCTGACCAGCGTGCGTTCCCCCGTACCCCTGGTCAATGGCCCTGGGCGCCCTCGTCTCACCGGCGGCCTCCCTGTGGGTTGCGTTCCGCGAGCGCCGTCCGCACCGGTAGGCGCTGACGACTCCTCCGCATCAAAGTTGACCAGGCTCCGGCGGGCCGCGGGGGCGTTTTCGGCAAGAAGGCCCGAACCAAGGTCCTGAGGAGATCCCCGGACATTGACCGGGGAGTCGAGGGTTCCGGGGGCTCAGGGGCGCAGAAGTACCAGGTCGTCACGGTGGACGACCTCGCGTTCGTAGGCGGGGCCGAGTTCGACGGCGAGGTCGCGGGTGGAGCGGCCGAGCAGCCGGGGCAGTTCGCGGGCGTCGAAGTTGACCAGTCCGCGGGCGACCGCGTGCCCCGCCTCGTCGAGCAGGTCGACGGGGTCGCCCGCGACGAAGTCGCCGTCCACGGCGGTGACCCCGGCGGGCAGCAGCGAGCTGTGCCGCTCGGTGACCGCGCGGACCGCCCCGGCGTCCAGCCGCAGCGCGCCGCGCGGGGTGGAGGCGTGCGCGAGCCACAGCAGCCGGTCGGCGGAGCGTTTGCCGGTGCGGTGGAAGTGGGTGCCGGTGGGGCGCCCGGCCAGCGCGTCGGCGGCGTGCACGGCGGAGGTGAGGACGACGGGGATGCCCGCCTCGGCGGCGATCCTGGCGGCCTCGACCTTGGTGACCATGCCGCCGGTGCCGACCCCGGCCTTGCCCGCGCTGCCGATGGTGACGCCCGCCAGGTCCTCGGGTCCGGCGACCTCGGTGAGCAGGGTCGCGCCCGGCGTACGCGGGTCGCCGTCGTAGAGGCCGTCGACGTCGGAGAGCAGGACCAGCAGGTCGGCGCGGACGAGGTGGGCGACGAGGGCGGCGAGCCGGTCGTTGTCGCCGAAGCGGATCTCGTCGGTGGCGACGGTGTCGTTCTCGTTGACCACCGGGAGCGCGCCCATGGCCAGCAGCTGGTCGAGGGTGCGGTAGGCGTTGCGGTAGTGGGCGCGGCGGCTGACGTCGTCCGAGGTGAGGAGCACCTGGCCGACGCGGACGCCGTACCGGGCGAAGGAGGCGGTGTAGCGGGCGACGAGCAGGCCCTGGCCGACGCTGGCGGCGGCCTGCTGCCTGGCCAGGTCGCGGGGGCGGCTGGCCAGGCCGAGCGGGGCGAGTCCCGCGGCGATGGCGCCGGAGGAGACCAGGACAATCTCCTTGTCCGGCCGGCCGCCCGGTCCCGCGCTCGCGCCGGTGCCCGAGCCGCGGACCGAGGCCAGGACGTCGACGAGCGCGTCCACCCGGTCGGCGTCCAGTCCCCCGGCGGCCGTGGTCAGCGACGACGAGCCGACCTTGACCACGACCCTGCGGGCCTCCACCACGTCCTGCCGTGCCGTTGTCACGTACGTCCCTCGTATCGCCGCTGTCACGCCTGTCCCGAACCGGCGCTCCGGCCGGTGCCGTCGCGCGCCCCGGCCCCCGGCCGCCTCCGGTCCCTCTCCGGCCCGTTTCCGGATCGCGTCCGGAGGACCGGCTACCGCGGCGGGTGCTGGAGCTGCCAGGCCGCCCAGGCCGAGGTGACCATCGCGCGCACGTCGTACTGGGCGGTCCAGCCCAGCTCCCTGCCGATCGCCTCGGCGGAGGCCACGACACGGGCCGGGTCGCCCGCGCGGCGCGGGGCCAGTTCGGGTTCCAGCTCAGTGTGACCGGAGACCTCGCGGATCAGGTCGACCATCTCGGCCACCGAGACGCCCTGGCCGCTGCCGATGTTCAGCACCAGCGACGCCTCGGGGTCGCGGGTCAGGCGGCGGGCGGCGGCCAGGTGCGCGCCGGCCACGTCCTGGACGTGGACGTAGTCGCGCACGCAGGTGCCGTCGGGCGTCGGGTAGTCGGTGCCGAAGATCAGCGGGCGGCGGCCCTGCGAGATCCGCTGGAAGACCAGCGGGACGATGTTGGCGGCGCCGCGGTCGCCCAGTTCGGGCGCGGCGGTGCCCGCCACGTTGAAGTAGCGCAGCGACGCGGTGGCCATGCCGTGCGCCCGGCCGGCCGCGGCGATCAGCCACTCCCCCGCGAGCTTGCTCTCGCCGTACGGGCTCATCGGCGCGCAGGGCGTGTCCTCGGTGACCAGTTCGACGTCCGGCATGCCGTACACCGCGGCGGAGGAGGAGAAGACGAAGCGCCGCACGCGCGCGTCGACCGCCGCCTCCAGCAGGGTCTGAAGGCCGGTCAGATTCTCCCGGTAGTAGAAGAGCGGTCGCTCGACGGACTCGGCGACCTGCTTGCGGGCGGCGATGTGCACGATGCCCTCGACCGCGTGCGCGGCCAGCACCCGGTCGAGCGCGGCCCGGTCCAGGACGCTGGCGCGCTCCACCGGAACTCCGGACGGCAGCCGTTCGGTGTCACCGGCGGTGAGGTCGTCGAGGACGACCACCTTTTCTCCGCCGTCCACCATCGATTTGACGACATGCGATCCGATGTATCCGGCTCCGCCGGTGATCAGCCAGGTCATCGCCCCAGTCTAGTCGGCGTTGCCGCGGTGAATTCAGGGGCGCTCGATCGGCACGCGGTCTAAGGTCTGTCGGACCCCTCACCTAGACTCGCCGCGTCCGAACCGGACGGGTCTTCGCATCGGGTTCGGCATTCATCACACTCACATCCCAGGGGGGATTGTGTCCGAAGCACAGCCGGTGCGCTTTTCCAAGCGCCGCCGCCTCGTCGCGGTGTGCACCACCGGCGTCCTCGCTCTCGGCGCTCTGGCGCTGAGCACGAACGCGCAGGCCGACAGCGGCCCGCAGCACAGGATCACCCGGCCGACGGCGCCCAGCGGGCCCGCGCCGACGCTCACGCTGCCCAAGCAGGCCAAGCAGTACTCCACGAAGGCGGCGGCGGGGCCGCTGCGGTACGACCCGGACGGGGACGGCTACGCCGACCAGCTCTACCGGGGCAACAACCGGCACTACTACAACTTGCTCACCAAGGACAACGACGACGACGGCGACCTCGGCGCCAGCAGCGACGGCACCCTGTACAAGGACGTCCTCACCCCGGGCAGCCTGGACGGGCAGGGCACCGGCATCCTCGCGCTGACCAACTCGGGCCGCCTGTCGTACTTCGGGGCGGGGAGCTTCCCCAACGGCGCCGCGCGGTGGACCGGCACCGGCTGGTACGTCTACAACAAGCTGGTCGCGACCGACGACATCACGGGGGACGGCAAGCCCGACATCGTCGCGCGCACGCCGGCCGGTCAGCTCTATCTTTACGAGGGCACCGGCAACGCTTCCGCTCCGTTCAAGGGCAAGGTGCTCGTCGGTTCCGGCTGGAACCAGTACGACCAGCTCACCAGCCCCGGTGACATGAACGGCGACGGCATCAGCGACCTGATCGCCCGTAAGACGGACGGCACGCTGTACTTCTACGCCGGTACGGGCAACGCCACCGGTCCGTACGCGGCACGCGTCGCCATCGGCACGGGCTGGAACGCGTACAACCAGCTCGTCGGCACCGGTGACGGCTCGGTCCTGGCGAGGGCCACGAATGGCACTCTCTACATCTACCGGCAGAACGGCGCGGGCGGTTTCGCGCCCAAGCAGGGCGGCTACAAAGACTGGAACGTGGAGCTGTTCGCGGGCGCGGGTTCCAACCCGGCCTACGGCAAGAAGGAGCTCTACGGTCTGTCGACCGGCGGCACCTTCTACTGGTACTACACCAACAACAACGGGACGCTCGCCGCGCGCCAGCAGGTGGCGGGCGGCTCGGGGGGGTACAGCACCTTCGCACTGGCCTCGTCGCTGGGCGACTACGGGTACGCCGACCTGCTGTTCCGGGACGGCACCAACCTGTGGAACCTGGATTCCGACGTGAGCAGCCCGCTGGCCACCGGCTGGGGCGGCTACAACCTCTTCGTCGGCCCCGGTGACCTCAGCGGTGACGGCAAGGGCGACCTGCTGGCCCGTGACACCTCGGGCAACCTGTACCTCTACCGGGGCCAGGGCACCGGCGCGGCGCTGACCGGCCGCCTGCTGGTCGGTCCCGGCTGGGGTGCGTACAACGCCATCGTGGGCGCCGGTGACTTCACCGGTGACGGCCTGGCGGACATCGTCGCGCGCACCGGCGACGGCACGCTCTACCTGTACAAGGGGACGGGCGTCAGCTCCCGCCCGTTCGAGACCCGCGTCAAGATCGGCACGGGCTGGAACCGCTACAACAAGCTGGCGTCGCCGGGCGACATGGACGGTGACGGCCGCGCCGACCTGCTCGGTGTGGACGCCAGCGGCAATCTGTTCAGCTACAGCTCCACCGGCACGGGCCAGTTCAAGGCTCCGGTGAAGCAGGGCGGCGGCTGGAACGGCTACAGCCGTCTGTTCTGAGACGTCCTGTGGTGTCCGCCGCCTGTTGAGTGGACGGACGAGGGCGCCCGCACCTTCCCGGTGCGGGCGCCCTCGCGCGTCCCGGCCGACAACCCGTGCTATCTCGTGGCCAGTTGGGTGAACGTGCCGGTGCCGTGGACGCGGGTGACGCCCGGGGTGGCGTTCACGGTGAAGGAGACCAGGGCCGTACGGTCGGTGCCCGCGACGAGCACGTCGGGGCGGCCGACCGCGAAGGGCTCCGTCGGGGTACTGGCTGTGGCGGCGGCCGGTCCCCTGCCGTATTCACCGTGCACCAGCAGCGCGTTGCCGAAGTCGGCGCGTACGGCCAGCAGCGGGTTGGTCTCCGCGCCCCGGCCGCTGAGCAGGGCGACCGGGCCGAAGCCCGCGTCGCGCACGGCGGAGGCCGGAATCCAGCGACCATGCCGTCCCGCGGTGAGACGTTCGACCGCGATCTCGGCGGTCTCCGGCCTGCGGAAGGCCAGCAGCAGCGAACCGTCCGCCGCGGTCACCGCTTCGGGCACCTCGCCGGGCACGCCGGTGTGCCGCAGGGGACGGCCGACCAGTTCGGCGCTCGGGGTGGACTGAGTCCACTGGTGGACCCCTTGGTGGCCCGCGGCGAAGACGTGGATCCGGCCGTCGTGGTCGACGGTCGCGGTCAGCCCCTCCTGGACCTGGCCGCCGGCGAGTTGCTGCCACGGCGACCACTGACCGGAGGCGTCGCGGACCCGCGTGCTCAGACCCTTGGAGGCGTTGCGGACGAAGACGTGGATCCGGCCGTCCTTGCCGATCACAGCGGTCGGCGGCCCGACCCTGCGGCCGCGGACCGGATTCGCCTCGGGGCTGCCGAGGCTGCGCCAGCCCCGGATCGCCCGGTCGCCGTCTTCGCCGGCGGACTTGCCCGAGGCACCCACCTGCTGGTCGAGCACCACGACCTCCCGGGTGTTGTCGCCCGGCGCGGCCGACAGACCGGAGAAGCGCAGGCCGAACAGCAGATGGTGGCCGTGCTTGTCGGTGACGACGCTGAGCGCGGGGGTCAGCGGGCCCCCGCCGAGGTCCTCAGGCGCATTCCAGTGTCCGCTTGCCGGCGCGGTCTCGGTCCAGCGGGCGGCCCGGGTGCCGAGCACGCCGTACACGGTGAGCCTGCCGTCCTTGGCGGCCACCGCCTGCGGACCAGAGGTCGGGTAGCGGTAGTGGGTGCTGCGGACCCAGCCGCGCGGGGACTTCAGCGCGTCGCCCTGGCCGACGCTGTAGTCACCGCAACCGCCGGTGTCGCCGCACTTCCAGCCCGGAGCGCCGCCGTACACATCGAGCACGTCCGCCTTGAAGCGGACGGTGGCCTGCGGGAGATTGTGCGGCCAGCGCTGGTTGTAGTAGCCGCGGTAGGCCTCGGTGAGGAAGGTCGGGACCGGGCCGCCGCTCGCCGCGGCCTTCTCGGTCCACTGCGCCATGGCCCGCCAGGTGAACAGCGCGGTGGCGGTGTGGTCACGGTGGTCGGAGTAGCCGACCTGGTCGCTGTCGCGCGGGTACCGCGCGTTGTGGACCTGGATGTCCGGGTCGGGGTCCATGGTGCGGATCAGCGTCGGCCGGAAGGTGGCGAAGAGGAAGGCGAGCGCGTCGATCAGCGTCTGCCGGTCGAAGGTGTGGGCGGCGCGTACCGGGCCGTCGGGCAGCGGTACGGTCCGTACCGTCCCGTCCACGGCCCAGAGCTTGTCGATGCCGAAGGTGCCGCCGCCGCGCACCGGAGTGTGCATGTCGATCCGCAGGAAGACCAACTCGGCCCGCCTGCCGTCGTGTTCGAGGGTGTTGACCTCGGCGGCGCCGCCGTGAGGCAGGGCGAGCGCGGTACGCGTCCACGGCGTGAAGATCTCCGCGCCGAGCATCCGCGCGTACGCCTGCCGCAGCCCCTGCTGCCGCGCGGAGACGTACGCGGGTACGTTCGGCAGCGGGCGCGGGTGGCCGGGGGCGCGGTTCACGCCGAAGGAGTCGCCGCTGGTCACGTAGACCGTGACGACCGGCACATGACGGTCGAGGGTGGCGGCGGTGTCCGGATTCATGAAGTACAGGTCGTCGTCGGGGTGCGCGACCACTTGCATCACGATCGGCGCGGCGGGGGCGCCGAAGGTGACCCGCGCGGAGGCGGGCAGTACACCGCCGGTCGGGGGCGGCCCGAAGACGACCGGCGCTCCCGTCATCCTCGGCTTGGCCGCGGTGCTCCGACCCGTACAACCCGCGACCGTGGCCGCCGCGAGTGCGCCCGCCATCGAACCCACCACGACCCGGCGTCCGGGACCCCTGCTTCCTTGTTCCAGCATTCGGTCCAACGTTCCGGCTCCGTTCACCTCTCGTGTGATCATTTCGACCACCCGCTGCACAAGAGGGACAATTTCGAGCCGGGGTTTCTTCGCTTTGATGTGACCGTCATCACATGTCCGGGTCAGGCAAGTACCGGAAGCAAAAGCCGAAAAGGCCGGAATGCATTGACCTGCGGAACCGGCTGGTCAGCCAGATGAAAAAGGGGGAGCCGGACTCACCGTGAGTGAGTCCGGCTCCCCGAATCGGAATGGCGCGCCCCGGTTACTCCGGGTGTCGCAACTGCCAGCCCGCCCAGGCCGAGGCCACCATCTCGCGCACGTCGTAGACGGCCTTCCAGCCCAGCTCCCTGCCGATCGCGTCGGCGGACGCCACGACCCTGGCCGGGTCGCCGGGCCGACGCGCGGTGACCTCCGGGGCGATCCCGGTGTGACCCGAGATCTCCTGGATGATGCCGACCATCTCCGCCACGGAGACGCCCTCGCCCCGGCCGATGTTCAGCACCAGGGCCGCCTTCGAGTCCTCGGTGAGCCGGCGGGCGGCGGCGACGTGCGCGGACGCGATGTCCTCGACGTGGATGTAGTCGCGGATGCAGGTGCCGTCCGGCGTCGGGTAGTCGTCGCCGAAGATCAGCGGAGTCCGGCCGCGGGAGAGCCGGTCGAAGACCATCGGCACCAGGTTGAAGATCCCCGGGTCACCCAGCTCGGGCGCGGCCGCGCCCGCGACGTTGAAGTAGCGCAACGACGCGGTGGCCATCCCGTGCGCCCGCCCGACCGCGGTGACCAGCCACTCGCCGGCCAACTTGGTCTCGCCGTACGGGCTCATCGGCTCGCACGGGGTCTGCTCGGTGACCAGGTCCACGTCGGGCATTCCGTATACGGCCGCGGAAGACGACAGGACGAACCGCTGCACCCGCGCCTCGACGGCGGCCTCGAGTACGGTCCGCAGACCCTCGACGTTCTCCCGGTAGTACCACAGCGGGCGCTCGACGGACTCTCCGACCTGCTTCTTCGCCGCGATGTGCACGATGCCCCGGACGTCGTGTTCGCTCAGCGTCCGGTCGAGCAGCGCCCGGTCCAGGACGGTGCCGCGCACCAACGGCACACCGGCCGGCAGGCGTTCGGGATCTCCGGTGCTCAGATCGTCGACGACGACCACCTGCTGTCCATCGGCAACGAGCGCCCTGACAACGTGCGAACCGATATAACCAGCGCCGCCGGTAATCATCCAGGTCATGGCCGAACCCTACCAACGGCGACCACGGGGAAGACCTGCCGGACCGAGCCGCCGCTCAGGGCGCGCACGGCAAGCGGGGCCGCACGGACGACTCCGGGAATCGACTCGGCGTTCCCGCCGCGTTCACCCGCTGTGCGATCATTTCCACCGCCTCGACTCACAGCGGGTGGCAGTGACACGGCTCCGGCGGAACCAGTGATCCACTTCACACATTCGATTGGCCCGCAGGTGAACAGCCATGGTCAGGAATTGCAACATTCGGCCAACTTGCTGATGTTTGGCATCCTTGACAGGATGCGTTGGCTGACCAATGAGAATGGGAGACACGTGCGCCGTGAGTGATTCGCTCCTGCCCTACGCGGTGGGCGCGGTAAAGCGCGCCCGCACCCTGGCGGTACGAGCCCGCCGCAAGGTCGAGCGGATGAACACTGTGCCCGCGCTCGGTACAGGCATCAGACCGCGACCGATGATCACCCCGGTCCACCTCTCAGTGCTCGGCGGCCGCACGCTGAACCTCGCGGTGCCCTTCTCCCGGCACACCGCCGACCCCTCCGCGGCCCGCCTCGAACTGATCCACGGCAACCATCGGGTCAGTGTCGACCTCGCCCTGGAGCCGGAGTCCGACACGTCCCTGCTGCTCACCGCGACGGTACCGCTGCGGTACACCGAAGGTGAGAACGACACGGGGCGCGGGCTGCTGCTCAGTGCGGGGCTCTGGCGGTTCTGTGTCGTCGTCACGGACGAGGGCGGTCGTGAGACCAGATCCGACCTGACCGCCCTGGCGTTCGCCGCGGTGCACGGCCCGATGCTCCCGACCTCGCCGTCCGAGTCCAGCGGCGCGGTCTTCCGGCCGGTGCGCTCGGTGGACGGCCGCGCCATGCTCAAGGTCACAGCCCCCGCCCACCAGGCCGAACTCGTCAGATTCGACCTGCTCTGGGACCGGGTGACCGTACACGGCCGACTGCTGGCCGCACGGCACCCGGTGACCGAGTACACCGCCGAGGTCGTACGCCGGGGAGCCAACAAATCCGTCTCGGCGGCGCTCGATTGGGACGGCGACAACTTCACCTTCGACCTGCCGTTGCGAGCCATGACCGACGGTCCGGGCGTCCAGCGCACCTGGGACGTCCAACTGCGCGGGGGGCGCGCCAAGCTGAAGGTCGCCAAGCGGCTCACCCAGGTGCGTCATCCCAAGCAGGTCTTCCGGACTCCCTTTCGCATCATCGCCCTGGACGACGGTTCCTTGACCCGTGCGCACGTCTATCTCACGCCTGCCGGTGCCCTTGCGGTGGCCTGCGCGGCCATCGGAACCAACGAGGACGCATGAAGATCACATTTCTGCTCACCTGGGGCGACGAGATGGGCGGCACGGAAATGGCCGCCTACACCCAGGCGATCCATCTCTCCGCCCGGCACGAAGTCGAAGTGCTGAGTGTCTTCAAGACCCGCCTGGAGCCGTTCTTCGCGGAGGCGAAGCAGATCAAGCGGCGCTACCTGGTGGACAGGACCGGCGCCTACGGGCGTCCGGTACGCCGCAGCACGCTGGACGAGGAAGCGTGCAGGACGCTGCAGTCGCTGCCCAGCGAACTGATCAAGCCGGTCTGGGAGAACACCTTCGACCAGCTCTCCGACATCGAGATGACCGCCGCGCTGCCCGCGCTCGACTGCGATGTGCTGATCACCACCTCCCCGGCCCTGATGGCCGCCGCCGCGGAACTGGCTCCGGCCCGTGTGGTGACCGTGCACGAAGAGCACCGCGCTTCCCAACTGCGCGGCGTAGCCGGTGAACCGCTGCTGGTGTACGGCCCGCGGATCGACGCCCTGGTGTCGCTGACCGAGCGCACGAACGACTGGTTCGCCGACTCGCTCGGCGACGCGGCGCCCGAGCTCGTCACCATTCCCAACGCGGTGTCCGACGGCTACCGCCCGCGCTCCGACCTCCAGAACAAGGTCATCGTGCTGGCCGCCCGCATGACCCCGGAGAAACAGCTCAACCACGCCATCCAGGCGTTCCACCAGATCTCTGGCGACTTCCCCGACTGGAAGCTCCGGATATTCGGCGACGGCCCCCAGGAAGTGCGGCTGCGCCAGCTCGTCGAAGGATTCGGCCTGCAACTGCGGGTCGAACTGGTGGGCCGCTCGCAGCAGATGGACGAGGAGTGGGCCAAGGCCGGGCTCTGTGTCCTGCCCTCGCGCAACGAAGCCTTCCCGCTGGTGCTGCTGGAGATGTTCGCCGCCGGTGTGCCGGTAGTGGCCTACGACATCGTCACCGGCCCGGCCGAGATCATCAGGCACGACGTGGACGGGCTGCTGGTGCCGCCCGGTGAGATCGACCTGCTGGCCGAGGCGATGGCCCGGCTGATCGGTGACGAGCAGACTCGGCACGCCTTCGGCAAGGCGGCGCGCGAGGGCGTCTACGAGCGCTTCAGCGGTGAGGACATCACCGCCCGCTGGGAGGAGTTGTTCACCCGGCTGGTGGCCGAGCGCGACAACCCGCAGCGCCTGGGACGACGTGCCGACCGGGCGGCGCTGCGGGTGGTGGCGGGCGGCACGCGCAACTTCACCGTGGCCGCGCCCGTCTCGCCGCTGGCGAATTCCACCGACGAGCAGAAGGCCCGGGAGGTGATGATCCAGGCGCAGGACCGCAAGCTGGTGCGCTCCGCGGGGCGGCTCGCCGAGGTCCGCGACGACGTCAACGGGCCCCAAATGCTCGCGACCAACCTGGAGATCAGCGCCACCGTCCTTGAGGACGTCGGCATTCCGTACGTCCTGCTGCGGGCCGACGGCGTCCAGCACCGGCTCGCGGTACCGGTCGAGGAACGGCCCCGGGTGCTTGAGGCGCTGGCCACCGCCCTGCACGGCAAGGCGGTCTACGCCGAGCTGATCTCCCCGCGTGGCGCCGCGCCCGGAGCGGTGCTGGCGGAACGGCTGCGGGACGTCGGCGAGGTGGCCGGGCTGCGGATCTTCAAGCCGGTGGTCACCGGCAGCCGTACCCTGCGCTACGGGCCCGCGTACGGCTGCAGCGTGGAGTTCTGGTCCGTCGACGAGGAAGACGGCTGGCGTTCCACCCCCCGGGCCACGACGCTGCTTGGGCGCCGGTTGCCGTCCCTCGAACCCACCGCGAAGCTGCGGGTGGGCGAGCGGGACTACCCGACGCTCTCGCAGTTCACCAAGCAGTTGATGTGGGATGTCGACCAGCCCATCGACGTCGTCTACACCTGGGTGGACGGCGACGACACCGCATGGCAGGACCGCCGCAACGAGGCGCGCCGCCGACGCGGACTGCCGGTCTCGGAGAACACGGATGTCGACAACGGCGACGTGAGGTTCCGCAACCGCGACGAACTGCGCTACTCACTGCGGTCGCTGGAGATGTACGCGCCCTGGGTGCGCAACATCTATCTGGTGACCGACGACCAGGTGCCGCCCTGGCTCGACACGTCGTGCCCCGATGTGAAGGTGGTGAGCCACCGGGACATCTTCGCCGACCCGAGTTGCCTGCCCACCTTCAACTCGCACGCCATCGAGAGCCAGATCCACCGGATCGACGGCCTGTCCGAGCACTTCCTTTATCTCAACGACGACGTCTTCATGGGCCGCCCGGTCACACCCGAGCTGTTCTTCCTCAGCAACGGCATGGCGAATTTCTTCCGGTCGCCGACCGCCGTACCGCCGACCGAGCCGTCGGACGAGGACGAGGGCTACTTCGCAGCGGCCAAGAACAACCGCAAGCTGCTGGAGGACGCCTTCGGACGGACCGCCACGCAGAGCTTCCTGCACACGCCGCACGCGCTGCGCCGCAGCGTGCTCGCGGAGATCGGCGAGAGGTTCCCGGAGGAGGTGGCCAGGACCGCGGCCAACCCCTTCCGCGGCAACAGCGACCTGTCGATCACGTCGTCGCTGCACCACCACTACGGCTACCTGACCGGCCGCTGCGCGCCCGGCAGGATCTCGTGCAGCTACGTCAACGTCGGCAACTACGACCACCACTCGGTGCTCGGCCGACTGCTGGCGTCCCGAAACTACGATGTCTTCTGCATCGGCGAGTCGCCCGACGCCGAGGTGCCCGCCGAGGAGCAGGCGCGCGTGATGTACGCCTTCCTCAACGCCTACTACCCCGTGAAGTCCCGCTTCGAGCGGGACTGAACGGGGCAGGCGCCGGCGACAGCCCGCCCGGTGTCGGGCTACTCCTTCTCGAAGGGGCTCGGCACCGGGAAGTACGCGTCGAGGAACGGGGTGATCAGGTCCTTCTGGCCGGTCGCGTCGTTCTCCGTGGAGACCGTGTCGTTGATGCAGAAGACGGTCTTGTCGCGGTTGGCGAGCAGCCGGCCGAGCCGGGTCTCGGTCCAGGGGTGGGTCAGGTCCAGGTAGGTGTACGGCAGGTCGTTGGACGGGATCGCGCGCCTGGTGTGGAAGGCGTAGTAGTGGTGCAGCGACGAGGCGACGGAGATGTCGTCCATGCTGCGGAAGTGGCTGGACTCGGTGTGCCGGTACTCGGCGGCGAACTCGTCCTCGATCTCGTCCAGGACGCTGCGCCGCAGGGCGTGCGGCATGTGCTTCATCTTCTGCACGAGGACGGCGCCGTAGCGCTCCTCGATCAGCCGCCGGTTGTTCTTCCCGGCCGCCGCGACCGGCGGGTCGGCCTCCGTCTTCTCGCCCAGCGGCACCAGCGCGGGTGAGGGGAAGAACTTCGTCAGGCCGTTGGCGAGGAAGAAGTCCTGCGGCGTCACCTCGTTGCCGAGCAGCACGTCGTCGTTGAAGTACAGGAAGTGCTCCGACAGGCCCTCGATGTGGTGCAGTTGGCTCTCGATGGCGTGCGAGTTGAAGGTCGGCAGCGAGCCGGGCGAGCGGAAGATCTGCCGGTGGCTGACCACCTCGATGCCGGGGTGCTCGGTCTTCAGCCAGGACGGCGTCTGGTCGTCGGTGACCAGGAAGATCTTCCGGACCCACGGCGCGTACATGTGCAACGAGCGCAGTGAGTACCGCAGTTCGTCACGGCTGAGGTAGCGCGCCGCGTTGGCCGCCTCGTCGTGGTACGCCGCGCCGGTGAAGTCCGCGCGGCGGCGCAGCCACGCCGGGTCCGCGCCGTCCACCCAGGTGTAGACGACGTCGACCGGGAAGCGGATCTCGTCGGTGGTGTGGATCGCGAAGTGCTCGCGGGTACGGACCTCGAAGCGCGGGCCCGCGCCGGTGTCGCGCGGCGCGAGGTCGGTGAAGAACGCCTCGGGCGCCTGCACGGTCTTGGCGTCGGCGGGGACGGCCTCGGCGAATTTGCCGGGGCGCGGCGCCACGAGCGCGCCGTCCTCCTCGCGCCAGAACTCGATGTCGCAGCCGTAGCGGGTGCCGAGCGCCAGGCCCTTGCTCTCGTCGGTGCGGTACCAGGTGAGGCGGAAGACCCCGGCGCCCGCCAGACGGCGCCAGGACGGCTGCTCGTAGCCCGGCAGCGACTCCTCGGGCACCGGGGAGTTCCCCTTGACCGCGGTCACGTAGCCGGGCTCCTCGGCGCACAGCGCGGTCAGCGCGGCGAGCACCGCCTCCCGGTCGCTCTCGTGGACGGCCACGGCCGAGGCGGTGTGCGAGCGGCCCCGTACGCAGAAGTGGTCGAGACCGGCGGCGGACAGGCAGCCGAGGACCGCGTCGAGGTTGGCCCTGCGGGCCGCCAGCGGGGTCACGCCGGGGACGATCAGCGCGACCTTCGCCTCGCGGTTGACCGTGATCACCGTGCGGTCCGGACGGTCCACCAGCGCCTGGTGGCGCTTGCCGACCCTGGCCGCCCTGGCCCGCTCGGCGGCGGCGGTCGCGCCCGCGATGCGCAGCTTCACCTGCTTGCGCAAGTCCGAGTCGACGCGGGAGGCGATCTTCCGTCGGGCGCTCTCCGGTACTGCTCGTCGGTAGACCCCCAGCAGTCGGGGTGCCTCGGGATTACGCACGGCGGGCGGCTCCTCATCGATTGCGGGGCCCGCCGCGACGCGGGCCGTTGACGTACGACGACGGCCCGTACGGTGGTCCGGGCCGATACCTCAAGTATGCCTTGCGTTCTCCAAGGGGCCGCGTGCGGTATACCTGTCCGGAACTCCGGCCGCGCGCGACGTTACACGTAATGCGGAATCAGGAATTCGGTTGCCCATCGTTGGGTGAATTCTTCATTGAGCCGCAAGGGCGCTTCGCGTAACTTTCCCCGACGCCTTGTTCGGCGCCCAAAGCAGGGCCACGGGCCGTCCTACGCTGACGCAGAGCGTGCGGGATCACGTGCGGATCCGTCCGCCGGGACCGCACTCGCCCAGCACTCACTCAGCACTCACTCAGCACTTACCCAGCACTCGCCCTGAATCCGCACCGCATCCGCCCTGCATCCGCGTACGGCGCCGAAAGTGATCTCATGCGACTGTCGATCGTAGTTCCCTGCTACAACGAAGAAGCCGTGATCGAGCTCTTCGACGTACGCATCCGGGAGACCCTCACGGCGCTCTCCGTCGATTACGAGCTGTGCTACGTCGACGACGGCAGCTCCGACCGCACCCTGGAGCGGCTGCGGGCCCTGGCCGAGAACCGCGAGGCGAGCACGCGATACGTGTCCTTCAGCCGGAACTTCGGCAAGGAGGCGGGCATCCTGGCCGGGCTCAAGGAGACGACCGGGGACGCGGTGGTCGTGATGGACGCCGACCTCCAGCACCCGCCGGAGCTGATCGCGCGCATGCTGGAGCTGCACCGCGCCGGGCACGACCAGGTGATCGCGCGGCGCACCCGCGAGGGCGACAAGAAGCTGCGCACGGCCGCCAGTCGGCTCTACTACCGGATGATCAACAAGTGGGTGGACGTCGAACTGACCGACGGCGTCGGGGACTTCCGGCTGCTGTCGCGGCGCGCGGTCGACGCGCTGCTCGCGATGCCGGAGTACAACCGCTTCTCCAAGGGCCTTTTCTCCTGGATCGGCTTCGACACCGTCACCTTCGACTACCGCAATGCCGCGCGGGAGGCGGGCGAGACGAAGTGGCACTTCGGCGCGCTCATCAATTACGGCATGGACGGGCTGATCTCGTTCAACAACCGGCCGCTGCGGCTGGCCATCTATCTGGGAATGGCGCTCAGTGCCGTCGCGGCGGCGTATGCCGTGGTCGTCACCGTCATGGCGATGATCAAGGGGCCCGACGCGCCCGGTTATGTGACGCTGCTCGTCGCCGTCGTGGGTCTGGGCGGGCTCCAGATGCTGATGCTGGGGTTGATAGGCGAGTACATTGGGCGCATCTACTACGAGACCAAGCGACGGCCGCACTTCCTGGTCAAGGAGACGAACGCGCCGCGGGCCTTCGGGGTGGCACGGCAGGCCGGCGCCGCACCGACGAGCGCGTCGCTGCCCCGGATGGAGATCCGTTGAGCGTGGCCGGCATCCGCTCACCGCAACTGCTCCAGATCGTGCGGTTCGCCCTCGTGGGCGGGGTCAACACCGCCACCTTCTACGGCTTCTACCTGGCCCTGCACCCGTGGATGCCGTACTTCGCCGCGTACACCCTGGCGTTCGTGCTCAGCATGATCGGGTCGTTCTTCCTGAACACGTACTTCACGTACCGGACGCGGCCCACCTGGCGGAAGTTCCTGCTCTTCCCGCTGACCAACCTGACCAATTACGTGGTCACGAGCGTCGGCGTCTACGCCCTCGTGGAGTGGGCGGGCATGAACGACAAGATCGCCCCGCTGGCCGCCGCGGCAGCCGCCATCCCCTTCACCTACCTGCTGAGCCGCCGCATCCTCACCCCGCCGTCCGCGCTCGCCGAGCCCGACCCGAACCGCCCCTCCCCGGCCCACGCGGACGCCTGACCCACTCCGACCGGCCCCCTTCCCAGGGGGCCGGTCGCGCGTTTACTTGAACGGGTCGAAGCCGTGGTACTCCTCTTCGGCGTCGTCGCGCTCGGCCTGCTTGTCGCGGCGGCGGGTGACGGCGGCGCGGGGGGCGTCGAAACGGTGGTCCTCGCCGCGGCGGCCGAGCATTTCGGCGCCTGCGGCCATGCTGGGCTCCCAGTCGAAGACGACGGCGTCCTCGTCGGGGCCGATGGCGACGGCGTCGCCGGCGTTGGCGCCGGCCTTGAGGAGGGCGTCCTCGACGCCGAGGCGGTTGAGGCGGTCGGCGAGGTAGCCGACGGCCTCGTCGTTGGAGAAGTCGGTCTGGCGGACCCAGCGTTCGGGCTTCTCGCCGTGCACGCGGTACAGGCTCTCGCCGTCGTGGGTGACGGTGAACCCGGCGTCGTCGACGGCCTGCGGGCGGATGACGACGCGGGTGGACTCCTCCACCGGCTTGGCGGCCCGCGTCTCGGCGACGATCTTCGCCAGGGCGAACGACAGCTCGCGCAGCCCCTCGTGGGAGACGGCCGACACCTCGAAGACCTGGTAGCCGCGGCTCTCCAGCTCCGGCCTGATGATCTCGGCGAGGTCGCGCCCGTCGGGCACGTCGATCTTGTTGAGCACGATCAGCCGCGGCCGGTCCTCCAACCCGCCGCCGTACGCCCGCAGTTCCTCCTCGATGATGTCGAGGTCGCTGGCGGGGTCGCGGTCGGACTCCAGCGTCGCGGTGTCCAGCACGTGCACGAGCACCGAGCAGCGCTCGACGTGCCGCAGGAACTCCAGGCCGAGGCCCTTGCCCTGGCTGGCGCCGGGGATCAGCCCCGGTACGTCCGCGATCGTGTAGACGGTCGAACCGGCCGTCACCACACCGAGGTTGGGCACCAGCGTGGTGAACGGGTAGTCGGCGATCTTCGGCTTGGCGGCCGACAGCACCGAGATCAGCGAGGACTTGCCCGCGCTCGGGTAGCCGACCAGCGCCACGTCCGCGACCGTCTTCAGTTCAAGGACGATGTCCCGCGCCACACCGGGCTCGCCGAGCAGCGCGAAGCCGGGCGCCTTGCGGCGGGCCGAGGCCAGCGCCGCGTTGCCGAGGCCGCCGCGACCGCCCTGGCCCGCGATGAAGGTGGTGCCCTGGCCGACGAGGTCGGCCAGCACATTGCCGTCCTTGTCCTGCACCACCGTGCCGTCGGGCACCGGCAGCACCAGGTCCGTACCCTCCTTGCCCGACCGGTTGCCGCCCTCGCCGGGCTTGCCGTTGGTCGCCTTGCGGTGCGGGCTGTGGTGGTAGTCGAGCAGCGTCGTGACGTCCTGGTCGACGACGAGGATCACGTCGCCGCCCCGGCCGCCGTTCCCGCCGTCGGGGCCGCCCAGCGGCTTGAACTTCTCCCGGTGAACGGAGGCGCAGCCGTGGCCTCCGTTACCCGCGGCGACATGCAGCTCGACGCGGTCCACGAAGGTGGTCATGGCATTCCTCCAGATACGTACGGGGTGGTGCGGATGTGCACGGGGTGGTGCGGTACGCGCGCTTTCACGCGTTCCAAGACGTAACACGCCGAGGGCGGCCCCGCTTCCCTGGTCGGGAAGCGAGGTCCGCCCTCGGAGGTGAAACTGTGTCGCTCTACGGTGCCTGGATCAGGCGGCCGGAACGATGTTCACTACACGACGCCCACGCTTGGTGCCGAACTCGACCGCACCGGCGGAGAGGGCGAACAGCGTGTCGTCCTTGCCGATGCCGACGCCGGAGCCGGGGTGGAAGTGCGTGCCGCGCTGGCGGACGATGATCTCACCGGCGTTGACGACCTGGCCGCCGAAGCGCTTGACGCCGAGCCGCTGAGCGTTGGAGTCGCGACCGTTCCGAGTGGACGATGCGCCCTTCTTGTGTGCCATCTCTCCTCAGTCCCTTACTTCGCAGCCGTGGGGATGCCGGTGATCTTCAGCGCCGTGTACTGCTGGCGGTGACCCTGGCGACGGCGGTAGCCGGTCTTGTTCTTGTAGCGCAGGATGTCGATCTTCTGGCCCTTGTGGTGGTCCACGATTTCGGCCTCGACCTTGACACCGGCCAGCACCCACGGGTCGCTGGTGACGGCGTCGCCGTCGACGACGAGCAGCGTCGAGAGCTCGATCGCGTCGCCCACCTTGCCCGTGGGAATCTTGTCAACCTCAACGATGTCGCCGACAGCCACCTTGTGCTGACGACCACCGCTACGCACGATTGCGTACACGCGGATCTCACTCTCTCGCTCTTGAAATCGGACCCCTGATGCCAGCCGTCCCGATGGTGCGCGGGGGGCCTCTCCCGGCGGACCGGGAGGGATTTGCTCAGAAGTGGGCGCACAAACGCCGAAGGTCAAGACTACGGAGGGCCTCCGGCCCGGTCAAATCCGCTACGGTGCCCCGCCGCGAGACCTGTGCCCCGAAAGGGCGCGGCCCACCCGCAGGGTGGACGCGCGTGGCCCGCGCCCGGGGCAGGGCGCGGGCCACGCGGGGCCGGACTACTCGGAGGGCGCGGCCGACTTCTTGGCGGCAGCCTTCTTCGTGGTCGTCTTCTTGGCCGCGACCTTCTTCGTCGCCGTCTTCTTGGCGGCAGCCTTCTTCGTGGCGGCCTTGCGCGGCGCCCGCTTCTTGGGCTCCGCGTCAGCGGCATCGGCGGCCGGCGCCTCGGCCGGGACGACCACGACGGCCGCGTCGTCGGCGCCCGAAGGCGACCCGGCGGGAGCCGTCACCTTGCGCGTGGCACGACGACGGGCGCGCGCCGGGGGCTCCGTGGAGACCTCGGGCTCGGGCGCGGCCTCGACCGGGGCCGTCGGGGCCTCGGCGGGGACGACCACGACGGCGGCGTCCTCGGAGACCGCGGGGGACCCGGCGGGAGCCGTCACCTTGCGGGTGGCGCGACGACGGGCGCGGGCCGGGGGCTCCGTGGAGACCTCGGGCTCGGCGGCCGGCGCCTGCTCGATGGCGGGCTCGCTGACCGGGACGACCACGACGGCCGGTTCCGGCTCGTGGTCGGCCGCGGGCGGCGCGCCCGCGGGCGAGGTGGCCTTACGGGCGCCGCGCCGCCGGGAGCGGCCACGGCTGCCGTGGGCGGCGGCCTCGGCCTCGGCCGCGGTGCCGAACCACTCCTCCTCGGGGTCGCCGACGGTCGGCACCAACTCGGCCTCGCCGACCTCGATCGGCTCCAGCTCGGGCAGTTCGTCGGCCGAGTCGACCGAGTCGGCGTCGTCCGCGTCCGCCTCCAGCACGTGCTCGTTCTCGTGCTCGTGGTCGTGACCGTCGCCCGCCGCGCCGCCGTTGCCGGACTTGCCGCGCCGCTTGCGCTTGCCGCCGCCACCGCCGGTGGTGGTCGCCTGGTCCATGTGGACGATGACGCCGCGCCCGTTGCAGTGCACGCAGGTCTCGGAGAAGGACTCCAGCAGGCCCTGGCCGACCCGCTTGCGGGTCATCTGCACCAGGCCGAGCGAGGTGACCTCGGCCACCTGGTGCTTGGTCCGGTCCCGGCCCAGGCACTCCAGCAGCCGCCGCATGACCAGGTCGCGGTTGGACTCCAGGACCATGTCGATGAAGTCGATGACGACGATGCCGCCGAGGTCCCGCAGCCTGAGCTGGCGGACGATCTCCTCGGCCGCCTCCAGGTTGTTGCGGGTGACGGTCTCCTCAAGGTTGCCGCCCTGCCCGGTGAACTTGCCGGTGTTGACGTCGACCACGACCATCGCCTCGGTCTTGTCGATCACCAGCGAACCGCCGGACGGCAGCCACACCTTGCGGTCCAGCGCCTTCAGAAGCTGCTCGTCGATGCGGTACGTCGCGAAGACGTCGATCTCCGAGGTCCAGCGCGACAGCCGGTCCGCCAGGTCGGGCGCGACGTGGGTGACGTACTCGTGGATCGTGCTCCACGCCTCGTCACCGCTGACGATGACCTTCGAGAAGTCCTCGTTGAAGATGTCGCGGACGACGCGGACGGTCATGTCCGGCTCGCCGTAGAGCAGCGTCGGCGCGTTGCCGCTCTTGGCCTTCTTCTGGATGTCCTCCCACTGCGCCTGGAGGCGTTCGACGTCGCGGCGCAGCTCGTCCTCGCTGGCGCCCTCCGCGGCGGTGCGGACGATGACGCCCGCGTCCTCGGGGACGATCTTCTTGAGGATGGTCTTCAGCCGGGCCCGCTCGGTGTCGGGGAGCTTGCGGCTGATGCCGGTCATCGAGCCCTCGGGCACGTACACCAGGTAGCGGCCGGGCAGCGAGACCTGGCTGGTCAGGCGGGCGCCCTTGTGGCCGATCGGGTCCTTCGTCACCTGGACGAGGACCGGCTGGCCGGACTTGAGCGCGGACTCGATACGGCGCGGGCCGTTGCCCATGCCGAGTGCCTCGAAGTTGACCTCGCCCGCGTACAGGACGGCGTTGCGGCCCTTGCCGATGTCGACGAACGCGGCCTCCATGGACGGCAGCACGTTCTGCACCTTGCCCAGGTAGACGTTGCCGACGTAGCTGGTGGCCTGCTCCTTGTTGACGTAGTGCTCGACGAGGACGTTGTCCTCCAGCACGCCGATCTGGGTGCGCTCGCCGTTCTGCCGGACCACCATGACGCGCTCGACGGCCTCGCGGCGCGCCAGGAACTCCGCCTCGGTGATGATCGGCACGCGGCGGCGGCCCTGCTCGCGGCCCTCGCGGCGGCGCTGCTTCTTGGCCTCCAGGCGCGTGGAGCCCTTGATGGACTGCACCTCGTCGGCGCCGGTGCCGCCACCGGACTCCGACTTCTGGCGCGGCTCGCGGACCTTGACGACCGTGCGCTCCGGGTCGTCGCCGCCGTTGGCGGAGTCGTCGGCGCCGGAGTCGGAACCGCGACGGCGACGGCGCCTGCGGCGACGGCTGGTGCTGGAACCCGAGCCGTGGTCGTCGTCGTGCGCCGACTCGTCGGCGGAGTCCTCCTCGTCGTCGCCCTCGGACGACTCGTCCTCGTCGTCGGAGGACGCGGTGTCCTCGTGCTCGCTGGACTCGCCCCGGCGACGGCGGCGACCGCCGCGGCGGCGACGGCGGGACGGGCGGTCATCGCCGTCGTGCTCGCCGTCGGCGTCCGCGTCGTTGTCCTGCTCGTCGTCCGCGTCGGTGTCGGCCTCGTCCACGTCCACGGCGGTGGCCGCCTCGGCGGTCACCGGCTCCGCGGCGGAGCCGCCACGGCGACGGCGGCGGCGGCGCGGGCCGCTGTCCCGCTCCTCGGTCTCGTCCTCGTCGGCGACGGCGGGCTCCTCCGCGACGGCGCCGGCCGCCACGGGCTCGGCCGTGGGCGCCTGGAAGACCGGCGGCTGGAAGACGGCCGTCGGCGGACGCGACGCCCTGCGGCGTCCGCGCGCCGGGCGCTCCTCGGTCCTGACCTCAAGGGTGATGGACGCGACGGGGATGCCGAACGCCTCGGCGAGGGCGGCCACCGCGTTGGCGTTCGCCTCCTCGACCGTCTGGCCGTAGCCGCGGATCTCGTACGCGTCGTCGACCTCGACGTTCCACTCGTCGCCGTCCTGGAGCGCCTTCCCGGTGTACTCGAAGCGCTCTTCCGGCGTGTCGTGCGCACTGGCGGTGACGGTGTCGCTCTCGGCCTCGGCCTCGTCCCGCGGTGCCAGCGCGCCCGGCTTCAGCCGCCGGGAGCCGTCGCCCGCGGAGAACGTCGCCGCAGGGGCTCCGGCCGTGCGCTTGCGCGACCGCCGGGCGCGCGGCTCCGGCTCGGCGGCCGGGGCGGGCGGCGCCACGGGCGCCGCGGGTGCGGGGGCCTCGGCGATCTCGCCCGCGGTGCCGTCGGCGGCGGGCGCCTCGGCGGGCGCGGCCACCTTGCGGGTGGCCCGGCGGCGGGCGCGCGGCGGGGCCGCGTCCCCAGCGGGGGCCTCGGCGGCGGCGGGGGCCTCGGCGGCGGGCTCGGCGGTCACCGCGTCGGGCGTACCGCCGTCAGGGGCATCGCCCGCAGCGGTCTCGTCGGCGGTGGAGGCGGCCGGGGCCGCCACCTTGCGCGTGGCGCGACGGCGGGCACGCGGCGGGGCCGCGTCCCCGGCAGGGGCCTCGGCGGCGGCGGGCTCGGCGGTCGCCGGGGCGGCCGTACCGCCGTCAGGGGCATCGTTCGAGGCGGGCTCGTCCGCCGTCGAGGCGGCCGGGGCCGCCACCTTGCGGGTGGCACGGCGGCGAGCACGCGGCGGCGCGGCGGGGGCCTCGTCGGAGGCGGCGGTGTCGTCAGCGGCGGAGCCGGACGCCGCAGCGGTGTCCGTACCGCCGTCAGGGGCATCGCCCGCAGCGGTCTCGTCGGCGGTGGAGGCGGCCGGGGCCGCGACCTTGCGGGTGGCGCGACGGCGAGCGCGCGGCGGGGCGGCTGCCTCGGACGCGGAGGCGTCGTCGGAGGCCGGAGCCAGGCTCTCGGCGGTCTCGGAGCTCATGGGGGCGGCCGTGGCGCCGTCGGAGGCGGCCTCGTCACCGGCGGTCACGGCCGGAGCGGCGACCTTGCGGGTGGCGCGACGGCGGGCGCGCGGCGGGGCGGCTGCCTCGGACGCGGAGGCGTCATCGGAGGCCGGAGCCGGGGCCTGGGCCGCGGGCTCGGCGGTGGCGGAGCTGCCGGCGGCGTCGGTCGGGGGGCCCGCGGGGCGGGAGGCGGCCCGGCGGCGGCGCGGCGGCGCGGCCTCGGATGTGGGGGTGGGTTCGTTGGAGTCGGTCTGGTCGTGCATTCGGGCAATGCTCCCGTCGAGCTCCCGGGCGCCGCGTCCATGTCCGGTGCGGCGGGCCGCTTGGTCGCGGTGCCGCTGTCCGGGGGCGCGGGCGCCGCACGGGAGCTGCTGTGTCGCTCGTCGGCACCGCGTCGGCGGGTCGACGAAAGTCTCATGTGGTCTGCGGCGCCGGACCCGGGTGGCTCCCTGGTGCGTCGGCGACGCGTGACGACGTGGCTACGCGGACCCGGCAGGTACCGTCACAGCGTCGCGATCATGCGCGAGCGGGTCGGTGACCGTGCCGGACTCCTCGTCGAGCGGCCCCTGCGCCAGCCTGGTCACCGCTGCGGGGACCGGCGGCGCGAGGTCGGCCGTCGCATGGAGGCCGGACAGTACGTCGTCGGGCCGTACGGCAGGTGTCAGGTGCCGTACAACCAGCCGCAGTATCGCACAGGCGCGGTCCTGCGGCCTATCGGCACCCTGTTCGGACATGTCCGCGTCGTGCCCGGCGCCGTTGTCCGGCGTGTCGTCCACGACTTCCAGGCGCGTGACGGCGCCGCGGGTGTCGAACGTGCGGATGCCGTTCTTCGTCTTGCGCTGTACTTCCACGGTCTCCGCGGCGAGGAACGCCGCGACGGCCTGTCGTGCCTCGGCCGGGTCGACACCGTCGAGCCTGACCTGCCAGACGGACGCCTCGAGGCGTTCGGCGAGTCCCGAGGTCCGGGCCTCGACCGCCTCGATGACGTCGAGTCCCGCGGGCAGCGACTCGTCGAGCAGCAGCCGCAGCTTCTCCGGGTCGACGCTGCGCGCGAGGGCGATCTCCAGATACTCCGCCTCGCTGCCGACGCCGGTGGGTGCGGCGTTGGCGTACGACACCTTGGGGTGCGGGGTGAAGCCCGCCGAGTACGCCATCGGCACCTCGGCGCGGCGCAGGGCCCGCTCGAAGGCGCGCTGGAAGTCGCGGTGGCTGGTGAACCGGAGGCGGCCACGCTTGGTGTAGCGCAGTCGAATGCGCTGCACCGCCGGTGCGGGCGGCGGACCTTCGGGCTGTCGCTTGCCCAGTGTCGTTCAGTCCCTCGTGCGTACTCGTGTCCCGGGAGCCCGTCACCGGGCCCGCTTGTCTTTCACAAGGTTACGCCGCGTCGCGCGTTGCTGTTGACGGGTGACCCCCGCCCTGTGGACAACCCGGGGTCGACAGTCTCGGGGGAACGCCCTGAACCGGTGCCGGTCCCCCGCTCAGCGGTGGGTCGGCGGACGCCGCTTGGCGAGGTCGGGGCCGGGCTGCTTACGGTGGCGGGCCGCCGGCCGGGGCAGCGCTTGCGTGGCGTGCGCGCTCGCCACCAGCGCGTCGGCCGGATCGGGCGCCTCTGATACGTCGGCCGCGTCCGTCGCCGGTGCCGGACCGAACGCCCCCGGCTCGTAACCGGCCCGCCGCGGCGGCAGCCGCCGCTCGGCGGCGCCGACCGGATCGCCGAAGAGCGCCCTGCGGGTCTCGGCGCGCAACTCGCGCAGCGAGCGGCGGGCGTCGGCGACCGCGTCCTTGACCGGCTGCCAGACCGCGCGCCGGTACCAGCGGCCCGCGGCCCGTACCGCGCGCAGTACGGGAGCGCCGGTCCGGCTCCAGACCCAGGCGGCGGGGACCGCGATCAGCACGCGAGCCAGCCACACGATGCCGCGGCCGACGGCGCGCGAGACATAGCCGGTCACCCGCCAGGCATGGCCGAGCGCCGCGCCGATCTCGCGTGCGACGGGGACGACGACGCGCCGCCACACGAAGCCGACCGGCAGCACGACCAAGGTTCTGACCAGCCAGAGCAGGCCGAGCCACGTCATCCGCAGCGTCCACGCGAGGCCGCGGCCGACCGGCGTGAGCACGTACCGCCACAGCGCGGCCAGCGGCCACACCAGCGCGTACCGCACGAAGAAGACGACGGCCGCGGCGAGTGCGAGGGCGACGGGCACCAGCAGGGAGTGCCAGAGCCAGCGGGCGGGCACGGCGAGGAGGTAGTGGCCGAGCCAGGAGGCGCCCGCGCCCAGGCCCGCGCCGAGGGTCAGCAGCGTCCAGCGGGCGGCGCGGCCGACGGGCGCGAGGACGTACGTGTAGAGGGCGGTCAGGGGGACGACGAGCAGCCAGTGCGCGAGCAGTCCCGTGCCGGCGCCGAGCATGCGCAGTGTCCAGGCGGCGGCGTGGCCGAGCGGCACGAGCACGTACCGCCACAGGGCGACGAGCGGGACGACGACCAGGTAGCGGGTCAGGAAGACGGCCGGGATCACCACCAGGGTGCGCACCGCCCAGGCGAGCGCGGCGCCGAGGACCCGCAGCGGCGGGAGCAGCAGGCGGCGCCATGTCCAGCGCAGTCCGGCCGAGGTCGCGCGCCCGGCCGTCGCGAGCGCGTCCCAGAGCAGGCGCAGCGGCAGCACGACGGCGAAGGCGACGAGACGGACCGGCATACGTATGGCGACGGTCAGGCAGCCGTCGCCGCTCCCCCGCGGGTGTTCCAGAGCCATGCGGTGAACCTACCCGCAGGGCTTGGCGGGTTGGCGTACCGCGCGGTGTCCGCAGCCGGATCGGCACCCGGCGGATACCGCCCGGAGACGTCGCGCGGCGGCGGCCGGGCGCATGACACGGCCGCGTGGCACGGCCGCGCACACGGGCCGGGGCGCGGCTCGACGTACTCCGGCGAGCACTCCTGCGAGTACGGCTCCACGCACGCCTCGAAGCGCGGCTCGCGGCACCGCGCGAAAACGCTCCGCCACGGCGCGGGCCAGGGGCCTTGCGCAGGTCCCGCCCCGTCAAGTCGCCGGCGGCGCGCATGTGTTGGGGATGCGCGGGTCTTGTCAACAAATCGAATGACGTGCGTAAACCGTTGACAAGCCGGTGACACGATCGCAACATGTGACTCGCAAAAAGCTGGTCAATGCTCTCTCAATTCTTCACATCTGTATGCAACTTCACGGCAGGAGCCGCCTCGCGTCCTGCGAACCCCGCGCGTCCCGCGCGTCGTCCGCGCTCTCTCGTTCCGACTGAACAGAGGACACATGAAACGGAAACAGCTCAGCCGTCGGCTGATCACCGGCCTGGTCACCGCCGGTCTGATCGCCATCGGGCTCCTGCCACTGTCCGGGGCCGCCGCCGCGGCCGACCGGCCCAACCTCGCCTCGGGGAAGGCCGCTTCGTCGAGCGGCGCGGTGGGCGGATACCCCGCCTCCGCGGTCACCGACGGCAACCAGGGCACGTACTGGGAAGGACCGAACAACACCTTCCCGCAGTGGGTGCAGATCGACCTCGGCGGCAGCGGTGCCGCCGTCGACCAGGTGGTGCTCAAGCTGCCGGCCGGCTGGGAGGCGCGCACCGAGACCATCGCGGTGCAGGGCAGCACCGACGGCGCCGCCTTCAGCACGCTGTCCGCCGCGCAGGGCCGCACCTTCAACCCCGCTTCCGCCAACACCGTGACGGTCGACTTCAGCGCCGCGACGGTCCGCTACGTACGGCTGAACATCACCGCCAACACCGCGTGGCCGGCCGCGCAGATATCCGAGCTGGAGATCCACGGCACGACGGTCACCGACCCCGGCGGCCCCGGCCCCGGCGATCCCGGCCCCGGTGACGGCACGGGCAAGGACCTGGCGCGCGGCAAGCCGATCGAGGCGTCCTCGACGGCCCAGTCCTTCGTCGCGTCCAACGCCAACGACGGCCAGGTCGGCAGCTACTGGGAGTCCAACGGCTTCCCGTCGACGCTGACGGTCAAGCTCGGCTCCGACGCCGACATCACCTCCGTCGTCGTCAAGCTCAACCCCGACGCCGCGTGGGGTCCGCGCACGCAGAACATCCAGGTGCTCGGGCGCGGCCAGAGCGCGACCGGCTTCACCTCGCTGAAGGCCAGGGCCGACTACGCGTTCAGCCCGTCGAGCAACCAGAACACCGTGACCATCCCGGTCACCGGCCGGGCCGCCGACCTCCAGCTCGGGTTCTTCTCCAACTCCGGCGCCCCGGGCGGCCAGGTCGCCGAGGTGCAGGTCATCGGCGTACCCGCGCCCAACCCCGACCTGACCGTCACCGCGCTGTCGTGGACCCCGACCGCCCCGGTCGAGACCGACACCGTGAACGTCAGCGCCACCGTGAAGAACATCGGCAGCGCCGCGTCGCCCGCGACCACCGTCAATGTCAGCGTCGGCGGTGTCGTCGCGGGCAGCGCCCCGGTGGCCGCCCTCGCCGCCGGTGCGTCCGCCACCGTCCAGGTCGCCGTCGGCAAGCGGGCGGTGGGCAGCTACACCGTCTCGGCCGTGGTCGACCCCAATGGCACCGTCATCGAGCAGAGCAAGGACAACAACAGCCTCGCCTCACCGACGAAGCTGGTCGTCGCGCAGGCGCCGGGCCCCGACCTCGAAGTGCTCGGCATCACCTCCAACCCGGCCAGCCCCGCGGTCGGCGCGGCCGTCTCCTTCACCGTCTCGGTGCACAACCGCGGCACCACCTCGACGGGCGTCGCCACCGTCACCCGCCTCACCGTGGGCGGCACCACGCTCGACACCAGCACCCCGGCGATCGCCGCGGGCGCGACCGTCACCGTGAACGTCACCGGCACCTGGACCGCGACCAGCGGCGGCGCCACCCTCGTCGCGACCGCGGACGCCACCAACGTCGTCGCCGAGACCAACGAGACCAACAACACCTTCTCCCGCTCGATCGTGGTCGGGCGCGGCGCCGCCGTCCCGTACACCGAGTACGAGGCCGAGGCCGCCACCTACCAGGGCACGCTCCTGGAGACCGACCCGCTGCGCACCTTCGGCCACACCAACTTCGCGACCGAGTCCTCGGGCCGCAAGTCGGTACGGCTGAACACCACCGGTCAGTTCGTGGAGTTCACCTCCACCAACCCGACCAACTCGATCGTGGTGCGCAACTCGATCCCCGACGCCGCGAACGGCGGCGGCATCGAGGCCACGATCAGCCTCTACATCAACAACACGTTCAACCGGAAGATCACCCTGTCCTCGAAGCACAGTTGGCTGTACGGCAACACCGACGGCCCCGAGGCACTGACCAACTCGCCGCAGGCGGACGCCCGTCGGCTGTTCGACGAGTCCAACGCGCTGCTGTCGACGACGTATCCGGTGGGCACCAAATTCCGCCTCCAGCGGGACGCGACCGACACGGCGTCGTTCTACGTCATCGACCTGATCGACCTGGAGCAGGTGGCGCCGCCGAAGGCCAAGCCCGCCGAGTGCACGTCGATCACCGAGTACGGCGCGATCCCGGACGACGGGATCGAGGACACCGCCGCGATCCAGCGGGCCGTGACCGCCAACCAGAACGGCCTCATCAACTGCGTGTGGATCCCGGCGGGCCAGTGGCGCCAGGAGAAGAAGATCCTCACCGAGGACCCGCTGCACCGCGGCCAGTACAACCAGGTCGGCATCAGCAACGTCACGATCCGCGGCGCGGGCATGTGGTACTCGCAGCTCTACTCGCTGATCCAGCCGCAGGACGCCGTGGGCAGCATCAACCACCCGCACGAGGGCAACTTCGGCTTCGACATCGACAACAACACGCAGATCTCCGACATCGCGATCTTCGGCTCCGGCCGGATCCGCGGCGGTGACGGCAACGCCGAGGGCGGCGTGGGCCTCAACGGCCGGTTCGGCAAGAACACCAAGATCAGCAACGTGTGGATCGAGCACGCCAACGTCGGTGTCTGGGTCGGCCGCGACTACGACAACATCCCCGCCCTGTGGGGACCGGCGGACGGCCTCGAATTCAGCGGGATGCGCATCCGCGACACCTACGCCGACGGCATCAACTTCACCAACGGCACCCGCAATTCGAAGGTCTTCAACTCCTCCTTCCGCACCACGGGCGACGACTCGCTCGCGGTCTGGGCCAACAAGTACGTCAAGGACCAGTCCGTCGACATCGCGCACGACAACCACTTCGTGAACAACACCATCCAGTTGCCCTGGCGCGCCAACGGCCTGGCGATCTACGGCGGTTACGGCAACACCATCGAGAACAACCTCGTCTACGACACGATGAACTACCCGGCGATCATGCTGGCCACCGACCACGACCCGCTGCCGTTCTCCGGCCAGACGCTGATCGCCAACAACGGCATCCAGCGCGGCGGCGGCGTCTTCTGGGGCGAGGCGCAGAAGTTCGGGGCCATCACCCTGTTCGCCTCCACCAGTGACATCACCGGCGTCACCATCCGGGACACCGACATCGCCGACTCCACCTACGACGGGATCCAGTTCAAGAACGGCGGCGGCGCCATGCCGGGCGTCACCATCAGCAACGTCACCATCGACAAGTCCAACAACGGCGCCGGGATCCGCGCCCAGGGCGGCGCGCGGGGCAGCGCCAATCTGTCCCACGTCACCATCACCAACTCCGCCAACGGCAGCGTCCTCATCGAGCCCGGATCGCAGTACGTGATCAACGGCTCGTAACCGAAGGCTCTCGCCCCCGAAAAAACCCGTGGCCCCGCACGCGTCCTGCGTGCGGGGCCACGGGCCGTGTCGCGCTACCTCGCGGCGGCGCCGACCGTCACTTCACGACCGACAGCGGCAGCAGCTTCTGCCCCGTCGGGCCGACCTGGATGTGGGTGTCCATCTGCGGGCATATAGATACGGCCACAAAACAAATACCATGCTGGCATGACAGGACGAGACGGCAAGCAGACCGTGGCCGAGCGGAAGCGTTCGCCTAGGGACATCGAATGGTCCGAGGGCGACCTCGCTCTGCTGGAAGAGCTGAAGAAGGCCGAAGCACAGCTCCCCGCAGACGCGCCGCGCGCCTTGTTGTCCGTGCGCCTGTCGGTTCTCACCGAAGAGACGACCTCACCCGTCCGTCAGGAACTCGACCTGCGAATACTCGCCAGGGACATGGGCTGCCGTGTCGTCGGTGTGGCCAGCGATCTCAACGTGAGCGCGACGAAGGTGCCGCCCTGGAAGCGTAAGCACCTCGGCCAGTGGCTCAACGACCGCTCCCCCGAATTCGACGTACTGCTCTTCTGGAAGCTCGACCGGTTCGTCCGCCGCCTCTCGGACCTGGCGGCCATGATCGACTGGTGCCTGAAGTACGGGAAGAATCTCGTCTCCAAGAACGACAGCATCGACCTGACAACCACGGCCGGGAAGATCATGGTGACGATCATTGGCGGCATCGCTGAGATCGAGGCCACCAACACCAGCACGCGTGTCACGAGCCTCTGGGACTACGCCAAGTCCCAGAGTGAATGGTTGGTAGGGAAGCCCGCGTACGGATACGTCACCGCACGGGACGAGAACGGGAAAGCCGTCCTCCGGATCGATGAAGACGCGCACCGCGCGTTGCACTGGTGTCGGCGGGCCGCCATGAGGACGAACGCCGCCTCAGCCCGGCGCATGGTCGCAGTGCTGGTGAGGGCAGGCTTGTGCGGGGCCGGCCTCACGCCCTCAACACTGCTCCGCAGGCTGAGGAATCCCGCGCTCATGGGCTATCGGGTCGAGGAGGACAAGACCGGTGGCAAGCGACGTTCGAAGGCCGTTCTCGGTAAGGACGGCAAGCCGATCCGGGTCGCGGAGGGCATTTTCACCGAGGACGAGTTCGCCTCCTTGCAGAGCGCCCTCGACAAGTACTCGAAAGACCAGCCTGCTCGCCGGCCGGGCGGAGCCACCAAGTTCCTCGGAGTCCTGATCTGCCCCGACTGCGAGACCAACATCACCGTCCAGAAGACGACCAACTCCTACGGCTCCTACAGCTACCTGCGCTGCGGTGGCTGCAAGAGTGGCGGCCTCGGCGCGCCGAACCCCGAAGAGGTCTACGCCCAATTGGCCCATGACGTGCTGTCCGTGATCGGCGACTACCCCGTCGAGACGCGCGAGTACGCCCAGGGCGAGGAAGCGCGGAAGGAGGTCAAGCGACTCGAAGAGTCCGTGGCCTACTACATGCGCGAGCTTGAGCCTGGCGGCCGTTTCATGAAGACACGCTTCACCAGGGAGCAGGCGGAAGCGACTCTCGACAAGCTGATCTCCGATCTGGAAGCGATCGACCCCGAGACCACCAAGGACCGCTGGGTCACCGTCCACAACGGCAAGACCTACCGCGAGCAGTGGGAGAGCGGCGGCATGGAAGCCATGGCCGAGGACCTCCTCCGCGTGGGCATCAAGTGCGAGGTCACCCGCACCAAGATCCCCCACGTCCGCGCCCCCGAGGTCCACCTCCGCCTCCTCATCCCCAAGGACGTACGTGCCCGTCTCGTCCGCAAGGAAGACGACTTCGCCGCAAAGTTCTGAACGGCGCTCGGACTGACAAGGCGGCCCGCTACGCGGACCCCCGGCGGCTGGCCCAACACTCACCGACCGCCTGTTTTAGGTTCACGCGGCAGTTGAGCAGGGCTTCATGCCCGGATAGCGACAGGCGCGGCTATGCGGCCTTCTGCCGGGCAAGTTCCTGTGCCCGCTCGTAGACCTCGCGTGCGTGCTGGTTCTTCAGGTGAGGACGGAGACGACGACGGAGAGCGCCGAAATGCTCATCAGCGCGTGAGGATGAAAGGCGCTCGTAATCGTCGAGGAAGTTGGACCAGGTGGCGCAGGAAGCCTCCAGGTGGCCGACTTCGAGCTGACGCTGTGCGAGCAAGCCGTTGGCGTGCGCCCGCCCCTGCTTCTCAATAGGAGGACGGACGCGGTTGGAATCTTGCATGGCCGCGATGGAGCCGGGCACATCGCCGAGAGCGTAGAGCACGCTGGACACATGAAAGAAATAGGCCGCCTGGTCGTAACCGCCGATCGCATCCCGCCGGTTGTCGGCTTTCGAAAGTGCTGACTGAGTCTCCGCGAGGCGGGAAAAGGCGAGGCGTTTGTCTTTGACGAGGGCCGCGCCTTGCGCCTGCTGTCCGGACAGGAACGCTTGCAGACGCGGTCCTGCTTTCGGCGCCGCCTCCGCCGCGGAGTCTGCGAGTTCCAGCGACCGCTTCCCGTGCTTGAGGTTGGCAGCCTGAAGGGCCATGCCACGAAGAGTACGGCAGTAAGTCACGTGATCCTCGGCGTCGGCGGCCAAGTGGAGGGCTTGTACGTAGTAGCGCTGGCCGAGTCCGTGCGCCTTCTCGTACATGGCCATCCAGCCCGTGAGGTACACGAGGTCGGACGCGGCGGCGAGCATGTCCTTGCGGACGGTCTCGGAGGCATCGGCCCGCAGATACGGCGCGACCGTGTTCACGAGGAACGCCGCCGCCATCGGGCGGGCGTGTCCCCCGCCCAGCTCATCAAGAATGTCCGCGATGCGGTCGGTCATCGTCCGGACCGTGGCAACCTCGCCCGCTCCGATCCGCGTTGCACGGCCAGTCGCGTGAGCCTCGGAACGGCCCGCCAGGTCGATGTAGGCCGGGATCGGCAGCGCGGCTGCATAGAGCGTCGTCGTGAAGAACTTCCGCCGAGAGGGGTCCATGTCTTCTCTCCCGATAGTGACCAGTCCCTCCACAGTGTCCCCGGGCATGGTCAGCGCCGCGAGAGTCGCTGTTTCGGCCACCGAAGGCGGTAAGCCAGCTTCGGCATGGGTGACTGGCCGGCCCAACCGACGGGAGAACGCCTCCAAGATCAACGGGCGCCATTTCGCCTGTGGGCGCGTACCTGAGAGCCACTTGTTGACATTGCTCTTGTCACAGCTCACCGGAACGCCCACTTCGGAGGCAGCCCGATTCACTGCGGCGGCCAGCTCGACCTGGGACCACCGGGCCTCGCTCAGAAGGGCTCTCAGACCTTGGTTCGGCTCGTGCTCAGCCATGCAGCCACTCTCCGCGGGTGGACGAACTTTCCACGCTTTCCACTTCGCACGCCGCCCCAACGGTACCGCTCTCCGTACGCAGACGGTTGCGTAGTGCGTGCAACCAGTCAGGGCGCGAGCGGCAGTTCGACTCGCGGCACGGGAGAGCGCACGGAGGACAGTGATGGCAAGCGACTACGCCAACCGGACCAGGTTGGACCTGGCCTGCGAGCCATCTGCCCCCGGTCTCGCCAGGCGTCACGCACAAGAGGTCCTTGAAAGCTGGGGCCTCCCCGACGAGGTCGTACAGGACGCCCTCACCGTCGTCTCGGAATTGACGGCCAACGCGGTTCGCCATGCGGGCGAGCCGACCGAGCCGAAGTCCGCAGGGCGCCCTCGATCCGTGGTCCGCACGTGTCCCCTGACCTTGTGGATCAGCACAGGCCGCCTGTACGTCGCGGTCCAGGACCAGAGCGACGAACCACCCGAACTGCGGCCCACCTCCCTGGACGCCGAGAGCGGACGCGGACTTCAGATCGTCGCCGGCCTCACCGAAGGCGCGTGGGGATTCGAGAGGGCTGCGCCCGTTGGCAAGACCGTCTGGGCAAGCCTGCGACTTGCCGCCCCGTTGCGAGCGGACAAACAGCGGTCCAGGACGCCCTGGCGGGAGACGCTGCCTGCCTCGCTTTGCGTGACAGCCGGGCATACGGGCGCTCACGCATGACACCTGACCCGGACCCGCTCAGGCCTTGTGCCGAACCGCGCCCATCCACTTCAGAGGAACGTGCCATGACCATTTCCACCCCCAGCATCAACTCCATCGCTCCGCCCAGGCACCGGTCCATCTGCTCGGCCCTGACCGTCCTGCCCGACCCACTCGCCCACACGGCCCTGGCATGGTCCGGACACCGCCACGACATGACCGCTGACATCCGGGACCTGCGCTGCACCCTCGAACGTCACACCAGCGGCGACCACTACGCGATGGTCCTCGACATCGCCGACAACACCGCCGTCTGGAGCCGGTGGCCTCTGAACAGCACCCCGGCCATTCTGCTGATCCTCCCGGACTGCCCGGCCACCCATCCCACGCATGGCGGCTGTAGCGAATACGAGGGCCACCCCGACGGCCACACATGGCAGATCCACAATCCCTGGAACCCCATCACCGGCTGACCGGAGGAATGAACGATGCTTCATGACCTGATCGTGAGCCCGTTCCTTGACGGCTATCTGGCCTTACGGCCTGGCAGCGCGGCAGGGGCACGTCTGCCCGAAGCCGGCTACGAGGAACTACGCGCCCTCGTCCGCAACGACTCCCCCGTCCCAACGTGGTTTGCCGAGACGGTCGCGCAGGTATGGGGTCTGGACTTGGTCGGCAAGCCTGTATCGAAGGCCGTGCTAGTCCGCGAGCGCTCGTCCTATGGCTTCTCCAAGGCGAGCTGGGAGATCAACCTCGGCTGCAACTTCGCCTGCACGCACTGCTACTTGGGCCTGAAGGAGTTCTCCGGCCTCACATGGGAGGAGAAGGTCAGGCTCCTCGACATCATGCGGGACGCGGGCGTGGTCTGGCTCCAGATCACCGGCGGCGAACCCACCATCGACAAGCACTTCCAGGACGCCTACCGGTACGCCTACTCGCTGGGGATGATGCTCACCGTTTCCACGAACGCGTCCCGGTTGTGGGAGAAATCGCTGCTGGCGATGTTCGAGGAGTGCCCCGCCTACCGCCTTGTTGTCAGCGTGTACGGGGCGACCGAGGAGAGCTTCGACCGGCTCACGCAACGGCGCGGCGCGTGGAAGTCGTTCAAACGCGGAATGGACGCCGCACGTGGAGCTGACCTGCCGGTGCGGCTCAACATCATCGTCACCAACGACAACGCCCACGAGACGGACGCCATGGTGGCCCTCGCCGAGGAATGGGGCCTGAAGCACCACATCTTCAGCAACATGACGCCCACCATCTACGGCGGTCCGGAAAGCCTGCTGGCCCAGTCCAGCAGCCACCTGCGCGAACGCAGCGCCTTCACCGGATGCAACGCCGGAGTGACGTTCTTCCACGCCGACCCGCACGCCAAGGTGAGCATCTGCAAGGTGGGCCGGGACGACCAGATCGACCTCATGGCCGAGGGCCTTGAGGGCCTGCGTCGGCTGCCCGCAATCTCCGACGCCCTGATGCTTCGCACCGGGGGCTGCGAGGGCTGCCAGCTCTCCGGCACATGCAAGGTGTGCCGGCCGCTGGCCAAGCAGTTCCAGGAGGCGAAGGCTCCACTGATCAACTACTGCCAGCACGGAATGCCCAAGGAGATGGTGCACGCATGACCGCAGTCGCCGTAGAGATCCGGCCCAGGCCGCCCGTGATCCGCCCCGAGGAGTCCACCGCCACGGTCGCAACACCCGTGGTGATCACCGTCGCCGACATGGACGACGTGATGGACTCCGTGAAGTGCTCCTGCAACGCGGGCGACGACAACCCCCACTGATCACCCACAGATCACCGCCAGGCCCCGGCAGATCATGCCGGGGCCTGAGCCGTACATCCCTCGCCGCAAGTAAGGTGCGACCCATGCGCTTCCGTTGGGACTGGCTCCGCCCAGTGGTAACGGCCCCCTACGTCCCCACCATCGGCCCAGTGCACCCGTCCGTCCTCACCGACGACCTCTTCGCCGACACGCTCAGGGCCGCAGGAAGCAGGCGCTTCCTTCCGTACGACAAGGACCTCCGGTGGTCAGACACCAAGGACGAGAGCGTGCTGACCGACGCCGTCGTACACGGCCGCGGCGAGACACTGATCCCCACCCACCTGGCACGTGGCGCAGGAACGATCAAGGTCTACGCCTACGGAGTCGAGCCCGGTAGCCACATCGCCGCCGCCGACCTTGCCCAGAAACTCGCCGCGGACCACGGAGCGAACAGGGCACGAGTCGTACGCTTCCTCGGCCCCGAATACGCCACCCGCTTCGCCCAGGGCACCAGGATTCAGCTCAAGGACTTCTCCACCGGAGCCTGCCCGCCCCCTGGACACCCCCTCACCACCTTCACCGACCTGCCCGCCGAACTGCGCCAGGACTTCACCGGCTTCGCAGAGGAGATGGCGAACGACGGATTCGCTTTCCTCCACTCAAGGATGCAAGCAGGCGCGGTAGGGCCCGTACTCGTGGCCGTGACGGGCGGCCGGGTCGCAGGAGCCATCGGCCCCATGGAGATCAGGCCCGACGCGATCGGCCAGCCCCAGCTCATGCCCCAGTACTTCGGAGTCCGCTCCGAGCACCGGGGGTACGGGTTCGGGCGCGCACTCTGGCGCGCCGCCATGCGGTGGGGTCAAGAGAACGGAGCCGAGTACCAGCTGCTTCAAACCGAAGTCGGCGGCGTGTCAGACACTCTCTGCCAAGCCGAAGGTCTGAAGTCCCTCGGCTTCGTCGTCACCACGCCAGCCCGTTGAAACACGCTTCCGGCCACTCCCTGACGGCGAAGACGGCGCACAGAGACCGCGTCGATCGCCCTCTCCGGAAGCGCGTGACTGCTGGAGTCACACCCACTCGATACTGCTCTTGACTCGACCGGCCTTGCCCTCCGGGCCCGGACCAGGCAGAGGTGTCGTGAGCGTAGACCGCGGTTCTGCCTTCACTGAGGTCGAGACGCCGAAGCAAGACCAAACCTCGGTCGCCTCGGCGTCCGTCATGTCGCCGAGTAAGTCGGCGATCTTACTCGGGGCGTCACTCATCTCAGTGCGTATGACCGTGCTCCGCAGGCGCCGGACCTGCGTTCTTGACCGCCAGGGGCAGCAGCTTCTGGCCGGTCGGGCCTACTTGTACCCATGTATCCATCTGCGGGCAGACACCGCAGTCGAAGCACGGCGTCCAGCGGCAGTCGTCGACCTCGGTCTCGTCCAGGGCGTCCTGCCAGTCCTCCCACAGCCAGTCCTTGTCGAGACCGGAGTCCAGGTGGTCCCAGGGCAGGACCTCCTCGGCGGTGCGCTCGCGGGTGGTGTACCAGGACAGGTCGACGCCCAAGGCGGGCAGCTCGGCCTCGGCGGCGCGCAGCCAGCGGTCGTAGCTGAAGTGCTCGCGCCAGCCGTCGAACCGGCCGCCGTCCTCGTAGACGGCCCGGATGACGGCCGATACCCGGCGGTCGCCGCGGGAGAGCAGGCCCTCGATGATGCCGGGCTTGCCGTCGTGGTAGCGGAAGCCGATGTTGCGGCCGTACTTCTTGTCGCCGCGGATCGCGTCGCGCAGCTTCTCCAGCCGGGCGTCGGTCTCCTCCACGCCGAGCTGCGGGGCCCACTGGAAGGGGGTGTGCGGCTTGGGCACGAACCCGCCGATGGAGACCGTGCAGCGGATGTCGTTCTGCCCGGTGACCTCGCGGCCCTTGGCGATGACCTTCTTCGCCATGTCGGCGATCTGGAGGACGTCCTCGTCGGTCTCGGTGGGCAGCCCGCACATGAAGTAGAGCTTCACCTGCCGCCAGCCGTTGCCGTACGCGGTGGCCACGGTACGGATCAGGTCCTCTTCCGAGACCATCTTGTTGATGACCTTGCGGATCCGCTCGGAGCCGCCCTCGGGGGCGAAGGTCAGACCGGAGCGGCGGCCGTTGCGGGTCAGCTCGTTGGCCAGGTCGATGTTGAAGGCGTCGACGCGGGTGGACGGCAGGGACAGGCCGATCTTGTCGTCCTCGTACCGGTCGGCGAGGCCCTTGGCGACCTCGGCGATCTCGGTGTGGTCGGCGGAGGACAGCGAGAGCAGGCCGACCTCCTCGAAGCCGGTGGCCTTCAGGCCCTTCTCGACCATCTCGCCGATCCCGGTGATGGACCGCTCGCGCACCGGGCGGGTGATCATGCCCGCCTGGCAGAAGCGGCAGCCGCGGGTGCAGCCGCGGAAGATCTCCACCGACATCCGCTCGTGCACGGTCTCGGCCAGCGGCACCAGCGGCTGCTTGGGGTACGGCCACTCGTCGAGGTCCATCACGGTGTGCTTGGACACCCGCCACGGCACGCCGCTGCGGTTGGGCACGACGCGGGAGATCCGGCCGTCGGCCAGATACTCCACGTCGTAGAAGCGCGGCACGTACACCCCGCCGGTCCTCGCCAGCCGCAGCAGCACCTCGTCCCGGCCGCCGGGGCGGCCCTCGGCCTTCCACGCGCGGATGACCTCGGTCATCTCCAGGACGGCCTGCTCGCCGTCGCCGATGACGGCCGCGTCGATGAAGTCGGCGATCGGCTCGGGGTTGAACGCGGCGTGGCCGCCCGCCAGCACGATCGGGTCGTCCAGCGTGCGGTCGGCGGCGAGCAGCGGGATGCCCGACAGGTCGAGCGCGGTGAGCATGTTGGTGTAGCCCAGCTCCGTGGAGAAGCTGAGGCCGAACACGTCGAAGGCGCGGACCGGGCGGTGCGCGTCGACCGTGAACTGCGGCACATCGTGCTCGCGCATCAGCGCTTCGAGGTCGGGCCACACGCTGTACGTGCGCTCGGCCAGGACGCCCTCGCGCTCGTTGAGCACCTCGTAGAGGATCATGACGCCCTGGTTGGGCAGGCCCACCTCGTACGCGTCCGGGTACATCAACACCCAGCGGACGTCGGTGCTGTCCCACTCCTTGACGGTGGAGTTCAGCTCGCCGCCGACGTACTGGATCGGCTTCTGGACGTGCGGGAGAAGTGCTTCCAAGCGCGGGAAGACCGACTCGACAGGCATCTCGGCGACTCTCATCAGACGGCTGGGACTCCCCCGGCCGGCGGCGTGGGGGCTGGGTGACCCTCAAGGGTACCCGTGTCTCGCGGCGGCCCGGTCCCGCTCATCCGTCACGGCCCCACCGCGCCCGGGCCCCGGCCACATGCAACGCCCCCCCATCGCGCCTCTGTACGGCGGTCCCGCAGCGCCGCGGCCCCGGCTCAGATGTCGCGGTCCGCCGACCGCCAGACATCCGGCAGTTCCGCCTCCACGGCCGCCGCTCTGGCCCGCTCGGCCGCGATCAGCGCCGTGTACGCCTCGGTGGGCTCCCCCGCCTCCCGTGCCTCCCGCGCGGTACGGCCGAGCGCCGCCCGGCACATCACGCTGTCCTGGTGCTCGCCGAGGAGCTGCTGGACGGACTTCATCCGGCCGGTGTGGGCGGCGGCCCGCTTGCCGAGCACCGGCTGCGCGGCCTCGCCGCAGTAGCGGGCGCGCTTGGCGGATTTGCGGGCCTCGTGCAGCGCGATGTCGCGGTCGTCGCCTGGCGGCAGCGCCAGCGCGGCCTGGATCTGCCGCCGCAGCCGCAGGTGGTCGCGGCCCACGGCGGCGGTGGCGGCCTCGTGGGCGGGCGCGGCGGCCGACACCAGGAACGGCGGCAGCACGAGCAGCGCCTCCAGGCGGTCGAGCAGCGCGAAGTAGCGGGTCCCGGTCAGCACCCGGACCAGGGCCGCGTGGGAGCGCGCGTGGCTGTCGGCGGCCAGGCCCCGCAGCCGGTCGCGTACGGCCGCGGTGACCAGCGCGGGGTCGGCCTCGGCGAGCAGCCCGTCCACGCGGTCCGCGAGCACCTCGCGGTCGCGTTCGGTGCCGAGGACGGCGGCCAGCCACTTCAGCTCCGCGCCGAGCGGGTCGGTGGCACCGCGGTCCAGTTCCCTGCGGAAGCTCTTGAGGGCGCTGCGGGCCCTGCGGGTGGCGACCCGCATCCGGTGCACGGCGTCCTCCTGGTCGCGCCGCACCAGCGGGTCGAGCGCGAGGATCGCGGTGAGCTGTTCGCGCAGGTACCCGGTGGCGACCTCGCCCGCGGTGGCGGGGGTGCCGGGCGGCGCGGGCGGTTCGGCGAGCCGGTCGCCGAGCGCGCGGGCCAGTTTGGAGCGGGAGGCCGAGCGGCGCAGTCCCGCCGCCGTCAGCCGCTCCTCGACGGCGTCCAGCAGGGCGGGCGGGCCGCGCATCAGCTCGACCTCGGTCTCGGTCCAGCTCGGGCCGTCCGCCCCCGCGTCGGCGCCGGTCTCGTAAGCACCGGTCTCGTACGCACCGGTCTCGTCGGCACCGGTCTCGTACGCGCCGGTCTCGTACGCGGCTGCCGCGTACACGTACGCCGCGACCTCGTCGTGGGCGATCTCGGCGAGCGCGCCGCCCTCCGCGTCCAGCAGCAGGGTCCGGTGCCGGGTGGTGCGCAGCCGGACCACCGGGTTCAGCGGGCGGCCCCTGAGCAGCGCGGCGACCTCGGTGCGCAGCTCCTCGGGCGGGGCGTCGTCGGCGGCGCCCAGCGGGACACGGACCTCGGTGCGGGTGTCGGGCTCGCCGGTGGGCAGTTTCAGGTGCCAGCCCGCGTCCTCGCCCCCGGTACGGCGGCGGAGCGTGGTGCGGTGGGCGGCCAGCGCGAGGCCGGCGGTGTCGTAGTAGACGGCGTCGAGGAGGACGGGGTCCAGGCGCCGGATTCCGGCGACGGACGGCAGTCCTTCGAGGTCGGGAGGCGTCAGGGGGCGGCCGGGGCCGTCACCGGCCTCGTACTTGCGTTCGGTCTCGCGCACTCGCTGACCCATGCTCGACGGTAACCGGGCACCCCGCCCGCGAGCAATGGCGCGGCCGGCCGGGACGGGATCCGCGGACCCCTTCCGACCGGCCGGGCCCGCGCGTCACGCCGACATCGGCCGCTGCATCCGTACGGACTGCAACAGACCTATGGCCACACAGTTGGCGAACATCGATGATCCGCCGTACGACACAAAGGGCAAGGGGATACCCGCGACCGGCATGATGCCCAGCGTCATGCCGATGTTCTCGAAGGACTGGAAGGCGAACCAGGCGACGATTCCGGCGGCGACGATCGTGCCGTACAGGTCGGTGGCATTGCGGGCGATGGCGCAGGCCCGCCACAGGATGAGGCCGATCAGCGCGATGATCAGGGCGGCGCCGAGGAAGCCCAGTTCCTCGCCCGCGACCGAGAAGACGAAGTCCGTCTGCTGCTCGGGCACGAACTGCCCGGTGGTCTGGCTGCCGTGGAACAGGCCCTTGCCGAGCAGGCCGCCGGAGCCGATGGCGATCCGCGCCTGGCTGGTGTTGTAGCCGACGCCCGCCGGGTCCAGGGCGGGGTTGGCGAAGGCCGCGAAGCGGTCGATCTGGTACTTGTCCAGGATGCCGAGCTGCCAGACGGCGAGGGCGCCGCCGATCCCGGCGGCGATCAGGCCGAACACCCAGCGGTTGGACGCGCCGGAGGAGAGCAGCACCCCGAGCACGATCGCCGCCATCACCATCACCGAGCCGAGGTCCGGCATCATCATGATGATCAGGATCGGCAGCGCGGCCAGGCCCAGCGACTGGAGCACGGTCCGGTGGTCCGGATGCTCGCGGTCGCCCGCGTCCACCCGCGCGGACAGCACCATCGCCATGCCGAGGATGATCGCGACCTTCACGAATTCCGACGGCTGGAGCGAGAAGCCGCCGCCGATCACGATCCACGAGTGCGCGCCGTTGACGGTCGAGCCGAGCGGGCTGAGCACCGCGAGGATGCCGAGGATCGCCAGCACGTAGTAGAACGGCACGATGCCGCGCATCCTGCGGTGCCCTATGACGACGACACCGATCGCGAGACCCGCGCCGATCCCGGCGTTCATCAGGTGCCGCATCAGGAAGTAGTACTGGTCGCCGTGGGTGAGATTGGTGCGGTTGCGGGTCGCGGAGTACACCAGCATCGTGCCGATGGCGGTCAGCGCGAGGGACGCGAAGAGCAGCACCCAGTCCATCCGGCGCGCTATCGAGTCGCGGGCGAAGAGCTTGCCCAGCGTGGACCGCTCGGGGGTGAAGCGGCGGATCGAGTAGCTGTTGGTGGCACTCATGACCAGGATTTCCTGCCCTGCAGCAGCTTCTCGGTGCGGGTCGGGGTGAGGGCCGCGAGCACCGGGCCCGGGTCGCCCGGCGTGCCGTGCTGCGACGGCGTCAAGGTGGTGTCGGAGGCGGGCACGACGACGCCGTCACCGGAGATCTTCGGCAGCGCGGCGACCGGCTTGGGCATGATGCCCTTGCTCGCGTCGATCTTCGGGCCGTCCTTCTCGATGCCGTACATCGCCTCGTAGATCCGGCGGACCGCGGTGCCCGAGGCGCCGGAGCCGGTACCGGCCTGCGAGATCGTCATCACGATCGTGTAGTCCTTGGTGTACGTGGTCAGCCACGAGGTCGTCTGCTTGCCGGAGACCTCGGCGGTACCGGTCTTGGCGTGCAGCGTGATCTTGTCCTGCGGCCAGCCGGCGAACTTCCAGTTGGCCGTACCGTCCGTGACGACGCCCGCGGTGGCCTTGTTGATGTACTTCAGCGTCGACTTGGAGTCGGGCAGCTTGCCCGCCACCTTCGGCTTGATCGGCGTGACGGTCTTGCCGTCCGCGCTGACCACGGCCTTCCCTATGGTCGGCTGGTACAGCGTGCCGCCGTTGGCGAGCGCCGCGTAGATCCGGGCCATCTGGATCGGCGTGACGAGCGTGTCGCCCTGGCCGATCGCGTAGTTGACGGAGTCACCGGCGCGCAGCACGTAACCGTCGGTGCAGTTCTCCCGCGCGATGGCGGTGGCCAGGTCGTTCTTCTTACTGGTCTTCTTGAGCTTGCACCAGTAGTCCTTCATCGCGTCGTAGTAGCTCTGCTTCCACTGACGGTCGGGGACGCGGCCGGTGACCTCGCCCGGCAGGTCGATGCCGGTCTTGGCGCCGAGGCCGAACTGGTGGGCGGTCTTGTAGAACCAGTCCTTGGGGTGCTTGGGGTCGGTGCCGCCGTCCTTCTGCCACTGGTCGTACGCGATGCCGTAGAACACGGTGTCGCAGGAGACCTCCAGGGCGCGGCCGAGCGAGATGTCGCCGAAGCTCTCGTTCTCGAAGTTCTTGAAGACCTGGTTGCCGATGGTCATCGACGAGGTGCAGGGGTAGCCGCCGTTGATGTCGTAACCGGCGTTGACGGCCGCCGAGGTGGACACCACCTTGAAGGTGGAGCCGGGCGCCGACTGGCCCTGCGTGGCGCGGTTGAGCAGCGGGTAGTTGGACTCGGTCTCGTTGAGCGCCTTGTAGTCCTTGGCGGAGATCCCGCCGACCCACTCGTTGGGGTCGTAGGTGGGGGCGCTGGCCATGGCGATGACCTGGCCGGTGTTGTTGTCCAGGACGACGGCCGCGCCGGAGTCGGCCTTGTAGTTCTGGTGGGTGATGCTGTCGTACGTCTTGCGCGCGTCGGCCATGGCCTGCGCGAGTTCCTTCTCGGTGAGCGCCTGGACCTTGGAGTCGATGCTGGTCACCAGGTTCGCGCCGGGCTGCGCCGGGGTGTCGCCCGCCTTGCCGATCACCCGGCCGAGGTTGTCGACCTCGTAGCGGGTCACGCCCGCCTTGCCGCGCAACTGCGCATCGTAGACGCTCTCCAGGCCGGAGCGGCCGATCTGGTCGGAGCGCTGGAGCGGCGCCTCGGTCTTCTCCGAGGCGGTCAGCTCCGCGTCGGTGACCGGCGACAGATAGCCGAGGACCTGCGCGGTGTTCGCCTTGGAAGGACTGGGGTAGCGGCGTACGGCGGTGGGCTCGGCGGTGACGCCGGGAAAGTCCTCGCGCCGCTCCATGATCTGGAGCGCCTGCTGGGTGGTGGCCTCGTCGGTGATCGGGATCGGCTGGTACGGCGACCCGTTCCAGCACGGCTTGGGCGTCTTCGCGTCGCACAGCCGCACCTTGTCGGTGACTTCCTTGGGGGTCAGCCCGAGGACACCGGCGAGCCGGGTCAGTACGGCCAGGCCGTCGTCGCGCTGCTTGAGCAGGTCGGTACGGGAGGCGGAGACCACCAGGCGCGTCTGGTTGTCGGCGAGCGGCACACCGCGGTCGTCGAGGATCGAGCCGCGGACGGCCGGGGTGACGACCTGCTGGATGTGGTTGTTCGCGGCCTTCTGGTCGTACTCCTGGCCGTTGCGGATCTGGAGGTACCACAGGCGTCCGCCGAGGGTGAGCAGCAGGGACACCACGAGGATCTGGAGGATCACCAGGCGGATCGTGACCCGGGAGGTGCGCCCGGTCTCCGGGATGTTGCTCACCTTCTGGCCCCCCTGGGCATCGAGGCCATCGTCTTGGCCCGGCCGAACAGGCCGCGCTGCGGGCTGATCCCGGAACCGGTCCTGGTACGGGTGGGCCGGGTGCGCAGCGCGCTGCCGCCGAAGCCGCCGGTCGGGTCCTCGGTGAGCGGATCGTGGTCGAAGCGTCTGGCCAGGGCCATCACGAGCGGCACCACGAAGGGCGCGAGCAGCAGGTCGTAGACGGTCGCGGTGAACACCAGCTTGGGCAGGCCCACATGGGCGCCCGCGGTGTCGCCGACGAGGCTGCCGACGCCCGCGTACAGCAGCGTGGTGCCGACGGCCGCGCCGATCACGACGAGCATGGGTCCGGCGGCCGTGCGCAGTTGGCCGCTCTCGGGCTTGGCGAGTCCCGCCAGGTAGCCGATGACGCACAGCACGAGCGCGTAGCGGCCGACCGCGTGGTCGGCCGGTGGCGCGAGGTCGGCGAGCAGTCCCGCGCCGAAGCCGACCAGGCAGCCGCCGACGTGGCCGTAGGCGATGGCCAGGCCGAGCACGGTCAGCAGCAGCAGGTCGGGGACCGCGCCGGGCAGGTGCAGCCGGGCCAGCACGCTGACCTGGGCGACCATGGCGATCACCACGAGGACGGTGGAGAGCACGATCCGGTTGAGGCGCACGGTGTCTCAGCCCCTCTTGCCGTTGCTTGTCGTATTTTCCGTGGTGCCGGCCGTGGTGCCGGGGGTGGTGCCGCCGGTCGGGGTCGAGCCGGGCTTGGGCGTGGATGTGGGCTTCGGCTTGGGCGACGGGGTCGGCTTCGGCGGCAGCACGCTGTCGCGCGGGTCGGCACGCGGGCCCTGGACGACGACACCGACGATGTCCAGCCGGGTGAAGCCGACGAACGGCTGCACCTGGACGGTCTTGGTGAGGTTGCCGCCCGAGGGGTCGACGCCGACGACCTTGCCGACCGGCACGCCCGGCACGAACGGCTTGCCCGCCTCGGAGCCGAAGGTGACCAGCCGGTCGCCGTTGTGCACCGTGGCCTTGCCGTTGAGGAGCTGCACGCGCATCGGCTGGTTGCCCTGGCCGGTGGCGAAGCCCAGCTCCATGGAGCCCTCCATGCGGGTGCCCACGGTGAAGTCCGGGTCGTTGGCGAGCAGCACCGTGGAGGTGGAGGGGCCGACGGTGGTGACCCGGCCGACCAGGCCGTCACCGTCGATGACCGTCATGTCGCGGGTGACGCCGTCCTTGCTGCCCGCGTCGATGGTGACCGTCCAGGAGAATCCCTGCGCGGCTCCTATCGCGATGACCTGCGCGCCCTTGATGGCGTACTGCCCGGCGCCCGCGGTCTTCAGCAGCTTGTCCAGCTCCGCCGCCCGGTTACGGGTGACGTCCTTGCTGCCGAGCTGCTGCTTGAGCGCCTCGTTCTCGCGTTGCAGGCGGCTGATGGTGCTGTTGCGTCCGCCGGAGTCGCGGACCGCGTCTATGGCGTTGCCCACCGGGTCGACAACGCCTGACACGGAGTTCTCGACGGGGCCGAAGACGGACTGCGCCGCCTGCCGTGGCCGGTCGAGCGGTGAGTCCTCACCGCCCCTGATGTCCACGGTGATCAGCGCGAACGCGATCACCACCAGCAGCACCAGCAGAAGCCGGCTCTCTCGTGTGTCCCTCACGGGCGCCAGTCCGTGCCTTCCTCATCGGACCTGCCGCCGCTGTGCACCGCGGCCGGTCAGAGCTTGTGGGGCGGGTTCCCGCCGTCGCTGCGGGCGACCGGTGAGCCCGTGTGCTGCCCGTGCCTCATCTGCGTGGCGAGGAGTCGAGCACCTGCTGGAGTGCCTCGAATTCCTCGACGCACTTGCCCGCGCCCAGCGCCACGCAGTCCAGCGGCGACTCGGCGATGTGAATGGGCATTCCCGTCTCGTGCCGCAGCCGCTCGTCCAGGCCGCGCAGCAGCGCGCCGCCGCCGGCCAGCACGATCCCGCGGTCCATGATGTCGCCGGACAGCTCGGGCGGGCACTTGTCCAGGGTGGTCTTCACCGCGTCGACGATCGCGTTGACCGGCTCCTCGATGGCCTTGCGCACCTCGGCCGCGGAGATCACCACGGTCTTGGGCAGGCCGCTGACCAGGTCACGGCCGCGGATCTCGGTGTGCTCGTCGTCGTCCTTGGAGGCGAAGGCGGAGCCGATGGTGAGCTTGATCTGCTCCGCGGTCCGCTCACCGAGCAGGAGGCTGTACTCCTTCTTGATGTGCTGGATGATCGCGTTGTCCAGCTCGTCACCCGCGACGCGGATGGACTGGGCGGTGACGATGCCGCCGAGGCTGATCACCGCGACCTCGGTGGTGCCGCCGCCGATGTCCACCACCATGTTGCCGGTGGCCTCGTGCACCGGGAGCCCGGCGCCGATCGCCGCCGCCATCGGCTCCTCGATGATGTGCACGGTACGGGCGCCGGCCTGCGTGGTCGCCTCGATGACGGCGCGTCGCTCGACTCCGGTGATGCCGGAGGGCACGCAGACGACCACCCGCGGGCGGGCCAGGTACCGCCGCTTGTGGATCTTGAGGATGAAGTAGCGCAGCATGCGCTCGGTGATCTCGAAGTCGGCGATGACGCCGTCCTTCAGGGGGCGCACCGCGACGATGTTGCCGGGGGTGCGGCCGATCATCTTCTTGGCCTCGGAACCGACCGCGAGGATGCCGCCGGTGTTGGTGTTGACGGCCACGACCGACGGCTCGTTCAGGACGATCCCGCGGCCCCTGACGTACACCAGCGTGTTGGCCGTCCCGAGGTCGACTGCCATGTCACGGCCGATGAACGACATGTTGTTCGCCATGTGGATACGTCTGGCCTTCCCGAGCTTGAGCGGAGATTCCATCGTAGTCGCGCCCGGCGGGGCACGGGGTCGGGGTTCCGACGTCATTGTCATCAGAACACACAGCGGACCTCTGTAATGGTGACGCCGTGTCGGGGTGTTTGGTTCCCGATCGCCGACGGCATATGCCCGGGGCGGCGGGATTCCCCCGGGCGCCTGGTCCGACGGGGCGTCAGCAACGGTACTCCGTACCCGAACAGCCAGGTCCCGGGATTAGGCCAGACCGGGGAAGAAGATCTTGATCTCGCGCTCGGCGGACTCCTCGGAGTCCGAGGCGTGGATCAGATTCTCCCGGACAATCGTCCCGAAGTCCCCCCGAATGGAGCCCGGCGCGGCGGCGATCGGGTCGGTCGGACCGGCCAGCGCGCGGACGCCCTCGATGACCCGCTCGCCCTCGACGACCATCGCGACCGCGGGGCCCGACGCCATGAAGTCCATCAGCGGCTCGTAGAAGGGGCGGCCGACGTGCTCGGCGTAGTGCTGCTCCAGCGTGCCGCGGTCCAGGGTGCGCAGTTCGAGCGCGGCGACGGTCCAGCCCGCCTTGCGTTCGATGCGGCCGACGACCTCGCCGATCAGGCCGCGGCGGACGGTGTCCGGCTTGAGAAGGACAAGGGTGCGCTGCGACACGGGACGGCTCCTGCTGTGTGCGGTCTACGGGTTCTCTGTACGGGTGCGGCGTGCGGCCGGCGGGGTGCGGCCGCGGGGGGCGCGGCCGTATGGGCTCCGGCCGGCGGGGTGCGAAGTATGACGAGCCTACAAGGGCGGGCGGTGCCCGGCGGACACCGGGCCGGGACGGACGGGACGGACGGTGCGGCTGGGGTCACGCTTCCTGGGCCCGCGCACGGTCTTGTGCCCGCGCCTCGGCCTGCGCCGCGTGCCGGGCCTTCAGGACGTCCACCTTGCGCCCGTAGTGGATCGCCGCCCACCACAGACCGGCGAAGATCACGCCGAGGAAGAACATCGTGCCGACCCAGTACCCGCTGACCACCAGCGCGGCCTGGAGCACCCAGCCGACGGTCAGCGCGCCCGGCCGGGTGAGCATCCCGCACAGCAGCACGCACAGCGCCATGGCGATCCCGCACACCGTCCAGACGGTGCCCATCGACAGGTCGGGATGCTTCATCGCGACCAGACCGGCGAAGCCGATGACGAAGAACTCGCCGATCAGCGTGCTCGCGCACAGCGTCCGCATCGTCCCGCCCCCTTCACTTGCGGCCCAGCAGCAGCCGGGCCTCTCCGACGGTGATGACGGAACCGGTGACCAGCACTCCGGCCCCGGAGAACTCGCCCTCGTCCTCGGCGAGCGTGATCGCCGCCTCCAGCGCGTCGTCCAGCCGCGGCTCGACCTGCACCCGGTCGTCCCCGAACACCTCGACGGCCAGCGCCGCCAATTCGTCCACGTCCATCGCGCGGTGCGTCGAGTTACGGGTGACGACGACCTCGGAGAAGACCGGCTCGAACGCCTCCAGCAGCCCGCGTACGTCCTTGTCGCCGCTCGGCCCGACCACACCGACCAGGTGCGTGAAGCCGAACGCCTCACCGACCGCCGCCGCCGCGGCGGCGGCGCCCGCCGGATTGTGCGCCGCGTCCAGCACCACGGTGGGGCTGCGGCGCACCACCTCCAGGCGGCCGGGCGAGGTGACCGAGGCGAACGCGGCCCGCACGGTGTCCATGTCGAGGGTGCGCGACTGGGTGCTGCCGATGCCGAAGAACGCCTCGACGGCGGCCAGCGCGACCGCCGCGTTGTGCGCCTGGTGCTCGCCGTGCAGCGGCAGGAAGACCTGTTCGTACTCGCCGCCCAGGCCGCGCAGCGTCAGCAGTTGCCCGCCGACGGCGACCTCGCGGTGCACGACGCCGAACTCCATGCCCTCGCGGGCGACCGTCGCGTCCGCCTCCACGGCCCGCTTGAGCAGCGTCTGCGCCGCGTCGGCGGGCTGCTGGGCCAGGACGGCGGTGGCGTTCTTCTTGATGATGCCGCTCTTCTCCACCGCGATCTCGCCGGGCGTGGAGCCCAGCCGGTCGGTGTGGTCGAGCGCGATCGGGGTGACCACGGCGACCTGGCCGTCCACCACGTTGGTGGCGTCCCAGCCGCCGCCCATGCCGACCTCGACCACCGCGACGTCGACCGGCGCGTCCGCGAAGGCCGCGTACGCCATCCCGGTGAGCACCTCGAAGAACGACAGCCGGTGCGGCTGCGCGTCGTCCACCATGCCGACGAAGGGCTGGATGTCGCGGTAGGTCTCGATGAACCGCTCGGCGGAGATCGGCGCGCCGTCCAGGCTGATCCGCTCGGTGACAGACTGCACGTGCGGGCTGGTGTAGCGGCCGGTGCGCAGGTCGAAGGAGAGCAGCAGCCGCTCGATCATCCGGGCGGTGCTGGTCTTGCCGTTGGTGCCGGTGATGTGGATCGCCGGGTAGGCGCGCTGCGGGTCGCCGAGGACGTCCATCAGCGCCGTGATCCGGTCGAGCGAGGGCTCCAGCTTCGTCTCGGGCCAGCGGCCGAGCAGTTCCTCCTCGACCGTGCGCAGCTCCCGGTCGACGGCGGGGTCCGCGGGCCGCGCCGGTACGTCGTCCTCGGCCGCGACCGGGCTCACACCGGCCCGCAGCGTCCGGCTGCCCGCCTCGATGACGGCCAGGTCGGCCTCGCGGAGGGTACCGTCGGCCGCCCCGGCCGCGTCCTCGACGTCGTCGTCCACGTCGTAGGCGGTGTCCTGGATTTCGTACGCGTCGTCTTCGGGGCCGTCGCCGTTGTGCGGGTGCTCGCTCACAGCGCCCAGTCTACGGAGCCCGCGAGCGGAAACGGCCACGGGCCCGGACCGCGGGTGCGCGGTCCGGGCCCGTGGCACACGGTGGCCCTTCGGGGCGGGCGGCCCTCGGTGCGGTCAGGCCGACGGGAGGGCCGCGATCTGCGCGGTGATCCGGGCGATGTCGGCCTCGGCGGTCGCCAGCCGCGTACGGATCTTGGCCACCACCGGCTCGGGCGCCTTGCCGAGGAACGCCTCGTTGCCCAGCTTCTTCTCGGCGTCGGCCTTCTCCTTCTCGGCCAGGCCGAGATCCTTGGTGAGCCGCTTGCGCTCGGCCGGAACGTCGATCGTGCCGGACAGGTCGAGCGCGACCGTGGCGCCCGCGACCGGCAGCGTCGCGGTGGCGTGGAAGTCCTCGCCCGCGGGCTGGAGCCGGAGCACCTGGCGGATGGCGTCCTCGTGCGGCGCGAGCAGCGTCCCGTCCAGGGTCAGCAGCGCCGGGACCTTCTGGCCGGGCTGGAGCCCCTGGTCGGAGCGGAAGCGGCGGACCTCGGTGACCACCCGCTGGACCTCGGCGATCTCCGCCTCGGCCGCCGCGTCCCGGAAGCCGCTGTCGCTCGGCCAGTCCGCGACGACCAGCGACTCGCCGCCGGTCAGCGTCGTCCACAGCGTCTCGGTGACGAAGGGGACGATCGGGTGCAGCAGCCGCAGCATCACGTCCAGGACCTCGCCCAGGACCCGCCCGGAGACCCGGGCGCCGTCGCCGCCCGCGAAGAAGACGGTCTTGGACAGCTCCACGTACCAGTCGAAGACCTCGTCCCACGCGAAGTGGTAGAGGCTGTCGCTGAGCTTCGCGAACTGGTAGTCGTCGTACAGGCCGTTGACCTCGGCGACGACCGTGTTCAGCCGGGACAGGATCCACCGGTCGGTGGCCGACAGCTCCTCGGGCGCGGGCAGCGGGCCCTGGACCGTGGCGCCGTTCATCAGCGCGAAGCGCGTGGCGTTCCAGATCTTGTTGGCGAAGTTGCGGGACGCCTGGACCCAGTCCTCGCCGATCGGCACGTCCGCGCCGGGGTTGGCGCCGCGGGCCAGGGTGAAGCGGACGGCGTCCGAGCCGTACTTGTCCATCCAGTCCAGCGGGTCCACCGAGTTGGGGTTGGACTTGGACATCTTCTTGCCGAACTCGTCGCGGACCAGGCCAGTCAGCGCGATGGTGTGGAACGGCGGGGTGCCGTCCATCGCGTACAGGCCGAACATCATCATCCGGGCGACCCAGAAGAAGATGATGTCGTGCCCGGTGAGCAGGACGTCGGTCGGATAGAACTTCTCCAGATCCGGCGTCTGTTCGGGCCAGCCCAGCGTGGAGAACGGCCACAGGGCGGACGAGAACCACGTGTCCAGGACGTCGGAGTCCTGCGTCCAGCCCTCGCCGGACGGCACCTCGTCGTCCGGTCCGACGCAGATCTGCTGGCCGTTCGGCCCGTACCAGACGGGGATGCGGTGGCCCCACCACAACTGGCGCGAGATGCACCAGTCGTGCATGTTGTCGACCCAGTCGAAGTACCGCTTGTTCAGCTCCGGCGGGTGGATCCTGACCCGGCCGTCGCGGACCGCGTCGCCGGACGCCTTCGCCAGCGGCTCGACCCTGACCCACCACTGGAGGGACAGCCGCGGCTCGATGGTGGTCTTGCAGCGCGAGCAGTGGCCGACGGAGTGGACGTAAGGACGCTTCTCCGCGACGATCCGGCCCTGTTCGCGCAGCGCCTCGACGATCGCGGACCGCGCCTCGAAGCGGTCCAGACCCTGGAAGGGGCCGGGCGCGGTGATGACCGCGCGCTCGTCCATGACGGTCAGCGACTCCAGGCCGTGCCGCTGGCCGATCGCGAAGTCGTTCGGGTCGTGCGCGGGCGTCACCTTGACGGCGCCGGTGCCGAACTCCGGGTCGACGTGCGTGTCGGCGACGACCGGGATCGTCCGGTCGGTGAGCGGCAGCTTGATCCGCTTGCCGACCAGGTGCCGGTACCGCTCGTCGTCCGGGTGGACGGCGACGGCGGTGTCGCCGAGCATCGTCTCGACGCGGGTGGTCGCCACGACGACCGTCTCGTCGCCCTCGCCGTACTTCAGCGAGACCAACTCGCCGTCGTCGTCCTGGTAGTCGACCTCGATGTCCGAGATCGCCGTCATACAGCGCGGACACCAGTTGATGATCCGCTCGGCGCGGTAGATCAGCTCGTCGTCGTACAGCTTCTTGAAGATGGTCTGGACGGCCTTGGACAGGCCCTCGTCCATGGTGAAGCGCTCGCGGGACCAGTCCACGCCGTCGCCGAGGCGGCGCATCTGGCCGAGGATCCGGCCGCCGTACTCCTCTTTCCACTGCCAGACGCGGTCGACGAACGCCTCGCGGCCGATGTCGTGCCGGGACTTGCCCTCGTCGGCGAGCTGCTGCTCGACCTTGTTCTGGGTGGCGATGCCCGCGTGGTCCATGCCGGGCAGCCACAGCGACTCGTAACCCTGCATCCGCTTGCGGCGGGTGAGGGCGTCCATCAGCGTGTGCTGGAAGGCGTGACCCAGGTGGAGCGTGCCCGTGACGTTCGGCGGCGGGATGACGATGGTGTACGCGGGCTTGTCGCTCTTCGCGTCCGCCTCGAAGTAGCCGCGTTCTACCCAGCGCTCGTACAGCGCCCCCTCTACCTCGGCCGGCGTGTAGGTCGTCGGCAGTTCGGGGGTGCTGTGCGGCCCGCGGTCGGGGCTCTCCTGAGAGTTGTCGGTCACGGCACGATTCTACGGTGGCGGACCATCCCGTTACGAATCCGTATCGCCCCCGCTGTAAGAACCCGATAAAGGATCGGCGAGGATGGTCCGACGGTCGTAAACGAGGGGACCACCTGACATGAGTGACAACCAGCCGCCGCCGAACCCGTACGGGCACCAGCCCCAGCAGGGCGGATACAGGCAGCCGCAGCAGCAGCCGCAGCAGCCGCAGGGCGGATACGGGCAGCAGCCGCAGCAAGGTGGTTACGGCCAGCCGCCGCAGCAGCCGTACGGCCAGCCCCAGGGGCAGCCCGGTTACGGCTACCCCCAGCAGGGCCCGCCGCAGCAGGCGCCGTACGGGCAGCCGCAGCAGCAGCCGGGCTACGGCTACGGCGGCCAGCCGCCCGTCCCGCCGCAGGGCGGTGGCGGCGGGAAGCGCACCGGGATCATCATCGGCGCCGTGGTGGCGCTGGTCGCGATCGGCGCCGGGGTCTTCTTCCTCACCAAGGGCAGTGACGGCGACAACAGCGCCAACGGCGGCAAGGGCGGCGGCGGCAAGAGCACCGTCAAGAACGACGGCAAGCAGTACAAGCTCATCACGCCCGAGACCGTCGCGGAGACGTACAAGAAGTCGAAGGACGCGGACACCGGCGACGGCTTCGACGCCAAGGACGTCACGCTGCTCAAGACGCTCGGCGTCACCGACCCCCAGCAGGTCAGCTCGGGCTACACCAGCGGGTCCCAACTCACCGGCAAGCTGCTGGAGTTCAGCGGTGTCTACGGCAAGGTCGCGGACCCGCAGAAAGTGGTCGACGGCATGTTCGCCGACCTGAAGAAGCAGGCCGCCGACGACAAGGAATCCGGCGGCGGCAAGACCGAACTAGTCGGCAGCCCGCAGAAGGTGCAGCCCGCGGGCATGGACGACGCCGTCATGTCGTGCCAGAACACCAAGTACACCGAGGGCAGCAAGTCGTTCACCACACCGATCTGCCTGTGGGCCGACTACAGCACCGTCGGCTACACCCTGCCGGTCGACCTGGCGACGGCCACCACCGGTGTCGGCAGCGGCATGCCGATCGACGAGGCGGCGGCGCTCACCGCGAAGGTCCGCAAGGACGTGCGCGTCCCGCTCAACTGACGCCGTACGCCGACGCGTTCGGCGTGAGCGTTCCGCGGTCAGCCGTTCCGCGGAGCCGTTCCGCGCAGACGGAAGGGGGCGCCCGGATCCACCGGGCGCCCCCTTCGCGTGTGCTCGTACTGTGGCGCTACGCGCTCTTCTGCTCGCCCTTGCCGACGATGCGCGGCTCACGCGGCACCAGCGTCGGGTTGACGTTGGAGTGCACGACATCGGCCGTGATGACGACCCGGGCCACGTCCTTGCGGGACGGCACCTCGTACATCACCGACTGGAGGACTTCCTCCATGATGGCCCGCAGACCGCGGGCGCCGGTCTGCCGCAGGATCGCCTGGTCCGCGATGGACTCCAGCGCGCCGTGCTCGAACTCCAGCTCCACACCGTCGAGTTCGAAGAGTTTTTGGTACTGCTTCACCAGCGCGTTGCGCGGCTCGACCAGAATCTGGAGGAGCGCCTCGCGGTCGAGGTTGTGCACGCTGGTGATGACGGGCAGCCGTCCGATGAACTCGGGGATCATGCCGAACTTGACCAGGTCCTCCGGCATGATCTCGGAGAACTGGTCGGCCATGTCCAGCTCGCGCTTGGAGCGGATGGTCGCACCGAAGCCGATGCCCTTGGCGCCCGCGCGGGACTCGATGATCTTCTCCAGACCGGAGAAGGCACCGCCCACGATGAACAGCACGTTCGTGGTGTCGATCTGGATGAACTCCTGGTGCGGGTGCTTGCGCCCGCCCTGCGGCGGCACCGAGGCCGTCGTCCCCTCCAGGATCTTCAGCAACGCCTGCTGCACGCCCTCGCCGGACACATCGCGGGTGATCGACGGATTCTCGCTCTTGCGGGCGACCTTGTCGATCTCGTCGATGTAGATGATCCCGGTCTCGGCCTTCTTGACGTCGTAGTCCGCCGCCTGGATCAGCTTCAGCAGGATGTTCTCGACGTCCTCGCCCACGTAACCGGCCTCGGTGAGGGCGGTCGCGTCCGCGATGGCGAACGGCACGTTGAGCATGCGGGCCAGCGTCTGGGCCAGCAGCGTCTTGCCGGAGCCCGTCGGGCCGAGCAGCAGGATGTTGGACTTCGCCAGCTCGATCGCGTCGTCGTGCCCGCGGCCGGCGTTCTCACCCGCCTGGACCCGCTTGTAGTGGTTGTACACCGCGACCGACAAAGCCTTCTTCGCGGGCGTCTGCCCGACCACGTAGCCCTCGAGGAACTCGTAGATCTCCCGCGGCTTGGGCAGGTCCTCCCAGCGCACCTCGGAGGACTCGGCCAGCTCCTCCTCGATGATCTCGTTGCAGAGATCGATGCACTCGTCGCAGATGTACACACCAGGGCCTGCGATGAGCTTCTTCACCTGCTTCTGGCTCTTTCCGCAGAATGAGCACTTCAGCAGGTCGCCGCCGTCACCGATGCGTGCCACGAGGTGTTTCCCCTTCGCCTGGGATCCGCCGAGATCAACGGAGCCTGGTGCTTCTCTCATCGACGGTACCTTGCCGCGACCCCCGTGTGGGCCCCCCTTGGACGTACTCACTCAGTGGAGTCCAAGGAGGGCCACCCGCGCGACCGGTCCGTTGTCCGACTGTGTTCAGACCGTCACAGAGGTCTTGCGGGTCGAGACGATCTGGTCGACCAGCCCGTAGGCCAGCGACTCCTCGGCGGTAAGGATCTTGTCCCGCTCGATGTCGTCGCGGATCTGCTCGATCGGCGTCGTGGAGTGCTTGGCCAGCATCTCTTCGAGCTGCTGCCGCATCCGGATGATCTCGTTGGCGGCGATCTCCAGGTCGGAGACCTGCCCGCGGCCGGTCTCGCTGTACGGCTGGTGGATCAGCACCCGCGCGTTCGGCAGCGCCATCCGCTTGCCGGGGCTGCCGGCGGCCAGCAGGACCGCGGCGGCGGACGCCGCCTGGCCCATGCAGACCGTCTGGATGTCCGGCTTCACGAACTGCATCGTGTCGTAGATCGCCGTCAGCGCGGTGAAGGAGCCGCCGGGGCTGTTGATGTAGACCGAGATGTCCCGGTCGGGGTCCATGGACTCCAGGCACAGGAGCTGCGCCATGACGTCGTTGGCCGACGCGTCGTCGATCTGCACGCCGAGGAAGATCACGCGCTCCTCGAAGAGCTTCGCGTACGGGTCGTACTCGCGCACGCCCTGCGAGGTGCGCTCGACGAAGCGCGGAATGATGTAGCGGGCCTCGGCACCGAACACACCGGGCCGCTCGGCCTCGGTGCGCTCGTACAGGCCGCTGCCGGGGAAGTTCATGCTGTTCACGTCCACCGTCCTGGTGATGATGCGGAAGCTGGGTGCTGTCGGCTGGGGTTCCTGAACGGATCAGGCGCCGGTGCCGCCACCGCCCGGGACCTCCGTGGCGGACAGCATGACGCCGTCCAGCAGGCCGTACTCCTTGGCCTCCTCGGCGGAGAACCAGCGGTCGCGGTCGGAGTCCTTGGTGATCTGGTCGAAGCTCTGCCCGGAGTGCTGGGCGATCAGCTCGGCCATGCGGCGCTTGGTGTGCAGCAACTGCTCGGCCTGGATCTTGATGTCGGTGGCGGAGCCGCCGAGACCCGCGGAGGGCTGGTGCATCAGGATGCGGGTGTTCGGCAGGGCGAAGCGCTTGCCGGGGGTGCCCGCGGTCAGCAGGAACTGGCCCATCGAGGCGGCCATGCCCATGGCGATCGTCACGACGTCGTTCTTGATGAACTGCATCGTGTCGTAGATCGCCATACCGGCGGTCACGGAGCCGCCGGGGCTGTTGATGTAGAGGAAGATGTCCTTGTCCGGCTCGGCTGCCAGGAGAAGGAGCTGGGCGGTGATCTTGTTGGCGATGTCATCGTCGACCGCCTGGCCGAGGAAGATGATTCGCTCGCCGAGCAGTCGGTTGTAGACCTGGTCGCCGAGGCCACCGAGAGTCGGCTCGCCGGCGGCGGAAGGCATCGGAGTCGTCACGTATCCACCTGCTCGTTGTCGGACGGCCGTGAAGCCGTCACAGGGTCTTCGTCCGGGCCGGGGCCGACCCCTTCTGGTGCCGAGCCCCCGCCCTCCTACTTACGGACCCTAACGCGCAGGTGGGGCCCAGCAATCCCCTACGCGGAACTGTTCGCTGCCAGCGGAGACCAAGACGCCGCGCCGGCACAGGGGGTTGGTGGCCCGGCCCGGACGTGCCTGCGCGTTCACCTCGCGGAGGCGGGTGCTTCGAGGGGCGCGGGGAACCGTCGCGACACGTCCCCACCGGCCGGTGGTCCGAGAACAACCGTGACTGCCCCCTCCGGGGCCGGTGGTGACGTGCAGCCGTCGTCGTGGCTGATCGCGCGGTTCCCCGCGCCCCTGACGGGGCTCAGGCCTGCTCGACAGGCTCCGGCTTCTCGTCGGCGGCCTCGGCGGCCTCGGCGGCCTCAACCGTCTCGCCGTCCTCGTCCTCTTCGTCCTCGAGGTCCACGACCTCACCGTTGGTGTCCGTGACCTTGACGGACTCCACGACGACCGCGAGCGCCTTGCCGCGGGCGACCTCGCCGACGAGCATCGGCACCTGGCCGCCTTCCACGACGGCCTGGGCGAACTGGTCGGGAGACATCCCGGAGGTCGCCGCACGGCGCATGAGGTGCTCGGTCAGCTCCTCCTGGTTGACGGAGAGCTTCTCCTTGTTGACCAGCTCGTCCAGCAGGAACTGCGTCTTGATGCCCTTGACCGCCTGGGCCTCGAGCTCCGCGTCGTACTCCTCGCGCGTCTTGCCCTCGCGCTCCAGGTACGTGTCCCAGTCCAGACCCATCTGCGGGAACTGATGGTGCTCCAGGTTGTGGGTCCTGGTCTCGATCTCGTCCTTGAGCAGCTTCTCCGGGATCGGCACCTCGGACAGCTCGATGAGCGCGTCGAGGACCTTCTCCTGGGCGGCGGTCGCCTGGTCGTACTGCTTCATCCGCTCCAGGCGCTTGCGGCTGTCCGCGCGCAGCTCCTCAAGGGTGTCGAACTCGCTCGCGAGCTGGGCGAAGTCGTCGTCCAAGGCGGGCAGTTCGCGGGCCTGTACGTCGGAGACGTCGACCTTGACCTCGGCGGCGCTGCCGGCGGCGGAGCCGCCCTTCAACTCGGAGGTGAAGGTGGCGGAGCCACCGGCCTCCAGGCCGATGACGGCCTCGTCGATGCCGTCGAGGAGCTGGCCGGAGCCGATGGTGTAGCTGACGCCCTTGGCGACGCCGTCCTCCAGCACCTCGCCGTCGACGGAGGCTTCGAGGTCGACGATCACGACGTCGCCCTCGGCCGCCGCGCGCTCGACCGTGGTGGTCGAGGCGAAGCGGTCACGGAGCTGCTCCAGCGAGGTGTCGACGTCCTCGTCGGTGACCTCGACGGCGTCCACGACGACCTCGATGCCGGAGTAGTCCGGGATCTCGATCGCGGGGCGGATGTCCACCTCGGCGGTGAACTTCAGCTCGTCACCGTCGTTGAACTCGGTGATGTCGACGTCGGGCTGGCCGAGTACGTTCAGCTCACCCTCGTTGACCGCCTCCGTGTAGAACTTCGGCAGCGCGTCGTTGATGGCCTCTTCGAGGACCGCGCCACGGCCGAACCGCTGGTCGATGACGCGCGCAGGGATCTTGCCCTTGCGGAAGCCCGGCACCGTGACCTGCTGGTTGATCTTCTTGTACGCCGCGTCGAGGCTGGGCTTGAGCTCCTCGAAGGGCACCTCGACAGTGAGTCGAACCCGAGTCGGGTTCAGAGTCTCGACGGCGCTCTTCACGGTTGGGTCTCCTTGGGGGCTTTACGTTGATGGGGGCGGCCGGATCATCCGGTGATCTCGCCGGATCGTCCGGTGATCTCGTCCGGCAAGCAGTACACGGCATGCCGCGCGCTCGGTCGCCAGCGGCCCATCCTACCGGTACCACAATGCGCACGGTCCGGGCCTTCGTGCCCCGGCCCCCAGAATCCCCTCGGGATCGCGGAACCGCTGGTCGGGGTGGCCGGATTCGAACCGACGGCCTTCCGCTCCCAAAGCGGACGCGCTACCAAGCTGCGCCACACCCCGCTGGTGCGACACGTAGAGTACATGCCCCCGTACGCGTGGGCAGCCGGTATTCCCCCGCCGGTTCACCGGTTCGACCGGCTACTATCCGATGTGCCACAATCACTGGCGCATCACACTCCCGCGGGCGTAGCTCAATGGTAGAGCCCTAGTCTTCCAAACTAGCTACGCGGGTTCGATTCCCGTCGCCCGCTCCACGGCCTCCGGCCCGGTCGGTATCACTCGACCGGCGTCCGGGGGCTTTCTGTTTCCCCGGGCCGTGACCGGCGCCGCGACCGGCGCTGGGTCGGCCCGGGTCGGCTCGGGTCGGCCCGGGTCGCGGCCTTCTAGTCGACCGGGATGCCCTGGGGGGACTTGATGCGCTTCATGATCATCTGGGAGTTGACGTCGCTGACGCCCGGCAGGTCGATGAGCTGGTCGGTCCAGAAGCGCTCGTAGGCGTCGGAGTCGGCGACGGCGATGCGCAGGAGGCAGCCGGGGGCGCCGTAGAGGCGGTAGGCCTCGACGACGTCGGGGGTGGACTGGACCTCGGCCTCGAAGGCGGCGACGGAGGCGCGGTCGCGGCGTACCTCGACGGAGGCGAAGACCTCGAAGCCGCGGCCGACGGCGGCCGGGGCGACGACCGCGCGGTAGGTCTCGATCACTCCGTCGTCCTCCAGTTGCCGCACCCGGCGCAGGCACGGGGAGGGCGTGAGGCCGACCCGCTGGGCCAGTTCCTGGTTGCTCAGCCGGCCGTCGGCCTGGAGCTCGCGCAAGATTCGTCTGTCGATGGCGTCCATGGTGGCAATACCTACCACTCGGTGGCCGAATACCGGTCGGTACGAGCAATCAAATGTCAGGTCTACGCGCATATCATTGCACCGGGTGCAGAGTGGGTAAGTGTCACCCCGAGGAGTGGGGACATCCGGCGGCGTCCGGAGAGCCCCGCGCGAACGCACCGGACGCGCACAATCAGACGGAGGCGAAGGCATCGTGCGACACGTCGTGGTCATCAGCACCGGGGGCACCATAGCCAGCCGATGGCAGGGCGACGGGTACGCGGCGGAGGCGGCAGGGCAGGAAGTGCTCGCCGCCGGCGCGGTGCCCGAGGGCGTCGAGGTCCGGGTGGTGGACCTGTTCACCGTCAACAGCTCGCGCCTGACCACCGACCACCAGCTGCGGCTGCTGCACGCCGTGCACGAGGTGCTGGCCGATCCGGCGGTGGACGGCGTGGTGGTCACCCACGGCACCGACACCCTGGAGGAGTCCGCCTTCTTCCTCGACCTCTTCCACGGCGACCGCCGCCCGGTGGTCTTCACCGGCGCGCAGAAGCCGCTGGACGCGGAGGACGGCGACGCGGCGGGCAATCTGTACGACGCGCTGCTGACCGCGGCCACCGGCCGCGACATCGGCGCGGTGATCGTCTTCGCGGGCCAGGTCTGGGCCGCCCGCGGCACCGTCAAGCAGCACACCGTGGACGCGCACGCCTTCGGCGCGCCGGACGGACTGCCGCTGGGGCGCGTCGAGTTCGGCCGGGTGACGTGGGGCCGCCGCCGTCCGCGCCCCGAGCCGCTGCCGCTGCCCGCGCCCGGCGCCGTACCGCCGCGGGTGGACGTCCTGATGCACCACAGCGACGGCGACACCGTGCTCTTCGAGGCGGCGCTGGGCGCGGGCGCGCGCGGCGTCGTCGTGGTCGGCACGGGCGCGGGGAACGCGAATCCGCAGGTCGCGGAGGCGGTACGGAAGGCGACGGCGGACGGCGTCCTGGTCGCGGTCAGCACGCGGGTCGCGGCGGGCGCGGTGGCGCCGCTCTACACCGGCGGCGGGGCGGTCGACCTGGTGGCGGCGGGCGGGCTGCTGGCGGGCACTCTGCGTCCCGGCCAGACACGTATCGCGGTGCTGGCGACGCTGCTCTCGCTCACGTCGCCGTCCTCGGACCTCCCCCGCCTGCCCTCGGAGCAGGACGGACGGTCCGGCACGGGCACCGCCACCGCCGCGTTGCGGCGGATTCTGGAGGCGGCCCCGCAGGCGCTGCCCGCGTCAGAGCTTTATCTGGTTGATGGTGTCGGCAAGTGAGGTCAGGAATCGGTTGACCGACGGCGCCATGTTGGTGGAGGCGAGGAAGAAACCGAAGAGGGCCGCCACTATCGCCGGACCCACCTTGATGCTCTTCCCCCGGATCATGACCACCAGGATGATCGCCAGCAACAGCACTACGGACAGGGAGATGGCCACAGCGGTTCACTTCCTCTTCACGGTACGCCTCGCCGGTCCGGGAGCATGGAGCCGCGCCCCCGCCCCGCCCGGTCCCATGGTGCCATCGGGGAACGACAGTTGGACCCGAAGGCCCATAGTCCCATTCCCGTCGGCTAGTCCCTGCACACCACGAGTAGCGCCCGGTCGTCGTTGACATCCTTGGCGACCGCTTCGATCAACCGCCAGGCGGAGCCCCGGAATCCGGTCGCCACGAAGCGGTCCGCCTCGCCGATCAGCCGGTCGATGCCCTCGGAGATGTCCTTGTCCGGCGTCTCCACCAGGCCGTCCGTGAACAGCATGAGGACGTCCCCCGAGCGCAACGTCCCCTTCACGCCGTGGAATTCGGCCCCGTCGTAGACCCCGAGCAGCGGGCCCTCCGCGGCCTTCTCCTCCCACCGGCCGCTGCCCGCGTGCAGTTGCACCCCTGGGAGGTGCCCGGCGGACAGCAGTTCGTAGTCGCCGCTCTCCAGGTCGAGCACCAGGTGCACGGAAGTGGCGAAGCCCTCGTCCCAATTCTGCCGGAGCAGATAGCCGTTGGCGGCGGTGAGGAAGGAGTGCGGCGGCAGCGAGCCGAGCAGGCCGCCGAAGGCGCCGGACAGCAGCAGCGAGCGGGAGGCGGCGTCCATGCCCTTGCCGGAGACGTCGGTGAGCACGGCCTCCAGCGTCCGGCCGCCGACCGAACCGCGGGTGGCCACCACGAAGTCGCCGGAGAAGGACTGGCCGCCCGCCGGGCGCAGCGCCATCTCGGCGTGCCAGCCCGCGGGCAGCCGCGGCAGTCTGCTCTGGACCCTGATCCGCTCCCTGAGGTCGAAGAGCATGGTGTGGCCGCCCCGCCAGGGCACGCCGACCCGCGCCCTGAACTGGGCGATGACCAGGCCGGTGAGCGCCACCGCGGTGACCACCAGGACGGTGCCGGGCGTGACGCGGGCCGGGCCCTCGCGGTACGGGCCGAGCGCCGCGGATTCCGCGACCAGCGCGACGGCGGAGGCCGCGTAGAGGAGCAGCAGGCTGGAGGGGCGCAGCAGCAGGCCGCCGGTGAGGATCGGCAGGACCAGGGAGCTGGGCGGGCACCAGACGGGCAGGCTCACGGTGGTGTACGCCAGCGCGGGGACGGTGAGGATCAGTACGGTGAGGCCGACCCAGTCGGAGGCGCCGCCGCGGAAGTAGTCGACCCCGGCCCTGCGCACACCGAGCCGGGCCCGGTGCAGCCATCTGCTCCACCGCAGCCCGAGCCCCTCGCCCGCGACGCCCTTTGCCATGTCTTGGCGACCCTATCGACCGTTCGCCCCGCCGTGCAGGGCGGATACCCCCCGACCTGTCACGTAGACGGCGGAAATACGTTCGCCCGCGGACGGCGCGGCTGGTAGGCAGGGCCTATGACGACGGAACTGCGGGTGCTGGAGCGGGACGACTGGGAAGAGTTCTACGGCCGCCTGGAGCGGGCTTTCGGCGGGCCGGCCGAGCCCCCGGAGGAGCGGGGGCTGTGGCGTGAACTGACCGAGCTGGAAAGGTCGTTGGCGGTGTGGGACGGCGGGGAGATCGTCGGCACCGCGGGCGCCTTCTCGTTCCGTGTGACGGTGCCCGGCGGGGCGTCGCTGCCCGCCGCGGGCGTGACCATGGTGAGCGTGCAGCCGACGCACCGCCGCCGCGGTGTGCTGACCTCGATGATGCGCAGGCAGCTCGACGACGTGCGCGAGGGACCCGAACCGCTCGCCGTGCTGACCGCGTCGGAACCGGCGATCTACGGCCGGTTCGGCTACGGCACGGGCACGTTGCAGCTCCGCGGCAACGTCGACACGACCAGGACCGCCGTCAGGGCCCTGCCGGGCGTGGACGACGTACGGCTGCGGCTGGTGCCGCTGGAGGCGGCGGGCGAGGCGTGCGAGGCCGTCTACGCGCGAGTGGTGCCGACCCGGCCCGGCATGCTGGCCAGGCGGCCCGGCTGGGAGCGGGTGCCGCTCCTCGACGCCCCGGCGAGCCGGGACGGCGCGGGCGAGCGGCTGTGCGTGGTGGCCGAGGCGGACGGTGAGGTACGCGGTTACGCGCGCTACTCGGTGAAGCTGTCGTGGAGTTCCTTCGGTCCCGACAACATCGTGAAGCTGAGCGACGTCGAGGCGCTGGACCCGGTGGTCTACGCGGCGCTGTGGCGCTATCTGTCCTCCATCGACCTCACCTCGCGGGTGGCGTTCTACAACCGGCCGGTCGACGACCCGCTGCTGCACCTCCTGTCCGACGTACGCCGCGGTGAACTGGCCTTCCGCGACAGCCTGCACGTGCGCCTGGTGAATCTCGGCGAGGCGCTGGAGGCGCGGACGTACACCGCCCCGGTGGATGTGGTGCTGGAGGTGGAGGACGCCTTCTGCCCCTGGAACGCCGGGCGTTGGCGGCTGTCGGGCGACGCGAAGGGCGCGACGTGCGAGCGGACCGCGGACGCGGCCGACCTGGCGCTGTCCGTCAAGGAGTTGGGCGCGGCCTACCTGGGCGGCCCGACGCTGCGCGGGCAGGCGGAGGCGGGGCTGGTACGTGAACTGCGGCCGGGGGCGCTGGCGGAGGCGTCCAGGGCGTTCCGCGGGGACGTCGAGCCGTGGCTGCCGCACGGCTTCTGAGACCGGTCAGCTCACCGGCGGATGCGCGGGCTGGCAGACCGGGCACCAGAAGAGATTGCGGGCCGCGAGCGGCCGGGTGCTGATCCCGGTGCCGCACACCAGGCAGGGCTGGCCGGTGCGCCGGTAGACGTACACCTCGCCGCCGTGGTCGTCCTGGCGCGGCGGGCGGCCCATCGCCTCGGGAGTGTGCTCGGGGCGCACGGTGTCGATCCGGTTGGTCCGTACGCCCTCGCGCATCAGCGTCACCAGATCGGACCACATCACGTCCCACCGCTGACGCGGCAGTTCACGCCCCGGCAGGAACGGGTCGACGCCGTGCCGGAAGAGCACTTCGGCGCGGTAGACGTTGCCGACGCCCGCGATGACCTTCTGGTCCATCAGCAGCGCGGCGACGCTGATCCGGGAGCGGGACAGCCGCTGCCACGCCCGCTCCGGGTCGTCGCCCGGCCGCAGCGGGTCGGGGCCGAGGCGGTCGTGTATCGCCCGCTTCTCCGGCTCGGTGATCAGCTCGCAGGCGGCCGGGCCGCGCAGATCCGCCCAGTGCGCCCGGTTCGCCAGCCGCAGCCGTACGGTGTCGGTCGGCGGCGGCGCCTTGCCGTCGCCGAAGGTGACCTTGCCGATCAGGCCGAGGTGGATGTGCACCCAGCCGGTCGCGCCGAAGCCCAGGAACAGGTGCTTGCCGTGGGCCTCGGCGCTCTCCAGCACCTGCCGGTCGACGAGCGCGGCGCTGTCGGAGAACTTGCCCTGCGGGCTGCTCGCCCGGACCGCCCCGCCGCCGAACCGCTCGCGGTGGTCGGCGGCCAGGCGGTGGATCGTGTGGCCTTCCGGCATCGCCCGCGTCAGCCCTGGCGGGGGTGGTGGTCCGGGACCGGCGGCAGCTCGCCGGTGGCCTCGTACGCGCTCAGCATGTCGATACGGCGCTGGTGGCGCTCCTCGTGCGAGTACGGGGTGGTGAGGAAGATCTCCACGAATTTCGTGGCCTCCGCCTCGGTGTGCATCCGGCCGCCGATGCTCAGCACGTTCGCGTCGTTGTGCTCCCGCGCCAGCGACGCGGTCTGCTCGCTCCACGCCAGCGCCGCGCGGACGCCCTTGACCTTGTTCGCGGCGATCTGCTCGCCGTTGCCCGACCCGCCGATCACGATGCCGAGGCTGCCCGGCTCCCCCGCCGCGCCCTCGGCCGCCCGCAGGCAGAACGGCGGGTAGTCGTCCACCGCGTCGTAGATGTGCGGCCCGCAGTCCACGGGCTCGTGGCCGTGGAGGGTCAGCCACTCCACGAGGTGGTTCTTGAGTTCAAAACCGGCATGATCGGACCCGAGGTAAACGCGCATGCGATGAGTTTTGCATGTCCGGCGGGCCGGAGCGGGAGTGCCCTACCGGGTGAGCCGCCAGGCCGCGGGGAGCAGGCCCATCGCCAGGACGGCCTTGAGCGCGTCGCCCAGGAGGTACGGGGTCAGGCCGAGGGAGACGGCCTGGGACGCGGACAGATGGGCGGACCAGGCGAGGTAGGGGACGCCGATCGCGTAGATCACGGCGGAGCCGAGGACCATGACGCCCGCGGTGCGCGCGACGGTGCGGTCGCCGCCGCGGCGGGCGAGGGCGCCGACCACGCCGGTGGCCAGGAGCATGCCGAGGATGTAGCCGAAGCTGGGCATGGACCAGCCGGAGGCGCCCTCGGAGAACCAGGGGAGCCCGGCGACACCGGCGGCGGCGTACAGGGCGAGGGCGGCGAAGCCGCGGCGGGCGCCGAGGGCGGTGCCGACCAGCAGCGCGGCGAAGGTCTGGCCGGTGACCGGGACGGGCGAGCCGTGCACCGGGACCGAGAGCTGCGCGGCCAGGCCCGTGAGCACCGCGCCGCCGACGACCAGGGCGGTGTCGCGGACGCGCGAGGCGGGCAGCAGGTCGGCCAGGACCGCTCCGGGGGCTCGGGAAACGGCGACGGATTCGGCGGTGGTCATCGGTACTCCGCGGGGTGAGGACGGTCGGGACACCGTGACGCTAACGCAGCGGCCGAGCGTGATCATCGTGAGAAGAGAACAAAGCCGCGAGCGACCGGTTGGAGACTTCCGTGCACCGTCAAGTTATCGGCGCGGTCCGGGGAGTCGGGGAGTTTCGGCAGGTCGCGTGAGGCATCTCACGTCCGTGACATGCGTCGGGGCGGGACCTCGCGGGCCCGCCCCGACTGCCGTGCCGGTCAACGTCACTTGTGGGGTTCGATCAGATCCCACCGGTTGCCGTAGAGGTCCTGGAAGACCACGACTGCGCCGTACGGCTCGTAGCGCGGCTCCTCCTCGAAGACGACCCCGGCGGCGACCATCCGCTTGTAGTCGCCGTCGAAGTCGTCGGTAGTGAGGAAGAGGCCGACCCGGCCGCCGGTCTGGTCGCCCACGCGGTCCGCCTGGGCGAGGTTGCCCGCGCGGGCGAGCAGCAGCGCCGTCTCGGACGAGCCGCGGGGCGCGACCACCACCCACCGGCCGCCGTCCGCGCGGGGCGTGTCCTCGCGCAGCTCGAAGCCGAGCGCGCGGGTGTAGAAGTCGATGGCCTCGTCGTAGTCACGCACGACGAGCGCCACCAGCCCTAGATGTGCCATCGGCGCGGCACCCCGTCCCGAACCCGGTCCCCCGCGCTCACTCGAAGCTCGGGCCCTTGGTGCGGGTGCGCTTGATCTCGTAGAAGCCGGGGATCGAGGCGACCAGCAAGGTGCCGTCCCAGAGCTTGGCGGCCTCCTCGCCGCGCGGGGTGGGGGTGACGACCGGGCCGAAGAAGGCGATCTGCTCGCCGTCGTCGCCGGGGACGGCGATGACGGGGGTGCCGACCTCCTGGCCGACCTTGTCGATGCCTTCCTTGTGGGAGGCGCGCAGCTCGGTGTCGTACTCGTCGGAGTCCGCGTAGTCGGCGAGGTCGGCGGGCAGGCCGACCTCTTCGAGCGCGGCGACGACGGTCTCGCGGGTCTTGGGCAGGCCCTGGTTGTGGAAGCGGGTGCCGAGGGCGGTGTAGAGCCGGCCCACGTACTCCTCGCCGTACTTCTGCTGGGCGGCGACGACGACCCGGATCGGGCCCCACGCGTCGCGCAGGAAGGTGGCGTACTCCTCGGGCAGCGTGTCGAGCTTGTCCTCGTTGAGCACCGCCAGGCTCATGGCGTGCCAGCGCACCTCGACCGGGCGGACCTTCTCGACCTCCAGCATCCAGCGGGAGGTCATCCACGCCCAGGGGCACAGCGGGTCGAACCAGAAGTCGGCCGGGGTCTTGTCGTTGCCTGGCCGGTTGTCGGTCTCGGGGGCGGTCGCGGTCACTGCGTACTCCTCGAACGGATCGTGCCGGGGCGTGCCGGGCGGCACGGGGGGCATGTGGGCTCACGGGGACATGAGTCCCCTGTCGCACAACGCGCGACCGGCGCGACGGCATTCCCCGTACCCCTCCCCCGTACGCCCCGCGTGGGAGGATGCGGGACGCTGTGACCACCCGGGAGACCCCCGGGGCCGCCCATGAGCCCACAGACCCGCGGGGCCTGTGAGAACAGACAAAGGAGTCGCCCGTGCCCGGCGAGAACCTCAGCCGCGAGGAGGCCCGTGAGCGGGCCTCGATCCTGTCCGTCGAGCGCTACGACGTGGCCCTCGACGTACGGTCGGCGGTGGACCCGGCCGACGCGGGCGGGGACCGCACCTTCCGGTCGACGACCGTGATCGACTTCCGGTGCTCGCGACCCGGCGCCTCGTCCTTCGCGGACCTGCTCGCCCCGGCCGTCACCTCCGTCCGGCTCAACGGCCGGGAGCTGGACCCGGCTGCCGTCTTCGACGGCACCCGGATCGCGCTGGACGACCTCGCGGAGCGCAACACCCTCGTGGTCGACGCGCGTTGCGCGTACAGCAGGACCGGCGAGGGGCTGCACCGCTTCGAGGACCCGGAGGACGGCGAGGTCTATCTGTACACGCAGTACGAGCCCGCCGACGCGCGCCGCGTCTTCGCCAACTTCGAACAGCCCGACCTGAAGGCGCCGTTCACCTTCCAGGTGACCGCGCCCGAGGGCTGGACGGTGCTGAGCAACAGCGAGCGGGACGGCGAGCCGGTGCCGTACGAGGGCGAAGGCGGCGGCGCGGTGTCGCGCTTCCTGCCGACGCAGCCGATCTCGACGTACATCACGGCGGTCGTCGCGGGCCCGTACCACGTGGAGCACGACCACTACTCGCGGACCTTCGAGGACCGGGCGGTGCTCGACGTGCCGTTGAGCGCGCTGTGCCGCAGGTCGCTGGCCCGGCACTTCGACGCGGACGAGATCTTCACGGTCACCAAGCAGGGCCTGGACTTCTTCCACGACAACTTCGACTACCCGTACCCCTTCGGGAAGTACGACCAGGCGTTCGTGCCCGAGTACAACATCGGCGCGATGGAGAACCCCGGATGTGTCACCTTCCGGGAGGAGTTCGTCTTCCGCGGCAAGGTCACCCGCGCGTCGTACGAGGGCCGGGCCAATGTGATCCTGCACGAGATGGCGCACATGTGGTTCGGCGACCTGGTCACCATGCGCTGGTGGGACGACCTGTGGCTGAAGGAGTCCTTCGCGGACTTCATGGGCGCCTTCGCGATGGTGGAGGCCACGCAGTACGACGCCGGGTGGATCACCTTCGCCAACCGGCGCAAGGCGTGGGCGTACCGCGCCGACCAACTCCCCTCCACGCACCCGGTGGTCGCCGACATCCGCGACCTCCAGGACGCGAAGCTGAACTTCGACGGCATCACGTACTCCAAGGGCGCCTCGGTGCTCAAGCAACTCGTGGCGTACGTGGGCCGGGACGCCTTCCTGGAGGCGGCGCGCCGGTACTTCAAGCGGCACGCGTACGGCAACACCACGCTCGCCGACCTGCTGGCGGTGCTGGCCGAGACCTCGGGCCGCGACATGGCGCAGTGGTCGCGCGCGTGGCTGGAGACGGCGGGCGTCAACTCCCTGACCCCGCAGGTGGTCTACGGCGCGGACGGGAAGATCACCGAGCTGTCGGTGCTCCAGACCGCCGCCGAGTCGCACCCCGAACTGCGCCCGCACCGCGTCGCGGTGGGCCTGTACCGGCGGGTGCCGGGCGGCGCGCTCGAACGGTACGCGCGGGTCGAGACCGACGTGTCGGGCCCGGTGACCGTGGTGGACGGCCTGGCCGGCCAGGACCGGCCCGAGCTGGTGCTGGTCAACGACGACGACCTGACGTACTGCAAGATCCGCTTCGACGAGGTGTCACTGGACACGCTCCGCGCCCATCTCGGCGACCTCACCGACCCGTTGGCGCGGGCACTGGCGTGGTCGGCGGTGTGGAATCTGACCCGTGACGGGCTGATGCCCGCCCGTGACTACCTCGGTCTCGTGCTGCTCTTCGCGGGCTCCGAGAGCGACATCGGGGTGCTCCAGTCGCTGCACCAGCAGGCGCGCTCCGCGCTGTCGCACTACGTGGCGCCCGACCACCGCGAGGAGGCCGCCAGGTCGCTCGCCGAGGGCGCGCTGCGGGAGCTGCGGCAGGCGGAGCCGGGCAGCGGCCACCAGTTGGCGTGGGCGCGGTTCTTCTCCTCCGTGGCCTCGTCGGCGGCCGATCTCCAGTTGCTGCGCGGGCTGTTGGACGGCTCGGCGAAGATCGACGGGCTCGACGTCGACCAGGAACTGCGCTGGACCTTCCTCGAGACCCTCACCGCCGAGGGCGACGCGGACGCGGCGGCGGTCGCGGCCGAGCGCTCCCGCGACGACACCGCCTCCGGTCACCGGCACGAGGTGCGCTGCCTGGCCGCGCGGCCCTCCGCGCAGGTCAAGGCGGCGGCCTGGGCCGATGTCGTGGACTCCGACCGGCTCTCCAACGCCTTGGTCGAGGCCACCATCGCGGGCTTCGCGCAGCCGGGGCAGCGGGGGTTGACGGCGCCGTACGTCGAGCCGTACTTCGCCTCGATCGAGCGCGTCTGGGGCGAGCGGTCGATTGAGATCGGCATGGCGGTGGTGCGGGGTCTGTTCCCGCACCACCAGGGTCCTGAGGCGCTGACCGCGGCCGACGCGTGGCTCTCCTCCCGCGCCGACGCGGCGCCCGCCTTGCGGCGCTTGGTCGTTGAGTCGCGCGACGACCTCGCGCGGGCGCTCCGCGCCCAGTCCCTGCGGTGAGCTGACGGGGGGTGTCTCTGCCCGCCCGCCCACCCGTGCGGGTGTTTTCTTCGTCTGCGGGTGCCGCTTGTGCCTGGGTCGGTGCCGGTCCGGGGCACCTCCTCGAAATGCGGCTACCTGGCCTTTGCGTATTCGGCACCCTCCCTGTCACCGCATTTCTGCGGGGGCACCCCGGCCCGTCCCCTCCCGGTACGTCGGCGTCCGACGGTCCGGTGGGGGTGGCCGGGAGGGGGGTGGGTGGGTACGGGTACGTCGACGTCCGCCTGTCCGCTGTGGTGGCGGACGGGGGTGGGTGGGGGCCAGGCCCTGCGCCCCCCGACCTCCCGGCGGGGTGAGCGAAAGGCGGTGAGTGGGGGTGCGGGCCCTGCGCCCCCGACCTCCCGGCGGGGTGAGCGAAAGGCGGTGAGTGGGGGTGCGGGCCCTGCGCCCCGCCAACCTCTCGGCGGGGTGGGCGAAAGGCGGTGAGTGGGGATGCGGGCCCTGCGCCCCCCAGACCTCCCGGCGGGGCGGAGACAGGCGGTCTCCGCCGATGCCCACAGCGGAGGGACACCTCCCCCGGTTACAGCGCGCGGGCGGACGCCGACGTAATGGAGCCCACCCACCCCCTCGCCGCCCCCACTGGCCAGGCGGAGGCCAACGGACCGTGACCCACCCACCCCCGCCCCGGCACCACAGCGGACCGTCGGCCGCCGACGCATCCCAGCCCACCCACCCCCTTCCCCGGCAACCCCCACCGGCAGGCGGACGCCGACGAGCGAGGAGGGGACGGGCCGGGGTGCCCCCGCAGAAATACGTTGACGGCCGGGTACCGGATGCGCAAAGGCCAGGTGATACGGATTTCGAGGAGGTGCCCCGGCCCGGCACCGACCAGGCACAAGCGGCACCCGCAGACGACAACACACCCGCACGGGTGGGCGGGCGGGAAAGAGCAGGCCCCCGGAGGGGGTCACCCGAATAGGTGAAAAGGTAAGCTCGGCATCCGAACACGTGGACTTTAGCCCAGGCTTGTCCGGGTTTGTCGACGGGCGTGTAACAGCGGTTAGTGACGGGGCCGGCGGCGGGAACGACCACGGCATGAGCATCGAGAACCCCCACACACACCGCACCGCCGACCACCTCCGCACCGCCCACAGCGTCTTGACGGTCCGTCAGCTCAGGGAGCGCGGCGTGACGCCGGGCGTGATCGCGGAGCGGTGCCGCCCGGGAGGGCCGTGGCAGCAGGTGCTGCCGCAGGTGTACCTGCTGCACTCCGGGCCCCCGAACAGCGCGGAGCGCCTGGAGGCGGCGCTGCTGTACGCGGGCCGCGATCCGGGAGCGCACGGCCCGCTCGGCGGCGGCCGGGAGGCGATGGTGACCGGGCTGGCCGCCCTCGCCCTGCACCGCTTCTCTTCGGTGCCGCCGCTGCCGGGGCTGCCGCGGATCGACGTCCTGGTGCCGCGGCAGCGCAGGCTGCGCGACGCGGGTGACGTGGCGATCCGCAGGACCAACGCGCTGCCCCGCCCGCAGGAGGTCGCCGGACTGCCCTGCGCGCCGGTGCCGCGCGCCTTGGCCGACGCGGTCGCGGAGCTGGACGACGCCGAGACGGTGCGGCGGATGCTGACCGAGGCGGTGCGCGGCGGGCACTGCGACGCGGGCGCCGTACTGGAGGAGCTGGAGCACGCGCGGCTGCTGGACCGGCCGCAGGTGGCGGCGGCGCTGGACGCGCTGCTCGCCGAGGGCCGGTCGGTCGCCGAGGACCGGCTGATCGCGATGGTGCGCTGCCACGCGCTGCCCGACCCGGTGTGGAACGTCGACCTGCGGCTGCCGGGCGGCCCGCCGCTGGGCGGGGTCGACGCGTACTGGCCGGAGCACGCGGTGGCGGTGGAGATCGACGCGCGCACCGTACGGCCGGGCACGGCGGCGGGCGGGGACGGCCACGGCGACGTATACGCGACGGACGCGTACGGGGACGGCGACGCGTACGGACCGGGTGGCACGTACGGTCCCGGCGGCGCCTTCGACCAGCTCTTCGACCGGGCCTTCGAGCACGGTTTCGAGAACGCCGAGGACGACGCGGTGTGGTCGCGCTACGCCCGTGAGCGGGAGCGTCTGGAGGCGCTGGGCATCACCGTCATCCACCTCACTCCGGCCAAACTGAGGGACTCCGCCGAGCAGCAGGCGGCGATCGTCAGGACCGCGCTGATGGCGTCCGCCGACCGGACACCCGCCGCGTATGTGGTGGTCACCCCGAGGTGACCACCCGTCACACGAGGAAGCGGGGTCCCGGCGATTTACCCCGACCCGTACCGTATTCGTCCTGATGGCGGTTGGCGGAAACACGTCATGCCCAGACCATTGGACGGTCAACACTCCCCAAAGGGGAGTCAATTCCAGCAATGTGAGCGATCGACCGGCTCCGTTTTCCGAACAGACCACCTCGGTCCGAACAGGGATGCCCATGCCACTCGCTCACATTCCCGGCAAGAGACGCGCGGCCCGTATCGCGCTGGCCGCGGGTCTGGTTGCCGCGCTGTCGGCCGCCGGGCCCGCGCTCGCGATCGCGGACGCGCCCGCCTCGCCCTCCTCCACCCCCGCGCCCGGCCCCGGCTCGCCGGACAAGGGCGCCGCCGACAAGGGCGGAGCCGCGGACAAACTCGGGTCCGCGGACGCCTCGCTGCTGGCCAAGGCCAAGGCGGACGGCGACAAGAACGTCACCTTCATGGTCGCCACCAAGCCCGGCAGCACCGGCCAGGTCGCCGACAAGCTGGACGCGCAGGGCGCCAGCGTGGGTCTGCGGTACGACAAGATCGGCTATGTGCGGGCCACCGTGCCGACCGGCAAGGCGGACCAGGCCATCGCGGCGGCGCAGAAGCTGTCCTCGGTCATCGCGATCGACCTCAAGCAGGAGATCAAGCTCGACGACCCGACCCCGGCGGCGGACACCACCGCGGCGGCGGCCAAGAACGGGAAGGCGTCGGCCACGACGTACCCCGGTCCCGGCAAGGACACCCCGGCCAAGAACCCGTACCAGCCGGCGTTCGAGACCGGCGCGGTCGACTTCGTCAAGGACAACCCGAAGTACGACGGCCGCGGCGTGACCATCGGCATCCTGGACTCGGGTGTGGACATCGGCCACCCGGCGCTCCAGAAGACCACCACCGGTGAGCGCAAGATCGTCGACTGGATCACCGCGACCGACCCGATCCTCGACGGCGACGCCACCTGGCGCCCGATGGTGACCGCGGTCTCCGGCCCGGCCTTCACCTCCTCGGGACGCACCTGGAAGGCGCCCGCGGGGAACTACTACTTCAGCACGTTCGCCGAATCCGCCACCATCGGCGGCGACATGAACGGCGACCTGAACCGCGACGGCGACACCACCGACAAGTGGGGCGTGCTGTACGACCCGGCCGCCGGTACGGTCCGCGTGGACCTGAACGACAACGGCGACTTCACGGACGACACCGCGATGAAGCCGTACAAGGACGGTTTCCAGATCGGCCACTTCGGCACCGACAACCCGGCGACGCCGATCTCCGAGTCGATCCCGTTCACCGTCGAGATCCGCAAGAACGTGCCCATGGACCCCTACGGCGGGACCTGGGTCGGCAAGACCGCGGACTTCGTGAACTTCGGCCTCGTGGAGTCCGAGCACGGCACGCACGTGGCGGGCATCACCTCCGCCAACAGCCTGTTCGGCGGCAAGATGAACGGCGCGGCGCCCGGCGCGAAGATCGTCTCCTCGCGCGCCTGCACCTGGAGCGGCGGCTGCACCAGCATCGCGCTCACCGAGGGCATGATCGACCTGGTCGTCAACCGGCACGTGGACGTGGTCAACATGTCCATCGGCGGTCTCGGCGCCCTCAACGACGGTGCCAGCGCCCGCGACCAGCTCTACAAGGAGCTGATCGACACCTACGGCATACAGCTCGTGATCTCCGCGGGCAACGACGGCCCCGGCGTCAACACCATCGGCGACCCCGGCCTCGCGGACCACGTGCTCAGCGTCGGCGCGTCCATCTCCAAGGAGACCTGGGCGGCCAACTACGGCTCGCAGATGACCGTTCCGTACTCGATGATGCCCTTCTCCTCGCGCGGCCCGCGTGAGGACGGCGGCCTCGCCCCGGTCATCACCGCGCCCGGCGCGTCCATCAACACCATCCCGACCTGGGAGCCGGGCGGGCCGGTGAAGGAGGCGGGCTACACCCTGCCGCCCGGCTACGCGATGCTCCAGGGCACCTCGATGGCGTCCCCGCAGGCCGCCGGAGCCTCCGCGCTGCTGCTGTCAGCGGCCAAGGCCAAGCACCTGACGGTCAGCCCCGCGCAGCTCCGTACCGCGCTGACCAGCACCGCCAAGTCGATCCCCGGCACGCAGACGATCGACCAGGGCGCCGGTCTCATCGCCGTCGGCCCGGCCTGGAACCTGCTCAAGCAGGGCGGCAAGACCAACACGTACACGGTCAAGGCGCCGGTCAACACGGTGCTGAAGGACTACCTCGTCACCCCGGGCTTCGGCACGGGCGTGTACGACCGTGAAGGCGGCCTCCAGGCCGGGCAGTCGCGGACGTACGACGTCACCGTGACCCGTACCAGCGGTCCGGTCTACGCCCAACTGCACACGCTCACCTGGGCGCACAACGACGGCACGTTCAAGGTGGCCAGCCCGCTGGTGCTGCTGCCGCTGAACAAGCCGGTCACCGTGAAGGTCACCGCGAAGCCGAAGTCGGTGGGCGCGCACAGCGCGTTGCTGAACATCGACGACCCGCTGACCCGCGGCATCGACTCGCAGATGTCGGCCGCGGTGCTCGTCTCCACCCCGGTCGCGGGCCCGTCGTACACGCTGACCCGCTCCGGCAGCATCGAGCGCGACACCACGAGGTCGTACTTCGTGAAGGTCCCGGCGGGCGCGACCTCGCTGGAGGTCGCCATGGACGGGCTCAAGACCGGCAGCCAGACCCGGTTCCTGACGATGCACCCGTACGGTGTGCCGCTCGACTCGACCCAGACCATCGACTGCTACCCGAACTACGACAACCCCAACAACAAGTGCCGCCCGGACGTGCGCTCCTACGCCAACCCGATGCCGGGCGTGTGGGAGATCGCGGTCGAGGCGCGCCGCACCTCGCCGCAGCTCGACAACCCGTACAACCTGTCGGTGACGCTGCTCGGCGTGGCCTTCGACCCGGCGGTCAAGACGGTTCCCGAGGCCAAGGTCGGCACGCCGACCCCGGTCGACTGGACGGTCACCAACGGCTTCGCCCCGATCCAGGGCAAGCTCAAGGGCGGCCCGCTCGGCTCGGCGTTCACCGCCAAGCCGACGATCGCCGACGGTGACACGCAGACCACCACCTTGACGCTCGGCCCCGGCGCCTCCCGGCTCGACGTGTCGATCGGCGGGACGTCCGACACGGCCGCCGACCTCGACCTGTACGTCTACCGGGACGGGGTGCTCGTCGCGCAGTCCGCCAGCGGCGGCTCCGACGAGCGGGTCAGCCTGGCCAACCCGCCCGCGGGCACGTACACCTTCGAGGTGGACGCCTACGCCGTACCGGCGGGGACGACCACCTACGACTACGAGGACGTCTACTTCTCCGACGCCCTCGGTACGGTCACGGTGGACGACACCACCACGGTCAACCTGCCGCACGGCGCCTCCGCCAAGGTCTCGGCCTCGCTCCTGGCCTCGGCCGCGGCGCCCGAGGGACGCAAGTTCTTCGGTGAGGTGCAACTGCTCAACGCGCGCGGCTCGGTCGCGGGCAAGGGCAGCGTGATCATCACGAAGACGACGCCGTAACGGAGTTGTCCTTCGGGGGGTGGGGGGGGGGGGGGCCCCCCCCCCCCCCCCCGCCCAGGACACGCCGCCCCCCGGCCGGGCGGCCGGCCCCCGCCCCGGGCCCCCCCCCCGGGCACAAACCCGGGCCGCGGGGGGGGTTGGCGGGCGC
>NZ_JBIBIC010000009.1:0-347029 GCF_042957385.1 Streptomyces sp. NPDC008079
CGCCGCTGCAACGAGCAGTCACGCGTGGAGACCACCACCACATTGCCGTGCGTGTCGGCCAGGCACTGCGTCTCCACATGCCGCGGACGGTCCAGGTAGCGCTCCACGAAGCACTCCCCGCGGCCGAACGCCGCGACCGCCTCACGCACCGCGGAGTCGTACAGCTCCGGCACCTCCTCCAGCGTCCGGGCCACCTTCAGACCCCGCCCGCCACCGCCGAACGCCGCCTTGATCGCGATCGGCAGCCCGTGCTCCTCAGCGAACGCCACGACCTCATCCGACCCCGACACCGGATCAGCGGTCCCCGCGACCAGCGGCGCACCCGCACGCTGCGCGATATGCCGCGCCGCGACCTTGTCACCCAGATCCCGGATCGCCTGCGGCGGCGGACCGATCCACGTCAGACCCGCGTCCAGGACCGCCTGCGCGAACTCCGCGTTCTCCGACAGGAATCCGTACCCCGGATGCACCGCGTCCGCACCCGACTCCGCCGCGGCGGCCAGCACCCTGGCGACATCCAGATAACTGGTCGCCGGAGTGTCACCGCCCAGCGCGTACGCCTCATCCGCCACCCGGACATGCACCGCGTCCCGGTCCGGATCGGCGTACACCGCCACACTCGCGATCCCCGCATCCCGGCAGGCACGGGCAACGCGGACAGCAATTTCACCGCGGTTCGCGATGAGCACCTTGCGCACGATGGCTCCCTTGGCTCATTTGGCTGGTTCGGCTTCCCCGACTCCGGCGGCTTCCCGGCTCCGACGCCCCGCGGCGGTCAGGGGGCCGCGCGTCGGCCGGCCGCGCTCACGGCGTCCAGCCGCCGCTCCGGCCGCCGCGCCGCCACTGGCCGGGGCCGCGGTCCGGGGCGGGGACCGTGCCCCGCCGCCACGATCGCCGCGAAGGTGACCGCCGCGCCGCGGGCTCGTCACCGAGCGCGGCGCCGGCGCCCGCCCACACCGCGAGCAGTGCGGCCAGCTCCTCGGCGGTGGGCTCGCCCCGCACCACCCGGATGTCGGGGTCGCGCGCGCCGCTCACAGCGGGATGTTCCCGTGCTTGCGCGGCAGCCGCGTCACCCGCTTGTCGGCGAGCGCGCGTAGCGCCTGGGCCACTTGCCCGCGGGTCTCGTGCGGCATGATCACCGCGTCCACGTAGCCCCGCTCGGCGGCGACGTAGGGGTTGCACAGCGCCTGTTCGTACTCGGCGCGCAGCCGGTCGCGCTCGGCGGCCGGGTCCTCGGCCTGCTCGACGGCGCGGCGGTGCAGGACGGTGACCGCGCTCTCGCCGCCCATGACGGCGATCTCGGCGGTGGGCCAGGCGAGGTTGACGTCGGTGCCGAGGTGCTTGGAGCCCATGACGCCGTACCCGCCGCCGTACGCCTTGCGGGTGACGACCGTGACCATGGGGACGGTGGCCTCGGCGTAGGCGTAGATCAGCTTGGCTCCGCGCCGGATGATGCCGCCGCGTTCCTGCTCCAGGCCCGGCAGGAAGCCGGGGACGTCCACGAAGGTGAGGACGGGGATGTGGAAGGCGTCGCAGGTGCGGATGAAGCGGGCGGCCTTCTCGCTGGCGTCGATGTCGAGCGCCCCGGCCATGTGCGAGGGCTGGTTGGCGACCACGCCGACACTGCGGCCCTCCACCCGGCCGAACCCGCAGATGATGTTGCGGGCGAACAGTTCCTGCGTTTCGAGGAGCTCGCCGTCGTCGAGGACGGTGTGGATCACCTGGTGCATGTCGTAGGGCCGGTTGGCCTCGTCGGGGATCAGCTCGTCGAGCGCGAGGTCGGCGGCGGTGAACTCCTCCGCGGCGCGCACCTCGTAGTCGGGCGCGTCGTCCATGTTGTTCGACGGGAGGTAGCCGAGGAGCAGGCGGACGTACTCGAACGCCTCCTTCTCGTCGCGCGCGAGGTGGTGGGCGTTGCCCGAGACGGCGTTGTGGCTGTAGCCGCCGCCCAGTTCCTCGCGGTCGATCTGGTGGCCGGTCACCGTCTTCAGCACGTCGGGCCCGGTGACGAACATGTGGGAGATGCCCTCGACCATGACGATGAAGTCGGTGATCGCCGGGGCGTAGACGGCGCCGCCCGCGCAGGGGCCGGTCATCAGGGAGATCTGCGGGATGACACCGGACGCCTGGACGTGCCGCTTGACCAGTTCGGCGTAGAGGGCGAGGGAGACCACGCCCTCCTGGATGCGGGCGCCGCCCGAGTCGTTGATGCCGATGATGGGGCAGCCGGTGCGCAGCGCCAGGTCCATCACCTTGAGGATCTTCTCGCCGTAGACCTCGCCGAGGCTGCCGCCGAAGACGGTGAAGTCCTGGGCGAACAGGCAGACCCGGCGGCCGTCGATCGTGGCGTATCCGGTGATCACGCCGTCGCCGAGCGGACGCTGGCGGTCCATGCCGAAGTCGTGGCAGCGGTGCCTGGCCATGGCGTCCAGCTCGACGAAGCTGCCCGGGTCGACCAGGGCGTCGATGCGTTCGCGGGCGGTGAGCTTGCCCTTGTCGTGCTGGCGCGCGACGGCTGGTGCGTCGGTCGCCAGCCGCGCCGACTCGGCCCGCCTGCGGGTGAGTTCGGACAGCCGCTCGGCGGTGGTTCCTCTTCCTGGGCTTGCGGACACGGTGTCTCCTCGGTGCGTCATGACCTGGCCGTGCGGGCGTCGCGGGGCCCGGACGTCAGCCGCTTCGTACGACGGCGTCGGCCAGCGATCCGTCCGTGTAGAGCTGTCGGCAGGCGCGGCGTCGCACCTTGCCGCTGGAGGTCTTGGGCAGAGTGCCGCGCCGCACCAGCAGTACGTCGTCCGCCTCCAGCCGATGATTGTCCCAGACCGCCTCACGTACAAGCCTGTGCAGCCGTTCCGTACCGGTCTCGCGCAGGGTCCGCCCGTCGGCCTCCACGACGACGACCAGTTTCTCGGTGCTGCCGTCGTCCACGGAGAAGGCCGCCGCGCAGTTGGGGCGCAGGCCGGGGGCGGCGGTCTCGGCGGACAGTTCGATGTCCTGCGGGTAGTGGTTGCGGCCCGCGCGGATGACGAGGTCCTTGAGCCGCCCGTTGATGTACAGGGTGCCGTCGTGGAGGAAGCCGAGGTCGCCGGTGCGCAGGTATTCGTGGCTGTCGTCGGCGGCGGGGGCGGTGCGGGCCCAGAAGGTCTCCTTGCTCGCCTCCGGGCGGCCCCAGTAGCCGGCCGCGACGCAGGGCCCGTTGATCCAGATCTCGCCGACGCGGCCGTCGGGCAGCGGGTTCAGGGTCGCGGGGTCGACGATCCTGATCCGGGTCCCGGGCTCCGGCGCGCCGCAGCCGACGATCGGCACGGCGCCGGGCGCGTCCGCGTCGACCTGCCGGACCACGCCGTCCCGCAGGGCGTCGTCGGAGACCCACAGGGCGGCGGGTTCCCGGTCGACGCGGTCGCCGGTGGCCTTCAGGGTGTTCTCGGCGAGCCCGTAGCCGGGGCACATCGCGCGCGGGTCGAAGCGCGCGGGGGCGAAGGCGGCGGCGAAGTTCTCGATGGTCCGCCAGCGCACCGGTTCCGCGCCGTTGCCCGCGACCTGCCAACTGGACAGGTCGAGTCCCGGGCCGATCCGGCCCTCCGCGGCGGCTGACACGCACAGGTCGTACGCGAAGCCGGGCGCGGCGGCGTGCGTGCCGCGGAACCGCGAGATCGCCTCCAGCCAGCGGGCCGGGCGGCGGATGAACGCCTCGGGTGTCATCAGGTACGAGGTGGGGCCCGCCCACAGCGGCAGCACGATCCCGAACAGCATGCCCATGTCGTGGAAGAGCGGCAGCCAGGACACCACGGTGGCGCCGGGGCCGCAGGGCCACAGGTCGTCGGTCTCCCGCGCGTTGGCCATGAAGTTGGCGTGGGTGACCATCACGCCCTTGGGGTCGCCGGTCGACCCCGAGGTGTACTGGAGCAGCGCGGTGTCGCCCGGTCCCGGCAGGGTGCCGTGCCACTGCTCCGGGTCCGCGCCCCCGGCGGCGTCCTCGGGAAGTTCGTCGGTGGGGATCAGCGTCAGGCCGGTCAGCTCCGGGCGGTCGCCGAACCGCTCCCGCAGCTCGCGTGCCACGGCGGCCGTGGTGAGGACGGCGTGGGTGTCCGCGTCGTCGGCGATGCCGCGCAGCCGCTGGAGTCCGCTGACCCGGCTGGGCACCTGGACCGGCGCCGCGGCGATGCCCGCGTACATGCAGCCGAGCAGGGCGCGGACGAAATCGAATCCTGAGGGGTAGAGCAGTACGGCGTTGCGGCCGGCGAGTCCGGCCGCGGTGAGCGCGACGGCGTGCCGCCGGGCGTCGGCGTCGAGGGCGCCGTAGGTCAGCGGGTCCTGCGGCTCCTCGCCGTCGTGCAGGAAGACGAAGGCGGTGTCGTCCGGCCGTGTCGCGGCGCGCAGCCGCAGCGCGTCCACCAGGGTGCGCACCTCGGGCAGGGTGCGCAGGTCGAGCGGCGCGGAGGGGTGGGGGTACGGGGGCACGGCCTCGGCGACGGGCTGTCGCGTCAGGTCGATGCTCATGGTCAGCGCTCCTTGTCGAGCCGGGCGAGCCGTCCGCGGTAGAAGGTGAGCGGGCCGTCGTCCTCCAGCGTGCCGAGCGAGGTGACGGCGCCGACCACGATCCGGTGGTCACCGCCGTGGTACTCGTCGGCGACCTTGCACTCCAGGTAGCCGATGGCGTCGCGCAGGATGGGCGCGCCGGCGCTGCCGCTGAGGCAGTCCAGCCCGTCGAAGCGGGTCGGTCCCGGTGCGGCGAAGCCCATGGCGACCGGGCCCTGTGCCGCGCCGAGGATGCTCACGGCGAAGGTCCCGGTGGCGCGGACGGCGGCCAGCAGCCGGGAGTCGTGCCGCAGGCAGAACAGCACCAGGGGCGGTTCCAGCGAGACGGAGGTGAAGGAGTTGACGGTGGCGCCGACCCATTGCCCGTCGATCACGCTGGTGACGACGGTGATGCCGGTGGTGAAGTGCCCGCACACCTGGCGCATGGCGGACGGCTCCGGCGGCAGGGCCTGGGCGGGGAACCTCTTGGTTCCGGTGTCTGCTTCCATGTCCACGATCCCCAGGTGGGCGAGTCTGCGTCGGATGTCCTGTTCCTGGTCAGTCGTCATGGCCGAGGTCTTTTCCGCCGCCGCGCGCACCGTAGGGCCGCACCAGGCGCAGCACTCCCGGTGGTGCTTCCTTGCGCGCCCACAGCAGGGTGCGCACCCGTTGCGGGGTGGTGAGGACGTACTCGCGGTCGGTGGGGTCGCCGAAGCCGTAGATCGGCGGCACCATCGCTTCGTTCCGCAGGCGGACGAAGATCCGGTCGGCGCTCTGGCGGGCGGTGGCGCGGCCCTCGGCGGTGTCGCGGCAGGCGGCGAGGGTGAAGTCGAGCAGCTCGCGGTATTCCGGCAGCGTCTCGTGGCAGACACCGGTGGCGGGGTCGGCGCGCAGCGAGGTGAGGGCGGCCTCGGCGGCGCCCGACGCCATCGTCTTGGCGCTCCGCTTGAGGGAGAGCGCGTCGAACATGGTGCCCAGCAGCCAGACCCTGGCCGTCGCGCTCCACAGCGCGGGGTGCGAACTGGCGGTCAACGCGGCGTCCACCAGGCGGTCCTGACGGTCCGCCATGCCGTGCTGCAAACGCTCCAGATAGCGGAAGCGGCCCGCCGACCAGTCGTCGTCCCTGGCCGCGGCGAGGATGTCGGAGGCCGCGGAGTAGACGAGTTGGGCGGAGGTGTAGAGGTCGCGGCCGAGGACCGGGTCGCCGCCGAGCGCGGAGCCGTCGAGCAGCAGCATGCGGTCGCCCACGGTGCGCGAGGCGTGCCACTGGCCGGAGTCGGCCGTCCAGCAGAACATCGGCTGGGCGTCGGCGAGTTGGGCGGCGACGGCCGGGTGACGGGCGGCGCGGGCGAGGATCTCCTCCCAGCCGTCGGTCCCCTGCCGGGGGAAGCGGGCGGCGTCCAGCGACAGGGTGACGGTGGCGAGCGCGGAGCCGGCCGGCGTACCCGAGCCGTTGCGGAAGTGGCCGACCTGTATCCAGCCGCCGTCGAAGACGTGGTGCAAGGTGCCCTGCGACCAGGGGTGCGAACCCTTGAGGACCGGCGCGACCCGCTCGTACGGCCGTACGCCGACGGCGTGCGCGCCGATCACCCGCGTGCCGGTGCCCCCGGAGACCCGCTCGGCGCCGAGCGCGCGGGCCACGGCCGAGTCGGGGCCGCCGGTGTCGACCACGAAGCGGGTGCGTATCTCCTCGCCCGAGGTCAGGGTCAGGCGTACCCGGTCGTCCTCGGCGACGGCCTTGTCGACCCGGACCCGCTGCCGTACCCGGGCGCCGTACCCGACGGCCGCGGCGAGCATCCAGGCGTCCAGGTCGGGCCGGTAGAAGCGGCTCTCGCCGTGCTCCGAGGGGATGTTGAACTGGAGGGAGTCGGCCCGCCGGTGCCCGGCGCCCTCGTGGTGGTGCACGAAGCCGAGGGTGCGCTGCACGCCGCAGTTGTACGACAGTTCGCGTCCGACCCGTCCCGCGTCGGCGAGCAGCGCGATCTCCGGCACCCGGAAGCGCTCGGCGATCACCTCGTAGAGGAACGAGGTGCACGGCAGCGTCATCTCACCCGGCTCGCTGCCGGACGTGTCGTGCTCGCCGAGCAGCAGGACGCGCAGGCCGTGCCGGGCGAGGATCACGGCCAGCGAGGTGGCCGTGATCCCGGTGCCCAGGACGGTGACGTCCGGGTCACGCTGGTCGTCTCCGATGTGGTCGGGGTCGGTTCTCATGGTGCCCATCACCTGTTCGGGTCGGATACGGATGGGTCAGCCGCCGTGCGCGACGCGTTCCATGGCGAAGCCGCGCATGGCGTGGGTCACCGTGCCCGCGATGTCGGCGGGTGCCTTGGTCCGGGCCCAGGCGACGGTGCGCGCCATGCGCGCGGGGGTCGCGTGGAAGAAGTGGTTGCCCGGCTTGTCGAGGTTGAGCGGCGGCGGGATGAAGTCGGCGGCGGAGAGCTGCGCGAACAGCCGCCGGGTCGCCTCCTGCGGTGTGATGGTGCCGTTCTCCACCTGCTCGCTGACGGCGGTGGTGTGGCGCAGCAGTTCGTTGCAGCCGTCGTGGGTGGGGAAGGGCGAGCCGAGGTACTTGGAGTGCTCCATCTCGCGCAGCGGGCCGGTGTCGCCGCCGCGCCGCAGCCGGTCGTAGACGCCTTCGAGGTGGAAGGTGCCGAGCACGGTGGAGATCGCCCAGGTCCTGAAGACCGCGTTCCACATCTCGTAGTCGCGGAAGGCGATGAAGGAGCTGTTGACCAGGTCGTCGTTGGCGCTGAGCAGGCCCTGCTCCAACTGCTCGACGAAGGCGAAGCGTTCGCGGGAGAAGTCGTCGTCGCGGATCGCGTCGAGCAGCCGGTAGCCCAGGACGTTGACGACTTCGAGGGTGTTGGTCAGGCCGCGGGAGTAGAGCGCGTCGATGAATCCGGCGGCGTGCGCGGTGATGCAGAAGCGGTCGCCGACGGTGCTGGTGGTCGAGTACTGCAACCGGCCGGTGGAGACCCACTCGCGGACCGGGCGGGCGTTCTTGAACTGCGGTGCGATGTCGGGGAACCTGCTGAGGAATTCGTCGAATTCCTGCTGCGGCGGGCCGTCGGGCCGCGGGTGGCGGCGCGGGTCCAGGGTGAGGCCGACGCTGCACAGCCGGTTGGTGCCGCCCTTGTTGTTGTCGAAGGGGATCACCCACAGCCAGCCGCCGTCGAAGACGTGGTGCAAGGTGCCCTGGTGCCACGGGCTGGGGTTGCCGTACTGCGACGGGTTGCGCATGACGTCGTCGTACGGGGTGACGCCCACCATGTGCGTGAACAGCGAGCGCGAGTGGTGCTTGAAGCGGGTGGGCTGTTCGCGCAGGCCGAAGTGCTCGGCGACCGGGGAGCGGTGGCCGCTGGCGTCGACCACGTAGCGGGCCTGGAAGGTCTCGCCGCGGTCGGTGGTCAAGGTGACGCCCGAGCCGTCGATGTCGACGTCCTGGATCCGGGTCTGCTGCCGCAGGACCGCGCCGTAGGAGGCGGCGGTGTACGCCATGTAGGCGTCGATGTCCTGCCGGTAGAAGTGGTTCTCGGTGTGCAGCATCTTCGGGATGACGAACTGGTTGACCTCGTCGGGCCGTTGGGCCTGGCCCTCGCGCTGGTAGACGAAGCCGAAGTTGCGCTTGACGCCGCAGGCCCCGGTCACGTGCTTGCGTACGCTCTGGAAGCTGGCGAGGTGGGCGATCTCCGGCACGTCGTAGCGGGCGCTGACGACCTTCATCAGCACCGAGGTGTAGGGGATGGTGGACTCCCCGATGGCGAACCGCGGGTGGGTGCCGGCGTCCAGCAGCAGCACCTTGGCGCCGTTGCGGGCGAGTACGGCGCCCAGGATCGAACCGGCGATGCCTGCGCCGAGAATGGCTACGTCGTGGCGGGTGTTCATCTGCGACCTCCTGGGATACGGCGGTGTGTCCTGGGGCTTCGGCCGGTGCAGCCGGATCGGTGGGTCAGTGCTGACGGGCGACCTCGGCGGCGAGCAGCCGTGCCCAGTGGACGGCCGGTTCCTCGAAGAAGGGACGGGGTTCCAGGCGCAGGGCCAGGTCGGCGCGGTAGCGGGCGATGACCTGCGTCACCCCCAGCGAGTCCAGTCCCAGGTCGAGCAGGCTGATGTCGTCGGTGATCTCGGTGAGCGCGACGCCGAGGTGGTCGGCGAGGACGGTTCTGACGTAGCCGTCGAGCAACGGTTCGCGCTGGTCGACGGGCGCGTCCAGGACGGCCCGCAGGTGTTCGGAGGGTCCCTGGTCCTGGCCGGGACCGGCGCTGTCGGCGCGGACCTCGGTCAGCAGCGGGCGGGCGCGGCGCGATTCCAGCAGCGGGCCGAGCGTCGTCCAGTCGGCGCCGGAGACCACGGCGTGCGCGGTGTCGGAGGCGAGCAGCGGGCCCAGGTGCCGCAGCCCGGTCTCCGGGTCGATCGCCCGGAGCCCCAGGGCCTCCAGACGGGCCATCAGCTCGTCGCCGCCCAGGCCGCTGGCCACCCGCCAGGGGCCCCAGCTCACGCTGAGCGCGGTGGCGCCGGTGCCGCGCCGGTAGGCGGCGAGCGCGTCGAGGAAGCGGTTGGCCGAGGCGTACGCGCCCAGGTGCGCCGAACCCCACACGGAGGCGATGGACGACATCAGCAGGAAGAAGTCCAGCGGTGCGCCGTCCAGCAGCCGGTGCAGCGTCCAGGCTCCCTCGACCTTGGGCAGCAGCACGGCGTGCAGCGACTCGGGGTCGGCCTCCGCGATGTTCTGCGCCCCGGCCAGGCCCGCGGCGTGGATGACGCCGCGCAGCGGCTGCCCGCTGTCGGCGATGTCCGCGAGGACCGCCGCCATGCCCGCCTCGTCGCCCACGTCGGCGGCGGCGACGGTCACCCGCGCGCCGTGGGTCTCCAGGGCGCGGATCGCGGCGACCCGCTCGGCGACGGGTGCGGGGAGCGCCGGGTCGTCCCAGCTCTGACGCGGGGGCAGGCCCGCGCGGCCGGTGAGGACCAGGTGCCGGGCGCCGAGGCCGACCAGCCACTCGGCCAGCGTCAGCCCGAGGCCGCCGAGCCCGCCGGTGATCAAGTAGCTTCCGTCGCCGGTCACTTGGAGGCGCGGGGCGTCGTCGGCCGGGGGGCCGGAGCGGATCAGACGGGGCACGAGGCGGGCGCCGCCGCGGTAGGCGACCTCGTCGTCCTCGTCCCCGAGGAGCAGTTCCTCGGCCAGTTCCGCGGCGCCGCTGTCGGCCGCGCCGCCTTGCGGGTCCAGGTCGACGGCCCCGCCCCACAGGTCGGCGTGTTCCAGCGAGACGACCTTGGCGAGGCCGGTGAGCAGCGATCCCGCCAGGCCCTCGGGGGCCTCCTCCTCGCCGGTGGCCTGCGCGCCGCGGGTGACCAGCCACAGCCGGGGCGGCCGGGCCCCGGCGGTGGCGGCTTCGGAGGCGGAGCCGGGAGGCGCCTGGGCGGCTCCTTCGGCGAGCGCCTGGATCAGGTGCACCACGGTCTCGGGTCCCGTCACACGGGCCCGCGCCAGGTCCTCGACGGTGGTCTTGTCGCCGCCGGGCGCGTCGAGGGCCGCCAGGTGCACGATCCGGTCGACCGGGCCGATGTCGGCCAGCAGCGCGCGCAGCGCGGCGGGATCGCCCGCGGGGACGCTCCGGGCGCCCGGCAGCCCGGCCGGACCGTCGCCGATCCTGGCCAGCACGCACTCCCCGCCGAGCGAGGACAGCTCCGCCGCCAGCCGCTCACCGACCCCCGTGGTGTCGGTGAACAGCAGGGTGCGCCCGGCCGGATCCGCGGCGCGGCCCGCGCGCGGCGAGCGGCGCCACTCCACCGCGTACTGCGGGTAGTCCGCGGCTTCGGGGTCCGCGACCGCCCCGCCGGGTCCTGGCAGTACCGGAGAGGTGTCGTCGGCCAGCGGGAAGTTCAGTCGCAGTCGCTGGAAGGCGTACGTGGGCAGCGGCACGTGCCGGTCGGCGGTGGCCGGGTGCACCCGCGACCAGTCGACGGGTACGCCCCAGGCGTGCAGCGCGCCGAGGCTTCCCAGGACCTGCTCGGCCTCGGGCCGGCCGCGCCGCAGGGACGGCAGCCACAGCAGGTCGGGGTCGGGCAGGGCGCGGGCGGCCAGGCCGAGCAGGGTCCGGCCGGGGCCGATCTCCACGAAGGCGCCGACGCCGGTCTCGCGCAGTGCCAGCACGCCGTCGTGGAAGCGGACTGGCTGCCGGGCGTGCCGGGCCCAGTAGCCGGGGTCCGCGAGGGTGGCGCGGTCCAGCGGCCGGCCGGTGAGGTTGGAGATCAGCGGGACGCGCGGCTCACGGAAGGTGATCTTCGCCGCCGCCTCCTCCAGTGGGGCGAGGACCGGGTCGAGCAGCGGCGAGTGGAAGGCGTGCGAGACGGTCAGCGGTTTGGCGGTCACACCCTCGCGGGCCAGCTCAGCCCGGATCTCCGCGATGGCGTCGGCATCGCCGGAAAGGACCGTGTCCTGGGGCCCGTTGACGGCGGCGACGGCGACCAGGTCGGCGCGGGAGCCGATGGCCCGCTCGGCGGCCTGCGCGTCCAGTTGTACGGCGAGCATCGCGCCGGGCGCGGTCACCGACTCCATCAGCCGGGCCCGCAGGGCGATCAGCCCGAGCGCGTCCTCCAGGTCCACCGCTCCGGCGACGCACGCCGCCGCGTACTCGCCGACGCTGTGGCCGATCACGGCGGCGGGGCGGACGCCCCAGGACGCCCACAGTTCGGCGAGCGCGAATTCGACGGCGAACAGCGCGGGTTGGGTGTAGCCGGTCCTGTCGAGCGAGCCGTCGGGCTCGACGGGGTGGACGACCTCCAGCAGCGGTCGGTCCAGGACCGGGTCGACGATCTCGGCGCAGCGCTCCAGAGCCTGCCGGAACACCGGCTCGGCCTCGTACAACTCCCGTCCCATGCCCGCGAACTGGGCGCCCTGGCCGGTGAACATGAAGGCGGTCTTCACGCGGTGCGCGGCCTGGGCGCGGCGGGGGGCGGGACCGCCGTCGCCGGTCCCGAAGTCGTGCAGCCGGTCGGCGAGCGAGGCGGTGTCGCGGGCGGTGAAGGCGGCGCGGACCTGCTGCGGTGAGCGGCCGGCGGCGATGGTGCGGGCCACGGAGTCCAGCGGGGTCGCCGGGTTGGCGCGCAGGAAGTCGGCCCAGCGCAGGGAGAGTTCACGCAGCGCCGGTTCGCTGCGGGCCGACGCGACGAACACTTCTGCCTGCCGCCCCGGCCGCGGGTCCGGCTCGGGCTGCTCGGTGGTCATGGCGGGCGGTTCCTCGATGACGAGGTGGACATTGGTGCCGCTGGCGCCGAACGAGCTGAGGCCCGCGGTGCGCGGCTGCCCGTCGGACGGCCACGGGGTGTGCTCGGCGGCGACCCGCAGGTGCAGCGCGTCCCAGTCGACGTTGGGGTTGGGCGTGCGGAAGTGCAGGCTCGCCGGGATCTCGCCGTGGCCGACGGCCAGCACGCTCTTGATCAGCCCGGCGATGCCCGCCGCCGCCTCCAGGTGGCCGACGTTGGTCTTCACCGACCCGACGTAGACGGGGTGATCCGCCGAACGGCCGGTGCCGAGGACGGTCTCCAGGCTGCGCAGTTCGATGGGGTCGCCGAGGGCGGTGCCGGTGCCGTGCGCCTCGACGTAGCCGATCCGGTCTGCGGTGACTCCCGCGTCGGCGAGGGCCGCGCGGATGACCTCCTGCTGCGCCTTGCCGCTGGGTACGGAGATGCCGCTGGCGTGGCCGTCGTGGTTGACGGCGCTGCCCCGGATGACGGCGAGCACCCGGTCGCCGTCGGCCACCGCGTCGCTGAGCCGCTTGAGCACCACCAGACCGCAGCCCTCGCCGCGTGCGTAGCCGTCGGCGGAGGCGTCGAACGCCTTGCAGCGGGCGTCGGGCGAGACCGCCCCGGCCTTGCTGACCAGCACGAAGCCGTACGGGGACAGGATGACGTTGACCCCGCCCGCCAGTGCCAGATCGGTCTCGCCCAGGCGCAGGGCCTGGCACGCCTGGTGGACGGCGACCAGTGAGGAGGAGCAGGCGGTGTCGACGACCTGCGCGGGTCCGCGCAGCCCGAAGGTGTGCGCGATGCGTCCGGCGATGAAGCTGTTCTCGCCGAGGAGTTGGTAGCCGTCGATCGCGGCCGGGTCGCCGTACTGCTGCCGCAGCCGTACGTAGTCGCTGGTGCTCGCGCCGATGTAGACGCCGGTGCGGGAGCCGTCCAGCGAGTCGTGCGGGATGCCGGCCCGCTCCAGCGCCTCCGAGGCGACTTCGAGCGCGATCCGCTGCTGGGGGTCCATTCCGAGCGCTTCGCCCGGCGCGATCCCGAAGAGCTGCGCGTCGAAGGTGTCGGCGCTGTCCAGGAACCCGCCTTCCACGACGTACGCCTTCGCGGGCGCCTCGGGGTCGGGGTCGTAGTACGGGTCGGTGTCCCAACGGTCGCGCGGGAAGGGGCCGATGGCGTCCACGCCGTCGCGCAGCAGGTCCCACATGCGCTCGGGCGAGTCGGCGCCGCCGGGGAAGCGGCAGCCGACGCCGATGACGGCCACCGGGCTGTGCAGCGCGGCCCGTTGGTCCTCGACCATCGTGCGCAGCCGCCCGATGGTCTCCAATGCCTGGGCGAGGCGGGACCGTTGGTCCGGTGCGCGCTCCGGCGTACGGTCCGATGTGCGGGGTCCGGCACCGTCGGTGGGCTGGTTCATCGCTTGTCTCCCTCGATGAGGGCGTTCACGGCGGCGACTTCGGCGTCCAGACGGGCGAAGAGGTCCGCGTCGTCGGGGTCGTCGTAGTCGTCTTCATCGGTGAGGTCGCCGGTGACGGTGGCGTTGTCCGCGGTGCCTTCGGCGCTTTCGGCGCGTCCGGTGGTCGCGGCGTTCTCGGCGCGTCCGGTGTCTTGGGTACGGGTGACGCTGCCGGCGGCGGGCTGCGGCGCGTGAGACCGTTCGTCGCCCGATCCGCCGACCACCTCGGCGGCGAGGAATCCGGCCACGGCGTCGCCCGTCGGGTATTCGAAGGCGAGTGTCGCGGGGAGCGCGCTGCCGAAGCGGCGCTCCAGCCGTACCTTCATCTCCAGCGCCGTGATGGAGTTCAGGCCCAGTTCGAAGAAGCCCTGCCGGGGCTCCAGTTCGCCGGGTCCGTCCAGGCCGAGCACCACCGCCACCTCCTCCAGGACGCACTCCAGCAGCAGATCGCCGCGCGCCGCGTCGGGCAACGAGCGCAGCTTGTCCAGCAGCGCGCCGGAGTCACCGGGCGCAGCCGCCGCCTCGGCGGCCAGGGCGTCGAAGAGCGGCCAGGGGCGGGCCTGTTGGTAGAGCGGCAGCAGCAGGCCCCAGTCGGCGTCGGCCGCGGCGGCGCCGGTCAGGCCCGCCGCGGTGATCCGGTCGAGCAGTTCCACGGCGATGCCGGGCGGGAGCGGGCGCATGCCGCTGCGCGTCAGCCGGTTGGCGCTGTCGCGGTCCAGCAGATCCACGTCGAGCCAGGGCGCCCAGGCGATGGCGCAGACCGGCAGGCCCAGGGCGCGCCGGTGCCCGGCGAGGGCGGTGAGCAGCGCGTCCACCGGGGCCTGCACGCCCGCCCCGATCGCCGCCCAGGCCGACGCCACGGTGCCCCACACCTGGAAGAGGTCCAGGTCGGTGCGCGTGTCGAGCGCTGCTTGGTGCAGCAGCCACGCGCCGCGGGCGCGGTCCTCGACCGCCTCGGCGATCGCGGCGGCGGTCGGCTCCTGGTCGATCGGCAGATTCCAGCCGACGCCGAGCCAGATCACGCCCGCGACGGGGTGTCCGGCCGCGGCCTCGTCCTCGATCAGCCGGGTCGCCTGCTTGGCGTCCTCCACGCGGGGCACGACCAGCGTGCGGCCCGCGCCGCGCGCGGTCAGCCAGGCGGCCACCCGGTCGGGCAGCGGTCCTTCCGCGCCCGCCACCAGATAGCTGCGGTCGGCGGCCAGTTCGACCGGCTCGAACAGCGGCGGCGGGGCCGGGGCGCGCAGCACCCGGGCGGTGAGCCTGCGTCCGGCGCGCAGCGCGATCTGGTCCTCGACGTCCTCGCCTCCGGCGCGGTCGGCGCCGTGGGCGAGCAGTTCGGCCGCGACGGCCGCCGCGTCCTCCGCCACACCCGAGGTCAGGGGGTCCAGGTCGAGCGCGGCGCCCCAGGCGGTGGGGCGTTCCACGCCGGAGACGATCGCGGACTGCCGCAGCGGTGCCTGTGCGGCGGCGGGCAGTTCCAGCTCGTCCACCGCGACCGCGCCCCGCGTTACGTACAGCACGCGTGCGCCGCTGCCGACCGCCGCCGTCACGGAGGCGACCGCCGTCACCCCCGCGCACGCGTCGGCCACGGCGAGGGGGTCGGGCTCGTCCCGCTCCGGCAGGTCCAGCGCCCCGAGGTGCACGACGTCCCGGCAGCCGGGCCCGGTGCGCAACTCCCGCAGCGCGTCGGCGAGTCGCTGCCGTACGGTGTCGGGCTCGCCGTCGGCCGCCAGCAGGGTCGTGGGCCGGCCTTGTGCGGCCAGTGCCCGTGCCAGTTCTTCGGCGACGCCGCCGCGGTCGGCGAGGACGACGGTGACGGGTCCGGTCAGGAGCGCCCCCGCTCCCCCGGCGGCTGTGGACGGGTCGTCGGTCCGCGATGCGCCGAGGCCGTCCCGCTGGGCGGGGACATGGGCGGTCAAGCCGCGCTGCGGAGTCCCGGCTTCGAGCCGAGCCTGGGTTTCGGCCGGCCGCTGCTCGGGCTGACGGACCGTCAGCGGGCGCTCCTGCCAGCCGAGGACGTACAGGCTGGTGGTGAGGCGCGCGGTCTCCTCCTGGTTGAGGACGCGGCCTCGCGGCGGGGCGAGGCGCAGGCCGGTGATCTCGGCGAGCGGCCGGCCCTCGGGGGTGGTCAGGCGGATGTCGGCGGTCGGGTCGCCCGCGGTGTCGGGGCGCAGGGCGGCGGTGACGAGGACGCGGTCGTCGGGGGCCGCGTACAGGGTGAGGCTGTCGAGGGAGGCGGGGAGCGGCGCCGGGTCGGCGGGGTCGGTGGACAGCAGGAACGCGGGCAGCCGCAGGGCGAGTTCGAGGAGGTCGGGGGCGAGGTGCCACCGCATGGTGGCCGGGCGCAGCCGCAGTTCGAGTTCGATGCGGCCGTCGGCGGTCCGGGCCGATTCCGGGGTCGGCGCGCAGTCCCCGGTGGCGTGCCGGGCCACCCAGGCGCGCAGGGCCTCGTCGACCGGGCCGCGCGGGTGCGGCGGGGCGTCCGCAGCGGTGTCGGACGGCGCGCGTCCTGGCAGGGCGCGGCCCGAGACGAGGCGGCGGGGGCGCGGCGCGGTGTCGGTGGCGGGCTCCCACAAGGTGAGCGCCAGACCCGGCCGGTCGCCCGACGCGGCGCGTTCCAGGCTGAGTTGGGTGGTGACGGAGCCGTCGGCCGGGACCAGCAGGGGGCGGTCGAGGGTGATCTCCTCAAGGCGGACGGGGCGGCCGGGGCCGAAGGCGGTCCCGGCCGCGGCGACGGCCAGCTCCAGCCAGGTGGCGCCGGGCACCCGCAGCGCGGCGCCCACGGGTTCGGCGCCGAGCCGGGTGGCGGTACGGGCGTCGAGGTCCGTCTCCACGACGCGGCCCGACGGGGTGCGGACGTCGCGGGTCAGCAGCGGGTGGGCGCCCTTGTTCGCGGGGGCGGCGTCGCGCTGGTCGACCCAGTACCGCTTGTGCTCCCACGGGTAGGTCGGCAGCTCGGCGAGCGGGCCGTTCCCGGGGTGCAGCCGCGGCCAGTCCACGGCCTGGCCGCCGACGTGCAGGGCGCCGAGCCCGGTGAGCAGCGACTCCGGGCCGTCCTGGTCGCGCAGCAGTGACGGCACGAACAGTCCGTCGGTGCCCGCGGCCCGCAACTCCTGCTCGATGGGCACGAGTTGGATGGGGTGGGCGGACAGCTCCACGAAGGTGTCGTGTCCGTCCGCCGCCGCTGCGCGTACGGCGTCGGCGAACCGTACGGTCTGCCGCAGGTTCCGGCCCCAGTAGGCGGCGTCCAGGGGGGTGTCGGCGGCGAGCGGCGCGCCGTCCACCGAGGAGTACATCGGCAGGCGAGGGGCGGCCGGGGCCAGGCCGGTCAGGGCGTGTACAAGCTGTTCGCGCAGCGGCTCGGCCCAGGGGCTGTGGGCCGGGCCGCCGGCGTTGACCGCACGGAAGAACACGTTGCGCGCGCGCATTCGGGCGCCCAGTTCCTCCAGTGCGGTCGTCTCTCCCGACACCACCGTCGACTGTCGGCTGTTGACCACGGCGACGCACAACCGGTCGCCGTACGGTGCCAGTTCGTCCTCGGTGCGGTCGGCGTCGAGGCCGACCACGGCCATGCCGCCCTGGCCGACCAGGGCCCGCAGCAGGTGGGTGCGGCGCACCATGATCTCCGCGGCCTGCGCCAGGTCGAGCGCGCCCGCGCACAGGGCGGCCGACACCTCGCCCATGCTGTGGCCGAGCACGGCGGCGGGCTCGACGCCCAGGGCGCGCCAGCTCGCCGTCAGGCCGTACTGAGTGGCGAAGAGCATGATCTGCTGGTCGAGTTCGTTCGAAGGCTCGCGCGCGGATTCCAGCGCTTCGCGCACCGACCAGTCCAGGTGGCGGGCGAGCGCGGCGTCGCAGTCCGCGATCGCGTCCCGGAACACCGGGTCGGCGGCCAGCAGGGAGCGGCCCATGGCGGGCCAGTAGGAGCCGTGCCCGGAGAAGACGAAGACGGGTCCGCGTGCGCGTGCGGCGGCCTTGCCGAGGACGGTGCCGGGGACGCTGTCACCGTCGGCGACGGCGGTCAGTCGTTCGGCGAGCGCGGCGCGGTCGCGGCCCACGACGACCAGCCGGTGGTCGAGGTGGGAGCGGTGTACGGCCAGGGTCCGCGCCACGGCGGCCGGTTCCGCGCCGTGCGCGTCCCGTGTCGCGTCGCCGTCCGGCTCGGCGGTGAGCAGTGAGCGCAGGGCGGCGGCCCGGTCGCGCAGTGCGGCGGGGGACGCGGCGGACAGCGGCAGGACGTGGAGGCGGGCGGTCAGGGCAGCGCCGTCGTCCGCGTCGGAGGTACCGGGGGCATCGGGGACGTCGGAGGCATCAGAGGCGTCGGTCGCGGGGGCCTCGGCGAGCACGATGTGCGCGTTGGTGCCGCTGAAGCCGAAGGCGCTGACCCCGGCGACCCTGCGGCGCTCGCCGCGGGCCCACGGGCGGGCCTCGGTCGGGACGTCCAGGGGCAGTTCGTCCCAGGGGATGTCGGGGCTCGGCCGCGTGAAGTGCAGGTGCGCGGGCACCGTCTCGTGCCGCAGGGCCAGGACGGTCTTGATGAGTCCCGCGATGCCGGACGCGGCTTCCAGGTGGCCGATGTTGGTCTTCACCGAGCCGACCAGGCAGGGCTGCTGGGTCGTCCGTCCGGCCAACGCGGCGCCGAGCGCCCGCAGTTCGATCGGGTCGCCGAGCGGAGTGCCGGTGCCGTGCGCCTCGACGTAGTCCATGTCGTCGGCGCCGACGCGGGCGTCGGCGAGTGCGGCGCGCAGCAGTGTCTCCTGCGCGGGACCGTTGGGGGCGGTGAAGCCGCTGCTGGCACCGTCCTGGTTGACGGCGGAGCCGAGGATCAGCGCCAGGACCCGGTCGCCGTCGCGCCGGGCGGCGGACAGCGGCTTGAGGATGACGGCTCCGCAGCCCTCGCCCCGCGTGTATCCGTCGGCGGTGGCGTCGAAGGTCTTGCACCGGCCGTCGGCCGCGAGGGCCCCGGCGGCGTCGCTGGCCCGGTGGATGGTGGGGCCGAGGATGAGATTGACGCCCGCGGCGACCGCGAGGTCGCTCTCGCCCGAGCGCAGACTGGCCACCGCGAGGTGCACCGCGACCAGCGAGGACGAGCAGGCGGTGTCGACGGCCAGACTCGGGCCGCGCATGCCGAGCAGATACGACAGGCGGCCGGCGGCGGCGCTGAAGGAGGTGCCGGTGCCGTAGAAGGCGTCCACGTTGTCGGGGTGGCTGCCCACGATCTGGGCGTAGTCGGTGGAGTTCATGCCGAGGAAGACCCCGGTGCGGGACTCGGCCAGCGAGGTCGGCGGGACGCCCGCGTGTTCCAGTGCCTCCCAGGCCACTTCGAGGAACATCCGCTGCTGCGGGTCCATCACCTTGGCCTCGCGCGGCGGGATCCGGAAGAACGGCGCGTCGAAGCCCGCCGGGTCGTCGTCCAGGAAGCCGCCCCACCACACGCGCGGGTCGTCGAAGCGGCCGTCGGGGGCGCGGCGTACGGCGTCGCGGCCCGCGGTCAGCAGCCGCCAGTAGGCGTCCGGACCCTCGGCGCCGCCGGGGAAGCGGCAGCCGACGCCGATGACGGCGATCGGCTCGGGCGCGCCGGGCGTGCCGGTCGGCGCGGCCGGAGCCGCGGGCGTGTCGGTCGTACGGGACACGGCCGCCGCGTCGGTCGTGCGGGCCACGGCGGGCGCGGGAGCCGGGGCGTCGCCGAGCAGGCCGTCGAGGTAGTCGGCGAACCGCCGCACGGTGGGGTGGTCGAAGGCCGCGGTCTTCGGCAGCCGCAGCGGCACGGACCGTTCCAGCACCTTGCACAGCTCGACGGCGCCGAGGCTGTCCATGCCGAGGTCGGTGAAGCCGCGACCGCGCGCCACGGTGGTGCCGGAGGCCAGCCCCAGCACCTCCGCGGCGGCGTCCGCGACCAGGTCGGCGAGCTGGTCGCGGCTGGGGCGCGCCGGGGTCGCCGGAGCGGTGGCGGGAGCGGCGTCCACCGGCGCGGGCAGGGCGGGCGGCGCCGTCTCGGACAGCGGCGTGCCCGGAGTGCTCAGGCGCAGCCCCACGGTCTCGGCGACGAGCCGCCCGGCCTCGTCGTACAGCTTCAACTCACCGTGCAGTGCGCTCAGTTGCGGCAGGGTGTCGGCATCGGCGTTCGCGTCGGGCGCGGGGATGTCGAACCACAGCTTGTCGCCCTGCCACGGGTAGCCGGGCAGGTCAGTGACGGCCGTGGGTCCCGGATTGACCTCGGGCCAGCGGATGTCGACCCCGGCGGCGTAGAGCCTGGCCAGCGAGGTGCGCGCGGTGGCGACGTCGTCGGTGTCGCGGCGCAGGGTGGGGACGACGAGCCCGTCGACTCCCCGGTCCTCCAGGCTCTGGACGACGGGCTGGGCGAGCACCGGGTGCGGGCCCAGCTCCACGAAGAGGCGGTGACCGGCGTCGAGCGCGCGGCCGAGCGCGGCGGAGAAGCGGACCGGCTGGCGGAGGTTGCGTCCCCAGTAGTCGGCGCCGAAGGGGCCCTCGGCGCCCGGCTCGCAGGTGAGGTGGACCGGCACGCGCGGCTTCGCCGGGGTGATCTCGCCGAGCATGGCGACGAGTTCGTCCTGGTAGGGCGCCATCTGCGCGCTGTGGAAGGCGTATTCGCCGGGCATCGCGCGGTAGCCGTGGCCGAGCTCGGCCAGTTCGGCGCCCAGGGCCTCGACGGCCTCGGTGCGTCCGGAGACGACCGTGCTCGCGGGACTGTTGACGGCGGCCACGGTCACGTCGTCGCCGTATGCGGCGAGCAGCGGCAGCAGGTCGGCTTCGGGGAGGGCCACGGAGGCCATCCGGCCGCCGCCCTCGGCCCGTTGGAGGAGGCGTCCGCGGTGCACGATGACGCGTACGGCGTCGGTGAGGGTGAGGGCGCCCGCCACGTGGGCGGCGGCGATCTCGCCCATGCTGTGCCCGATGACGGCGGCGGGCTCCACGCCCCAGGAGCGCCAGAGCGCGGCGGCGGCCACCTGCACGGCGAAGACGACAGGCTGGGCGAATTCGGTCCGGGTCAGCCGGGAGTGCTCGGCGTCCGCGGTCAGTTCGCCGATCACCGACCAGCCCGCCTCCGCGGCGATCAGCTCGTCCACGCGGGTCAGTTCGGTCCGGAAGGCGTCCTCGTGGGCCAGCAGTTCGCGGCCCATGCCCGTCCATTGGCCGCCCTGCCCGGAGAAGACGAAGCAGACCTGCGGCAGGTCGTCGCCCGAGTCGCCCGGGTCGCCGAAGTCCCCGGCGTCCGTGCCGCCCCACTGCGCGCCGCCTCGCTCTTCCGCCGCCAGGTCCGGCACGGCGGTGTCGAGAGACGTCTCCAGCAACGTGCCGAGTTCCTGGGCGAGTTCGGCGGCCGTCCTGCCGGTGACGGCGATGCGGTGCTCCCGGTGCTGGGTGCGCCGGGTGCCCGCCGCCGTGACGTACGCGGCCAGTTCGGCCTCCGGCTGGTCGAGCAGCCGGTCGCGGTGCGCACGGGCCAGTTCGCGCAGCGCGGCGCCGGAGCGCGCGGAGACCGGCAGGAGCAGCCGGGACGGCCGGTCCTGTGCCGCCTCGGCGGGCGGGGCGACCGCGGGCGGTGCCTCGACGATCACATGGGCGTTGGTGCCGCTGAGCCCGAAGGCGCTGACGCCGGCCAGTCGCCGCCCGCCGCCGTCCGGCCACGCGGTGAGGTCCGTCGGCACCCGCACCGGCCAGCGGTCCCAGCGGATACCGGGGTTGAGCCGGTCCAGGTGCAGATGCGGGGGGATCTCGCCGTGCTGTGCGGCCAGTGCCGCCTTGAGGAGACCGGCCGCGCCCGCCGCGCCGTCGGTGTGCCCGAAGTTGGTCTTCAACGAGCCGACCAGCAGCGGGTGTTCCGCGTCGCGTCCTTCGCCGAGAATCCGGGCGAGCGCGCTCATCTCGATGGGGTCGCCGAGCGGGGTGCCGGTGCCGTGCGCCTCGACGTAGCCGATCTCGTCGGGCCGTACGTCCGCGGCGGCCAGGGCGTCCCGCAGCAGCGACTGCTGGGCGGCGGCGCTGGGCACGGTCAGTCCCGCGCTGTGCCCGTCGTGGTTGACGGCGGAGCCGCGGATCACGGACAGCACGCGGTCGCCGTCGGCGAGCGCGTCGGTCAGCCGCTTGAGGACGAGCACCACGCAGCCGTCGCCGCGGACGATTCCGTCGGCCGCCGCGTCGAAGACCTTGCAGTGCCCGTCCTTGGCCATGGCGCCGACCTTGGACATGAACACCGTCAGCTCGGCGGAGAGCAGCAGATTGACGCCGCCGACCAGCGCGGTGTCGGACTCCCCCGTCAGCAGGCTCTGCCGCGCGAGGTGCACGGCGACCAGCGACGAGGAGCAGGCGGTGCTCAGCGCCACGCTCGGGCCGTTGAGGCCGAGCAGGTACGACAGCCGCCCGGGGCCGAAGCTGGCCTCCTTGCCCGAGGCGTACCAGGGGTCGATGCCGCGGACGCCCGCCTCGCGGGAGTGCCGCAGGAAGTAGTCGACGCTCAGGCCGCCGGAGAAGACGGAGGTACGGGTGCCGGCGAGGCTGCCGGGGACGATCCCGGCGTGTTCCAGCGCGTCCCAGGCGACCTCGATGAGCATCCGCTGCTGCGGGTCGATCTGCCGGGCCTCGCGCGGGGCGATACCGAAGAACTCCGCGTCGAAACGCGTCTCGTCCTCGATGAAACCGCCCCAGCGCGTGTACGTCCGGCCTGGCGCGTCGGGGTCCGGGTCGTAGTGCCGGGCGAGGTCGGAGCGGGACGGCGGGATCTCGGTGATCACGTCCGTGCCGTCCCGCAGCACCCGCCAGAATCCGGCCAGGTCCGCCACGCCGCCCGGGAAGCGGCAGCCGGCACCGATGATCGCCACCGCCTCCGGGGCCTGATCGGTCATCAGAACAGCGCCGCCGCTGAGGGCGCGGACAGGCTGCCCAGGTGCTTGTACCAGAGGTGGTCGGGATCGTTCTCGACCGTGGCGACGATCTTCCGCATCGCGGCGAGCGCGCGCGGTTCGTCGTCGTCGTAGACGTCGCCCTGGAGCATCTTGAGGACGTCGAGCCGGTACCTGGGGTCCTGCACGAAGGCGGTGAACAGGATGTTCAGCCGGTAGTAGATGGAGATGAACTCGTACCAGTTGCTCACCCCGCGCCGCAGGGTCCGCTCGTACTCGGTGAAGCGGGACTTGCTGAAGTCCCCGGCCTCCGCCGCCGCGATGATGTCCTTGGTCGCGATGCGGGCGCTGTTGAGCGCGACGCTGACGCCGCTGGAGAAGATCGGGTCCACGAAGCGCGCGGCGTCGCCGATCAGCACGAAGTTGTCGCCGGTGATCTCCTTCATGCCGTAGCTGTAGTCGCCCTCGGCCTTGAAGGGGCGTACGCGCTCGGAGTCCTCGAGCGCGGCGCGCAGTTCGGGGCGGCTTCCCACGCACTCCCAGAAGAAGCCCTCCAGGTCGTCCTTGGAGGCGGTGAAGTGCTTCTTCTGCGTGACGACGCCGACGCTGGTGATGGTGTCGGTGATCGGGATCTGCCAGACCCAGGTGTCGGTCAGCGGCAGGAAGTGGATGAAGATGTAGTCGGCCTTCTTCTTGTCGTGCGAGAGGGCCGTGCGGTCCAGGCCGTCGAACCAGGTGTGCACCGCGTACTGGTTGAACACCGGGTCGGGGACCTTGAGCTTGAGCTGGCGGCCGAGCATCGTGCCGCGCCCGCTGGCGTCCACGACCATGCGGACGGTGACACCGGTGTCCTTGTCGCGGACGGGGTGGATCACCGGGTGCTCGCCGGAGAAGTCGACGCTGCCGATGCGGGTGTTCTCGAAGACCTTCGCGCCGCAGGAGGCGGCGTGCTGGAGCAGGAGCTGGTCGAACTTGCCCCGGTCCACGTGGTACGTGTGGGACTGGAGGACGCCGGGCTGGTCGCGCTCGTCGAATTCGATCTCGGCGGCGCCGAGGCCGTGCGAGAGGCCGCCGAAGCCCATGGTGGGGATGCCGGCCGGTGCCGCGGACGTCCAGGCCGCGCCGAATTTGCGGGGGAATCCGGCCTGCTCGACGAGGTCGAGCGCGCCGATGTCGCGCAGTACGGGGGTGGTGGCGGGCACCAGTGACTCACCGACGTGCTCGCGGGGGAAGGTCTCCCCCTCGAAGACCGCGACGGTGAGTCCGGCCCTGGTCAGGTATGAGGCCGCGGTGGAGCCTGCCGGGCCTCCACCGATGATCCCGATGTCATAGTCGACTGCGGACAAGACTGCTCCTCTTGAGTCGGATCGGACGGGCCCTGCCTCGGCACGGGCCGCGCTTCCGGTCGGGCGGTTCGCGTCCGCGTCAAAGCGGCGGCGGCACAGCGGCGTCGGACAGAGCGTCAGGCCATGGCGGCGGGGTCGGTCTGGATCCGGACCACGAGCTTGCTGATGGCGTCCAGGCTCTTGAAGTTCCTGCCGACGATGTACTCGGGCGGCATGAACAGCCCGTACCTGTCGTGGATATGGGCGATCAGCTCGGTGGTGTTCAGCGACGTGAGGATTCCGAGCTGGAGCAGCGGGGAATCGGGCTCGATTCCCTCCTCGCCCTCGGGCAGGAATCGCGTTTCGACGAACTCCTTCAGCTCCGCGAGGACTTCGTCGTAGCCGAGCTGCGGATCAGAACTGTCGGACATGCGTAGCGACCTTCCGGAGTCCGGGGTTGACACGGCGGAACCCCCGACTCCACGAAGTCGCGGTCGGCTCGGCCAGGGCCCCAAACGTAGCTACGGGCGCCGCCGGAGGACTTCACCAGACCTGATGAATTACGCCCGCGCACACACGCCCCGAAGTGCGTACTTACGGGGGAGGCGCCGCTTCCGCTTCACGTGCGGGTCCTCATTAATGATGAGTACTCACGGCCGTGGCCCCGTGCCGCCGCAACGGCGAGGATCGAGGGACCATCCGGTGCGCCCGATCACAGGAGGTCCGCGGCCGTGCTGCTTCCCGCCCTACGGCCCCAGTTGCTGTGCCTGCCCCATGCCGGCGGCAGCGCGGTGATGTACCACGCGTGGCGGCCCGGCCTCGCCGAGGTGGCGCGGGTCCGCCCGGTCGACCTGCCGGGCCACGGCAGCCGCAGGCGCGAACCGCTCGCCCAGGACATCGGCACGCTGACCCGTACCCTCGCGGCCGAGCTGGCACCCGGTATCGAGGGACCCTACGCGGTGTTCGGGCACAGCTTCGGCGCCGTGGTCGCCTTCGAACTGACTCACCGGCTCTCGCAGTTGGTCGGCCCGCCCGCCGCCCTGATCGTCTCGGGACGCAATTCGCCCCGCACCCCGCACGCGCTGCCGCCGCTGCACAACGCGCCGCCCGCCCAACTGCTGAGCGGCCTGCGGACGTTGGAGGGCGCGCTGCCCGCCGTCGAGGACAGTCCTGAACTGCTCGACCTGTTCCTTCCGCCGCTCCGCGCCGACCTGCGGATGACGGAGACCTACCGCCGTCCCACCGAACTGCCGCCGCTGTCCTGCCCGGTGCATGTCTTCGCCGGCGACCTGGACCCGGTGGTGGACGCGCCGGGGCTGGCCGCGTGGGCGGCGGAGACCACCGGGCCGTGCCGGGTCACCACCGTGCGGGGCGGCCACATGATGCTCGCCAGCGCCGAACTGCGCTCCGCGCTGGCGGACCTGCTCACGGTCGGCGCGATGTGATCCGCGACCCCTGACCGCGGGGCCCTCGGCCCCGAGCCCCAGCCCTGAGCCCCGAGCCCCGAGCCCCGAGCGCAGCACCCCACCTTCCGTCTCTCCCTCCCTCCCCCTCCCGATGCAGGAGCCAGCGTGGACTTCAGTTGGAGCACCGAGCAGACCGCGCGGTACGAGGAGACCGTCCGCCGGGCCGCCGACGCGTTCCCCGCGGACCGTCCGCGGCGCCCCGGTGAACGGTCCGACTGGCGGGAACTCGGCCGGATCGGCGCCCTGGGCGCCTGCCTTCCCGCCGAGTACGGCGGGGACGGCCTCGGCGCGCTCGACACCGCGCGGGTCATCGAGGCCGTGGGCCGCGGTTGCCACGACACCGGGCTGGTCTTCGCGGCCAGCGCCCACCTCTTCGCCTGCGCCGTGCCGATCGCGGAGTTCGGCAGCGCGGACCTCAAGAAGCGCTTCCTGCCGGAGCTCGCGTCCGGCCGGATGATCGCGGGCAACGCCATGACGGAGCCGGAGTCCGGCTCCGACGTCTCGCGGCTGCGGGTGACGGCGACCGAAGTGCCCGGCGGATTCGTCCTGGACGGCGAGAAGAGCTTCGTCAGCAACGGCCCGGCCGCCGACGTCCTGGTCACGTACGCGACCAGCGACCCCGACTCGGGACACCTCGGCCAGACCGCCTTCGTCGTGCCGGCCGACGCCCCCGGGGTGCTGCGCGGTGAGCCCTTCGAGAAGATGGGCCTGTCCTCCTGCCTGGCGGGCACGGTGACCTTCCAGGAGTGCTTCGTCCCCGACGACCAGGTGCTGGGCGTCGAGGGGATGGGCGCGACGATCTTCCAGACGTCCATGGGCTGGGAGCGCGCCTGCCTCTTCGCGGGCTATCTGGGCCTGATGGACCGGCTGGTCGAGGAGTGCGTCCGATTCGCCCGCGAGCGGCGGCAGTTCGGCCGTCGCATTTCCGGCTTCCAGGCGGTCTCGCACCGCATCGTGGACATGAAGCTGCGGCTGGAGAGCGCCAGACTCCTGCTCTACCGGGCCTGTTGGGAGATGGACCGCGGCGGCAGGGCGACCCTGCCGGTGGCGCTGTCGAAGCTCGCCGTCTCCGAGGCCGCGGTGCAGAGCGCGCTGGACGCCGTACGGATTCTCGGCGGTCGCGGATACCGGTCGGAGTCGGGTGTGGAGGCGGCGCTGCGGGACGCGGTGCCGAGCGTGCTGTTCTCCGGTACCTCGGAGATCCAAAAGGAGCTCGTCGCGAAGGAGCTGGGACTGTGAGGCTGCACGAATTCGTCACCGCCGCCGCCCGCAGGGCGCCGGATTCCCTCGCGGTCGACGCCGTCGACGGACGGCTGACCTACGGCGAACTGGACGCGCTCGCGGCGCGTTACGGCGCGGCGCTGGCCGCGAGCGGGGTGCGGCCGGGCGACCGGGTCGTGCTGTGGAGCGCGAAGAGCCTGCACGTCGTGGCGCTGATGCAGGCGTGCCTGCGCGGCGGCGCGGTCTACGTACCGGTGGCGTCCTCGAACCCGCCGTCGCGGCTGGCGCGGATCGTCGCGGCCTGCGCCCCCGCGCTGGTGGTGACCGACGAGGACGGCGCGGACGCGGCGGCCGACGCGGGCTGGGACGCGGCGCCCTGCCGTACCTTCGCGGACCTGCTGGCGACGGGCGAGGGCCAGCCCGTACCGTCGCCGGTCGAGGGATCGGAGCACGATCCGGCGTACATCCTGTTCACGTCGGGTTCGACCGGTGAGCCCAAGGGTGTGTGCCTGAGCCACCTCAACGCGCTGGCGTTCGTGCGGTGGGCCGCGGCCGATCTGCGGCTGGTCCCCTCGGACCGGCTCTCCAACCACGCGCCGTTCAATTTCGACCTGTCGGTCTTCGACCTCTACGCGGCGTTCCTGGCGGGCGCCAGCGTCCATCTGGTGCCCGAGGCGCTGGCCTACGCGCCGGCCCAGCTCGTCCGCTTCATGGACGAGCACGCGATCACCGTCTGGTACTCGGTGCCGTCGGCGCTCACCTTGATGATCACCAAGGGCGGGCTGCTGGACGGGCCGCCGCCGCGCGCGCTGCGGGCCTGCGTCTTCGCGGGCGAGGCGTTCCCGATCGCCCATGTGCGGCGGCTGCGCGCGGCCTGGCAGGACGTCAGGCTGCTCAACTGGTACGGCCCGACCGAGACGAATGTCTGTACGTCGTACGAGGTCTGCGCCGCCGATCTCGACCGCGCGGGCGCCCTGCCGATCGGCGCGGTCTGCTCGGGCGACACCCTGGAGCTGGGCCCCGAGGTCGCGGGCCAGGCGGGGCGGGAGCTGCTGGTCTCCGGCCCCACGGTGATGCTCGGGTACTGGGGCCATCCGCCGCAGAGCGGCCCGTACGCGACCGGCGACCTCGTGCGGTACGACGACGCGGGCATGCTGGAGTACCTGGGGCGCCGCGACCACATGGTGAAGATCCGCGGCAACCGGGTGGAGCTGGGCGAGATCGAGAGCGTCCTGAGCCTGCACCCGCAGGTCAGGGACGTGGCCGTGGTCGTGCTCGGGACCGGGCTCACGGCACGGCTGCACGCCGTGGTGGTCCCGGCCCCGGACAGCGCTCCGGGCCTGCTCGCGCTCAAGCGGTGGAGCGCCGAACGGCTCCCCACCTACATGCTCGTCGACAGCCTCAGCCTTTTCGACGAGATACCCCGAACCGGGAACGGCAAGAAAGACCGTTCCCAGGTCGCGAAAATGGTGTCACATACTGGTACCGACTAAAGATTCTAAATTGCCGCCGGCTCTGACAATTCCTTTTTCATAAGCATATATAACGGCGTGTACTCGATTGCGCAGAGCCAGCTTGTCCAGCATGCGCTGAACGTGTGATTTCACGGTGCTCTCACTCAGAAAAAGTGCTTCTGATATTTCCGCGTTCGAATAGCCGCGGATGATGAGCTGGAGCACGTCGCGCTCACGCCGGGTTATTCCACTGGACACCAGATCGGTCTCCGATGTTTCCGCTTGCGGCGGTTCCGGCGTGATGGCCGCCGCGGTGGCGGCGGCAGTGGCGGCGCCGACGGTGGGAATCACCAGTCGGTAACCGGCGGCGACCATCCGGACGGCGGCGATGATCCGCTCCGGACTCGCCTGACTGTCGAGCACACCCCTGGCACCGGCCGCCTGCCAGTGCTGAGCGCACTGCTCCAGGCTCTGGACCAGGGCTAATATCTTAGGGCAGCCGTCGGCGCCGCCGACGATGAGCTGCTGGATGGCATGCGGAACATCCGGCGCCACATCCAGCGCGTCGATGATCACCACATGCGGAGACAACCTTGCCACGCAGGGCAGAGCGTGCCGAATATCGGCAACCTCGCCCACGACTTCCAGATCGGTTTCCCTGCTCAGCAGGACACTGAGTCCCACACGGGAAACCGCTCTGGAGTCGACGAGAAGAACTCTCGTGATCCCATCCTGAAGCATCGAGCCCCCGACCTTCAGCAAACAGCACGTTATTTCGACTCTAGCACGCACGCCTGACCAGCATCAACATGGAACATTTGAGCTCGTTATGATTGAAAGTTAAATCTATAGCCCTTTCGGGCAATGCCCCGAGCCGCCGCACAGGTCACGGCGCGCCGATAAACTCCCCTCGCGGACAGGTCGCCCGTTTGCGTCCCAAAGAGGTTTCAAGCGACCCTCGCGGGTAATTCTTCCGGGTTCGGCGAGGCGTGTCGAGCGCCCGGCGGGCGGCCGGGCCGCGTCGGCGCCGGACCGGACCGGCGCCCGGTCCGCACGCGGTCCGCGCCCGCGGCGCCGGCGGTGGCCGGCGCACGGCCGGCGGGTGGTTGGCGTTTCACCCCGCCGAGGCTACTCTCATAAATCACCGAACGGTGAATTTACGTGACAGGGCGGCGGTCATGGGAGAGGCGGTCACCGGACGGCCCGGCCGACGGCCGGGCCGCAGCGGCAGCAGAGAGGCGATCCTGCGGGCGGCGCGGCTGAAATTCGCCGAGTACGGCTACGAGCGGACGACGGTGCGCGGCATCGCCCGCGAAGCGAAGGTCGACGCGGCGCTCGTGCACCACTTCTTCCGGTCCAAGGAAGGGGTGTTCGCCGCCGCCGTCCACGAGGCGGTGCGCCCGATGGAGTTGCTGCCGGTGCTCGCCGGGGATCCCGCCACCTCGGGCGAGCGGCTGCTGACGACGGTCCTCGGCCTGTGGGAGTCGGCCGAGCGGCACGACGCGCTGCTGGCGGTGATCCGGTCGGCGGTCTCGCACGAGACGGCCGCCGGGATCCTGCGGGAATTCCTCGGCCGTGAAGTGCTCGGCCCACTGGCCCAGGCACTGGCCGAGCCACAACGCGCTTTGCGCTCGGCCCTGTTGGGCTCCCAGCTCATCGGTCTGGTCATGGCCCGCTACATCATCCGCGTCGAGCCGCTGGCATCCGCGAGCACGCCGTCGCTGATCGCCGTGTACGCGCCGGTGATCCAGAATTCCCTCACCGGCGACCTGCCGCTCCCCCGCACGGCCGACCGTCCTGGCGGCGCGGGCTGAGCCGCGCCCGGCCCGGTCCTTCACCATTCGCCGCGCAGTACACCGGTTCGTGATTCACCATCGCCGCGCAAAGCCTTTACGCGAGCTACGCGATCCGGGCCGGTGATTCGCCGTCACAATGGTGATTTAGCGTCATATCGAGCCAGCCCGGGGCCCGTTGGCCATGCATCGACCGCGCGCGAATCTTGGTGTAGCGTCTGCCGCCAAGCAGCGTGTCCTTCAGGGGAAAGGGCCCGAAGAGAAGCCTGCCCCGAACACCTTTGCCGCATTCATCGGCGAATGCACAAAAGGGTAACGGGACAGCTCGACTCCGGGTATCGCCCCAGGTCTTCGCCCTGCGCGTGTCGCAGTCGCGTCGATACGAGGAGTCACAGGATATGGTCACGGTCGCGGCATTCGCCAGCCGTAAGAAGGCCCCCGCGCTCAGCGGTGCTTCCCGTCTTCTGCTGGTGCTTTTCTCGGTATTGGTGCTTTTCACGGTGGGGTTGCTCCTGGCGCGCGGCACTTCCGCCGCCGCTCCCATCCCCGGTTCCCCGCTGGACGCGTACGACAAGCAGGTCCCCTACGACATGGGCGTCCACAAGATCGCGAGACTCGCGGCTCTGATCGCGTATGTGCTGATGGTGGCCACCGTCGTCCTCGGTGTGCTGCTGCGGCTGAGATTCCTGCAGCACGCGGTCAACCGGGCCACCTTCTACGGCGCGCACATGACGCTGGCGCTCTCCGCGATGATCTTCGGTGTCGTGCACGGCGCGACCTTTCTCTACCAGCCGGTCTGGCGGATCGGCGGCCGTGAGCTGACCGTGCCGTTCACCGGCGGTGTGCAGCGGCTCCCGGTGGGCTTCGGCATCCTCGGCACCGAACTGGCCATCGCCGTGGGATGTTCGGTGTGGCTCCAGCGCAGACTGGGCTACCACCGCTGGCTGAGGACTCATCAGTTCGCTTACGTGGCCTTTGGGTTGATCTGGCTGCACGTCTTCCTGGTGCACCCGGAGCCGCGCCATCTGAATCTGGTGTCGGTCGGCATCGCCACCGGCGCGGGCACGGTGTTGCTGGCCTTCCTGATCCGCGCCTTCCCGTCCCGCTCCCGGCTCAGACAGCGCACCTACCTCGGCAGGCCGGGAGCCGCCGAATGATCCAGCCGCCTCCCCCGGGCCGTGTCCCCCCGGCGCCCTGGCCACCGGGTCAGACGCCCGCCGCACGGCCCACCACACCGGTCGTCGTCCACCAGGGCCGCCCGCCCGCGCGCACCGCGCCGCCGCTCCCCCAAGCCCCCATCGCCGCCGAGTCGTTCGCGCCCGCCAGGCCCGTACTGGTGCCCGAGGCGGAGCCGGTACGGATCAGCGTCGACAACAACCGGTGCCACATCTACGGCATCTGCCAGCAAGAGGCGCCCGAGGTCTTCCGGATCGCCGAGAGCGGTTCGCTGCACTACACGCGCAGCGTGCCCGCCGACTACGCGGCCAAGGCCCGCCAGGCAGTGCGGTGTTGCCCGATGCAGGCCATCACCGTCCACGGCGGGCAGAGCCCGTCCGGCGCTCCCGCCGCGATCGGGCGGCGGGCGGCGAGGCCGCTGCGCAGCGGCTCCGCGGCGCGGGCGAGCCTGCGGCGGATCGTCGTCGCGGGCGCCGGGCTCGCCGGGCTGAGCGCCGCGACCCGACTCAGGGAGCGCGGTTTCGACGGGGAGTTGGTGATGGTCGGCGAGGAGCCGCACCGGCCGTACAGCCGTCCGCCGCTGTCCAAGCAGTATCTGTCGGGCCGGCTCGCCGAGCAGCAGTTGCCCTTCCGGGCGGACGCGGCGCTGGACGCGCACTGGCTGCTCGACACCCGGATGACGGGGCTGGACCTGGCGAAGTCCGCGATCGAACTGCGCGGCGGGGAGTATCTGCCGTTCGACGGGCTGGTGGTGGCGACCGGTGTGGACGCCAAGCGGCTGCCCGAGGCGCCGGTGTTCAGCGACCGGGTCCGTACCGTCCGCACGATCGAGGACGCGGCGGCGATACGGCGGGCGATGCACGCGGCGCGCGCCCGTCGGGTGGTGATCCTCGGCGGCGGCTTCATCGGCTGCGAACTCGCCTGCACCGCGCGGGAGAACGGGATGGACGTGACGCTCGTCGTCCACAGCGCGCCGCTGCTGCGCCGGGTGCTCGGCGCCAGGGTCGGCGCGGTGGTCGGCTCGCTCCAGCGCCGCGCGGGTGTCGACGTCCGCCTCGGCACGAAGATCACCGACTGGCAGGACCACGGCGACGGGCTGCGGCTGCGGCTCGACGACGGCGCGGTCCTCGACTGCGATTTCGTGGTGCTCGGTCTCGGCGGGCAGCCCCGTACCGAGTGGCTGCGGGGCAGCGGTCTGGAGATCTCCGACGGCGTGCTCTGCGGGCCGACCTGCCACGCGGTGGACGAGTGGGGCAGGACCACGCCGCATGTGGTGGCGGCCGGGGACGTGGCCCGCTGGCCGAACCCGCGGTTCGACACCGAGCCGCGCCGGGTCGAACACCTCATCCACGCCGTGGAGATGGGGCAGCACGCCGCCGACTCGTTGCTGCGCGGCCCCGGACGCGCGGCGCGCTTCACTCCGGTGCCGCGCTTCTGGTCGGAACAGCACGGCATCCGGATCCAGGCGGTGGGCATCCCCGCGCTCGGCACGGACACCGAGGTCATGGCGGGCTCGATGCGCTCCGACCGCTTCCTGGTCCGCTACTCCCGGCAGACCGCGTACGGTCCGCAGATCGTGGCGGCCGTCGCCTTCGACATGCCGCTGGAACTCCTGCGCTACCGCGACCAGATCGGACGCACCCTGCCCCATACCCGGCCCACCGGCGGGAGGGGGCGCCGATGAGCCGTCGCGGCGTCAACCGCAGGAGTCGTTCCGGGCTGCTGCTGTCCGGCGGGATGCTGTCGTGGCTGCTCAGCGTCCCCGCCCGGCTGCACCTGCGCTGGCTGATGATCCTGCTCGTGATGGCGGCGGCGATGGCGGCGTACGGCAGGGTGCTGATCACCGCGGCGCCGATGCCGCCCAGCAAACCGCCGGGCGTCCGCTCGGGTTCCCCCGCGTCCCCCACCTACTCGATGCCGCCCGCGACCTCCAGCCCGCCGGACGTGCACTGAGCCGGCGCCGGCGCGGACCGACCCCCGCCGTCCCCGTCAGGACGGCGGGTTTCCCGTCGCGCCCGCGGTGAAGGGGGTGACCACGAACTCGTTGTCGCAGTTGGTGATCTTCCCCGGGAAGACCAGCGACGCCCTGCTGCCCGGCGGGTAGATCCGCAGGCTCGTGGAGGTCGGCAGGCAGGTCCCCTGCTGGTTGACGGTGTGGATGGTGTCGCTCGCGGACTCGCCGGGCCGCAGCACGACGGGCCCGTGCGGGAGATTCTGGTACGTGGCGGGGGCGCCGATCTGCTTGCCGTTCGCGTCCAGCAGCGACAGGCCGGGGAAGCCGGTGACATGGCAGACCGTATCGCTGTGGTTGGTGAGCAGCAGGTAGCGGTAGAGGTTGCCCGCGCCCGCGTCGCCGTCGCCGAGGGAGGCGGTGAGCTGCGCGGCCGTGCACAGCGGTGTGGCGGCGGAATCGGTGCCGGTGCTGGTGCTGGTCGGCGAGGTGGGCGGGGTGGTCCCTGACGGCTCGGACGTGACGGTCGTACCGTCGCCCGGGCCCTTGGTGGGCGTGGTCCGCGTCGGGGTGGGCGCGGGCGGCGGCACGACGGGCGGGGTCGTCGGTCCGGGGGCCGTGGTGACGGGCCCGCTGCTGTTGGCCGGTGTGGGGACGACCTCCTGCGAGTCGTCCCTGTTGAGCGCACCGGCCACGTAGAAGGCACCGGTGATGACGGCGGCGGCGAGCGTGCCGCCGACCATCGCGCGGGAGCGGCGGCGCCTGGCCGCGCGTCGGCGGATCAGCTCGAACGAGCCCGCGGGCGGCGGCAGGTAGACCGCGGGCGGGCGCAGCAGCGGCTCCAGCGGGTCGAAGGGCTCCCCGCCGGGACCGTCGTCAGACAGTCCGGTCATGGTGTTCCCCCAGCCTGGCGCGCAGCAGTTCGCGGGCCGCGTGCAGGTCGGCCTTGACCGTGCCCTCGTTCCGGCCGAGCAGCGCGGCCACCTGCTGTACGGGCAGGTCCGCGTAGTAGTACAGCAGTGCCGGATCGCGCAGTCGCTCCGGGAGGGACTGGACGAGCATGCGCACCGAGGGGTCGCTGCTGTCCTGCTGCTCCTTCACGGCTTCCTCCGTGGTGAATCGGCGCATGGCGCGGCGCTCGCGCTCCAGTCTGCGCCAGTGGTCCCTGACCAGGTTGGCCGCGGTCACATAGAGGTATCCGCTGGGCTCCTCGACCTTGGTCCAGCGCGCCCACAGCCGGGTGAAGGCCTCGGACGCGATCTCGTGCGCGGTCCCGTCGTCGTCCACCAGACGGCGGCACCAGCCCGCCAGGCGCGGATAGACGGCCTCGAACAGCTCGGCGGCCGCGCGCTCTTGGGACCGGATGGCCGCTCTCCTCACTCGTCGTCCTCGTGGTGATCGTCGTCTGCCCCGGTGGCGCCGGGGCAGACCTCCCGGGCCGCCCGGCGGCGCCCGCCCCGCCCCGGCCCCGGTTCGGGGCCGGGGACGTACGCGCGGACCGGGTCCGGTGCGTACGAGCGGTGGGCGTCCGGACGGCGGACGGGTGCGGGGTCCTGTTCAGGTTCCCGCTCCCGACGACAGGGACGCGTAGACGATCACGTTGTCCTGATAGCCGCTCCCGGTGATCCGGGTGCCGCCACAGGTGATGAGACGCAGAGCGGGGTGGTCGACGTTCCCGTACACGCGGTCCGTCGGAAATCTCGCTTTGGCGACCGTCTGGACGGAGTCGACGGTGAAGGCGGCCGTGGCGCCGTCCTTGAGGCCGATCTCGATCCGGTCGCCGGCGGCGAGCTCGGACAGGTGGCGGAAGACGCCGTCGCCGTACTGTCCGACCGTGACGTGGCCGAGGATCACCGAGGGTCCGGTGACGCCGGGCGTCGGCGAGCCGCTGTACCAGCCCGCGGGCGAGCGCGCCTCGATCGGCGGTACGGCCACGGTGCCGTCGGAGTTGAGCCCCAGTGACATCACCGGGGTGTCGACGCCGATGGCCGCGATCCGCAGCCGGACCGGGACCGAGCGGGCCAGCGGTACGGCCCCGGTGGTCGCCGGGGTCGTGCCGCGGGACGACGGCGTCGAGGTCGCGGACGCCGAGGCGGACGGTGTCCGCTCCGTCCCGCCCGGGGTGGCCCGAGCGGGCGGGTCGGACTGGCAGCCGCTCAGCAGCACCAGTACGGCGGCGGCGAGCACGCACCAGGCCCGTACCGGGACGGAACGGCTGAGGGAGGTGACGGTCGGCAACGGTCAGTCCTGTGCCCGGCCGTGCGACCTGCGGCGCATCCCGGTGACCAGGCCGAGGGCGCCGACGGCCAGCACACCGGCGCCGGCCAGCGCGAGGGTGTCCTTGTCGTGGGTGCCCGAGGAGTGCGCGGTCTCGGCGAGGCCGGTGTCGGGGGCGCCGCTGGGTACGGCGGTGACCTGCGAGCCGGAGCCGGAGGACGTGGTGGTGGGCGTCGGCGCGGGCGTGGAGTTGGAGGGGTTGCCGCCGGTGCCCGCGACGAGCGGGGTGACGGAGAACTGGTTGTCGCAGTTGGTGATCTTCCCCGCGAAGACCAGCGACGCCTTGTTCCCCGGCGGGTAGATCCGCAGGCTCGTGGAGGTCGGCAGGCAGGTGCCCTGGTGGTTGATGGTGTGGATGGTGTCGCTCACCTTGCCGCCGGGGCGCAGCACGACCGCCGCGTAGCCGTTGTGCTCGCGGGTGGCGGGCGCGCCTATCTGCTTGCCGCTCGCGTCGAGCAGCGACAGGCCGGGGAATCCGGTGAGGTGACAGGTGGTGCCGCTGTGGTTGGTCAGCACCAGGTAGCGGTAGAGGTTGCCCGCTCCGGCGTCCTCACCGCCGAGGGACGCGGTGAGCTGGGAGGTGGCGCACATCGGAGTGCTCGATGTGTCGCTCGCGGGGGCGACGGCGGTCGCCGGGGACGCTCCGAGTACGGCGAAACTGGCCGCGGTCGAGAACGCGGCGGCGCCGACGGCGAGTGAACTCATGCGCATGTCCGGTCTTCCCTTCTCCCCCCGGCTGCCGCGCTCCGGAACGAGCGCCGGCCGGGCCGTAAGGGGATTCGCAGGGGAGAGACGACGCGGGGTGGCGCCGGGTTGTAAAGAGATTGCCAAATCAATCGAGCGGCAAGCGGCGGCACTTCGCGCACGGGGTTTCGCGCGCCGCCTCCCGGCTGGTCCAACGGCGGGCCTGGCAGGATCGGTTGCCATGGGCGCGCATCAGTGGGGCACGCACGCGGTGACGTTCGCGGCCGGCGGCGTGACCAAGCGGTTCCCGGCCACGGCCCACGAGCGCGCCGTGCGCGAGTGGCGGGCGTTGACGCTGCTCGACCGGCACGCGCCGGGGCTGGCGCCGCGGCCGTACTCCTGCGACCTGGGCGACGCGGGGCCGGTGGTCTCGATGTCCCTGCTGCCCGGAGTGCCGCTCCGGGGCGCGCCGTTGGACGGCGAGCGGCTGACGCGTCTCGCGCGGACGGTGAACGCGCTGCACAGCGCGCTGCCCGCCGACGTCCTCGCGCGGGTGCCCGTACGGCCGGAAGGCCCGGCGGAACTCGGCGCGCGGCTGCGCGGTTGGGCGCCGCGGGTGCGGGGACGGGTGGACGCGGCCGTGGAGGGCGCTGTCGACGCGGGCCTCGCCTGGCTGGACGCGTCGGGCCTGGACCGTACGGAACAGGCCGCCGTGCCCGCGGTCTTCGGCCCCGGTGACGGCAATCTCGCCAACTACCTCTGGGACGGCTCGCGTGTGCGGGTCGTGGACTTCGAGGACTCCGGCCGCAGCGACCGCGCCTATGAACTGGCCGAGATCACCGAGCATGTGGCGAGCTGGGTGGAACACCCGCTGGACGTCACGGCGTTCCTGTCGCACGTCGAGCTGACGGCGGCGGAGACCGTACGGCTGCGGGACTGCCGACGGCTGATCGCGCTGGTGTGGCTGTTCCTGCTGTCCTTCGAGGACCTGGCCTCGGGAGATCCTGCCGCCCGGCGCAATCCGCCGGGTACGGCGCGGCGGCAGGCGGGCCGTCTGCTGGCCCTGCTCGGCTGACCGGCCGTACGCCCTCGCGTGGACGGCCCGCCGAGCGCGGTCTCACGGCCGCGGCCACTGCCGCCCTTCGCGGGACTCGATGCTGCGGTTGAAGCGGGCGAGCATGTCGCTGAGGAGTTCCACGTCCTGCGGTGACCAGTCGGTCAGGACGCTGTCGATGCCCGCGATGTAGAACGCGCGGTCGGCCGCGAGCCGTTTGGCGCCCTCTTCGGTGATGCGGAGCTTGCGGGCGAGGCCGCCGTCGGGGTCGGGGACGCGCTCGGCGAGGTCGGCCCTCAGGAGGGCGGCGGTCTGCCGGTTGACCGTCGAGGTGTCGAGCGCGAAGGCGTCGGCGAGCTGTCCGATGGACATCGGGCCCTCCGAATCGAGGCGCGCGAGCAGCAGATACGCGGACTTGTCCAGCCGCTCGGCCGAGCTGTCCCGGCGCGTCAGCACATGGTGGCGGGCCACCAGCATCAGTTCCCGCTCCAGCCGCTCCAGCACACCGCCTCCGCATGACGTATGGACGCACGACGTGGGACGTACGAACCCGGGGCGCGCGCCGTGACGTCCGTGCTCCCGCCTCCCGAGAGTACCCACGACCTGGGCAATGTGCATGACGCACATCCTATGTATTATGCACATCTCCCTGCCCACCTCGTCCACGGCCCGCGGCCCGACGACCCCCACCGAAGGCGACGACATGTCCGACTCAGCAAGCGGCACCGGCATACCGGCAGCCGGTCACACCGCCGGTGTCCACCGGCCCGCGAGTGGCGCGGTCGTCGCCGTGCTGGCCTTCGCGGGCATCGTGGTCGCCCTCATGCAGACGCTGGTCGTCCCGCTGCTGCCCGAACTGCCCGGCCTGCTGCACGCCTCGGCCTCCGACACCTCATGGGTGATCACCGCCACCCTGCTCGCCGGAGCGGTCGCCACCCCGGTCACCGGACGGCTCGGCGACATGTACGGCAAGCGCCGCGTCCTGCTGCTCAGCCTCGGTCTGCTGGTCGTCGGCTCGCTGGTCTGCGCCTTCACCTCGTCGCTGGTCCCGATGGTCGTGGGCCGGGCGCTCCAGGGCGGCGCGACGGGCGTCATCCCGCTGGGCATCAGCATCATGCGCGACGAACTGCCCGCGGAACGGCTCGGTTCCGCGATGGCGCTGATGAGCTCGTCGCTGGGCATCGGCGGCGCGCTCGGCCTGCCCAGCGCCGCGCTGATCGCGCAGCACGCCGACTGGCACGCGCTGTTCTACACCTCCGCGGGGCTCGGCGTGGCGGCGATGGCGCTGGTCCTGTTCCTCGTGCCGGAGTCCCCGGTGCGCACGCCGAGCCGGTTCGACGTGCCGGGCGCGATCGGGCTGTCCGTGGGCCTGGTCTGCCTGCTGCTGGCGATCTCCAAGGGCGGCGACTGGGGCTGGGCCTCGGGCACCACGCTGGGACTGCTGGCCGCGGCCGTCGTCGTACTCGTCGGCTGGGGCATGTTCGAACTGCGCACCACCGCGCCGCTGGTGGATCTGCGCACGACGGCCAGGCCGCAGGTGCTGCTCACCAACATCGCCTCCGTCATGGCCGGTTTCTCGCTCTTCGCGATGTCGCTGGTCCTGCCCCAGCTCCTCCAGCTCCCCGAGGAGACGGGGTACGGGCTCGGCCGGTCCATGCTCGTGGCCGGTCTGTGCCTGGCCCCGTCAGGGCTGGTGATGATGGCCGTGTCGCCGCTGTCGGCGCGGATCTCGGCGGCCCGCGGCCCGCGTGTGTCCCTGATGATCGGCATGGCCGTCGTCGCGGTCGGCTACGGGCTCGGCCTGTTCCTCACCCACGCCGTGTGGCAGGTGGTGGTCGTCGCCTCCGTCATCGGCTGCGGGATCGCCCTCGCCTACGCGGCCATGCCCGCGCTCATCATGGGCGCGGTGCCGCTGGCGGAGACCGCCGCCGCCAACGGGCTCAACACCCTGATGCGGTCCATCGGCACCTCGTCGTCCAGCGCGGTCGTCGGCGTGATCCTCGCCCACATGACCACCACGTACCACGGCGCGCCGCTGCCCTCGCTCAGCGGCTTCCGGGTGGCCTTCGCCGTCGCCTGCGGCGCGGCCGTCGCGGCGCTGGTCATCGCCGCGTTCATCCCGGCGCGGCACGTGCGCGCCACGGGCGGCGGTGCGGCGAAGGTCCCGGCACCGGCGCCGGCGGACGAGCCGGTCTGAGCGGTCCTGCGGCCGTACCCGGTCCGAAGATCTCAGGACGTCCCACAAGGTCCCAGAAGCTCAACGTGAGGTCGACCTTCAGGGCAGGATCACGGCGCGGCCGTTGATCTTCCCGGCGTGCAGCCGCTCGTAGGCGAGCGGAGCGTCGTCCAGGGAGTACGTCTCGACGTGGACCTCGACCGCGCCGGAGCGGGCGAGGTCGAGCACCTCGATCAGCTCGGCGCGCGAGCCCCAGTAGGGGGCGCGGACGGCCGCGTCGTAGGCGACGGTGCCGAAGCCGACCGTGGCGCTGCCGCCGCCGATGCCGACGATCGTCACGTCGGACTCGACGGCGGCGCACGCGGTGGCGGTGGCGACCGTGGGGGCGGCGCCCACGAAGTCGAAGACGGCCTGGGCGCCGACGCCGTCGGTCAGCGCGCGGACCCGGTCGGCCGCGTCGGCGTCGGACAGGACGGTCTCGTGGGCACCGACCGCGCGCGCCAGCTCCAGCTTCTCGTCGCTGACGTCGAGGGCGACGACGCGGGCCGGGCTGAGCACGCGCAGCAGCTGCACGGCGACGTGGCCGAGGCCGCCGGTGCCGATGACGACGGCGGTGCTGCCGGGGACCAGCTTCGGCAGCGAGGTCTTGATCGCGTGGTACGGCGTGAGGCCCGCGTCGGTCAGCGGCACCGAGGCGACGGGGTCGAGGTCACCGAGCGGCACCAGGTGCCGGGGGTCGTCGACGATCATGTACTCGGCGATGGCGCCGGGCGCGCCGAGGCCGGGCGGGCGGATGCCCAGCTCCTCGGCGCGCAGACAGTAGTTCTCCTTGCCCTGCGCGCACATCAGGCAGCCGCCGCAGCCCCACGGGCCGTAGACGGCGACCGACTCGCCCGGCTCCAGGCCGCCGACGCCCTCGCCGAGCGCGGCGACGGTGCCCGCGCCCTCGTGGCCGAGGGTGAGCGGCAGCGCGAAGGGCAGGGCCTCGGCGGGCCAGCTCATGACGGCGATGTCGGAGTGGCACACCCCGGCCGCCGTGACCTTGAGCAGCACCTGGCCGGGGCCCGGCTCGGGGCGCGGGACGGTCACCACTTCGGGGGCGGCGCCCACGGTGCGGTACTGAACCGCCTTCATCTCGGCCCTCGGCTCCGCCGTCGTTCCGGCCCGAGTCGTGGCCGTCGTCCCTTCAGGGCTTGCTGATGTCGACATTCGGTGACCTCTCTCCGGCTCTCGCTCCCCCGCTTCTGCTCCCGGTCCCACCGCCGGGACCCCGCTCCCGGCTCTTCGATTTTCCCCCGGTCCCGCGCGCCCCGCTCAGCGAACGCGGAAGGCCCCCGGCGGGTCGCCGGGGGCCTTCGGGCCTACGAGGTCGCTGGTGGGGTGCTTACGCGACGGTGCCGGATGCGGAGATGACGACCTTGGCGGAGGGCGTGCCGCTGCGCGAGCCCTTGCCCTCGATCTGCTTGACCAGTTCCTCGCCCTCGACGACCTCGCCGAAGACGACGTGCTTGCCGTCGAGCCAGTCGGTGACCACGGTGGTGACGAAGAACTGCGAGCCGTTGGAGTTCGGCCCGGCGTTCGCCATCGACAGCAGGAACGGGCGGTCGTGCTTGAGCTTGAAGTTCTCGTCCGCGAACTTGTTGCCGTAGATGCTCTTGCCGCCGCGGCCGTCGCCGCTGGTGAAGTCGCCGCCCTGGAGCATGAAGGACGGGATGATCCGGTGGAACGCCGAGCCCGCGTAGCCGAAGCCGTGCTCGCCGGTGGCCAGCTCACGGAAGTTCCGCGCCGTCTCGGGCACGACGTCGTCGAAGAGACGGAAGACGATCCGACCGGCCGGAGCGCCGTCAATGGAGATGTCGAAGTACACGTTGTCCATGGGCACCATCCTTGCATCCCCAGCGGGAGACGCCGCGCCCAGAGCGGCCCAACACGGCAGATCCGCAGGTCACAGCCGTACCGGAGGTGCCCCAGGGCCTCCGGGGGCGACCGGGGCCCTCGGAAGGCCGACCGGGTCAACCTCGTCGCCTTGCCCGTGCGACCGGTGGCAAACTGCGCGGGTCCGAACTGTGCCGGATGCGTTTCGGTCATGGCACGTCGGCAAGACGCCCCGTTGACGACAGACCTGGGAAAACGTCCGCAGGTGTCACCGCGCACCGCGGGCGACCTCCCCGGACCGTCGCCGTCCGTTGCGACCCGATGTCGAATTCCTGGAGATCAGATGGCCGCTGACAGGCCGCCGCCGGGTGGTGGGCAGCGCTCCACGCAAACGCCCCCCACCGGTATGCGAGCGCTTCGGGCCCCCTTCACGGCCGCCGCCGTCCGCGCTCTGGTGCGGGAGACCGTGGCCGCCGACCCCGAGCCGTGCGATCCCAGAGCCATGGGCGACGCGGTGCTCGCCACCTCGGAACTCGCCACCAACGCCATCGTGCACGGCGGCGGTATCACCCACTGCCAGGCCCGCCTCGTACCGCTCGGCGTCGAGGTGAGCATCGACGACCTGAGCCCCGCGCTCCCCCGCCTCACCGAACGCCCGCCGGGCACCGAAGCCCCTTACGTGGGCGGCGGATTCGGCTGGCGTCTGATCCAGCAGCTCGCCCTGCGGGTGACCGTCACCCCGCACGACCCCGCGCCCGACGGCACCCCGCGCGGCAAGCGGATCACCCTCATCCTGCCGCTGTACTGAACCCGGCGCGCGCGGCGGCCTACGCCTCCGCCGCGGCGTGCACGAATCGCCGCAGGCACGCGCGCAGCTCGGCGATGTGACCGTCCAGCGGGTCCGCGCGGCCTTCCGCGCCGAGTTCGGCGTTCATGGCCCGGTTGACGGGGCGCCGCCGCCGAGCGTCCCGCGCCGCCCACCGCCGACCCCGTACGGGGTCGGCGACGTGCCGGGCGAGGGTGTGGCGGCCCTGCCACGGCGAGTGGCTGATGCCGGGACCCTTGACCTTGACCGGAGGTGAAGGTCGACAGTGCCGGTGGAGACCAGCCGACGAGCGGAGCCCACGCGGCTCCGGCGGGAACCGGACGAGAGGACCCACCCATGGACGACGACGCCCTCGTGGCGGAGCAGATGGCGTACTACCGGGCGCGGGCGGGCGAGTACGACCGGACCTACGCGCAGTACCAGGAGCTGCGGGATCTGCTGGAGGTGGTCGACGAACTCCCCATCACCGGGGACGTGCTGGAGTTGGCCTGCGGGACGGGCCAGTGGACCCCGAGGCTCGCGGCGCGGGCACGGTCGGTGACGGCGGTCGACGCGGCGGCCGAGGTGCTGGCCATCGCCCGTACCCGTACCGCGTCCTCCACCGTCCGGTTCGTCGAGGCCGACGTGTTCGCGTGGCAGCCGCCGCGCCGCTACGACACGGTCTTCTTCGCCTTCTGGCTCTCCCACGTCCCGCCCGCCCGGCTGCCCGGGTTCTGGGGCACCGTCGCCGCCGCGCTCGCCCCGGGCGGCAGGGCCGTCTTCGTCGACGACGGCCCCGGCGCGGCGACGTACGAGGACGTCCTCACCGGCCATGCGACCCCGGTGGCGCTGCGCAGGACCGACGACGGCGGTCGGTACCGCATCGTCAAGGTGTTCCACGACGCCCGGACGCTCACCGACGCCCTCACCGCGCTGAAGTGGTCGGTCAGCGTCCGTACCAGGGCCGGGTTCCTCGTCGGCGTCGCGGAACCGCCGCCCGGCGCGGGCCCCGCACCGACGGCGTAAACGGCGTGACCGGTGGTCGGGCGGGCGCGAGACTGGCCGCATGACCGTTACGGATGCCAAGACCGACCTGCGCTTCTACCTCCAGTCCGCGCGCGACGCCCTGCTGTGGAAGCTGGAAGGGCTCTCGGAGTACGAAGTGCGCCGCCCGATGACGCCGACCGGCACAAATCTGCTGGGCCTGGTGAAGCATGTGGCCAGTGTGGAGTTCGGCTACCTCGGCGACACCTTCGGGCGGCCCTCGGGCGAGCCGTTGCCCTGGCTCGACGCGGGAGCCGAGGCGAACGCGGACATGTGGGCCGCCGCCGACGAGTCACGCGAGTACATCGTGGGCCTCTACCACCGGGCGTGGGCCCAGGCGGACGCGACGATCGACGCGCTGGCCCTGGACGCGACCGGCCGGGTGCCGTGGTGGCCCGACGGCCGGGACGAGGTGACATTGCATCACGCAGTGGTGCGGGTGATCTCCGATACCCACCGGCACGCGGGGCACGCGGACATCCTGCGCGAATTCACCGACGGCGCGGTGGGCATGAACGAGAACAACGGCAGCCTGCCGCCGGGCGACGCGGCCTGGTGGGAGAACCACCGTGACCGCCTGGAGCGGGCGGCCCGGGAGGCCGACGCGTGAGGCCGTAGGACCGTCGTTCACCGACCGCCCGGCGTGACGGCACGCGCGCGGCCTCAGTCGGCCGCGACCGCCTCCGGCAGGTCCACGATGCCGCCGCTGCTGTCCGCGATGGCCAACGCCGGCCGGCAGCGGCCTCGAAGCGGACGCCCTGCTCCGGCTCGCCGCGTCGGCCGAGCATCCCAGCGAACACCCGCTGGCCCGCGCGGTGGTGGACGCGGCCCGCGAGCGCGGCCTTCCGCTGTCCGCCGCCGACGGCTTCACCTCGGCCCCCGGCCAGGGCGTCACGGCCACCGTCGACGGCCGCACGGTCCAGGTCGGCTCCCCCGCCCGCCTCCTCCCCGTCGGGACCGACGAGGCGGTGCGGGACGGGTGCGCGAGGCAGTGCGGGAGGTGGCGGCCCCCCTCCGGTCCTGCTGACCGGCGACAACGTACGGGCCGCCCGGCAGTTGGCCGCAGAGGTCGGCATCACCGACGTACGCGCCGGCCTGCTGCCGCAGGACAAGGCAGCGGCCGTACGCGCGTGGGAGGCACGCGGTCGCAAGGTGCTGGTCGTCGGCGACGGCGTCAACGACGCGCCCGCGCTGGCCGCCGCACACACCGGCGTCGCCATGGGCAGGGCCGGGTCCGACCTCGCGCTGGAGACCGCCGACGCCGTGGTGATCCGCGACGAGTTGGCCACCGTCCCGGCCGTCGTGAAGCTCTCGCGCGCCGCCCACCGTCTGGTGATCCAGAATCTGACGATCGCCGCGGTCTTCATCGCCGCTCTGGCCGTCTGGGACCTGACCGCCGCTCTCCCGCTCCCCCTCGGGGTCGCGGGTCACGAGGGCTCCACTCTCGTCGTCGCCCTCAACGGCCTCCGGCTGCTGCGCGACACCGCCTGGACCCAGCCGTGAGGCGAGCGGTCTCCGCGCGCCTGCTCTGCCGACAGCGGGTGTGTTAGCGTCGCTCGCTCACTTTCACAGAGCGATCAGTGCGGGGGCGTCATGAAGCTTCTCCTTACCGACTCCGGTGTCAAGAACGCCAGCATTCTGGCGGCGCTCCTCGACCTCCTGGGCAAACCGATCGCCGAAGCCAACGCCCTGTGCATTCCCACCGCCGGGTACGGGGGCCCGTACGGCGATCCGGGCGGGCCGTGGCGTTTCATCAGCGGACAGTCCCTTCACCCCATGACCGGGCTGGGCTGGAAGTCGGTCGGCGTACTGGAGCTCACGGCGCTGCCCGGCATCGACAAGGAGCGGTGGGTCTCCTGGGTCCGGGAGACGGACGTCCTGCTGGTGAACGGCGGCGACGCGCTGTACCTGTCTCACTGGATGCGGGAGTCCGGCCTGGCCGACCTGTTCCCCTCGCTGCACGACACGGTCTATGTGGGGCTCAGCGCCGGGAGCATGGTGCTGACTCCCCGCGTCGGGGAGCACTTCGTCGCCTGGCAGCCGCCCACCGGTGACGACCGCGCCCTGGGAGTCGTCGACTTCTCCCTTTTCCCGCACCTCGACAGTCCGGGCTGCCCCGAGAACACCATGGCCGAGGCGGAGCGGTGGGCCGCCGCGCTCAAGGCCCCGGCGTACGCCATCGACAACCAGACCGCCATCAAGGTGACCGACGACGGCGTCGAGATCGTCTCCGAGGGGAACTGGAAGCTGTTCAACGCGGCGCCGTGACCTGCTCGACCGTGAGCACGATCTTGCCCTGGAGGTGTCCGCGGGCGGCCCGTTCGTGCGCCGCCCGCGCGCGGGCGAGCGGGAAGGTGCTGTCGACGGCGACGCGTACCGTGCCCGCGTCGAGCAGGCGTCCCAGTTCGGCGAGTTGCGCGCCGTTCGAGCGGACCTGGGCGGTCGAGACGGTGACGCCCAGCCTCGCGGTCTCCTCGGCGTCGAAGTCCCCGGGAAGCACGGGGAATTGGGCGCCGCCGCGCTTGAGGGTGCGCAGGAACCGCCTGCTGTCGGGGCCGCCGACGGCGTCGAGTACGAGGTCGACGTCGTGCACCAGCTCCTCGGGACGGCTCTTGGTGTAGTCGATGAACCGGTCGGCGCCGAGATCGCGCAGGAACGCCTCGTGCGCACCGGACGCCACGGCGGTGACATGCGCGCCCTTCCACTTCGCCAACTGCACGGCGAAGTGCCCCACGCCGCCCGCGGCGCCGTTGACGAGCACCTTGCTGTCGGCGTCGAGCGGCGTCGGGCGGTGCCGCGCCGCCTGGAAGGGCGAGGGGTGGTCGTGTCCTGCCTCGATGAGGAACTGCCACGCCGTGAGCCCGGCCATGGGCGCCCCGGCGGCGTGCACGTGGTCGATGCCGGACGGCTTGCGCGCGAGGTCCGACGCGGGCGCGGCCACGTACTCGGCGTAGGCGCTGCCGTGGAAGCCGGGGAAGCGCAGAAGACCGAAGACCTCGTCGCCCACGGCGAGGTCGTCCACGTCCGGAGCGACGGCTTCGACGACACCCGACACGTCCGTTCCCGGAACGGCGGGCAGCCTGACGGTCGACTCCGGCTCCCCCGGCACCGAGGTCAGCCCGCCGCGCAGGTACCAGTCCGGAGGATTGACGCCCACCGCGTGGACGCGGACGAGCACCTCGCCCGGTCCCGGCTCGGGAATAGGCACCCGGTCCTCACGCAGCACCTCGGGGCCGCCGTGCTCGTGCAGCCGGATCGCCCGCATCGTGTCTGACGGCATCTTCGTGGGCATCGTCGTCTCCTGCCCCCACCGGGGGATACGCTGAACGGATCAGTGGTCCATCTATCCGAACCACTGATCCGAATATATGGACCACTGATCCGGATAGTCAAGAGGGACCCATGCGCGCCGACGCCAGGAAGAACCGCGACCACCTGCTCGACATCGCGGGCGCCGTCATCGCCGAGCACGGTGTCGACGTCTCGCTGCGCGACATCGCCCGCAGGTCCGGCATGGGCCTGGCGACACTGCTCCGGCACTTCCCCACCCGGGAGGCCCTGCTCGAAGCCCTGCTCCACACGAGCTTCGGTGAACTGACGTCGCGGGCGGCCGACTTGGAGACACAGGGGTCACCCGAGGACGCCCTCGTCTCGTGGCTGCGCGACTGCGTCGCCTGGACGACCGAGTACCGGGGTGTGACCGTCCTGATGGCCGCCGCCATCGAGGACACCGAATCCGCGCTCCACGCCTCGTGCGTCACCCTGCGCGCGGCCGGAGCGCGGCTCCTCACCCGCGCCCAGGCCGCGGGCGTGGCACGCGACGACATCGACGGCGCCGACCTGTTCGCCCTCGTCGCCATGCTCGCCTGGCTCGGCGACCAGCCCTCCCTCGCCCCCCGCGCCGACCACCTCTTCGACGTGATCGCGAGCGCGATCCTCACGAGCGCGGACAGCGCCGACACCGGCCGGCAACCACGCCCCCCGGTCCTCGGCTGAGGCCGTCGCGCCGGGGTCCGCGACGGGCTGGTCCGCACGCGTCACCGTCCACGCGGGCTCGGCGATGCCGCCGCACAGGAGCGGGCCGTCAGCGGATCAGCGGCGTCGCCGCGATCGTCGGAGGCGGCCCGACGCCGTACGGGTCACTTGGACTCCAGGTGTCCCAGGGGGTGGGCGGCGGCGAGGACGGAGCGGGCCGTCTCCCAGTCGGTGTGGTCGTCGCCGGTGATGTGGCGCAGGTAGGCGAGGGTGACCTGCTGGACGAGAGCGACGCGGCCGGGGTCCTCGTCGGTGGTCTCGGCCGACCGGTAGCCGGAGATGCCGCCGAGGAAGTGCTCGCCGCCGCGGACGGTGAGCAGGCTCTTGTCGCCTCGGCTGAGTGTGTAGGGGTCGGTGGTCCACGCCGGACCCCGGGTCGAGAGGGGGAGGTCGTCCTGGTCGCCCGCGACGACGAGTCCGGGGGCGGCGATGTGGGAGAAGTCCTGGTCACGGAGCCAGGGAAGGTGCTCGTGGGCGAAGGGGGTGAGTTCCGCGCCGCCCTTGCCCGCGGTGGCGAGCTGGACGCTGGCCATGACCCGCGGGTCGGACAGGTCTTCGGCGAGGCCGGTGCGCGGGTCCTTGACGCGCAGCCCCACCAGGATGCCCGCGGTCTGACCGCCGAAGGAGTGTCCCGCCGCGACGACACGGCTGCGGTCGGTCCGGCCCGCCAGGCCCGGCACCGACGCCTCCAGCGTTCCGAGTTCGTCCAGGACGCGCTTCATGTCCTGGACGCGGTAGCGCCACAGGTCGGGCGTACGGGGGTCGTCCCCGGCGAAGCCGAAGCGCTTGGAGTCCAGATGGGTGGCCTGGACGGTCACGAAGCCGTGCGCGGCCCAGTGGTCGACCAGCGGCGCGTAGCCGTCCAGGTCGGACCCGAAGCCGTGCGCGAACAGCACGATCGGCAGGCGGGTGCCGGTGACCGGGGCGGAGATCCGTACCCGCAGGTCCGCGCCTCGGTGCGGGGCGGGCAGGACGAGCGGCTTGACCGAGACGGTCGGGGTGGGCGCGGGGCCGGTGAGGCCGGTCGCCGAATACGTGGTCATGCGTGTCTCTTTCGGAGGTGCGGGGGTGCGGGGGTGCGGGGGTGCGGGCGTGCGGGCGTGCGGTGGCTCGGGAAGCGGGGCTCTCCGGGAGGAAGCTCCGGGAGAAGGGCGCATTGGTTACGCTAAAACCTGACGTTGACGTCAAAGGCAAGTGGCTGTGACGCGGATCGCAGGGACGTGGAGTGGGACATGCGCATCGGGGAACTGGCTCGTCGCACGGGCGTCAGCACCAGGGCGCTGCGGTATTACGAGGAGCAGGATCTGCTGGTCTCCGAGCGCAGCGACAGCGGCCAGCGCCACTACGCGGAGGCCGCGGTCGACCGGATCAATCTGATCCGGGAGCTGTACGCGGCCGGTCTGTCCAGTAAGACCATCGCCGCGCTCACGCCCTGCGTCATCGACGGCCGGGCCACGCCCGAGCTTCTGGATCGCCTCACGGTCGAGCGTGATCAGATCGACCGGCACATCGCGGATCTGACACACACCCGCGACCGGCTCGACTCGGTCATCGCCGGCGCCTCCGTGAACCTGCGCACCGGCGCGTCCTGCCGACAGGACACGTCCGGCTAACGGTGTCGCGCCGGTCCCGCGGTGGCACTCTTCGTCCCCCCATCGCCCGCCAACTGACAAGCGGCCTGGTGCGATTCCAGGGTGCGACGGTGACGCCCACGCGCCACGCGGACGACCGCGCAGAGTGCCCGCCCCGCCACCCAGGGTGCCGCCACGTTCGCGCAATGTCGCTGTCGTAATTCCCCTGCATGGTTGGTGCATGGTCCAGCGCGAAGATCGCCGGGACCCACTCTGACTAGGGGGATACGCAGTGACGTTCAGCCGCAGACAACTGCTCGGTACCGGAGGCAGCCTGGCCCTGACCGCTGCGCTGGCCGCCGCCTGCGGGTCGAACAGCGGCCGGGACGACGGAGGCGGCAAGGGTGGCAAGGGCGGCAAGGTCACCTTGCAGCAGTGGTACCACCAGTACGGCGAGGCGGGTACGGAGCAGGCGGTGCGCCGGTACGCCGACGCGTACACCGCGGCGAACGTCAAGGTGCAGTGGCGGCCCGGCGACTACGACCAGCAGACCGCCGCGGCGCTGCTCACCTCGTCGGGACCGGACGTCTTCGAAGGCGGCCCGACGCTGGACCAGATCCAAGGCGGCCAAGTGGTCGACGTCACCGACCTGGTCGGCCCGGTGAAGGCCGACTTCAACCCGGCCGTGGTGACGACGTACGGGGACAGGATCTGGGGTGTCCCGCAGGTCATCGACATGCAGCTCCTGTACTACCGCAAGAGCCTGCTCACTGCCGCGAACATCGCGCCGCCGACCACGCTCGACGAACTGGTCGACGCGGCGGCGAAGTTGACCACCAAGAAGGTCAAGGGGCTGTTCCTGGGCAACGACGGCGGCGCCGGGGTGCTCGGCGGTACACCGCTCTACGCCGCCGGGCTCAGCCTGGTGACCCCGGAGGGCACCGTCGGCTTCGACGACCCGGCCGCCGCCCGCACCCTGGCCAAGTTCCACCGGCTCTACGCCGACAAGTCGCTGCTGTTGGGCGCGCCGACCGACTGGTCCGACCCCTCGGCGTTCATCCAGGGGCTCACCGCGCTCCAGTGGTCCGGACTCTGGGCGCTGCCCGCGGTCAAGAAGGCCCTGGGGGACGACTTCGGGGTGCTGCCGTTCCCGAAGGACGGCGCGGCGGGCAAGCCCACGGTGCCGGTCGGCGCGTACAGCTCGGCCGTCAACTCCCGCAGCAAGCACCAAGCCGAGGCCAAGGCGTACATCAAGTGGCTGTGGATCGACAGGACCGAGTACCAGGAGGACTTCGCGCTCTCCTACGGCTTCCACATCCCGGCCCGGATCTCGCTGGCGAAGAAGGCGGCCAAACTGCGGGAGGGCGCGGCGGCCGACGCCGTCTCGTACGCCACCGACCACGGCTTCTCGCAGCCGCTGTTGTGGACACCGGCCAGCCAGACCGCGTACCAGGACGCGCTGAGCCGCATCATCAAGGACGGCGCGAACCCCGACACGGAGCTCAAGTCGGTGGTGCGCAAGACCAGTTCCGAATTGCAGCGGGTCCGGAAGAAGTCGTGAGACACCGCACGCTGTGGTTCTGGGTCTTCGTCGGACCATTCGCCGCCGGGCTCGCCCTGTTCACGTACGTGCCGCTGTTGTGGAGCGTCTATCTGAGCTTCTTCGACGCGCACAACACGGTGTCCCCGCACCGCTTCGTGGGCCTGGGCAACTACGCGGACGTCCTCGGCGACCAGGCGTTCACCGACAGCCTGCGCACCTTCGGGGTGTTCGCACTGTTCATCGTGCCCGCCACCTACGCGCTCTCGCTCGCCCTGGCGCTGATGGTGAACCGGCTCCGGTACGCGCAGGCGTTCTTCCGTTCGGTGTTCTTCCTGCCGGCCGCCTGCTCCTATGTGGTGGCGGCGCTGATCTGGAAACTGTCGATCTTCAACGGTGTGCGGTTCGGCCTGGCGAACACCGTCCTGGGCTGGTTCGGCGCCGACCAGACGGCGTGGCTGTCCACCACCCACCCGCCGTGGTACTGGCTGGTGATCGTGACCGTACGGCTGTGGTTGCAGGCCGGGTTCTACATGATCCTCTTCCTCGCCGGACTCCAGCGCATCCCCGCGCAGTTGTACGAGGCGGCGGCGGTGGACGGCGCGCGGCCCGGCTGGCAGGTCTTCCGCCACATCACGTTGCCCCAACTGCGGGCCACCTCGGTGGCGGTGGCGCTGCTGCTGGTCATCAACGCCTTCCAGGCGTTCGACGAGTTCTACAACCTGCTCAGCGATTCCCGCGGCTATCCGCCGTACGCCCGGCCGCCGTTGGTGTACCTGTACACCACCGCGCTCGGGCGGGGGCAGAACCTGGGCGTGGGCAGCGCGGGCGCCGTCGTCCTCGCGCTGATCATCGCGGTGGTCACCGTCGTCCAGGCCCGCTGGTTCGGGCTCGGCAGGAGGGAGGACTGACATGGAGCAGGCCCTGCTCAGATTCGGGCGCGCGGTGCGCCTGGTGCTGCTCGTGGTACTCGCGCTGCTGTTCCTGATCCCGTTCTACCTGCTGGTGCGCAACGGCCTGTCGGCCGAGCAGGACATCACCTCGCCGGACTGGACGTTCTTCCCCACCCACCTCCAGTGGTCCAACATCCGCGAGCTGTTCGACGACCCGGCGGTGCCGATGGCCCGGTCGCTGCTCAACTCGGCCATGATCGCGGTCACCACGACGGTGGGCACGGTGGTGCTGGCGTCGCTGGCGGGATACGGGCTGGCCCGTATCCCGTACCGCTGGTCCAACCAGGTGTTCTACGCGATCCTCGGCACGCTGATGGTGCCCGCCGCGGTCACCTTCGTGCCGAGCTTCGTGCTGGTGTCCTCGCTCGGCTGGATCTCCACGCTGCGCGGCCTGATCATCCCGACGATCTTCTCGGCGTTCGCCTGCTTCATCTTCCGGCAGTACTTCCTGGGCTTTCCCGGTGAGTTGGAGGACGCGGCGAAGGTCGACGGACTCGGCTACTGGCGCACCTACTGGCGGATCGTGGTGCCCAACTCCCGGCCGGTCTTCGCGGCCGTGTCCACGATCGTCTTCATCGGCGCCTGGAACGCCTTCCTGTGGCCTCTGGTCATCGGCCAGGACACGTCGTCCTGGACGGTGCAGGTGGCGCTGTCCACCTTCACCACCGCCCAAGTGGTCAACATCCACGAGCTGTTCGTCGCGGCGGCGGTGTCGATCCTGCCCCTGCTGCTGGTCTTCCTGCTCCTCCAGCGGCACATCGTGGCGGGCATCGAACGCTCCGGCATCGACGACTGAGCCCCCGCCGGGGAGTCGCGGCGGTACGCCCGCGACCCGTTCAGCGGACGTCGCGGACCGCGGCCAGGCCGCGGTCGTAAAGGTCGAGGATGTCGCCCTCGCCGTCACCCTCGATCCAGGTCGCGATGGCGGCGTCGAAGCAGCCGAAGGCCGTGGCGAGGACGGCGCGGACCTGTACTCGGTCGGCGCCCGAGGCTGCCAGCCTGGCTTCGAGGAGCGGGAGCAGTTCCTCCTGGCAGCGCACGCGCTTTCCGAGGTAGGCGGCGCGCAGCGAGTCGGTGCGGTGGATCAGGCGGAAGCGCTCCAGGGCCTGTTCGGGACCGGTGTGGACGGAGAGCGCGGCCTTGAGGGCGGCGCGCAGGGTCTGCCAGGCGTCGGCGTCGGCGGGCTGCTCGCGAACGGTCTCCGTCAGCAGGGTGACGAACTGCTCCTGGCTGCCGCCGATGAGGTCTTCCTTGGTGCCGAAGTAGCGGAAGAGGGTGCGCTGCGAGACACCGGCCTCGCGGGCGATCTGCGCGATGGTCGTCTCGTCGTACCCCTGCCGTGTAAACAGCCGCAGGGCGGTGTCGAGGATCTCCCGGGCCGCGAGCTGCCGCGTCCGGTCCCACAGTGTGGGCGCGGCCGGCCCGTCGCCCGTTGTTCCCTGCGTCATGACATCACCTTAGCGCGGCCTGCCATCGTGGCATTCACACGACATTTGGCAGTCACTGCCATACGGGCGTACGGTGACAATCAGTGGGGCCGTCCACGCGCCCCACGCGTCGACAAGGAGAGCGACCGTGGCAGCGAAGACAGCACTCGTCACCGGCGGCACCAGCGGGATCGGCAAGGCCACCGCGGAACTGCTCCACGCGCGCGGCTACCGCGTCATGGTCACCGGCCTCGGCAGCGTCGACAGCTCCGGCCTGCCGCACGACGTGGTCGCCATCAGGGCCGACGCCGGTTCGCTCACGGACATCGACCAGGCGGTGGAGCGGGCGCGCGGGCACCTGGGCTCCCTCGACCTGCTCCATCTCAACGCGGGCATCTCCCGGCCCGGACCGATTGAGTCCACCGACGAGGCCGCCTTCGACGCCCTGTTCGACATCAACGTCAAGGGGAACTTCTTCACCCTGCGGAAGGCGCTCCCGCTGCTGAACGAGGGCGCGTCCGTGGTGTTCACCATCGGCGCGGGCGAGGGGCTCGGCGCGGCCATGACCGCCGCCAAGGGAGCGCTGCTGCCTCTGATGCGCTCGCTCGCCATCGAACTGGCCCCGCGCCGTATCCGGGTCAACGCGGTGAGCCCCGGCCTGATCGACACTCCCGCGTACGGCAAGCTGGGCATCGGCCGGGAGACGGTCGCCGCGTGGGGCGAGGACGTTCCCCTCGGCCGCGTCGGAGCCCCCGCCGATGTCGCCGAGGCGGTCGCCTTCCTCGCCTCCGACGCCGCCGGTTACATCACGGGCGACAATCTGATCGTCTCCGGCGGCATGGGGATCCACGCCCGCTCCGCCTAGCGGACGGTCCGCCGCCGCGGGCCCATCGGTTTGCGACTGGTTCCGACCGCTTGCGATCAGTTTCTGACCTGGGATCGGGCTCCACCGGCGCGCGTCGACGGGGGCGCACTCGGGTTCGCCCTGATCCGCTCTTTCCTCTCCCCCGTGACGCTGGACATACTTGTCATATGTCGACACACCACGACGCGCATAGGGACCCGGTCGTCGGCGACCTCCCGCGCATTGTCACCCCGCACGGCGACCTCGACGCGGACACGCTGGGGCCGTTGCGGCAGGAGCTGACCGAGGCGGCCGAGGCCGGCCGGGTGCTGGTGCTCGACGCCAGCGGGATCACCTTCGCCGATTCCAGCTTCCTCAATCTGCTGCTGAGCATCCACCAGCACGGTGACCTGCGAGTCGCCGCCGTGCCGCCGCAGTTGGCGCGGCTGCTCCGTATCGTCGGCGTGGACCGCGTCCTCAAGGTGTACTCGACGGCGGAGGAGGCACTGCGGGCGACGGCGTGAGCCACCGGGTCCGGATCAGCGGGTGACGGTGAGTCCGGCGCACTCCCAGTGCAGCAGGCTCGTGCGCGCGTCGGGCGGGGTGTGCCCGTACGCGCCCGCGGACACGCTGATGTTCACCACTGGCCAGGCGCGCCAGGCGGGGCCGACGCCGTGGCCGTCGCGGAAGACGACCTCGTCGTCGATGGACCAGCAGACGTCGTCGGCGTCGAAGCGGACCCGGAGTGCGAAGGGGCGGCCGGGCGCGATCACGTCGGCCGCCTCGAACCCGCCGGGGCGTACGTGGTTGGACAGTTCGAGCAGCCGCGGGTTGGTGGGGTGGTACTCGAAGAGGTCGATCTCGCCGTGGCCCGGCTGGGGGCGGCCCGCGTCGCTGTCGCGGCCCCAGGTCCAGATCGCGGGCCAGGCGCCCTGCGGGGCGTGCACCACGCAGGTGGCGGTGAGTTCGTCGCCCGGCAGCAGCTCGAAGCCGCCGGGGGCGTACTCGGTCGACACCAGGTCGGTGTGCCAGACGCCGCCCGCCGCCCGCCGGGCGCGGAAGACACCCCCGGCGGTGGGGGCGTAGGCGGGGCCGATCTGGTCGAGTTTGTTGTCGCCGGGATTGCGGCCGCTCTCCGGGTAGGCGGAGGTGCGGCCCGCCGCCCAGGCCGTGCGGTCGGTGAAGGGCGCGTCGAAGACCACGCGCCGGGGGCGCCGGGGAGGCGGCGGACCGTGGGGCGGGTCATGAGGGGTCGGTTGCTGAGGGGGCGGCTGAGCCGCGTCCTGGCCGGTGGTCACGGTGCTCCTGGTGGCTCGGCGAGATCCGGCCGAGAGTTCAGGCGGGCAGCTCGCTCCGTACCCAGTGAAGATCACCGCGCGGCTCGCGAACAGGAGCGTGCGGAAGCGCGGGCGGCGCGTAACGCGTCAGCCCACGCCCCCTGACCGGGTCAGGCGCTCACGCTCCGAGGGCGACGCGCACCTTGATCCGCTTGCCCACCGGCTCGCGCCGGACGTCGAAGCCCTCGCAGACCGCGAGGATGATCTCCAGGCCGTGCTGGCCGATCCTGCCGGGCTCCGCGGCGCGCGCGAGCGGCATCGACGAGTCGGTGTCCCACACGGTGATCACCAGATCCGTGCCCTGGATCTCCAGGTTCAGCGCGCAGGGACCCGGCGCGAATTTGCACGCGTTGGTCACCAGCTCACTGACCACGAGTTGCGCGTCGGCGACGACGACCGCGGGGATCGGCTGGGCGCGCCCGCCCGTCACACCGGCCAGGAAGTCGGCGGTGAAGGCGCGGGCCGCCGCGATCGATCCGGTCTCGCCGTCGTACGCGGCTCCCGCCCAGATGTCCTGGCCGGCCTGCTGATGCGGGCCGTTCACGGCCACCGCGCTGGAACGCATGTTCTTGCCCCTGTCCGGTTGTCCGTCACAACCGTCAGGGCTTCTGCCCCACCCCAGTCGCTTCACACCCATCTTTTTTTCGGCTTCTCCTTTCGGGCCGGACGCGGGCCTCGGACGGGCGGCGCGCTCGGGGAACGGGCAGGTGGTGAGCGGGCCGTGAACGGATGACGCGCGGAGACGGCCGCCCGGCAGGACGGCCGTCTCCGCGCGGCCCGGTGGGCACGGCCGACGGCGTACGGGCGCGACGGCCCGGTCACAGCTCCAGGTCGTTCTCGATCCGCTTCAACTGGTGCCGGGCCATCGCCAGGTTGGCGCGCGACTTGTCCAGCGCCAGGTACAGGAAGAGGCCGTTCTTGCCCCGGCCCTTGAGCAGCCGGATCAGGTGGTACTGCGAGCCCAGGGTGATGAGGATGTCCTCGATCTCGTCCTTGAGGCCGAGCAGTTCCATGGTGCGCGCCTTGGCACGGACGACGTCGGTGTTGCCGGCCGCCGCGACGTTGAGGTCGAGTTCCTTGCCCCCGCCGAGGGTGCCCAGCGCCATTCCGCTGGTGTAGTCGACGAGTGCGACGCCTATGACGCCGTCGATCGAGGTCATCGCGTCCTTGAGGGCGGTTTCGGTGTTGGCCATGATGGCTGGGCTTCCTTCCGGTCGGTTCATGCGCGGTGCTGACGTGGATGCGGTGGACGCGGTGGATGCGGTCGATGGGGTGGATACGGTCGATGCCGTTGCCGCGTCGGGGGCTGTGGGCGCGCGGTGGCGGGCGCCGCCGGTCCGGGTGGGTCGGGTGGTCATGGTGTGGGGGCGTCCTCCCGTGGCTCGGGGTCGCCGTCGACCAGGTGCGCGATGTGCGCGCCGGAGCGGCGGGCCTCCATGTGCAGCCGGCCCACGTTGACCTGCGGTCCGGCCAGGACGGTGAGCACGCAGGCGGTGCCCGCGGCGTAGATGGCGACGTATCCCTGCTCGCCGCGGACCAGCAGTTCCCGGAAGGGGCCGTGGGACGCGGTGTCGGTCAGCCGCAGGCCGACGCCCAGCGCCGCGGCGGTGAGGGCCGCCACTCCCTCGGCCTCCACGGTGTCCGCCTCCTGGGCGAGCACCATGCCGTCGACGCCCGCGGCGAGCGCGCCCGTCGCGTGCGGCAGCCGGGCCCGCAGCCGCCGCAGTTCCTCGCGTATCTCGGCCTCCTGCGCCATCAGATTCCTTCTCTCCTCTCTCCTTCCGACCTTCTTGTCGGCGCGTTGTCGCACGACGCGCCTCATATCTGTGCGGTCCCGGTCCTGCGGGCGGGAGTGCGCTTCACGGTCGTGCCTCCAAGGCGTCGAGGACCCTGCGGAGCGTGCCGACGTCGGGAGGTCCCGGCAGGTACCCGGCGCGGTCCGCGGTGGCCGGTGCGGATGCGGCTTCCTGTGCCCGTCCCGGTGGCCGCCCCTGCCCTGGTGGCGGTGCCGCGCGCCGCGGGGTCTCGCAGTGCCCGGCGGCGGCCAGCCGCCGTACGTCGACCAGCGCGTGGAAGGTGGGCCTGCCGAGCACGGTGGCGATGGCGGACGGGGTGCGTACCCCGTCCACGAGGTCCAGCAGGGCCCGCTGCCGACGCGGTACGGGCGGCAGGCACGCGGCCCTGCGGCGGACGACGGGGGCGGTGTCGAGCTGCGGATACGGCCACAGGGCGTCGAGGAGTCCGCGGCGGCGGCGGGTCTCGCGCTCCACCTCGGTCACCCGCACCGGGCGCACGGGGCCGAACCAGTGGACGACACCGTGCCGGAAACGCGTGGGGCCGCTGCCCGCGGCGAGGACGAAGAAGGCCGCGTCGTAGAGCGCGCCGAGGTGGCTGATCTCCAGTTCCGCGGCGGAGATCCTGCGGTGTTCCAGGAGGTGGCGGGCGGTCCGGCAGCGGGCGCCGGCGGCGTCCACCGCCTCCTGCCACACCTCGACGGGAAGTCGGCCGCCGGCGGTCAGCAGGACGTCGATGCCGGGGGTGGCCGGGCTCTCGGCGTGCACCACGACGCCGTCCGCGAGGTAGAGCGCCCCGCTGTCCCGGAGCAGCGCGCCGGTCGCGCCCTCCTCGGCCAGGCGCAGCAGCATCGGTGACAGCGGCCCGGTCATGCCAGCACCAGCCGTTCGGCGAGGTCGCGTACGCGCATCATGGCGAGGGCGAGGTTGGCGTGCTCGCGGTCGAGCCACAGGTGCAGGAACACCCCGCCGTCGAAAGGTGCTTCGACGAAGCGCAGCAGGTGGTAGCCGGTGCGGGTGACGACGATGACGTCCTCGACCGGCAGCCCCTTGGCGGTGTCTGCGGGTCCTGAGGCAGCGGCGGGCGCGGCGGGTTCCGTGGTCCCGCCGCGCGGTGAGCCGAGGGGTTCCGCCGGTTCGAACGCCGAGTGCTCCACGGCCATGCGCGCGAATTCCGCGGTCTCGGCCGCCGCCGTCTCGGGGTCACCGCCCGGCGCGTCTCCGACCTGTCCGAGGGAGAGCCCGCTGATCCACTCCACGAGAGCGGCGCCCCGGGCTCCCGGCAGCGTCATGGCCTCGCGCAGGCACTCGTCTATCCCGGACACCCGACTCCCCTGCGTGAGGCCGCTGTTGGCCCGCCGACGGATCGGCAGTGACCGTCACGTTACGCACGGTGGCACTCGCGCGAAGGACTTCTGGCAATTTCCAGCGGTACATGACCGCACTGGGCATAAAATGCTCCCCCTCCGCCCGGCCGTCCGCGCTTGGTCGCCGTCCCCGGAGCGCCACCGGCCCCTCGCGTATCGCACGCGAGGGGCCGGGCCGGTTGTGCTCAGGGACGCCGGCCGGGTCGGGCCGGGTCGGAGGAGGTCGAGTCGGAGGAGGTCAGTCCGGGTCAGGTGTTCCAGACCTGGAATTCGGAGATCTGCCCGGCGGGCCAGCCGGAGTTGGCGGTGACCGTCACCCGGAAGTACCGCGCGGTGGCCGCGGTGAAGGTGAGGGTGACCGTGTTGTTGGAGGCGGGGTCGAAGGAGTAGGAGGCCGAGGACTTGAGGGTGGTGAAGGTGCTGCCGTCGGTGCTGCCCGACAGGGACAGCGTCTGGTTGCGGGCGCCCCAGCCCGCGGGGAGCTGGAGGACGACCTTGCTCGCGCTCTGCGCGGAGCCGAGGTCGACCTGGACCCACTGCGGGAAGGCGTTGTTGGCACTCTCCCAGTAGCTGTTCTGGCTGCCGTCGGTGACGTTGGAGGACCCGTAGACGTCGGAGTGGCTGGACTCGCTGGTGGCCTTGCCCGCCGCCAGGTTGGTGCTCACCGTGCCGCTGCCGGTGCCGGTCAGCGCCACGGTGGTGGGGCTGTTGGAGGCGTTCCCGCTGATCGTCAGGGTGCCGGTGCGGGTGCCGGAGGCGGTGGGGGTGAACTTCACCGCGACCGAGCAACTGGCGTTGGCCGCGAGCGACGTGCCGCAGGTGTTGGTCTGCGAGAAGTCCCCGGAGGCGGTGACCGAGCTGATCGACGCGGCGGCCGTACCGGTGTTGGTCACCGTCACGCTCTGCGCGCCGCTGGTGGTGCCGGGCGCCTGGGAGGCGAAGGTGAGCGAGGTCGGAGTGACGGACAAGGTCGCGGACGACGGGTTGGTGCCGCCGCTCGGGTAGACCTGGAGGCCGGACAACTGGGCGGCGCTCCAGCCCGAGTTGGCGGTGACGTTGATCCGTACGTAGCGGGCGGTGGCCGCGGGGAAGGTGAGGGTCACCGTGTTGTTGTTGGCGCTCGGGTCGAAGGTCTGCGCGGCGGAGGGCGACAGGGTGCTGAACGAGGTGCCGTCCGTGGAGCCCTGTACGGACAGGGTCTCGGTACGGGTGGCCCACGCCGTGGACGGCGGGAGCCGCAAGGTCACCTTGCCGACCGCGTAGTTCTGCCCGAGGTCGACCTGGACCCACTGCGGGAAGGCGCCGTTGGCGCTCTCCCAGTACGTGGACGCGTCCGCGTCGGTGACATTGCCCGCGACGAAGGTGCCGTTGGCGGAACTCGCCGTGGCCGGGCGGCCTGCGGCGATGTCGGTGCTGCTGTCGATTCCGGCGCCGCTGAGCGCGACCGTGGTCGGGCTGTTGTTGGCGTTGCTGGTCAGTGTCAGCGTGCCGTTACGGGTGCCGCCGGCCGTCGGCTTGAAGGTGACGGTCACCGCGCAGGACGAACCGACCGCGAGCGACGAGCAGTTGTTGGTCTGGGTGAAGTCGCCGGTCGCCGCGACGGCCGAGACGGTGGCCGTGGTGGTGCCGGAGTTGGTGACGGTGACGGTCTGCGGGGCGGCCGTCGCGCCGACGACCGTGCCGCCGAAGGACAGGCTCGCCGGGTTGGTGCCCAGGATCGGGCCGGGCGCGGTGCCGGTGCCGGACAGGGCGACGGTGCTGGTGTTGCCGCCCGCGCCGACGGTCAGCGTCCCGGCACGCGCGCCGGTCGCCGTCGGCGCGAATTTCACGCTGACGGTGCAGGAGCCGTTGGCCGGGATGGAGGTGCCGCAGGTGTTGGTCTGCGAGAAGTCACCGCTGGTGGTGATGGCGGAGACGGAGGCGGCCGAACCGGTCGGGTTGGTGACCGTCGCGGTCTGGGCGGCGCTGGTCGAACCGGTGGCGACCGAGCCGAAGTTGAGCGCGCTCGGGCTGGCGGTCACGCCTTCCGCCGGGTAGGGCGGGAAGACGGGGGTGGGGAATCCGCCGCAGAACGGGGTGCCGCTGATGCCGGAGTTGCCGCCGCCGTCGGTGACGGTGAAGTTGTTGCCCTCGCAGCTATAGATCGGTGAGCTGGCGCCGATGCCGGTGGCCGTGACGTTGGTGAACTTCGCGGCGCCACCGGTCTGTTCCTGGAGGGCGAAGGTGCCGGCGCCCGCGATGGTCACGTTGTTGAGGCTGACCCCGCTGACGGTGCCCTCGACCCACTGCACCGCCTCGTAGGGGCTCTGCTGGATCAGCGCGTTGGTCACGTTGATCGGGCCGGTGATGGCGCCCTGGCTGCCGTCGAACCACAGCGCGCCGACGCCGAACTGCCAGTTCGGGTCGAGACTGCCCGCCCTGATCAGGGTGTTGTTGGAGATCGTGGTGGTGCCGACCGGGGTGGAGGTGAAGCGCTGGCCGACGTGGATGCCGCCGCCCTGGGCGAGTCCGGTGTCCCGTACGAGGTTGCCGCTGACGGTGTTGTCGTGGCCGCCGTAGATCGCGATGGCGTTGGCCAGGATCTGGGTCTCCACGGTGTTGTTGGAGATGGTGTCGTTGGCGTCGGCGCCGAGCGCGGCGTCGGCCCAGGTGGCGATGCCGTCGTCGCCGGTGTTGCGGATCTCGCTGTTGGTGACGGTCGAATTGGTCACTCCGCCGTGGAAGTTGACGCCGTCGGCGGTGGTGTCCCGGATCCGCAGACCGCTGAGGGTCAGCTTGTCCATCGGCCCGTCCATCCAGGCGCCGACCTTCAGGTGGTCGATCCAGAGGCTGGAGACGGTGGAGTTGCTCATCGCGCCGCCGATGCCGTTGACCTGGTCGCAGTCGTTGCGCTCACCGACCTGGCCGAAGATCGCGAAGTTGGAGAGGTGGACGTTGCTGCTCACCCCGCGATTGCCGCCGACTCCGCAACTGTCGGGCTCGCCGAGCCCGTAGAAGCCGGGCGCCGCGCCGGTCACCGTCGAGTACCACATGCCCGCGCCGGTGACGGTGACGTTGTTGACCGTGATGTGCCGGGGGATCTTGAAGGTGCCCGGCGGGATCCACACCGTGCCGCCGGGGCCCGCCGCGTTGATCGCCGCGTTGAAGGCGGCCGTGCTGTCGGCGGCGCCGGTCGCGTCGGCGCCCTGGCTGGTCACCGAGACCGAGCCGGACGGCTGCGGGAGGGCGGCGCCGACCTGCTCGAAGTCGGCGAAGTCGATGGTGGTGGCGGCGCTGGAGCCGCTGGTCTGGAGGGTGAAGGTGGTGCCGGCCGGATACGTCTGCGGGAGCAGCCGGTGGACCTCGTCGTAGAAGTGGTGCGGGTTGCTGCCCGGTGTGTTGGTGAAGGGGTAGCTGCCGTAGTACCAGCTATAGGCGTTGGTGAGGGTGAAGTCGGGCTGTGCGGCGCCGTTGATCGCGAACGACAGCGGGGCGGTGTAGACCGAGCCGCCCGAGCCGTCGGGGATGCTGTAGCGGAAGTCGATCGAGTTGGTGGCGACCGGGGTGGTGAAGGTGACGTACTTGCCGCTGCCCGAGAGGGTCACCGCCTTGCGGTACGACGCCTCGTCGGCGAGCTGTCCCGCGGCGAAACTCGGGCCGATGGCCGTGCCGTTGGTGGCGGAGTTCTCCGCCTGCACCTCGACGTAGGGAAGGCTCGCGCCGCTGCCGCCGGTGGCTGCGGCGGCCGATGCCGGTGGGGCCGCGAGGGCGATGACGCCCGCGGCGGCGATCAGCGCGGTGGTGCCTCCCACGGCGATGGTGCGCCTCAGGGATCTGATGGGCTGGAACAACGTCTGCTCCTTTTCGACACGGAATGCCGGACCTGCGCCGTGCGGACAGCCGTACGAGGGCATGGGGAAGCGAGGTGACGCGGAGCTGGGCCGCCGACGCCGGTGCGGGCCTGGGACACGGCCCGTCGCGGTGGCGGTGAAGGGGATGGCGACTGGGGCGTTGCGCTGAAGCGGTCGGCGGGTGGGGGGTGACGGCGCAAGGGGAACCGTAATGTCGTGGACACGGCAGCGCAATATACGAACTTATCTTTGCTCAATCTCTACTTTCTCTCGCAAGATCCAATGTTGCCCGTCCGTGGATTCGGGAGACCGCCGCCGCTCGCCCCGTGCGCCCTCCGATCGACGGGCACCTCGTCCACCTTCTACAACGTGTAGTAGATTCGCGGGCAGCCCCCGGCCGGGGCCGTCCGCCGAGGTCACCGCGGGGCGCGGGTCTGGCATGCCCGGCTCCCGCTGCCCACGCCCGCAAGGAGGCCGATCACCGTGACTCCTCATTCCGACCGGCGGACCGTCGCCCGTACCGTCCTGCGCACGGGTGCGGTGGCCGCGTCCGCGCTCGCCGCCGCGTACGCAGGGCCGGCGCTGTCGACCTTCGGGCCGCTGCGCAACCGGCTCATGCCGCGGCTGTCGGGACACGGACGGCCCGACAGCGTGGCGCTCACCTTCGACGACGGCCCCGACCACCTGTCCACCCCGCACTTCCTGCGACTGCTCGACACCCGCCGCGTGCGGGCCACCTTCTTCCTGCTCGGCTCGATGGCCGTCCGCTCCCCCGGCCTCGTCACGGAGATGTACGAGGCGGGCCACGAGGTCGCGATCCACGGCTGGACCCACCGGCCCGCGCTGCTGCGCGGCCCCTGGACCACGTACGAGGACCTGGCCCGCGCCCGCGACCTCGTCGGCGGCCTCACCGGCGGCGCGCCGACGCTCTACCGGCCGCCGTACGGCGTCATGACCGCCGGTACGCATCTGGCCTGCCGCCGCCTCGGACTCACGCCGGTGCTGTGGACCGCCTGGGGCGAGGACTGGCGCGGGCGCGCGACGCCGCGGACCGTCCTCGACACCGTCACCCGCGACCTGCGCGGCGGCGGCACCGTCCTGCTCCACGACTCCGACTGCGCCTCGGCCACCGGGTCGTGGCGCAACACGCTCGGGGCGCTCCCCCGCCTTCTCGACTTCTGTCAGGAACGCGGCCTGACGGTCGGCCCGTTGCGCGATCACGGGGGTCTCGCGGTGGCCGGTTGGTCGGGCGGCCGGGGCCGGGGCGGCCAGGTCGTGCCGTAGTACCGTGAGGATTCCTACGAAGGAGCGGGAAGCGTGGCCGAGCAGGAAGGCCCGGCCGCCGGGCGACGCGCGCCGGGCGAGCTGGAGAGCGAAGTCCTCGCGGCGCTGTGGGCCGTCGGCGAGCCGGCCGGGGCGGGCGCCGTACGCGAACAGGTCGCGGGCGAACCCGCCTACACCACCGTCCTGACGATCCTCACCCGCCTCCACGACAAGGGCCTGGTCACCCGCGAGCGCGCCGGACGCGGCTACCTCTACTCCCCCGTGCGCGACGAGGCGGGCCACGCGGCGGCCGGCATGCGCGACCTGCTGGAAGCCGGCGGAGACCGCGCGGCCGTCCTGGCCCGCTTCGTCTCCGAACTGCCCGCGGAGGACGAGAGGTTGCTGGAGCGGTTGCTGCGCGATCACGCCTCGGGGCAGGCCACCGGCGCCGCTCCCGGCACCCGCCCGGCGCGGCGCCCACGCGGCCGCCGGTCCTGACGACGTCGGGCACGGGCGTGCGCGCCAGGGCCGAAGGGGCCGGGGGGCCGTTCGTGATCCGCGGAACGGACCCTAGCCCGGCGGGAGTGTCACCTGGAAGCGGGCTCCGCGCGGTGCGGGGACCAGGGTGATGTCGCCGCCTGCCGCGCGGGCGAGGCGGCGGGCCAGGGGGAGGCCGAGCCCGGCGCCGTCGTGGGCGTCCGTCTCCGAGCCGAAGCGGCGGCCCGCCTCGAAGACGGCCTCGGCGTGTTCGGCGGGGACGCCGGGGCCGTCGTCGGCGACGAACACCCGCGCGCCGTCGGGGAGTCGGACGCATTCGAGGGCGATCGCGCGGGCGGCGTAGCGGCGGGCGTTGTCGAGCAGCGGGGCGAGGACGCGTTCGAGGAGTTCGGGAGTGACGCCGACGTCCACCGGCTCGCCGGACGCCGTGACCGGGGGCGCCTCGGGGTGTTCGGCGCGGCTGCGGTCGGCGACCGCGCGGGCGACGTCGAGGGCGGCGCAGCGGCCCGCCGCCGCCGCGGACGGCTGCCGGGCCTCGCTGAGCAGTGTCCGGCAGATCTGCGCCATCTGTGTGGCCGCGGCGGCGATGGCCTGGTGGGAGGAGCGGGACTGGTCCGCGGTGCGGGGGCGGGCGGTGAGCCAGTCCGTCTCCGCCGTGATCCGGGCCAGCGGATTGCGCAGTTCGTGGGAGAGCTCGGCGGTGAACTGCTGTTCGTGCCGCAGGACGGCCGCCTGGCGGTCGAGGAGCTGGTCCAGATTGGCGGCCAGCGCGGCCAGTTCCGCGGGCCTGGCCTCCCGCGCGCCGAAGCGCTGCGCCGCGCCGTACCGGCTCCAGCGGGACGCCTGGTCGCTCATGGTGCTGACCGGGCGCAGGGCGCGGCCGATCACCATGCGGGTGACGAGGTAGACGCCGCCGACCAGCAGCAGGGCGAGGCCGAGCGAACCGGCCAGCGCCGAACGGGCGGTGAGCAGATACGGCTCCAGGCTCGCGGCGGCCACGACGGTGGCGACCTGAACTCCCCCGCCGCCCAGCGGCATCGCGTACAGCCGGGTCGAGCGCGGGGTGGAGGTGTCGGCGAATCGGGTCCCCTTGCCCGCGAGGGCGTCCGCGCGGCGCTGGAGCGGTTCCGGAGCGGCGGGGCGTTCGACGACGTGGGCGCCGCGGTAGATCCAGATTCCGCTGTCGAGCGCGCCGTCATCGCCCGGTTCCCGGACGGCGATGGTCCCGTCGGCGCGGATGTCGACGGTCGCGGCGACGGCCGCGGCGCGGGTGCGCAGCAGGTCGTCGGCCTGGCGGCGCAGTATCTCGTGCAGCGCGACGTTGAACGCGGCGGTGAGCAGCGCCACCCACAGCACGGTGGTGACGAGGGCGAGCAGCGCCAGTCGGCCGCGCAGGGTCGCGGGCAGCGTGCCGGACAGACCCCGGCGGCGCGGGCGCCCCGCGCGCGGCTGCTGCCCGGCGCGGCTCGGGCGTTCCGCCCGGCCCGGACGTCGCACGCGGGCGGGCGGCCTCACGCGAACCGGTATCCGATGCCGCGCACGGTGTCGATGCCGCGCGTGCTGCCCGTCTCGCGGAGCTTGCGGCGCAGCCGCGACACGTACTGGTCAAGGGTGTTGTCACTGACCTGGGCGCCGTGCGGCCACGCCGCCCGTACCAGGCTGTGCCGTCGTACGGCGGCGCCGGGCGCGGCCATCAGGCAGGCCAGGATGCGGAATTCGGTGGGGGTCAGGGGTACGGCCGCGCCGCCGTCCGCGGACAGCGCGTGCGTGACGGGGTCCAGGCGCAGTCCCTTGACCTCGCGGGCCGCCACGCGGTTGCCGCGGCGGAGCGCCGCGTGCAGACGGGCGGTCAGCTCGGCCAGGTGGAAGGGCTTGGCGAGATAGTCGTCGCCGCCGGAGGAGAAGCCCGACAGCCGGTCGTGCAGGGCGTCGTGCGCGGTGAGGAAGAGCACGGCGGCCTCGATGCCGACAGCGCGCATGGCCTGGCAGACGTCCCGCCCGTCGGAGTCGGGAAGGCCGACGTCGAGGACGACCGCGTCCACGCGCGGGCCGACCGTACGCAGCGCGCTCGCGCCGTCGGCGGCGGTCAGCACCTCGAAGTCCTCTTCGCGCAGGCCGCGGGCGAGGACGTCGCGCAGTCCGTGGTCGTCCTCGACGATCAGGACGCAGTGAGCGGTCATGCGGCCCAGTATCGACGACCGGGCACGTCGGGGAAGGGCCGGGCGGCCGGAGGCGGGGCGGCGCTCAGGTTGTGTTCAGGCGCCGCGTGCCAGCCTGCGCGGCATGACAACGACCATGGAACGCTCGGGCTCCGCGCCCGGGGTGCGCACGATGCTCAACAAGGTGCCGGAAGTCACCGTCTACTTCTGGCTGATCAAGGTCTTGTGCACCACGGTCGGCGAGACCGCGGCGGACTATCTCAACACCAGTCTCCACATGGGCCTGACGAACACGACGTACGTGATGTCGGTGCTGCTGGTGGCGGCCCTGGTGGCGCAGTTCCGGGTACGGCGGTACGTGCCGGGCGTGTACTGGCTCGCGGTGGTGCTGATCAGCGTGGTGGGCACCTTGGTCACGGACAATCTGACCGACAACCTCGGGGTGGCGCTGACCACCACGACCGCGGTCTTCGCGGTCGTCCTGGCGGCGACCTTCGCGCTCTGGTTCGCCGTCGAGCGGACGCTGTCGATCCACAGCATCCGCACCCCGCGCCGTGAGGCGTTCTACTGGGCGGCGATCCTGTTCACCTTCGCCCTGGGCACGGCGGCGGGCGACCTGGTCGCGGAGCGGATGAACCTCGGCTACTGGCTCTCCGCGCTCGCCTTCGGCGCGGTCATCGCGGTGGTCGCGCTGGCGCACTTCCGGCTGCGGCTGAACGCCGTGCTCGCGTTCTGGCTGGCGTACATCCTGACCCGGCCGCTGGGCGCGTCCCTGGGCGACTACCTCTCGCAGCCGCGCGCGGACGGCGGTCTCGGCCTCGGCACGGTGGGCACCAGCGCGCTGTTCCTGGCCACGATCCTGGCGCTGGTCGTCTATCTGACCCGGACCCGCAAGGACCAGCGGCCCGCACCGCACACGCCGCTGGACGAGCACGCCCAGCAGGACCGGCGGGCGGCGGAAACCGCCTGATGACGTACGAGGCTGCCACCGTCCTGTCTGCGCTGATACGCGGCCCGCGCCGGTCACCGGCGTCCACCGGTCCCCCGTGCCGTATCGCAGCAGACAGGAACGACAGCCCGTGCGTGCTCCCTTCGTCCCCCGCGCCCTCGCGCGCGTCCAACGGTCCCTGACCTGGCTGATGGCCCTGGCCTACGCCGTCGCGACGGTCGCTCCCGCCGCCGGTCTGTGGCTGCGGCACCTGCGGTGGAGCGTGCCGCGCGGGGTCGGCGTACCGGCCGCCGCGCTGTCGCCGCCCTCGGCGCTGCTGGCGTTCGTGCTGTTCACGGCGGCCCTTCAGGTGCCGGTGCGGCGGCTGCCCGCGCTGGCCAGGCGCCCGGGGGCGCTGATGACCGGTACGGCGGTGAACGCGGCCGTGCCGCTGCTCGTCCTGCCCTTGCTGGCGGGACTGTTGCGGTTCTCGCCCGACACCGACGGCGGCAGCGGGCTGCTGACCGGGATCGCGCTCGTCGGCGCCATGCCGGTGGCCGGGGGCGCGACGGTCTGGGGCGGCCGGGCGGGCGGCAACCACGCGCTGGTGGTCGGCATCGTGCTCGCCTCCACGCTGCTCAGCCCGTTGACCACCCCGCTGACGCTCTCCATGGCCGCCGTCTTCGCGCACGGCCACTACGCCCACGATCTGGGGCGGATGGCCGGTGCGAGCAGCGGCGCCTTCGCGCTGGCCGGGGTCGTCACGCCGTGCCTGGCCGGGCTGTTGGCGCAGCGGATGACGTCGCGGGAGCGGCGGGACCGCGCGCTTCCCGGTCTGAAGCTGGCCGCGCTGCTGGCGTCACTGCTGCTGACGTACGCCAACGCGTGCGGCGCGCTGGGCGGTCAACTGCGGCACCCGCAGGTGGCGTTCATCGCCGCGTCGGTCGGTGTGGCGGCCCTGGCGTGCCTCGCGGCGCTGGCCGTCGGCTGGGGTCTGGCGCGCGGTCTGCGCAGTGACCGGGCCGACACGGTCGCGATCACGCTGGCCTCGGGGATGAACAACAGCAGCGCGAGCGCGGTGCTCGCGGCGACTCATCTTCCCGCGCATCCGCAGGTGTTGATGCCCGTGCTGGCGTACAGCATCGTGCAGAAATTCGGCGCGGGGGCGGTGGACAGCTTCCTCGGCCCCCGCGCCGCCGCCGGATCCCGGCGGCGGCGCGCGCGACCGCGCGCCACGTCCGGTGCTACGCGCCCGCGTTCGCGGGCAGGTCGCGGTGACTGACCGCCAGGAAGCCCACCAGCGCGGCGATCAGGACGGTGAGCACCAGGCTGACCGGTCCCGTGCCCCAGCCGAGGCCGCCGCGGTGGAGGGGTACGCCCATCCAGTCGGCGAAGGACGCGCCGAGCGGGCGGGTGAGGATGTACGCCCACCAGAAGGCGGCCACCGCGTTGAGCCCGAGGAAGCGGCCCGCGAGCGCCGGTACGGCGATCAGGACGGCGAAGACGACGCCGGAGGAGAAGTAGCCCAGGTGCAGGCTGCCCGCGGTGAGGTCGCCGGCCGCGGTGCCGAGCGCGAAGGTGGTCAGGACGGTCGCCCAGTAGAACGCCTCGCGGCGCGGGGTGCGGACGCTGTGGATGGACAGCGTCCCCTCGCCGGCGTACCAGGCGGTGAGCACGGCCGCGAGGATCAGCGAGAAGGCCATCGTGGAGACCGCGTACGGTACTCCGGCCACCACGTGCACGACGTCGGCGGCCATGGTGCCGAAGACGCTGACCATGACGATCGCCGACCAGTAGATCCACGGCGAGTAGCGCGGCGCGCGGAACTGGGCGACCAGCAGCGCCACCAGGCCGATCAGGCCGAGGCCGCCCGCGACGACCGGGCCGAGCGCGCGGGCCAGGAAGTCCGAGGTCGTCTCGCCCATGCCGGTGGTGAGCACTTTGGTCAGCCAGAACCAGGCGGTCACCTCCGGCACCTTGCTCAGGGCGCCGCCGGCCGCGAGGCCGCTCCGCCCCGTCCGCCGGTGCCGTACGGGACCGGCGCCCGCCGACTCGTACGGCATCGCTCCGACCGTCCACGCACGCGCGGACCGCTGCTCCACAGGTTGTTCCACAGGACCGCAACTCTCCCGGCGCGCAGGCCGATTCCGCTCTCCGCACAGCACGGCCCCGAGCACGCGCCGACCAGGGCGGCGAGCCCCGACAGGCCGACGACTACACGACTGTAGACGAACGGCATGCGGGCGAATCGGACACGCGGGCGGTCCGCGCCGATCCTTTGCCGACCCCTTACCGGGACCCGCGACGGACAGCGCCCACGGCGGTCGCCGCGGTTCCCGGGGACCGGCCGGGCCAGGCGGTCAGCGCAGCGTGGCCGTGAAGCTGCGGCCGTACGCGTGCCGGGTGGTCACCTCGACGCGGGTGCCGCCGGGCACACGGGAGACGCGCACGCCGTCGTCGGCGGTGACCGCGCGCAGCGGACGGCCCCGGAGGACGAGCGTGATCCGGTCGCGCTGCGTGGTGGGGTCGGCGACGGCGAGGGAGACCACGCCGCGCCGGTCCTCCCGCAGCAGGACGGACGCGGGCCCTTCGACGGAGAGCCGCTCGGCGTGGTGCGGGCCCGCGGTGAAGGTGTTGACGGCGAGCAGGCCCAGGTCGCGGTGGCGTATCGCCTGCGCCGCCGTGGAGTTGGCGACCACCGACAGCGGGCCGCGGGCGTACGACCGCAGACGCGCCTCGCTGGCGTGCGGGACCAGGGCGTACGCCACGGAGACCGGCCGCGCTCCGGCGGCCTGCTCGACGCGGACGGCGAAGACCTGCTTGGTCACGGTGGTGTCGGGGTTGGAGGTACGGACGACGCGGCGGCTGCGGGCGACGGTGTCCAGCGCGACGGTGGTGCGCGGTCCGGACCGCCCGTGTCCCCGGTCCGGTTGTCGCCGGTCCTCGAAGCCGTCGAGGAAGACGTACCCCACGGCCGTGCCCTGGCCCGCGTCGGCGTAGCGCAGCCAGGCCAGCGGCGCGGTGCCGGTGCCGGACCACGGGGCGCCGTCGCGCAGCCGCCCGGTGAGGGTGACCGGGTCCGCCGGGTCGGCGATCCGGGTGTCGAGCGTCGTGGTCACCGCGCGGCCCGCGCCGTCGCCGACTCCGGCGGCGAGGACGACGATCTCGTCGTCGAGCATGAACCAGGACTTCGTGGCGTCCGCGTTGCGGTAGACGACGAAGTCGTCCGGCAGGAGCCCGGCCCGCTCGGCGGCGTAGGCGGCGTCGTCGGACTGCACGAAGGCGGCCGTCCCGTACGCGCCGAGGGTGGCGCCGCCGGAGAGGGCGTTGGTGGCGCGCGGGAAGTAGACGTAGGTGTTCTGCGACTCGGAGGAGGCGGTGAAGCCCTGGTCCGGGTTGTCGTACCAGGCGGTGCCGTACAGCTCGGGCACGCTGCGCCGGGTCTCGACGGGGGCGGTGACGCCCGCGAGGCCGTAGGGCGACACGGCGGTGAGGTAGTCGATGCCGTAGGCGCGGGTCTGGTCCTGGCCGGTGAGATAGAGGTAGTGGGCGCCGTCGCCCTGGAACCACGGCAGCAGATTCTCGCCGCTCATGTACTCGTACTTGCTGATCCTGGCCGAGCTGCGGGCCAGCGCGAAGGCGTAGCCGGGGCGGCGGTGGACGGTCCGGTCCATGGAGTTGAGGGCCGCGTGGTGCGCGGCCGGGACGAGGTCGCGCGCCGGGGCCGAGGTGTCGGCGAGGATGTCGGCGTAGCGGACGACGGTCGTCGGGGAGACGAAGGTGACCGGGTCGAGGGCGGCCCGCGAGGTCTGCCGTACGTAGCGGACGTAACCGGCCAGCGCCGCCGCGTCGTTCGCGGAGGCGTAGGCGGATATTCCGGTGACGGCCTCGACGACGGTGGCGACGTCCGCGTATCCGGTGGTGGTCCTGGAGATCGCGCGGCCCTTGACGATCTCGGTCATCCACCCCTCGAAGATCAGCGGGGCGAAGCCCTCGGCGATCCAGCCCTGCACGACGCCGATCAGGTCGTCGCCCTGCACATGGCTGGTGCCGTCGAGCATCCGGACCGTCTGCACGACGCGGCTCAGCAGCCCGGTGCCGTACGAGCCGGTGTAGGCGACGGAGGCGTGCTGGATGAAGGAGCCGTCCGCGTAGAAGCCGTCGGTGACGCCGTGCCGCAGACCGTACGGGTCGATCGTGGCGAAGACCGTCAACTGGTCGGCGACGGCCTTGGACGTGCGGGCGTCGTCGCCGAGGACCGCGCCTTGCAGGATGCGGTTGGTGGTGATGTCGGCGAGGTTCGCGCCGGTGTGGAAGCGCGAGTCGAGGTCGACGTCGCCGTCCTTGCCATTGCGCAGATAGGCGTCCATGGCGGCCACGAACGCGGCGGTGAGGTCGGGCCGGTAGGCGGCGAGGGCGTCCTGGAGGAGCAGCAGCGTCTTGGTGACGTGGGTGGAGATGCCGATCTCCCAGTTGAACCAGTTGCCGTAGTAGCCCTTCGCCTGGTCGCCGTAGTAGCCGTCGTAGAGGAAGGCCAGGCCGTCGATGACGCGCCGCTGCACGGCCACGTCGTCGCGCAGCCCGGAGCCCGGACCGCCGGGCGCGCCGGGTACGCGGGTCGCGAGCGCCGTCTCGTACAGGTACTGGAACGACGTCGTCAGGTTGGTGTCGCTGGTGCCGAGCGTCAGGCCGCCGAAGAGCTGATGCGCTCCTGCCGTGCCCAGCGCGGCCAGCCTGGCGCGGGCGGTCGCCTCGATCGCGGTGAGCTTCGCGGCGACCTCGGGGCGAACGTTGGACTCGGCGGTACCGGCGAAGACCGCCACCGTGTTGGCGACGAGCGCCGCCTGGTCCGCGCTCGCGCCGTGCGCGCCGCCCGCCGGGACCGGGCCGTCCGCGGCTCGCGCGCGCAAGGGTGCGACCAGGGCCGTCAGGCTCGCCGCCGGGACCGAGGAGAGCAGGACACGACGGGATATCGGCACGGCGGCGGCTCCAGGGAAACGGGGACGGAAAGCGCTTGCTGCATTGAAGCAACGCGGGCCACGCCTGTCACTACCCTTGCACGGCGTCCGCGCCGGGCCACGGGGGAAGGGAGCGGTTCCGCGCCTCGGACCGTCCGCCGCCGACGGCATTGCGGCGGCGCTCCCCCGCGGCCACAGTGGGCACATGACTGACGCGGCGGCCCCGGAACCGACAACGATGCTGGCCACGGCCCTGGAGGAGGCCCGCGCCGGGCTCGCCGAGGGCGGCATCCCGATCGGCGCGGCCCTCTTCGGCCAGGACGGGCACGTGCTGGGCCGCGGGCACAACCGCCGAGTGCAGGACGGCGACCCGTCGGCGCACGGCGAGACCTCGGCCTTCCGGGCCGCCGGACGGCTGCGCGGATACGGGCGCACGACGATGGTGACGACGCTGTCCCCGTGCTGGTACTGCTCGGGGCTGATCCGGCAGTTCGGCATCGGCCATGTGGTGATCGGCGAGGCGCGCACCTTCTCCGGCGGCCACGACTGGCTCGCGGAGCACGGCGTGCGGATCACGCTGCTGGACGACCCCGACTGCGTCGCGCTCATGCGGGACTTCATCACGGCGCGGCCCGAGCTCTGGTACGAGGACATCGGGGAGTGACGGCCGACCGGTCGCGCCTCCCCGAGGCGGCGGTACGGCGCGCGGGCGGCGGGAAATACGCTTGCGGCGCCGTGACCAGGTGTTCCTAGACTGGGCGGTATGCCCGCCGTCGAGGTCTCCGCCGTCGATCTGCACCGCATCGCGTCCTTCCGCGCCGCCTTCCAGCGGCGGCAGGCCCGGTGCGTCGTCGAGTTCCCCGGCGGCGCGGCGGTCCTCAACGGCGCGTACGCCGCCTCCCACGAGCACAATCAGATCGTCGTGGAGGGACCGGTGGCGGTGGACGAGCTGCCCGCGTTCGCCGACGCCGTACTCGCCCATCTGCCGCACCGCCGGATCTCGGTGCTGGACGACGAGTTCGGTGTGCTGTGCGCGCCGACGCTGCTCGCGGCCGGTTACGAGCACGAGACGGAACTGGTGATGCGGCACTCGGGTCCCGCGCCCGCGCCGGACCCGGCCGCCGAGACCGTCACGCCGCGGGCCCTGCGGTCCGCCGTGCTGCGCCAGACGCGGCAGTGGCTGCCGAAGGCCGACGACGAGGTGCTGCGCCAGCTCACCGACCGCCGCGCCGCCCGGCTGCGGGGCGCGGAACAGGTGCGTTTCCTGGCGGTCAGGGACGAGCAGGGGGCGGTCGGCGCGTGGACCGACCTCTACCTCGACCCGGCGGAGGGCATCGCGCAGATCGAGGAGGTCGTCACCGCGACCACGCATCAGCGGCGCGGCTACGCGGACGTCAATCTCGCCACCGCCGTGCACCTGGCGGCCGGGTGCCCGCTGCTGTTCCTGATCGCGGACGCGGACGACTGGCCGCGCACCTGGTACGCGCGGCGGGGCTTCACCCCGATCGGCCGCTCACACGTCTTCACCCGCGCCGCGTGAACCGGGTGAGCCGCCGCCTGAGCCGGACGAGCCGTCCGCGCTGCCCGAACCGCGCGAATCGTACGCCCCCGCGCGGGAGCGTACGAGCACGGCGGCGATGTCGTCGTCGAGCTGTCCGTCGCTGAAGCGCAGCAGCTCGGCGCGGAGCTGGTCGAGCAGTTCCCTGGGCTCCACGGGCGGTCTGCCGCTCACCCATCGGCGCAGCGAGAAGAACGCGCCCGTGTCGTCGCGGGTCTCGATGACGCCGTCGGTGTAGAGCAGCAGCCGGTCGCCGCGGACCAGCGGGACGGTGTCCATGCGGTAGTCGGATCCGATCAACACGGCCATGTTGAGGGGCGGTGACGGGGCGCTCGGGTCGAGGGACGTGGCCTGGTCGCCGCGCAGCAGCAGCGGCGGCGGGTGGCCGCAGTTGAGGAGGACGGCGTGGCCTCCGTCGGCCGGGATCTCGACGAACAGGGCGGTGGCGAAGCGCTCGGGCGCGTCGCCGCCGGGGATCGACGCGCTGTAGCGGACCACACTCCTGTCCAGCCTGCGCGCGACCGCCGCGAGGTCGGGTTCGTCGTGGGCGGCGTCGCGGAAGCTGTTGGCGATCGCCCCGGCCGCGCCCGCCGCGTTCAGCCCTTTGCCGCGGACGTCGCCGATGAGCAGGCGTACGCCGTGCGGGGTGTCGGCCGCCGCGTAGAAGTCACCGCCGATCCGGGCCTCCGCGGCGGCGGCCACGTACAGCGTCTCGACGTCCACGTTCCCGACACGGGGCGGCACCGGCCGCAGGACGACCGCCTGTGCGGTGTCGGCCACCGATCTGACCTGGGTGAGGGTCTCCTCGCGGTGCAGCCGGCTGTGCGCCGCGTATCCGGCCGCGGCGGTGACCACGGCGATCGCCCCGGCCGTGAACAGCATGTTCGGGGAGTCGATGATGAGCGAGTCACCGACCACCACGGCGGTCGCCACCACGCCCAGCGCGACGGTCGGGCGCACCGGCCACATGGAGGCGGCGAGCGCGGGAGCGGCGGGCAGCAGGCGGCTGATCGCGAAGTCGGTCGGAGTGACCAGCGCCACCACTATGATCATCACGGTCAGCAGGAGCGGGGTCAGGAGGACGGGATCCCATCGGACGTCCGGCCACCAGGAGCGCCAGCGGGATCGGATCGTCTTCACACCGTCGAGCATAACGGTGCATATCGGACAATACGTCTTCCCGGCCAGGCGGGTCGGCCGCTTCCTGTCGCGTACGCGAGGGCATGTGAACCGCGCCGCGCGGCCGTCCGCCGGTCTCCCCGGCCGACCGGCTGACCGGCCGACTGACCGACTGACCGTACGTCCATGAGCCGGACGCGGTGAGTCCGCCCTACGGGGTCCACTCGTCGGCGAGCAGCCCGAGGACCACCTCGTCGAGGAAGGAGCCGTACACCCAGGCCGCCCGGCGCAGCGTTCCCTCGACACGGAATCCGGCGCGTGTGGCCGCGGTGATCATCCCGGTGTTGTCGGCGAGGGTTTCGAGCTGGATCCGGTGCAGACCGCGCACGACGAAGCCGTAGTGGCACAGCGCGCGCACGACGTCGGTGCCGAGGCCGCGACCGCGGTAGGCGGGGCGCAGACCGATCCCGAGGTGGGCGAGCCGGTTGTGGGTGTCGATTCCCCACATCGAGGCCGCGCCCGCCAGCTCCCGCGTCCGCGTCTCCACCACGGAGAAGACGACCACCTCCGGAGGAAGCCCGTTCACCGCGTACGGTGAGTCCGCCGTGCCCGGCGATATGGGGCGCCAAGGGCGGGAGTCGGAGCGGGACCTGCCCACCACGTCGTCCTGCAACTCGGCGTGGAGCACCGGGACATCGCTCTCGATCCTGGCCCTGAGCTGGATTTTCTCGCCTTCTATCACCCGGCATTGCTATACCGGCCGCATGCGTCGGTCAACCGAATTCGAGGCCGGCGCCCGCACCCCCGTACCCGTGCTGAAAGAGGTCTCCCCCGTGAAGGACGAACACGAATTCCTCGCCGCCGCGGACATCCCGTGGACCCCGGCGGAGGGCTCGCCGGGCGTCAGCGAGCGCGTGCTGTCCGCCGACCCGGCCGCCGACGGCGCGGAGCTGACCCGGCTCGCGCGCTGGGAGCCGGGGCTCGACACCTCAGCCGCCGGGGTGATCAGGCACGCCTACTACGAGGAGGTCTATCTCCTGGAGGGCGAGCTGGAGGATCTGACCCTGGGGAAGACCTTCGCCAGCGGCCACTTCGCCTCCCGCCCTCCCGGCATGCCGCACGGCCCGTACCGCACGGGCCCCGGCTGTCTGATGCTGGAGATCCGCTACCGCCCGAGCTGACCGGCCGTCCCCCGGAGCCCGGCCGGTGACGCGGCGGTGGCATGCTGGACGGCGTGTCCACCATCCCCGCCGACGCGGAGCCGATCGTGGCCGAGGCGCCGCCCGGCGCCGCGGCCGAGCCGCTGATGACGCAGTGGTGGCTGGACCTGGCTTTCGTGCACTGGCCGGTGGAGCCTGGGCTGGTGGCACCGCTGCTGCCGCCGGGCGTACGGCCCGACACCCTGCACGGCGTCACGTACGTGGGTCTGGTCGCCTTCCGCATGCACCGGGTCGGCTGGTTCCGGCTGCCCGGTGTGCCGTACCTGGGCACCTTCCCCGAGACGAATGTGCGGCTGTACTCGGTGGACGAGCGGGGGCGGCGCGGTGTGGTGTTCCGGTCGCTGGACGCGTCCCGGCTGATACCGGTCGTCGTGGGCCGGGGCGTCTTCCGGCTGCCCTATCTGTGGTCGCGGATGTCGGTGCGCCGGGACGCCGACACCATCACGTACACCAGTTCCCGCCGCTGGCCGGGGCCGCGCGGCGCGCGGGCCTCGCTGAGCGTACGGATCGGTGAGCCGGTGGCGGAGCCCACGGAACTCGAACACTTCCTCACCGCCCGCTGGGGCATGCACAACGCCTTCTTCGGGCGGCCGGTGTATCTGCCCAACGCCCATCCGCGCTGGCCGCTACACCGCGCCGAGCTGCTGTCCCTGGACGAGGACGTGGTGACGGCCGCCGGTCTGGCCCGGCCGCTGGGGGACCCGGTCAGCGTGCTGTACTCCCCCGGCGTCCCGGTCCGCTTCGGCCTGCCGAACAAGCCCGCGGGCATCCCGACCCCGTAGCGCGGGTCCCCTGCCCTTGCGGACTCCCGTCACCGCCGGTCATCATCGCCGGGCTTTACAGTCGCTCATACCGCCGGTCTTACGGTCGGCCGCGCCAGGCCACGGCCGGTTCCCGGAGCGTGCCGGCCGCGGCCGACTCGGGGGCGCTGCAGTACGGCAGGTCGTCCAGCGGGTGGCCGGCGCAGAAGCGGGTGACGAGGTCGGCGAAGTCCGCGATCCGCTCGACCGGCGCGAGGTGGTCGGTCTCGTCGATGGTCAGGAAGGTGGCCGCGCGCAGCACCGCGGCGACCTCGCGGCCCATCTCCGGGGTGCACAGCGTGTCGTACTCGCCGGTGACGACCAGGCTGGGCACCGCGGGTACGGGCTCCGGCCGGTACCACTCGTGCCGCATCAGCCGCTTGTTGTGCTCGGCGGACTTCCGCAGCTGCTCGGCGTCCTGGCCGATCAGACCGCCGTACACCAGGCGGGCGACGGCCGCGTGCTTACGTACCCGGCCGGTGCCGGGCGGGGACATGAAGCGGTCGGTGAGCTCGCGGGCGATCCGGTCGGTCTCGCCGCGGTCGATCATGCCGTCCCAGCGTTCCATGGCCGCCGCGTAGTCCGGCGGGATCCGGGTCGTCATGCCGACGAAGAACAGCCGCTCGACCCGCGCCGGGTAGTGCTGGGCGAAGCGCAGGCCGACGGCGCCGCCGAAGCAGGCCGCGACGAGGTTGACGGCGGGCACGACCAGCTCGTCCAGCAGATGCCGGACGACGGCGGCGAGGAAGTCGATGCCGTAGAACGCCGGGAGGAAGTCGGCGGTGCCGTAGCCCGGCAGGTCGACGGTGATCACGTCGGCCGCGGTGCCGATCCGCTGCTCGTGCCGCATCCACGAGTGCCGGTCCTGGGAGGAGCCGCCGAGGATCAGCAGGGGGGCGTCGACCGGCCGTTCGTGGTGCCTGATCCGGCAGGTGTACCGGAAGCCCTCGTACTCCAGATGCCACTCACTGATCCGGGCGAATGGCCGCGCCGTGGCGCCGTCGCTCTGGGCGGGCACCGGGCCGGGCAGGCAGGCGGTCGGCTCCTCGCGGGCGGCGGTGGCGAAGGACAAGGGGACTCCAGGGTTCGATGGCGGGCATCGACTCCTGCCTAACAGGGCGAACCGCCTCCGTGCGGGTCCGTGACCCGTTCGAGGGCGGTTCGCCGTGCCGCCTGCGCCGGTGGATTCGACATTCGTACACCTGGGGTACGAATGCCTCCCCCAATGGGCTCCCCCGGTCCGTACGCCCGTCGGCCGGCCGGTCCGCCGGCCGGCCGGTCCGCCGGGTCAAGGTGCCGTGCGCACCTCGATGAGCATCGCGTGCTCCGGGTCGAGCGTGGGCATGGGGATTCCCGCCGTGGCCAGGACGGCGCCGGGCAGCGGCAGCCAGCCCTCGAGGGCGCGGGCCAGCCACGGCGGTGCGGTCGTCTGGTGGAAGGAGGGCAGGCCGATCTCGGTGCGGACGCGGACCTGGTAGGCGGTGGCGGGGTCGAGGCCCGGCAGCCGGACGCGGCCCGACTGGCCCTCGGGCGAGGTGGCGATCCTGGCCCACGCGTACAGCGCGGCCGAGCCGTCGGCGGCGACGACGCCGTGCAGCAGGACGGCGCCGCCCGCGAGGTCGGCGCGGACCACCCGTCCCGAGTGCAGCAGCGGGCGCTGCTCGCGGTACAGCGCGGACCAGTGGGTGAGCCGGGCCAGCTCCTCGGGGGTGCAGCGGCTGAGGTCCTGTTCGATGCCCGCGTGGCCGAACAGGGCGGTGGCCATCCGGAAGGTGTCGGTGCCGGGACGGCTCGTGGTGTGGCTGGGCGTGGGGCCGACGTGCGCGCCGAAGAGTTCCGGCGGCAGCAGCTGGCCAGTCCAGCGCTGGATGGTCTGCCGTTCCACCGGGTCGTTGCAGTCCGAGGCCCACACCCGGTCGGTACGGGCGAGGATGCCGAGGTCGATCCGGCCGCCGCCGCTGGCGCAGCTCTCGATCTCCAGGCCCGGGTGGCGGGCCTTGAGCGCGTCGATCAGCCGGTACAGCGCGAGGACCTGGGCGCGGCTTCCGGGCCGGTCGACGCCGCCGGGGCCGCGCTCGACCGCCTCGTGCAGCTCGCGGTTGTGGTCCCACTTCAGGTAGCCGATCCCGTACCGGCCGACGAGGGTGTCGAGCGAGGTGAGCAGGTACTGCCAGGCGTCCTCGTTGGCGAGGTCGAGCGTGTACTGGTGCCGGGAGCTGGGTCCGAGGCCCGCCGAGGGGCCGAGGATCCAGCCCGGGTGCTCGCGGGCGAGGTCGGAGTCGAGGTTGACCATCTCCGGCTCGACCCACAGGCCGAATTCCATGCCGAGGGAGCGGACGTGGTCGGCCAGCGGGGTCAGGCCGTCGGGCCAGACGGTCGCGTCCACCGTCCAGTCGCCGAGGCCCGCGGTGTCGTCGCGGCGCCCCTTGAACCAGCCGTCGTCCAGGACGAAGCGCTCGACGCCGACCTCGGCGGCCCGGTCGACCAGCCGCAGCAGCCGGTCCAGGTCGTGGTCGAAGTAGACCGCCTCCCAGCTGTTGAGGATCAGCGGGCGCGGGGTGGCCGGGTGGGTGGGGCGGGCGCGCAGCAGGGTGTGGAAGCGGTCGGCGAGCCCGTCAAGGCCCGCGTCGGACCAGGCGAACCAGCAGACCGGGGAGGTGTACGACTCCCCCGGTGCCAGCCGTACCTCGCCCGCGCGCAGCAGTTCGCCGCCGCCGAGCACCACGGCGTGGTCGCTGCCCGCGCCTTCCGGCAGCCGCTCGACGAGATACCGCTGGTCGCCGCTCCACCCGACGTGGAGGCCCCACACCTCGCCGTCCCGGAAGCCGAAGCCGGGCACGCCGACGGTCAGCAGGTACGGCGAGTCGACGCCGGGCTTGCCGCGCCGGACCTCGCGGACGTACGAGCCGTAGTGCAGCGGGCGGCGCTGCGGGGAGCGTTCCCTGCTCCACTTGCCGGTGAAGTCCAGTACCTCACCGGCGCGTTCGGGCAGCGGCAGCAGCAGGCCGAGCGCGGACAGGTCGTACGGCGCCGGGTCCGTGCCGGAGTCCGCCGCCTGCCCCGCGGTCAGCTCGGCGTGCACCCCGAGCACGCCCGACGGCTCCAGGCGGTAGGTGACGGTGACGGCCAGGTCGCTGACCTCGTCCCGCAGGCGGATCACCAACTCACCGCCGCCGGGCACTTCGCGCTGCTCGGCGCCGGTCAGGGACGGCCGCGGGGTGGTCGCGGTGCCCGCCCGGTGGCCCTGCTGGGCGGGGCTGCCGGACCAGCCGTCGGCCTCGGTGGGCCAGACGGTGAACCGGCGCGGGACGTCGAGGGAGTTGTTGAGCACCGCGCCCTCGGCGGTCAGGCTCAGCGCGGCGAGGTCGGCGTCCGAGAGATCGCCGAGGTCGGCGCCCCAGTGCAGGACTCTGGGCACCGGCTCGCCGAGCACCACGACGAGGGCGGCGCCTGCCGCGCGCAGGGTGACGATCCGCGCGGGGATGGTGGTCATGAATGAGTCCTTTCCGCAGGTCCGGTGACCATCATCGTCATCGGGCACCAGGGCGCCGCCGGTGGGGTGCGGCAGCCGTGGCGGCTGCCGCGCCCCAACCGCGGGACGGCGACCGGGGTCAGACGGTGACGCGGTCGACGTCCGAGGCGTAGTCGGCCGGGTTGCCGAAGGTGACGGTGTTGTCGCCCGCCTTCAGGTGGACCGGTACGGTCACGGACCGCGCCACGCCCCAGTTGTTGTCGTTGCCGCCGGGCAGCGGGAGCTGGAACGACGAGCCGCCCGCGGTGACCACGGCGGTGCGGCCGGAGGACCCGTCCGCGTAGCCGAGCGTGAGGAGGTAGGTGCCGTCCTTCGGCGCTGTCACATAGTTGATGGCGACCGCGCTGTCCCCGCCGAGGTTGCCGACTTTCTTTCCGCCGGAGCAGGCGGCGCAGTCGGTGATGCTCGCGTTTCCGGTGAGGGTGTTGGCGGGGGCTTCCGCTTCGTAGGTGACGCGTCCGCCGGGGGCGGGGGTGGTGACCGGAACCGGTTTGCCGGGCGCGGAGTGGCGTCCCTTGGCGTCGTGGGCGGTGACGGTGAAGGTGTAGCCGGTGGCGGGGGTGAGGCCGGTGACGGTGGCGGAGGTGGTGCCGGTCGAGGTGGCCTTGCGGCCGTTGACGTACACGTCGTATCCCGTGGTGGCGGGGCCGGTGTTCACCGGGTTCCAGGCCAGGGAGACGGTGGTGGCGGTGGACGCGGTGCCGTGGACGCCGAGGGGGGTGCCGGGGGCGGGGGTCTTCTTGGCGGGGGTGAGGGTGAACAGGCGGGAGCCGTGCGGGGGCAGGTTCTTCGTCAGGTGGCCCGAGGCGCTGCCGAGGCCGGTGCGGCTCCACAGGTCGCGGACGGCGGCCTTGCCGGTGATGCCGAGGTCGGCGAAGTCCGCGGTGACGTCGGCGGGTGCGCTGCCGAGGTTGAACAGGGCGACGGTGTACGTTCCGTCGGTGTTGCGGGCGTACCAGACCTGCTGGTCGGTGGCCTGGCTGACGGGCCTGGCGGGGTTGCCCGCCTGGTCGACCGCGATCACCTCGTCGTTGGTGAGGAGTTTCAGGCCGTAGGGGTCGAGTCGGGTGAGGTCGTCGCCGGAGTACAGCGGTGCGGACTCGACCGCCCACAGCGTCATGTAGGTCTGCCGTTCGGCGTCGGTGAGGCCGTCCATCGCGCCTGCGCCGACGTCGAGCGAGTCGAGGTTGTTCCAGTGGCCGGGGCCTGCGTCGTCGATCCACTGGACGACGTCGTTCCACCGCTGCTTGACGGAGTTGTCCCAGGTCACCAGCGTGTCGCAGTAGCACTCCACGTCGGTGTCGACCCGCCACCCGTTGGAGTTCGGCTTCCACACGTCCGCCCGGTCATGACTCAACGACCAGGACACCGTGAACTGAATCGGACGGCCGGTCTTCTGGAGCGCGGCGTGCCATGCCTGGACGTCGGGGATGTTGTCGTGGGCCGCGTCGCCCTGGTTGGAGCCGGGGCCGACGCCGTCGACCTTGAGGAAGTCCACGCCCCAGCCCGCCAGTTGGGCCGCGACGGAGTCGATGTACTTCGCGGCGCACGGGCTGGAGAAGTCCATCTGGTAGGAGACGTCGTCCCAGCCGCTGGTCTTGCGCAGGTCCGGGTAGACGATGTCCTTGGTCGTACAGCCCGGTGCCCCGTAGACCGGCGACTTCCCGTCGTTGTACGCGTCGAAGTAGAGCCCGACGGCCAGATAGGCGCCGAATTTCAGGCCCTTGGCGTGCACGTAGTCCGCCAGACCCTTCAGTCCGTCGGGGAACGTCGTGGCATTGGGCATCGGACGGCCGTAGTGGTCGAAGCCGCCGACCCAGCCCGAGTCGATGTTGATGTACTCGTAGCCGTGGGACTTGAGCTTCTTGGCCACCACATCGGCCTGCTGCTTCACATGCGCCTCGGTCAGCCAGCTCATCCCGCCGTAGCCGGGGAAGTTGGTCGACTCCAGGCTCCAACTGCTCCAGCCCATGTACGGCTTGGCGGCCAGGACCGGGGACGGGGCGGGGGCGGCTCGGGAGACGGCGGCTTGTACGGACTCGGGTGCGGAGCCGGGCGCGGCAGCGGGCGCCGACGCGGACGCCGGTACGGCGAAGGCCGCGATCAGCGCTCCGGCCGCCAGCAGGGCGGGGAGGACGGCGTTCCGGGCGCCGCCCCTGGCGCGGGCGGCACGGGCGCTGAGGCGTACGGGTCCATCGGAAGGTGCCATGACTGCTCCATCTCGGCACCGTGCGCGGGCACGGCGGGGCCGGGTGACGAGGAGGGTTGGTTGGCGTGGACGCCTGCGCTCGCGGGGCGGTCCGAGGGGACGCCGCCCCGTGCGCAGGCCGCGGCCGGAGGGGAGGAACGCCGGTCGCGCTCCTGCCGTTCGGGGCCGTCCCGGACCCCGTTCGGCTGTGGAGTGCGGCGACTGTAGCCAGAGTTTCCTTCCAGCGTCAACATAGTCGCCACCTGGTTTCCCGGCGGATTCTGTGAATTCTGTGCACCCCTCGCGCCACTCTCGCCTTCCCTTACCTTCCGGCGGAAAGGTAGGGTCGGAGACGTGACTCCCGCCGATCAGCCGCCCGCCGCCGCCCTGGTGTTCCAGACCCTGCTCGCCCACGGGCCGCTCACCCGGGCCGAGGCCGGCCGACGTACCGGCCTGTCCGCGGGGGCCGTCACCAAAGTGACGGCGCCGCTGCTGAGCGACGGCTGGATCACCGAGCTGAGCACCCCGGCCCCGAAGCGGGCGACCGGCAGACCCGCCACGCTGATCGCGGTACGCCCGGAGCGGGCCCGCTTCATCGGCGTCAAGGTGACCGCGGACGAGCTGATCGGCGTACTGGCCGATCTCACGGCCAAGCCGCTCGTGGCACGCCGGGTCACCCTCGACTCGCGGGATGTCGGCACCGTGGTGCTGGCCATCGCCCGGCTGGTCAAGCGGCTGCGCGCGGCGGCCGGGCCCGCGCACGGCGAGGACGTGCACAGCATCGGCGTGACCATCTCCGGCGACGTCGACGGGCAGACCGGCATCGTGCAGTACTCACCGTTCCTCAACTGGCGCCGGGTCGCGCTGGCTCAGCTCGTCGAGACCGCCACCGGCACACCGACGGTGATCGAGAACGACGTACGCGCGCTGACCGTCACCGAGCAGTGGTTCGGCGCGGGCGCGGGCCTGGACTCGTTCGCGCTGATCACCGTCGGCGCCGGGATCGGCTGCGGACTCTCCATCCGCGGGCGCGTGGTGTCGGGGGCGCACGGCGTGTCGGGGGAGGTCGGCCACCTGCCGGTCGGCGGCACCGAGCGGACCTGCACCTGCGGCAACACCGGCTGCGTGGAGGCCGTCGCGTCCACGCACGCCATCACCGAGCAGGCCAGGCAGGCCACGGGGAATCCGGGGCTGACGATGACCGAAGCGGTACGGCTGGCGCACGCCGGGGACGAGGCGGTCCGCGCCGTGTTCTCCCGCGCCGGGCACGCGCTCGGCCTCGCCATCGCCTCGGTCGCCAACCTGATCGGCCCCGAGCGGATCATCATCTCCGGCGAGGGCGTGGCGACCTACGACCTGTTCGCCGACCAGATCCGCGAGACCTTCGCCGCCCAGGCGTTCGGCGCCGCCGCCGAGTGCGATCTGCTGCTGCGCCCGCTGCCGTTCGAGGAGTGGGCGCGCGGCGGCGCGGCCGTGGCGGCGCAGCACCTCTTCGCGCCGGTCAAGTAGCCGGTCGGGTTACGGGTCGGGGAACCGGGCGAGCAGCGGTTCGGGGAACGGGGCGGGCAGCGGGCGGGGCGGCCGGTCACGTAGCGGACCGGCGGCAGCGCGACCACGGCCGCGGGCGGCCCTGTTCGGCAAAGCCTTCCGGGGCGGGCCGCCGACTGTCACACTCGCTGGTGTGCCCGACTTCGACGTGTTGGTGATCGGTTCAGGTCCTGGTGGTCAGAAGGCGGCCATCGCGGCGGCCAAGCTCGGACGGCGGGCGGCGGTGGTGGACCGCGCGGACTCGCTGGGCGGGGTGTCGATCCACACCGGCACGATCCCGTCCAAGACGCTGCGGGAGGCGGTGCTCTACCTCACCGGCCTCAACCAGCGGGATCTGTACGGCCAGAGCTACCGGCTCAAGGAGGACATCACCGTCGCGGACCTGACCGCGAGGACGCAGCATGTGGTCGGCCGCGAGGTCGATGTGATCCGCAGTCAGCTCTCCAGGAACCAGGTCGCGCTGCTCTCCGGCACCGGGCGCTTCGTCGACCAGCACACCGTCGCGGTGCGCGACGCGGTCGGCCAGGACCGGCTGGTGACGGCCGAGCACATCGTGATCGCCACCGGCACCCGGCCCGCGCGCCCGGCGAGCGTCGAGTTCGACGACCGTACGGTGCTGGACTCCGACAGCGTCCTCAGCATGGAGCGGGTGCCGCGGTCCATGGTGATCGTCGGCGCCGGGGTCATCGGCATGGAGTACGCGTCGATGTTCGCCGCCCTCGGCAGCAAGATCACCGTGGTGGAGCAGCGCGAGGGAATGCTGGACTTCTGCGACGCCGAGATCGTCGAGGCGCTCAAGTACCACCTGCGCGATCTCGCGGTCACCTTCCGCTTCGGCGAGACGGTCGCGGCGGTCTCGCGGCACGAGCGCGGCACCCTGACCGTGCTGGAGAGCGGCAAGAAGATCGCCGCGGACGCGGTGATGTACTCGGCGGGACGGCAGGGTCTGACCGACGAACTGGACCTCGACAAGGCCGGTCTGCAAGCCGACAAGCGCGGCCGGATATCGGTGGACGAGCACTTCCGCACCGCGGTCCCGCACATCTACGCCGTCGGTGACGTCATCGGCTTCCCCGCGCTGGCCGCGACCTCGATGGAGCAGGGCAGGACCGCCGCGTACCACGCCTGCGGCGAACCCGTGCACGCGATGCGGGACGGCCAGCCGATCGGCATCTACACCATTCCCGAGGTCAGCTTCATCGGCCGCACCGAGGACCAGCTCACCGACGAACTGGTGCCGTTCGAGGTCGGTGTCTCCCGCTACCGCGAGCTGGCCCGCGGCCAGATCATCGGTGACGCGCACGGCATGCTGAAACTGCTGGTCTCGCCGGAGGACCGCAAGCTGCTCGGCGTGCACTGCTTCGGCACCGGCGCCACCGAGCTGATCCACATCGGCCACGCCGTGATGGGCTGCGGCGGCACCGTCGACTACCTCGTGGACGCCGTCTTCAATTACCCGACGCTCGCCGAGTCCTACAAGGTCGCGGCGCTCGACGTCACCAACAAGATCCGGCAGATCGACCGGCTGGGGGACTGAGCCGCGCGGGTGCTGTGTCGCCGATGAGTTTTCGGCGGGCGGCCGGTCATAAAGGTGAACGGCGGCGCTCGGGCGCCGACGACAGCCTGACGCGAGGAGACCGCGATGCCCCGGATCACCCCCAACCTCTGGTTCGACACCGAGAGCCAGGAAGCCGCCGAGTTCTACGTCTCGGTCTTCCCGAACTCGCGGATCACCGACACCACCTACTACGGCGAGGCCGGTCCGCGCGAGGCGGGCACCGTACTGACCGTGGCGTTCGAGCTGGACGGCCAGCCGTACATCGCGATCAACGGCGGCCCCGAGTTCCCCTTCACCGAGGCCGTCTCGCTGCTGATCACCTGTGAGGACCAGGCCGAGGTCGACCACTACTGGGCCCGGCTCACCGAGGGCGGCGGCTCCGAGGGCCCGTGCGGATGGCTCAAGGACAAGTACGGGCTGTCCTGGCAGGTCGTCCCCACCGGCATGGTGGCGATGCTGAACGACCCCGACGCGGAGCGCGGCCAGCGCGCGATGAAGGCGATGCTCGGTATGAAGAAGATCGACCTGGCGGCGCTCAAGGCCGCCGCCGACGGCACCGGGGCCTGAGGGACGCCGACGGGAGGACGTACCACGCGCCGCTAGGAAGCGCCGTCCGACGCGGGACGGGCACGGGGGTGGCGGCGCAGGAAGTCGTCCACGAGACGGTCGGTGAAGTCCCGGTCGACCGGGTCCCCGGTCACCAGGACGCGGTGGTAGATCGGCCCCACGAGCCGGTCGACCTCGGCCGTCAGGTCGAGACCGGCGGGGAGTTCGCCGCGGCCCACCGCGTTCTCCAGCGGGAGCCGGTCGCGGCCGCGCTGCTCGTCGAGATAGCGGGCGCGCAGCACGGCCGCGAACTGCGGGTCGTGCTGCGCGTGCCCGAGCAGGGCCCGGAAGACCGCGCCCGCGTCTGACGCGGTGAGGAAGCCGGCCAGCAGGCCCAGGTGCTCGCGGAGATCGGCGCCGAGATCGCCGTGGTCGGCCGGGGCGAGGGCTTCGGCGGCGTCCTGGAGGAAGGCGTCCAGAAGGACGTCGGTCTTGGTGTTCCAGCGGCGGTAGATGGTCTGTTTGGCGACCCCGGCCCGCGCCGCGATGCCCTCGACGGTGACACCGGCGAAGCCCTTCTCGACCAGGAGGTCGTCGGCGGCTTCCAGTACGGCCATCCGCGCCTGCTCGCTGCGCCCGTGCCGGTTGCCGTGGTGCCGCGCCGTCCGGTCGGCGTCAGCCCCGGCGCCCCCCGCACCCTCCGTGCCGCCCGCACTCTCGGCGCCCCCCGCGCTTTCGGCGCCCCTGGCGCCGTCGGCGACCGAACTCCCTCGCTCCATGTCTGCATCCTCCGGGTCCCGGGGTAGGTCGGCAACTTCTAGACGCAACGCAACGGTGCGTCTACTCTAGAGCCCATGACAGCCACCAGCACCCTCCGCGACCCCCGGGTCGTCTCCGCCCTGACCGCGATGTTCGACCGGGCCGCGCAGGACGACGCGACCCGCCGCCGTATCCGGGCCGCGTGGCCCGACGGCTTCGCCCCGGCGACGCCGCGGGAGTTGGCCGACGCCAACGCCGATGTGTACATGCCGATCTCGGCCGACGGCGGAAAACTCCTGTACAGCCTGGTCCGGGCCGTCCGTCCGGCCACCGTCGTCGAATTCGGCACCTCCTTCGGGATCTCCACGCTCCACCTGGCCGCCGCGGTGCGCGACAACGGCGCGGGGCGGGTGATCAGCACCGAACTGAGCGCGGACAAGGCCGCCGCGGCCCGCGTGACCTTCGCCGAGACGGGTCTCGACGGACTGGTCACCGTCCTCGAAGGCGACGCCCGCGACACCCTCGCCGAGCTGTCAGGTCCAGTGGACTTCCTGCTGCTCGACGGCTGGAAGGACCTCTGTCTGCCCGTCCTGCGGCTGCTCGAACCGCGCCTCGCGCCGGGCACCCTCGTCGTGGCCGACGACGTGGACCTCACGGACCTGGCGCCGTATCTCGACTACGTCCGCGATCCGCGCAACGGCTACGAGAGCGTCACCTTCCCGGTCGAGGACGGCATGGAGGTCAGCTGCCGCCTGTGAGCCGCGGCGGCAAAGGGCCCGGCAGGACGAACGGCCGGGCAGGGGCCCCCGGCGGACGGCAACGGGAAGAGGGCCGCGGCGGCCCGGAAAGCAGAGGCGGATGAAAGGCGACGCCGTGGAGCGCGCGGAGCAGCCGAGCCCTCGCGGAGCGCGGCGGCTGCTCGCTGACCACGCCATCGACACCCGCCCGCTGGCCCTGCCCGCCTTCCGGCGGCTCTTCATCGGCCAGGGCACGTCGTTCGTCGGCTCGATGCTCACCCAGATCGCGGTGCCGGTCCAGGTCTTCCGGATCTCGCACTCGTCGCTGGCCGTCGGCATGGTCGGCTTCGCCGGTCTGGTGCCGCTGATCGTCTTCGGCCTCTACGGCGGGGCCGTCGCCGACGCCGTCGACCGCAGGACGCTGTATCTGTGGTCCTCGCTCGGCACCTGGACGGTGACGCTGGCGCTGCTCGCGCAGACGCTGCTCGACGTGCGCAATGTCGGGCTGATCCTCGCCCTGGTCGCGACGCAGTCCGCCGGGTTCGCGATGGCCAGTTCCGCGCGCGGCGCGATCGTGCCGCGCATCGTCGAGCCCGGCCTGATCCCCGCCGCGAACACCCTCAACTACGTGATCGGCACGGTCGGCGAGGTCGTCGGCCCGCTGATCGCCGGTGTCCTCGTGACCGTCCCGCACGGCTTCGCGTACGCGTACGGCGCGGACGCCGTGCTGTTCACGGCCGCGCTACACTCCACGCTGCGGCTGCCCCGACTTCCGCCGGACGGCTCCGCGGCCCGCCTGGGTCTGCGGTCGGTACGGGACGGGCTGTCCTTCATCGGCGGGCGGCCGGTGCTGGTGATGAGCTTCTTCGTGGACATCTGCGCCATGACGCTGGCGATGCCGCGGTCGCTGTTCCCCGACGTCGCGGACGCCCGCTTCGGCGGCTCGGTCGGACTGCTCTACTCCGCCATCCCGATCGGCTCCGTCCTGGCCGGGTTCGCCAGCGGATGGATCGGCCGGATCCGGCGGCAGGGCGTGGTGCTCACCGGCGCCGTGCTGGCGTGGGGCGCCGCCGTCGCCGTCTCCGGCCTGGCCCGGCAGCTCTGGCTGGTCGTCCTGCTCCTCGCCGTCGCCGGCGCGGCCGACCTGATCAGCGCGGTCCTGCGCCAGACACTCCTCCAGACCTACGCCCCCGACGAGATGCGAGGCCGCATGCAGGGCGTCCACACCGTCGTCGTCGCCGGCGGCCCCCGGCTGGGCGACCTGCGCGCCGGTACCATGGCCGCCGCGCTCGGCGCCGGGCTGTCCTGGACGATCGGCGGCCTCGCCTGCGTGGTGGTCGTGGCACTCGCCGCCCCGCTGGCCCGCTCCTTCTGGCGCTACGACTCCGGCGCCCCGGCCCCGGCGGCCGACCCCGCGAAGGACACCGGCCCGCTGCGCGAGCAGACCGCCCCCTGACGGCTCACCAGCCGGTGCGCCCCGCCGGGTACATCCGCTCGCATCAGCTCTTTGCACCGACCCCATTCGCACCAGTCGGCACACTCCCCTCGCGGCGCCGGATCTGTCATCGTCGACTTGTCAGCGCACGAACAGAAATGCGCTCAAGCGGACCCACAACCAGACATGACCCGACGTCGAACCGACGCCGTGGTCTCGGGCGATGCGCGGTTCGAGGTCCTCTCCCCCACGCTGATCCGCACCGCGTACGCGGGCGACACCGCGTTCCTGGACGCGCCGACCTTCAACGCCGTCGGCCGTGACGGCTTCGGCGGCGCCCCGTTCACCCAGCGGGTTCTCGCGGGCGTACGGCTCACTCCCGACCGGCGGTTACGGCGGCAGGGCCGGGCTCACGACCGGGCCGCGGGCCGACAAGCGCACCACCGTGCACTTCACGGGTGACACCCGCTCGAACGAGGCGCTGTTGCCGTACACGTAAATTCTGGCCGAGGAGGCCCGGTGCGCCAGTGCGCCAGTGACCAACGCCACCGCGCCGAAGTCCGTGACCGTGGACGGCGTCCCGGTGGCCAGGAGCGCCTGGGCGTGGGACGCCGCCGCCGGGAAGGTGACCGTCACCGTTCCGCAGAGGTCCGTGCGTCAGCAGGTCACCGTCAGCTATCGGTGACGCCGCCCGGGGACGCGGCCGGGGCCCACCGCGCCTCGGTGGCGTCCAGCAGGTGTGCGATACGGGCGGGGTCCGGCAGCGGGCCGTGATCGCCGGGGACCCGCAGGGCCGCGCCCGCGGTGACATGGCCGAGGCGCAGCGCGCGGACGGGCGGCTCGCCGCGGAGCAGGCCGGTGAGGAATCCGGCGGCGAAGGCGTCGCCCGCGCCGACGGGTTCCACGACCTCGACGGCGCGGGCGGGCACGGTGTGCGCCGTCGCGCCGTCGAAGGCGGTCGCGGCGCGGGCGCCGTCCTTGACCACCAGCACGCGCGGGCCCGGCAGCAGGGCGCGTACGTCGGCGGCGTCGGCGAGGTGCGCGCCCCACAGCTCCTGGGCCTCGTCCAGGCCGACGAAAGTGATGTCCGCGCGGTCGGCGAAGTCGCGCAGGACGCCGGGCGCCGCGCCGTCCGGCCAGAGCGCGGGCCGGTGGTTGACGTCGAAGCTGACCGGCAGCGGGCCGCGCAGCGCCGAGTCCACCAGGTCGCGGCAGGAGTCCGACAGCGCCGCCGTGACGCCGGTCAGGTGCAGCAGCCCCGCGGTGCGTACGGCCTCGGCCGCCAGCGATCGCGGCCCGAGCGCGGACGCGGCCGACCCCCGCCGGTAGTAGTGCACGCGGGTGCCCTGCCCGCCGGGGCTCTTCACCATCACCCCGGTCGGCCGCCCCGTGTCGGTCCTGACGCCGCCGACGTCCACCCCGCACGCCGCGACCTCGGCCACGATCCGCCGCCCGAACGGATCGTCACCGACCGCCGACACCCACCGGGCCTCCACCCCGTGGTCGGCCAGATACATCGCCGCGTTCGACTCCGCCCCGGCGACCTCCACCCGCAACCGCCGTGCCTCCGCGAGCGTTTCACCGGTCTCCGGCACCATCGCGACCATGGTCTCCCCGAGGCAGGCGACGGGGCCGCCGATCCGGATCACGGCAGTCTCCTCGCGGGGGTACGGCGCGGGCCCCGTCCGGTCATGGCGAGTGACGGCGCCAGGCGCTGCCCCCGTTCGGTCGTACTCCCGGTCATCGCGCGGCCCGCGCGCTCGGCGCGTCCGTCTCCGCGACGGCGGCGAGGAAGTCCCTGGCCCGCGCGCGGAGTGCGGTCCGGCTGCCGCCGCTCGCCGCGTCGCCGATGAGGGGCGAGCCGACGCCGACCGCGAGGGCTCCGGCGGCGAAGTAGGCGCGGGCGGCCGGGATGTCGACGCCGCCGACGGGCACGAAGGGCAGGTCGGGGAAGGGGCCGCGCAGGGCACGGAGGTAGCCGGGGCCGCCCGCTTGCTCGGCGGGGAAGAGCTTGAGCGCGGTGGCGCCGAGCCGCCGCGCGGTGACGATATCGGTGGGCGTCATCACTCCGGCCAGCACGGGCAGGCCCAACTCCCGTGCGGCGCTGACGCCTTCGCCGACCGCGGGCGTGACGACGAAGTCGGCCCCGGCGCGGTGCGCGTCCTTGGCGTCCTGCTCGGTGAGGACGGTGCCCGCGCCGAGCGGCGCGTCGGGGCCGAGGGCGGCCCGGGCCGCGGCGATGACGCCGAGCGCGTTCCGGCCGCTGAGCGAGACCTCGACCAGTGCGACGCCCTCCTCGACCAGGGTCAGTACGGTGCGCAGCGACGCGTCCTCGTCGTCGCCGCGCACGATGGCGACGAGGCGGTGGGCGCGCAGCGCGGTGAGCAGGTCCACGGGTGATGTTCCTTTCCTGTTGCGGTGATTCGGACGGCGTGGGGCCGGGGCGGGCGGTGGGGTCGGGGTGAGCCGGTCGCGGTGCGGTGAGCCGGTCGCGGTGCGCCGATCCCGTCGAGGGATCAGCGGCCCGGGGCGGACGCGGCGGCGGTGGCGGCGGAAGCACCGGCGGCCGTGACCGTGAGCCGCCAGCGGACCTCGCCGCTCGCGGGCACGCGGGCCGCGTCCCCCTCCCCCGCCGTCGCCAGGTCGAAGACCCGCCCGAGCATCGGCTCCACGCCGATCGAGCGGTACGGCGCGCCCTCGGGAAAGCCGCCCAGATTCCGCCACAGGGCGATGGACGCGGGCTGACCGGCCACGTCGAGCGCGAACCGCAGCCGGTCGGTCCCGTCGCGCACGGTCGCCGTCGCGGCCTCGACGACCGCGCCGCTCGCCGTACCGTCGTCGGGCCCGAGCAGGTCGAAGCGGGTACGCGCCGCGTCGCCCGTGCCCCCGGCGGACGGCCAGGTGAACGGCTCGCGCCGCGCACCCCCGTCCGGGTAATGCAGGGCCTGTGCGCCGGGCGGCAGTTCGATCCGGCCGTCCCGCGACACGTCGAGGAGCGCGTGGGCGGCCCACAGGAAGCGGTAGCCGGGCGCGGCGGTCAGCCGGTAGTCGACCACCGCGCCGCCGCCGGGGCCGCCCCCGATCCGCCGGGTGAGCCGGAAGTCGGGGTGGTCGACCCGGTCCGCGCCATCCGCGCCATCCGCGCCATCTGCGCCGTCCCCGGCGTTCTCGCGCCGCCAGGGGCGCGACCACACGTCGCCGTGGTCGGGGACGCCCCGGACGGTGGGCAGGCACTCCTCCACACCGCCCGCGTCGGCGAAGGCGTCACCGGGCGCGACGCCCGCGCGACGTGGCTCGTCCCGGTGCCAGAGCCATTCGCGGTCCCCGGCCCGCAGCGACGTCCAACGGCCGCCGTGCGCCAGGTCGGTGACGATCCGTACGGGAAGCGCCGCCCCGGTCAGCGCTGTCACCATTCCGCGAACGACCCGTCGGCGTGCCGCCACACCGGATTGCGCCAGGCGTGCCCACCGCGGTCGGCGGCGCGTACCGCCGCCTCGTCCACGGTGATCCCGAGCCCCGGCAGCCCGGTGCGCAGCGCCTGGCCGTCCACGAAGCGGAACGGCTCGGTGTCCACCAGATAGGACAGGAGGTCGGCGTCCTTGTTGTAGTGGATGCCGCGGCTCTGCTCCTGGATGAGGAAGTTCGGCGTGCAGAAGGCGACTTGGAGGCTGGCGGCGAGCGAGATCGGCCCCAGCGGGCAGTGCGGGGCGAGTTGGGCGCCGTACGTCTCGGCGAGCGACGCGATCCGCGTCACCTCGGTGATGCCCCCGGCGTGCGAGAGGTCCGGCTGCGCCACGGCTATGCCCGCGGTGAGCGCGGGCAGGAACTCCGCGCGCCCGTACAGGCGTTCACCGGTCGCGATCGGCACTTCGGTGGAGGCCACCAGGCCGCCGAGCAGATGTCCCAGCTCCGGCAGCAGCGGCTCCTCGACGAACAGCGGGTGCAGCGGCGCGATTTCACGCAGGACGCGCCGGGCGCCCGCGGCGGTGAAGCGGCCGTGGAAGTCGACGGCGACATCGCGTCCGGGGCCGAGCGCCTGGCGCGCGGCGGCCACCCGCTCCACGACGGCGGCGGTCTCGGCGGGCGTGGTGAGCGCCGACGTGCGGCCGGCCGCGTTCATCTTGACGGCGGTGAAGCCTGCCTCGACCTGCGCGCCGACGTCCTCCGCGAGCCGCGCGGGCTCGTCGCCGCCGACCCAGGCGTAGACCCGGACCGCGTCCCTGACCGGACCGCCGAGCAGGCCGTACACGGGGGCGCCGTACGTCTTGCCCGCGATGTCCCACAGCGCGTGGTCGAGACCGGCGACGGCGCTGGAGAGCACCGGGCCGCCGCGGTAGAAGCCGCCCTTGGTGAGCACCTGCCAGTGGTCCTGGATCCGCAGCGGGTCCTGGCCGATCAGATACTCGGCCAGCACGTCGACGGCGGCGCGCACCACCTCGGCGCGCCCCTCGACCACGGGTTCGCCCCAGCCGACGACGCCCTCGTCCGTCTCGATCCGGCAGAACAGCCACCGGGGCGGTACGAGGAAGGTCTCGACGCGCACTATCTTCACTTCGCCGCCTCTGAAGCCGTGGAGGTCTGGGATTCCTTGGTTGCCCGCGCCGTTTCGGATGCCCGCGCCGTTTCGGTTGCCCCGGTTGTCCCGGACCCGCCGGACCCGCCGGACCCCTCGACCGCCTCGGCGCCCGAGCCGTGCACCAGGTCCAGGTCGCGGACGGCCTGGTCGAGCAGGGCCCGCATGGCGCGCTCGGCGGCGTCCGGGTCCTGGTCGCGTACCGCGTCGAGGACGGCCCGGTGGCTGGGCACCGGGTCCTGGCCGTGCGGGGAGCTGTGCACGATCTCGTCGCGGTGCGCGAGACCGGACTCGATCACCATCTCCATCCGCTCCAGCAGTTCGTTGTGGGTGGCGGCGAGCAGGGCGCGGTGGAAGGCGAGGTCGGCCTCGACCGCGTGCGCGGCGCCGCCCTCGTCCTCCCCCATCGCGGTGAGCGCGGCGTCCAGCGCGACCAGGTCGCCGTCGGTACGGCGCACCGCCGCCAGCCGTACGGCGGCCGGTTCGACGATCCCGCGGACCTCGCCGAGGCTGCGCAGCAGCCCCAAGTCGGCCCCGGTGCCGGTGCCGCCCGCGAACTGCCAGCGCAGCACGTCGGCGTCCAGCAGATTCCAGTCGGCGCGGGCTCTGACGAAGGTGCCGCGTTTCTGCCGCGCGTCGACCATCCCCTTGGCCGCCAGCACCTTCAGCGATTCGCGCAGCGCGGTGAGACTGACGTCCAACTCGCTCTGCAACGCCACGAGATCGAGTGTCGCCCCTTCGGGGATCTCGCCGCTGAGCACCCGGCGCGCGAGAGTCTCCACGGTCTGCCCGTGCACTCCGCGGCGCGCGTATGGCGTCATGTCGTTCTGCCTTTCTCCAGGTCGGGTGGGGTACCCCGGGTGAGGTACGGCGATGGTGGTCGGCGGCGGTCAGGCCGAGGCCTTGGTGACACTCCAGCCGCCGTCCACCAGCAGGCTCGAACCGGTGATGTACGAGGCGTCGTCCGAGGCGAGGAAGGCGATGGCCGCGGCGACCTCCTCCGGGCGGCCGAAGCGGCGCGCCGCGGTCTCCGCGACGCTGCGGGCCCGGTCCTCCTCGGGCACCCGGTCCCAGGCCGCGGTGAGGATCGGACCGGGGAGCACCGCGTTGACCCGGACCTCGGGCCCGTACTCGACGGCCAGTTGGCCGCTCAGCGACAGCAGCGCGCCCTTGGCCGCCGCGTAGGCGGGGTGGCCGGGGATGCCCTTGTGCGCGTGGACGGAGGAGGTGAGGACGGCGGCGCCCCGGGCGGTGCGCAGGTCGGGCAGCAGCGCCCGGAAGCCGAGGAAGCCGCCGGTGAGGTTGACCGCGAGCTGACGCTCCCAGGAGGCGACGGACATCTCGTGGGCCGGGGCCACGTCGACGGTGTAGGCGTTGGAGACCAGAGCCGCCACGGGGCCGTAGGCGTGCGCCACCGCGACGATCCGCTCCCAGTCCTCGGGGTCGGACACGTCCGCCCGTACGGACACCGCCCGGCCGCCCTCCTCGCGGATGCCCGCGGCGACGCCCTCGGCGCGGTCGGCCGCGATGTCGGCGAGGACCACGGCGGCGCCCTCGGCCGCGAGCCGTTCTGCGGTGGCCGCGCCGATCCCGGAAGCGGCTCCGGTGACCACGGCCACCTTGTCGGCGAAGCGGAGTGCTGCGTTCATGTGCTGGTCCTGCTCCTCGGTACGGTGGGGCTGGTCGGTGCGGTCGGTACGGTCGGTGCGGTCGGGTCGCTCGGTGCGGTCGGACCGGTCCGGGCCTCCCGCGACTTTAGTGACGCCCGGAGCCGTCGGCGGCCTCCTGCCGCGCCAGCACGACGAGTTCGGCGTCGTGTCGACCGGTCCAGCCGAACGGCAGGCCGCTGTGGAGCAGATACGCCCCGCTGTACACCGTCCCGTCCGCCGTGTCGGTGTAGCGGGCGGCGGGGTCCAGGCCGCGCAGCCGCAGCCGCGAGGCGCGTCCGGGGACCAGCGGCGCGCCGTCGAGCCGTCCGGTGCTCCACGCGGTGACCACGACCCGCGCGCCGCCGCGTTCCTCGTACTGGACACCGCAGGTCGGATCGGCGGGGCCGTTCAGCAGCCGGGCCGTGCCGTGGTGGACGACGTCGCGGATCTCCTTGTAGCGGGCGATCCAGCCCGCCGCCTCGGTGCGCTGCTCCGGCGTCCAGGTGCGGATGTCGGCGCCGATGCCGAGCACGCCCGCGATGGCGAGGACGAAGCGGAAGGCCAGGGAGCGGGGCCGCGGGTCGAAGACGCCGGGCGCGTCGGTGACCCAGGAGCTCATGGTGTGCGGGGCGTGCGCGTGCAGATAGCCGTACTGGATGGCGAGCCGGTCGAGCGGCGCGGTGTTGTCGCTGGGCCAGACCACGTCGGTACGGGCCAGCGTGGCGTGTTCGATGCGGGCGCCGCCGCCCGCGCAGCCCTCGACGGTGACGTGCGGGTGGTGGGCGCGCAGGTGGTCGAGGACCCGCAGGTATCCGGCGACGTGGTCGGCGTCGAGGTCCTGGCCCGCGGCCGGTCCCGTGTCGGGCCTGCCGCGCTCGGTCGGCGGGCGGTTCATGTCCCACTTGAGGTAGCTGACGGCGTGTTCGCCGAGCAGCCGGTCCAAGGTGGCGATCACGAAGTCCTGCACGTCCACCCGGCCGAGGTCGAGCAGCAGTTGCTCGCGGACGAGGGTCGCCGGGCGGCCGTCGATCCGGTACGCCCACTCGGGGTGCTTGGCGTACAGCTCGGACCGCGGGCTGATCGCCTCCGGCTCGACCCACAGGCCGAAGTCCATGCCGGTGGCGCGGACCCGCTCGATGAAGCCGTCGAATCCCTCGGGGAAGTTGGCCGGGTCCGGGGTCCAGTCGCCCAGTCCCCCGGTCTCGTCCCGCCGCCCGCGGAACCAGCCGTCGTCCACGACGAAGAGTTCGACGCCCATGTCGGCGGCGACGGCGGCCAGTTCGAGCTGCGCGTCGGCCTCCACGTCGAAGCCGGTGGCCTCCCAGGAGTTGTACTGCACCTTGCGGGTACGGTGCAGCCGCTCGCCGCTCAGCGCGCGCTCGTACGCGTGCCAGATCCGCGTCAGTCCGTCGAGCCCTTCCGGGCTGAAGGCGCAGGCGACGCGCGGGGTGGTGAGCGTGGCGCCGGGCGCGAGGCGGACGGACTCCTCGTGCGGCAGCCGTCCGGCGCGTACGCGGACGATCCCGCCGGGTTCCGCGTCCGCGGTGATGTGCCAGTTGCCCGACCACTCCAACGCGATGCCGTAGGTGGGGGTGTCGCCCTCCTGCGGGGCGGCGGCGTCCTGGACCGCGAGCCAGGGCGCGTAGGCGTGGCCCGGCACTCCCTGGGTGGAGGCCATCTCGAACCGGCCCCTGACGAGGTCGAGTTGGGTGCGCTGGAACTCCTGCGACCACTGGCCCGTGAGGTAGGTGAGCCGGGCGCCCCCGCCGTCGGTGACGGGGACGCTGATCGCGGCGGAGTCCAGGCGTTCCAGGCGCAGTTCGTCCGGTCCCGTGCAGGTCAGCTCGGTCCAGCGCAGCAGTACGTCGGTGCCGGGCACGGTCTCGTAGCGCAGGGCGACCCGCAGTCCGAGGTGGTCGTCGGTGAAGTCCAGGCGCAGCGACCGGTCGTCGTCCTGTGTGGCGCGCTCGAAGGTCCACCACACGCCGCGTTCGCCGTCGGGGCGGCGTACGACGAGGTCGGCGCCGCCGAAGGGACGCATGCCCTGGGGCAGGTATTCGGCCGGGGCGGCGTCGGCGGGGGTGATGTAGTGGGTGCGGCGCGACCAATCCAGCGGGGACGGGCCGGTCTCGGCGCCGTGCGGGCCCCAGGCGGTGACCTCGGCCCACCGCCCGTCGCCGCCGAGGCGGACGGCGTAGGTGGTGGTGTCGGTGCGCAGCAGCCACGGTGCGGCCGACGGCGTTGCGGACGGGGTCACTTGACTGCTCCCAGGTTGAGTCCGGCCACGAAGTGCCGCTGGAATCGGAGGAAGACGATGACGGTCGGGGCGGCGGCGATCACGGAACCGGCCGCGATGACGTTCCACATAGAGACGTACTGGCCCTGGAGGCCGATCAGCGACGCGGTGATCGGCATTTTGCTGTCGGTGCGCAGCACGGTGATGGCCCACAGCAGGTCGTTGAAGATCCACGTGAACGACAGCGCGGTGAGCGCGGCGAGCGCGGGCCTGGCGAGCGGCAGGATGATCCGCGTGTAGATCTGCCAGGGGCCCGCTCCGTCGATGACGGCGGCCTGCTGGATCTCCGGCGGGATGGACCGCATGAAGCCGTGCAGCACGAAGACGTAGAAGCCGACGCCGAAGCCGACCTGGACGCCGATGAGGGCGTACAGCGAGTCGTAGAAGCCCAGTTGCTCGCTGAGCTTGGAGACCGGGATCAGCAGGATCTGCGGCGGCAGCAGATTGCCGCTGAGCATCACCAGCAGCAGTACGCGGCGCAGCGGCACGTCGTAGCGGCTGAGCGCGAAGGCGGCCATCGAGGCGAGCAGCAGCGAGATCAGCACGGTGGGGACGGACACCAGCATGCTGTTGATCAGCGCGCGCTGCTGTCCGCCGTCGACCCACGCCTGGCGGAAGCCGTCGAGGGTGAAGGAGTGCGGCAGGCCGCCGAGGCCGTTGGCGGCGATGTCGTCGAAGGAGCGGGTGCTGGTGACCAGTACGACGACGATGGGGATCAGCCAGATCAGCGACAGCAGTCCCGCGCCGGTGTGGAAGGCGGCGGTCCCCCAGGCCCGGCGCCGGTCGGGCCGACGGCTCCCGCCGCGCGCGGCCTTCGTACCGGCACCCGCGTCCTCGCCGGTACGGTCCGCGGTCGGCGCCGCGTCGGCGCCCGCGTGCGTGACGGTCATGAGTCGGCCTCCTTGAAGGCGCGCACCAGGTACGACGCGATCACGCCGAACGCCAGCACGAAGATCACGACGGCGAGCGCGGAACCGTAGCCGAGCCGCAGGGACTGGAAGGCGGTGGAGTACATGTACGTGCTGAGCAGTTCGGAGGAGTGGTACGGGCCGCCGCGGGTGAGCGCCCACACCACGTCGAAGGAGCGCAGCGAGTCGATGATGATGACCGACAGCACGACCGCGTTGACGCTGCTGAGCTGCGGCAGCGTGATGTGCCGGAACTGCTGCCAGCGGGAGGCGCCGTCGACCTTGGCGGCCTCGTAGAGCATCGGGTCGATGCCCTTGAGTCCGGCCAGGTAGAGCACCATCACGTAGCCGATCTGCCGCCACAGGGCGGGCACGATCACGGCGTAGAACGCGGTGTCCTGGTCGGCGAGCCAGGGGTGGGTGAGGCTGCCGAGTCCGAGGCCGGACAGGGTGTGGTTGATCAGGCCGTCCGGCTGGTACATCGCCTGCCAGACCAGGGCGGTCGCGGTCAGCGAGAACACCACGGGCAGGAAGAGCGCGGCCCGGTAGAAGCCGACCCCGCGCCGCTCCTGCTGGAGCAGCAGGGCCGCGCCGAGGCCGAGCGCGGCGGACAGGCCGCCGAAGAGCACCAGCCACAGCACGGTGTCGAGCACGGCGGTGTGGAAGACGCTGTCGTGCACCATCTCCCGGTAGTTGCCCAGGCCGATGAAGCGCGGCGCCGAGACCCCGTCCCACTTGGTCAGCGAGAGGTAGAAGCCCTGGAGGGCGGGCCAGAAGACCCAGAAGCCCTCGGCGAGCAGCGGGACCAGGACGAAGGCGAGGACGACGGGCGGGACCCGGGTCGCCTGCTTGCGCTTCTTCGGCTTCCCCGGCTTCTTGCCCGGGTCCGCGCGGGTCGCGGTGAGCACCGCCATCTCACTGGCTCCAGATCTTCTGCGCGTCCCGCTGCCAGGTGGTGAGGATCGAGTCGATCTCCTTGGGCTTGGCCAGGAACTTCGTCAGCGCGGTGTCGGCGGTCGGCTGGAGGGCGTCGCTGGAGTCGCGGTTGAAGAACTGCGTGACCTCGGCGGCGCTCTCGATCAGCGCGCGGCCCTTCTTCACCAGCGGGGTGCCGCTGTCCTTGGCCTTGGGGTTGGTCGGCAGCGCGGTGCCGGAGGAGCCCTTGATGTAGGTCTCCTGCGCCGGGGCGGTGGCCAGGTACCGCATGAAGTCCTTGACCTCGTCCCGGTGGCCGGTGCGGGCGCTGGCGAAGTAGCCGTCGGTGGGGCCCTCCTCGGCCATCGGGATCTTGGCGTCGATCACCGGGAAGCGGAAGAAGTCGATGTCGTCCAGTTCGCCCTTCGGGGCGGAGTCGGCGAAGAAGGTGCCGATCAGCATCATCCCGGTGCGGCCCTGGAGCAGCGCCGTGGTGGCGTCCTGGAAGGCGAGCGCGGTGCCGTTGGGGTCGAAGTACGGCAGCGCCTCGGCCCACTTGTCGAAGACCTTGCGGACCTCGGGGTCGTCGAAGCGGTGCTTCCCCGCGAGCAGGTCGCGGTGGTACTGGGCGCCGTTGATACGGATGTTGAGGTAGTCGAACCAGGACGACGCGACCCACGCGGTGCCGCCGCCCGCGCCGAGGCCGATCGGCGCGACGCCCTTGGACTTGAGCGTCTCGCACAGGGCCATGAACTCGTCCCAGGTCTTGGGCTCCTGGACGCCCCACTTCGCGAAGTTCGACTTCCGGTAGAACACGCCCCACCAGTAGTACGTGGCGGGCACGAACACCTTCTGGCCCGACGAGGAGGTGCACAGCGTCTGGAGCGCCTTGGAGTAGCCGGACAGCTCCGGCTCGGCCCAGATGTCGCCGACGTCGAGCAGCAGATTCCTCTTGGCGTACGAGTCCGCGACCGAGCCGGGGTACCAGGTGAGCAGGTCCGGCGGGTTGCCGGAGGTGAGGTACGTCGGGAGCTGGGTGCGGAAGGTCTCAGAGGCGACCGTGTTCAGCTTGGCCTTGCCGTCGCCCTGCTTGTTGTACGCGGCCACGAGGTCCTGCATCGCGGCCTTCGCCTGCGGGGACGACAGGTTGGACTGAAGGGTGACCGGGCCCTTGCCCGACTGGGTCTTGGCACCGGACGAGCCGGAGGTGACGCAGCTACTCATCATCGCCGCGGCGCCGACGGCGCCCGCACCGGCGAGGAACCGGCGGCGGCTGGGTTGCGAGGTGTTCATGGGACTCCCTTACGCCCACGGAACGGGGCCCGGCCCCCTGACGACCGGGCCCTCGTTCGGCTGGTACAGACTGTCGTGACGGCGGAGCGCCGTCAAGATTAATTCCTAATTTATTTACTTAGGCACGTCCGTGGCCCGTGCGCGATCCCGCACCGGACGCCGTACCCGACCTGTCAGAGCGTGCTCTGGCGGACGGCTCCGCCCACCCCGCGGAAGACCACCAGCACGCTCCCGTCCGCCGCGGCCGTGGCCCCGGCCGACCCGTCGAGCGCCCCGCTCACGAACGCCGTGCGCGGGTACCACCCCGACCAGGTGTCGCTCGCGGCGTCGTACCCCCGCTGCCAGAGCGTGTAGTCCGAGGCCCGCGCGAGCAGTTGGACGGTGCCGCCCGCCGTGACCAGCGTGGGCGCGGCACTGATGGTGCCGCCCAGCGACGACCAGCCCGACCAGGCGCCCGAGGTGTCGCGCACCCGCGTCCACACCGCGTCGTCCGCGGCCCGCACCGCCACATGGATCCGGCCCGCGGCGTCGGCGACGGCCGACGGCCGTCCATACAGCGCCAGTCCGTCCGGCGCGCCGATCGAGGTCCAGCCGGTGCGCGGGCCGCGGCTGCGGACCGTGCCGTCGCTCCCGGTGGCGAACAGCGTCCACCGGTCGGGGCCGTCGAAGGCGACGGTCGGCGCGTCCGCGAGCCGCCCGCCCAGGCTCTGCCAGCCGCCCCAGCGGCCGTGTTCGTAGGTCCGCCGGTACGCGGCGCCGTCCGTGCCGCGCACGAACACGTCGATCCGGCCGCCCGCGCTGCCGTACGCGGCGGGATCGCCGAGGAACCGGCCGCGGGTGGGGCCGCCGAGGTCGGTGGTGCGCGCCGGCCAGTGACCGTCCCGGCCGGTGCGCGCCCGCAGTTCGCCGCCGTCGCCACGGGTGAACGCGGTCAGCGTGGCGCCGTCGCGCACCAGCGCGGGGCTCGCCGTGGACCGGCCGCCGAGCGTGACGCCGGGCGCGTCGTCGCGCCCGGTGAGCTTCAGGAAGGCGGTGCCGTGGGCCGGGACGGTGACGGTGTACGAGCCGGTGCGCGTGCCCCGGTCGGCGCGCGCCCGCAGGTCGCGTACGGCCACGTTGCCGGTCAGCCCGGCGGCGGCGAAGTCGACCGTGCGCGCGGCGGGCCGGTCCGAGCGGTTGAGCAGGACGACCGCGCGGCGGCCCGCGCCCTGGAGGACCTTGCTGTAGACGTCGCCGGTCGCGTCCGTGGCCACCCGTACGCCCTGGATCGCCAGCGGGTCCTGGTCGACGGCGAGGATCTCCGGATTGCGCAGCGTGTCGAGCATCGCCTTGGGCAGGGTGCGCGGGTCGGAGCCGATGACCAGCGGGGAGGCCATCTCCGCCCACATCACGAGCTGCGTGGTGGACTCCTCCTGCGTCAGCTCGTACGAGCCGTCGGGCATCTTCCGCATCGGGATCAGATAATCGGGGTCGTTGTAGTGGCCGGGGCCCTGCGCCTCGGGGTGCCAGGCGTTGGCATCCATGTTGCGCAGCACATTGGGCCACTCGTCCGCGGTCGGCGTGCCGTAGGCGATGTCGGTGCCACTGCGCCAGGAGTCGGCGGCGGTCGGCCCGTACACGTACGCGTTGTGCGCGTCCTGCGCCGGGGTGTGCGGCAGACCCCAGTCGTCGGTGAGCGGGTTGCACAGGTTGAGGATCATCGGGCGGCCGGACTTCGCGACGGCGTCGCTGAACTCCTTGAAGGCCGGGCCGGGATCGAGCTTTTCCGCGATGCCGCACAGGAAGTCGACCTTGACCGCGTCGATCTTCCAGGCGGCGAACTGGTCGGCGTCCTGCCGGTAGTGGCCGCGGCTGCCGAGCCCGCAGTTCGCCGGGTCGTAGTCGCCCGCGTCGGTGTAGATGCCGGCCTTGAGTCCGCGCTGGTGCAGATAGGTGACCAACGCCGGTATGCCGGAGGGGAATCGGTCGCGGTTGGCGGTCAGGCGTCCGGCGCTGTCGCGGGGCGTGTCGGCCTGCCAGCCGCCGTCGAGCCACACGATGTCGTAGCCGCTGTCGCGCAGACCGCTGCTGACGAGGTGGTCGGCGACGCTTCTGACCTGGGCCTCGGTGGGGGCGCCGAGGCCGTAGTAGGTGTTCCAGCCCATGTACGGCGTCGGCGCGAGGCCGCTGTCGTAGAAGGCGGGGGCGCCGTCGGCGGCGGTGCGCGCCGGGGCGTCGGCATGCGCCGCCCCCGGCACCGCGACCGCGAGCAGTACGCCCGCTCCCGCCGTCGCCACGGCGCGCCGGGCACGCGCCGTCCCTGAACGATGCGAAGTCATGAAGGGTCTCCCGAGAGTTGGGGATACGCGGACGGCCGCCTCCCGGAACACCAGGGACCGCCGCCACGACGAAGACTGTGGCGGCGGTCCCGAACCCTGTCAACGATAATTCCTAATTAACTTAAATTTGCAGCTCCGGGTCGCTGTCCTGACCGCTTCCCCGGCCGCCGTCGCGCCCTTCCGGAGCGGGCGCCGTCCAGTTGCCGAGGAGCTGGAGCGCCTGGGCGCTCGGCGAGCCCGGCTCGACGGTGTAGACGCACAGCGTCTGGTCCTGATCGCCGGGCGGTTGCAGCGACTCGTAGGAGAACTCCAGGTCCCCCGCGACGGGATGGCGGTAGCGCTTGATCCCATGGGTGCGGCGCAGCACCCGGTGGTCGTTCCACCACGTGGTGAACTCCGGTGAGCGCAGGGTGAGTTCACCGACCAGGTCGGCGAGCTGACGGTCGTTCGGGTAGCGGCCGGCCTCCAGCCGGAGCATGGCGACGGTCTCGGCGGCGAGCTGCTCCCAGTCGACGACGCGCTCGCGCGCCTCGGGGTCCAGCAGGTAGTAGCGGGCCATGTTCCGGCGGGTCGCGGGCAGCGCGTCGAAGTCGACGAGCAGCGCGCGGGCCAGCCGGTTGGACGCCAGCACGTCGGTGCGGCGGCCGAGGACGAAGGCGGGCACGTGCTCCAGCGTCTGGAGCAGCAGATGGAGTCCCGGCCGAACCCGCTGCGGTCCGCTCGGCGCGTGCCGGGACCCTGCGGGCCTGCGGGTCAGCAGGTCGGTCAGGTGCTCGCGCTCGGCGGTGTCGAGCCGCAGCGCGCGGGCGAGCGCGTCGAGCACCTCGGGGGACGGGTTCCCGCCGCGCCCCTGTTCGAGCCGGGTGTAGTACTCGGTGCTCACCCCGGCCAGCCGGGCCACCTCGTCGCGGCGCAGCCCCGGCACCCGGCGGACCCGGCCGTCGGCGGGCAGTCCCGCCTCGTCGGGGGTGATACGGGCCCGGCGCGAGCGCAGGAAGTCGGCGGTGTCGGTGCTGCGGTCCATACCCCCAGTGTGGCGGGCGGCGCGCGGGCCGCGCGCGTCGTGACTGGCCCTGTCAGTACCTGCCTCGCCGGTGCGGGTCAGGCCGTTACCTGCCTGCTCAGGGCACTTTTCGGCGCTCCGCGGCGGCTGCCCGGGTGGTGTGCTGGACGGCAGGCGGACCGAGGGTCCGCCGCCGGATCACACCGAACACGAAGGGTGGACAGCCATGTCCGCGCACGACATCAGCAAGCCCCTCACCGGCCGGGTGGCGGTCGTCACCGGCGCCTCCAGCGGTCTCGGCGAGGCGTCCGCGGAGCACCTGGCGGAACTCGGCGCGAAGGTCGCGGTGCTGGCCCGCCGCACCGACCGGCTGGACGACCTGGTCGCCCGGATCGCCAAGAACGGCGGCGCCGCGCTGGCCCTGCCGGTCGACGTCACCGACCCGGAAGCCCTGCTGGCCGCCGCCGACCGGGTCGCGGCCGAACTGGGCGGCGCCGACCTGCTGTTCAACAACGCGGGCGTGATGCTGCCCTCGCCGATCGAGGAGCTGCGCACCGACCTGTGGCAGCGGCAGATCGACCTCAACGTCAAGGGCCTGATGAACGCGATCGGCGCCTTCACCCCGCAGTTGATCGCCGCCGCGGCCGAGCGCGGCGTCGCCGACCTGATCAACACCTCGTCCATCGGCGCGCGGAACATCTTCCCGACCTTCGCCGTCTACTGCGGGACGAAGGCGTTCGTGACGCATCTGTCCACGAATCTGCGAGTCGAACTCGGCCCGAAGAACGTGCGCGTCACCTCCCTGGAGCCGGGCATCGTCGGCACCGAACTCCAGACCCACGTCACGGACGCGGGCGCGCTGGAGTGGCTGGACGGCGCCCGGCGGTCGATGGAGTTCCTGGAGGCCGGGGACATCGCCAGGACCGTCGGTTTCATCGCGACGCTGCCGCCGCGGGTCAACATCCAGCAGGTCACCGTCATGCCGACGGGCCAGCCGAGCTGACCCGTCGGCAGCGCCGGTCAGTGGCCGGAGGTCGCCTTCAGACCGACCACGGCGACCAGCAGCAGCGAGACGAAGAAGATCCGGGCGGCGGTCGTGGGCTCGCCGAGCACCGCCATGCCGACCACGGCCGCACCGGCCGCGCCGATGCCGACCCAGACGCCGTACGCCGTACCGATCGGCAGCGTCTTCGCCGCCTGGGAGAGCATCAGCATGCTCGCCACGATGCCCGCGCCGGTCAGCAGACTCGGGACGGGACGGGTGAAGCCGTCGGTGTACTTCATTCCGATCGACCAGGCCACTTCGAGCAGACCTGCGACAACAACAAGGACCCATGCCATGAGGGCACCTCCGTGGGTTTCGTGCTTACGGGGGTGCGCCGTCTTTGCAGGGTCCCGGTACGACGCGCTCGTCGGGTACTCATCCGACCATAGCAAATTCCGGCAATACGGCCACCGGCCGAGGTGCGGACCGGCCGCCGTTTCCGAGACAGTCCCGGAGTCGCACCCCGTATGCGTACGGCGTATACCTTGATCCTCGGCGGCACCGTTCGCGGCTGTATACGCAGTACGCTGCGTAGTGGCGGCGGCGAGGAATCCGGTGTCGCTCAGGCTGTCGACCAGGAGGTGGCGGGACCCGTGGCGGCTCACAAACGCTTGAACAGGGACGAGCTGATTTCCACCGCGCTCGCCGTGGCCGACAGCGAAGGTCTCGAAGCCGTCACCATCCGGCGGGTCGCCCAGCAGCACGACGTGACGCCGATGGCGCTGTACCGGCACTTCCCGGACAAGGACGGGCTGTTCGACGCGGTCACCGAGCGGCTGCTGACCGACGTCCGGGTCCCGGAGCCGGACGAGCGGCCGTGGCACGAGCAGATGAACGACCTGCTGAGCGGTTTCCTCGCGGCGCTGCGCCCGCACCCCAACGCCGCCGGTCTGGTGATCACCCGGATCTTCGCCTCGGAGCCCGGTCTCGTCGTCACCGAACGCACCCTCGCGCTGCTCTCCGCGGCCGGTCTGCCGGTCGAGCAGGGCGCGCAGACCGCCGGTCAGGCGCTGTGCTCGCTGGTGACCCTGGTCATCACCGAACCCGGCCGCAGCAATCCGGCCCTGGACCCCGAGTCCCGCGAGGAGGCCGTCAGCGCGAAGAAGGCGAGCCTGCTCGACCTGTCCCCCGACCGGTACCCGCACGTCGTGGCCGCCGCCGACGCGCTCTTGTCGTGCGCGAGCAACGACGCGTACTACCGGCGCGGTGTCGACATGATCGTCGCGGGCATGCGCGGCACGGCGCAGGACGCCCTCGCGGCCGAGGCCGCCACCGGCTGACCCGGCGCGCCCTCGGGACTCGGTGCTGGAAGCCGTTACCAGGGGACGACGCCGGCGTCCTCGAAGAACCCGCCGGTCGGGCCGTCGTCGGGCAGGGTGGCGAGGCGGATGGGGGTGGCCGCGCCCTGCTGGGGGGTGCGGGGGCCGAGGAAGCCGGTGAAGTCGGTCGCGACCAGGCCGGGGCAGGCGGCGTTGATCAGGATGTTCGTACCGGCGAACTGCCGGGCGTAGTGCACGGTGACGGCGTTGAGGAATGTCTTCGTCGGCGAGTAGGCCGCCATGACCGGGCCGATCTCGACGTCCGGGTCCGCCTGCCGGGTCAGGGAGGCGACGCTGCTGGAGACGTTGACGACGCGCGGCGACGCGGAGCGCCGCAGAAGGGGCAGCATCGCGTTGGTCACGCGGATGACGCCGAGGACGTTGGTCTCCACGACCGTGCGGACCAGGTCGAGGTCGAGCGTCGTCGGGTCCTGCGTCCACCCCGGCCCCGTCGGTCCTGAGATACCGGCGTTGTTGACCAGAGCGTCCAGGCGGCCCTCCCGCCGCTCGACGAGTTCCGCGGCGTCGGTGACGCTGCGGTCACCGGTCACGTCCAGCGGCACCCCGAAGGCGTCCACCCCGGCGGCGCGCAGCTTGTCGACGGCGGCTTCGAGGCGGCCCCCGTCACGCGCTCCCACGCCCACCCGGTAGCCGAGGGCGCCGAGGCCGCTCGCGATCTCGTAGCCGATTCCCTTGTTCGCGCCGGTCACCAGCGCGATCTTCGTTTCGCTCATGCCGTCGATGCTCGCCCGCCGCCGGGCCGCGCATCCAACACCGATACGGCGCTCTGTCATACCCGGCAGGTATCACACGTACGCTGGGGTCATGGACACCTTGGAGATCCGTGAGCTTCGGTACTTCACGGCGGTCGCCGAGGAACTGCACTTCGGCCGCGCCGCCGAGCGCCTCGGCATGGCCCAGCCACCGCTGTCCCGCGCGATCCAGCAGCTCGAACGGCGGCTCGGCGTCACGCTGCTGATCCGCGACCGCCGCGGGGTCGCTCTGACCGGCGCCGGTCAGGTGCTGCTGCACGAGGGCCGCGCGGCCCTGGACGCGACGGCCGCCGCCGCGCGCCGTACCCGCCGGGCCGGTGACGCCGACCGCGCGGGCGGGGCCCGCGACCGTCTGGTCCTGGCGGTGAAGGCCGCCGCGTCCCACGAGTTGCTGCACAAGCTCCTGGACGCCTACGCGGCCGAGCCGGACGCCGCCGAGATCGAGGTGCTGCCGAGCGGCACGTGCGAGCAGGGCGAGATGCTGCGCGACGGCCGCGCCGATGTGGCGCTCATGCACAAGCCGTTCAACTCCCTCGCCGGATTCGACAGCGAGGAACTGATGACCGAGGGCCAGATCGCCATTCTGCCCGCAGGGCACCCCTTGGCCACGCGCAAGGTCCTGTCGCTGGCCGACGTCAGCGACCTCCCCGATCTCCCGCTCGCCCGCTGGGCCCACGACGGCACGTATCCCCCAGGCCCTGGCCCCGAGATCCACGACCAGACGCAACTGGCCCAGCTCATCGCCCTCGGCCGCACCATGGCCGTCTTCCCCGACTCCGCCCGCGCCTGGCTGTGGGCCGAGCACACCGCCGTCCCGCTCAGCGACGCTCCGCCCGTCGTCACCCACATCGCCTGGCCCGCCCACAGCCGCTCCCTCCCCCTCGCCGCCCTGGTCCGCACGGCCACCCGGCTGTGAGCCGGGTGGCCCTGGCGACCGGCAAGCGGCCGGGCGCGGGGGTCAGGCCCGCTCGGGGAGCGCCGCTCCGACCGCGGTGAGCCAGGCGTCGGCGAGCAGGGCGTGACCGTCCGGGGTCAGGTGGATGCCGTCGTCGGTCCACTTGCGGGGACCGGCGTCGGCGGCGGCCCGCGTCATCAGCGCGTCGGCGGGGACGAGGGTGGCGGAGAAGTCGGCGGCCAGTCGCCGTACCACCGCCAGCTTGCCGTCCAGGTCGTCCCGGAACGCCAGTTGGTCCTCGCTGACGGGCATCACGAACGGCTCGATCAGCACCAGCGCGCTGCCCCGGTCGGCGGCCTGGCCGAGCACGGTGCGGTAGTGGTCCTCGTACTCCTCGTCGGAGGTGGGGTCGTCGCTGTCGAAGCGGCGCCACACCTCGTTGATCCCGACCAGGACGGACACCACGTCGGCGCCGACCGCCAGGCAGTCCCGGTCCCAGCGGCCCCGCAGGTCGACCGCGCGGTTGCCGCTGATGCCGCGGTTGACGAAGCGGACCCCGGAGCCGGGGTGCTCGGCCGCGTACCGCTCGGCCACCATCGCCGCGTAGCCGTCGCCGAGGGAGTCGGGCGCGTCCAGGTCACGACCGCAGTCGGTGATGCTGTCGCCGATGAAGAGCACGACGCCGTCGTCCGGAACGAGATTCGGGCGGACCTGCGGGCTCAGAGGGGACGTCATGATCGGGCCTTTCCCGTGCCGACACGCGTTGCGCTGTTCGTACCACTGTTCGGATCGCCCACTGTACGGTCCCCGACCTGCCCGTTCGCGACCGGCCACCCGCCGACCAGCGGCCCGCCCAGCCGGATTCCGTCCGCACCTGCCGGTACCAACGGCGATGGACAGCGGGTTCGACACACAACACGGCGGCACCGGCCGCGCCGCGACGTGGTCGGCGGGGGGCGGAAACGTATGTGGGTGCTGCCGTCCGGCAAGAGCTGGACGGACGCCGCCAGGTACGTGGTGCTCGGTGTGGCCGCGCTCGTGTCGCTGTGGTTCTGGCTGATCCCGCTCATGAAGTGGCGCGGCACCCTCTACATCCTGACCACCAAGCGGGTCCACATGCGGGTCGGCTTCGTGAACAAGACCGGGCGCAGCATCCCGTTGGCCCGGATCAACGACATCTCGTTCGCCGCCTCCCTGTGGGAGCGGATCATCCGGTGCGGGACGCACAAGATCGAGTCGGCCTCCGAGCAGAGCCTGCTGACCCTGAAGCACATTCCCGACCCCGAGGGTCTGAAGAGGACCATCTACGAGGCGATGGACGGCGACCAGGAGCACCGCTACGGCGCCGAGGAGCGGATCTCGCGTTCCCGCTGACGGGAAGACGGCAGGACAACTGGAGAGCCCCTGGGCGGCGGTGACACCGGCCAGGGGCCCTCTCGCGATCGATCCGGCTCGGACCGTCAGCCGTCGTTCTCCGACGACGGGATGTACGCGCCCGGTACGTCGTTCGGCGCGAAGATCCTGGCCTCGCCGGGGTACGGCTTGGTCCAGTTGTGCGTCTGGTACCAGGTGAGGTGGTTCATCTGCGCCGGGTTGGCGTAGTCGGGCACGGCGTTGGGGCCGGTCAGGCGCTGCTGGGACTTCCAGGTGTCCCACTGGTCCGCGAGCCGCTTCTCGGCCGCCGGGACCGCCGCCGCCGGCACCGCCGCCGCGTTGGGGTTCTGCGCCGCCGGGGTGTCGACGCCGCAGGAGGGCGGGGTGGACAGACCGTCGGTGAGCGAGGTGCGATTGGCCAGCGCGTTGAACGGCGCGAGGTCGGGCTTCTTGGTGAAGGCCGCGGTCATCGGGCTGGCCGCCGTGTCCTTCTGGTTCATCGGGTGGACCCCGAGGATCTGCTCGATGGTGCGGATCATCGTGATCTGCGAGTAGTAGTGGTTGTCGACGACGCCGTGCCGGGCGTACGGGCTGATGATCTGGATCGGGGCGCGGTGGCCGTCGATGTGGTCGAGACCGGCCTGGGAGTCGTCCTCGACCACGAAGATGGCGGAGTCCTTCCAGTACCGGCTGTGCGAGATCTCGTCGACCATCTTGCCGACCGCGAGGTCGTTGTCGGCGACCTGCGCGGCCGGGCTCGCGGGACCGCCGGTGTGGTCGCTGGAGAGCCAGAACATGTTCAGATTCGCCGGACCGTTCTTCTCGAAGTCCTGCTTCCAGATCTGGTACCGGTAGACGTCGGGGACGCTGGTGTCGAACTTCGGGAAGCCCGGCACGGACACGGCGTTGAGCGACGGGATCGGCGAGGAGGAGTCCAGCGGGTAGGCGGTGTCCTTCCCGGTGGCGTCCATGGTCTTGGCGTCGCAGTACAGGTTCTGCCAGCTCGCGTCGGCGGGTTTGGTCAGGAACTGCTGGAACTCGCCGAAGTCCCGCACCGACTTCCCCGCCGCCTGCGCGCCGGTCCACAGGAATCCGCTTCGCTGGTGGCCGAGCGCGTCGTCCTCGGTGTCGTAACTGCGCAGGTACTCACCGGCGGAGGACTCGGTGTACTCCGGATTGTCCGCCTGCATCAGCCAGTTGTGGCCCTCGGCGGAGTTGGTGCCGATGTCGTACGTGTTGTCGTACAGCCCGAACTGGCGCGCCAGCGCGTGCTGGTTGGGTGTCACGTTCTCGCCGAACTGGGTCAGCGACGGGTCGCCGTCACCCTGCGGGAGGTCGCCGAGGATCTGGTCGTAGGTCCGGTTCTCCTTGACGATCAGGAAGACGTGCTTGATCGTCGAGGGGTCGCCGAGCCGCGCGGGGACCGGCACCGGCTTCGCGTGGCCCTTGGACGCGGCCTCCTTGAACGAGCCGTTGGTCCAGCCGTTCTGGCGGAAGACCTTGGCCGTCTGGGACGCGATGACACGGTCGTTCGGCAGCGTGAAGTGCTGCACGCTCGACGTGGTGTCGTGGGTGCCGTGCCCGGCGGCGGTGGTGGGCCGACGGGCGTCCACGCCACGGGTGTTGGAGATGACGACCTGCTTGCCGACGGTGGCGATCTCGGCCGGGAAGTAGTCCGTCGGGAGCAGTCCGACGTAACTGACCGGCTCCTGCGGGGTCGTGTAGCGGTAGACGGCGACGGCGTTGGCGCGGCCGAGCGTCACCAGGAGGTGCCCGTCGTCGGTGAGGGTCACGGCGTCGGGTTCGTAGCCCACCGACGCCTCGGGCCACGGCCGGGTGGCGATGGTCTGCACGACCTTGTCGTTGGCCGTCCTGATCACCGACACGTCGTTGGTCGCGGTGTTGGTGACGAACACCGCTCCCTTCTTGGCGTAGACCGCGGTCGGGTGCAGCCCGACGGTGATGCTGGCCGGCGCGGCGTCGGGCTTGGCCAGGTTGATGACACTGACCGTGCCGGTCGTGGTGGCGGCGGTCACCGGGTCGGCGGCCACCTGGGTGTTGTACGAGTTGATGGTGGTCTCGCCGGGACGCGCCGGACGTCCGCCCTCGTTGCTGACGTACAGCTTGTCGCCGACCCGGGCGATGCCGCGCGGGGCGTTGCCGACGGGCCAGCTCCGCTGGACGGATCCGGTCGCGGCGTTGATGGCGACCACGCGGTTCTGGCCGTTGACCACGCTGTACACGGTGGCGCCGTCGGGCGAGAAGACCGCCGCGCTCGCCAGCGCGTGCCGGGGACCGTCGGCGGGGATCTTGACGGCCGTCGGGTGGGCGAGGCTGCCGTCCGCGTTCACGGTGAACTTGGTGTATCCGTCGGTCTGGCCGAGCCACAACTGCGAGCCGTCGGGCGAGTACGCGGGGCTTTCCTGTCCCACGTCATTGCCGCTGATCCGCAGGTCGGCCGCGGCGGAGTTGCCGATGAGCTGCTGCACCTTCCAGCTCTTCAGGTCCACGACGGACAGCGCCATCCCGCCGTCGGTGACCGCGGCCGCCAGGTGGGTTCCGTCCGGGCTGACGGTGGACGACATGATCTTGCCGTTGTTGACGACGAGGCGGTCGCCGTACGGGGCGATGTACTGGTCGCTGGAGATGACCTGGCCCCGGTCGGTGGTCTGCCCGACCTGCTGGGTGCCGAACTGGTGCGTCTGGGCGAACGCGGTGCCGGTGGCGGCGAGGGCGAGGGCGCTGACGCCCGACGTCACCAGGACCGCCCGGCGTCCGACGCGTTTGCCGAAAATGCTGAACTCCGGTTTCTCGGTACGCCTTCGGCGGCGAGCTACCTGCATGGAGTCATCCCTTCGAGGAGTGGAGCAGTTCGACGTTGCCCTCGAACTGCCAGAGCGGGTTCGGCGCGTCCCCGACGGGGGTGCGCACGAGGAAGTAGCCGTTGACTTCCTTCGGCCCGTCGCCGTCGGCCACGAACCGCCCGTCCGCGGTGACGTCGAGTTGGTAGACAGCCGTCCCCGCGGCCGTGACGTCGGGGAGATGCCAGGTGACGACGCAGCGCCAGTCGTTGCCCGGACCCTCGGCGGCGACCTGGCCCCCGCCCCTGTTGCACGCCGCGGTGACGCGCAGGTGCTCCTCCGTCACGTCGGGGCGGTTCAGGTCGCCGGCCTGGACGCGGTAGAGGTGGGCGAACGCGGTGGCCACCGACCGCTGGATCTTGTCCTGGTCGATTCCGGAGCCCGTCGACGGGGTCGCCACGGCGATGACCGCGAAGGTCGCGGCCAACAGGCCGGTCAGCGGCAGGAGTCCGGCGGTGACGGCACGGCGTCCCGAGCCGTCGGAGGTGAGGTCGGTGAAATCGCGGCGCAGGAAGAGCAGACACGCGAGTCCCGTCGCGACCACGGCCCACACCACGCTCACCGCGATGCCGATCAGCAGCGGTTCGAGCTGTCCCGGACTGGTGAACAGACCGTTCCACGAGAGGAAGGCGTAGCCGGGCAGGGCCAGGCGCAGGGCGACGGGCAGCGGCAGCATCTGGGCGAGCTGCATCGCGAGCGCGACGAGCGCGGGCAGGAGCAGACCCATCGGGGACCGTCCCAGCGCGATCGACCCGAGGAGTCCGATCGCGGCCAGGGCGAGGGTCGGCGCGACGACACAGGCCCAGGCGAGGAGGACGTCACGCGCGGCGTCGGAAGGCGCCAGCAGGTGGCCGTCGAGGCCGACCAGCGGGTGGTTGCCGACCGACAGCAGCCCGCCGACCACGCCGGAGGCGGCCAGCCCGGCCACGAGCAGCAGGATGACGGTGAGGCTGGCCAGTGCCTTCGCGGCGAAGATCCGCCCGGGCGACCTGACCGCCACCAGCAGGTGCCGCCAGGTGCCGAGCCGGTCCTCGGAGGCGAAGACGTCCCCGGCGACCAGCGAGGTCAGCAGCGGGAGCGCCCAGGTGCCGGAGAAGCCGAGCACCACCAGCGATCCGGCCCACCCGGTGGCATGCATCCAGCGGCCGAAGAGGGTGTCGGAGGGGAGCGTGCTCTGCTGGCTCACCGCGGCGACGAAGAGCGCGGGCGCGATCCAGCAGGCGAGCACCAGCAGGCGGATGCGCCACTGCGACACCAGCTTGACCAGTTCGAAGCGGTAGGCGCGGGCCACCGAGACGCGGCGGACTCCGGCCCCGTCGTCATGGCCGTCATGGGCGTCATGGCCGTCAGCCGGGCGGTCGGTCGCGGACACGGTCGCGGTCATCGGGCCGCCTCCTGCTCGGTGAGGGCGAGGAACGCGGCTTCGAGGGGCGATTGCACCGGGCCCACCTCTCGTACGGCGACGCCGTCGCGGACGATCCGCGCCACCAGGTCGTCCAGGGCCGGCGTCGGCGCGCGGACGACGAGGACGTCGGCGCCGCGCCATGTCGCGGCCTCGTCCACGACACGCACACCGGCCGTGTCATGGGCCAGCCGGCTGGCGGCCCGCTGGTCCGAGGTCAGCAGCCGGTAGTCGAGTTCGCGGCTCTCGGCGGCCAGCTTGCCCAGCGGGCCGGAGAAGACGGTCCTTCCGGTGGCGAGGATGGTGACGTCGGAGCACAGCGCTTCGAGGTCGTCCATGCGGTGGCTGGAGAGCACGACCGCGGCGCCCTCGGCGGCGAGCCGGGTGAGGACACCGTGGACGTGCTTCTTCCCCGCCGGGTCGAGGCCGTTGGACGGTTCGTCGAGGACGAGCAGCCGGGGTGTGGTGAGCAGGGCCGCGGCGAGTCCGAGGCGCTGCCGCATGCCGAGGGAGAACCCGCGCGCCTTGTCGTCGGCGACGTCGGTGAGGCCGACCTGGTCGAGTACGTCGTCGATCCCCGCCGTCCGCGCGTCGCGTCCGCGCAGGGCGGCCAGCGCGGCCAGATTCTGCCGGGCGGTGAGCGAGGGGTACAGCCCCGGCCCGTCCACGAATCCGGCCACCCCCTCGGGAGCGGCGAGCAGCCGGCCGATCGGCGTGCCCAGGATGTCGAGGTGCCCGGCGTCGGCGACGGCCAGGCCCAGGAGCAGGCCCAACAACGTGGTCTTGCCTGCGCCGTTCGGTCCGACCAGGCCGTGGATCCGCCCCTGCGCGACGTCCAGATCCACGCCGTCGAGGGCGACGACGTCACCGAAGCACTTGGTGATCCCACGAGCCCGGACAGCAAGGAGAGTGTCCATGAGTCCCTTCTTTCACAGCCCTCAGGGACCCTAGGGACAGCACAATGCGCCGTCATGGACTACGAGTTGAACGCTGGAAGAACGACAGGAGACCCGCTTGCGGTGCACGCGTGCCCCGCCCCGAGCCGCCGCACGCCGCCGCGCCGACGACCGCGACGGCGCCTTCCGCGACTACATCGCGGACTCGGCCAACAACGTGATCCGCCGGGTCGACGCGCGGACCGGGACCATCACGACCGTGGCGGGCGACCATACTGCCGACAAGGCGGACGACGGCCTCGGCGCGTTCTCCGGCGACGGCGGCGCGGCGACCTCCGGTCGACCGGTCCTCGGACCTGCTGTACCTCGCCGACACACGCAACAACGCGGTCGCCCAGGTGCTCGGTGTCGCCCGGTCCGGTGACGCGGCGGGGGCGACGGCTCCGCGCGGTCGCGGCGCCGCCCCGCGCGGTCCCGCCCCGCAGAAGTCCTGACCGGGTCCCACGAGACGGAGAGAAGACAGACGATGAGCAACACCGCTTCAGGCCGCTCGGGGATCTCCCGGCGCCGCTTCGTCGCCAGCGCCGCCGCGCTGGCGGGTGCCGCCGGGGTGGCGGGCGTGCTGCCCGAGAACCTCGCGCGGGCCGCGACCGCGGGGCCGGCCAAGGGGGACCTGTCCCAGATCAAGCACGTCGTGTACGTGATGATGGAGAACCGGTCGTTCGACCACTACTTCGGCACCTTTCCCGGTGCCCGCGGCTTCAACGACAAGACGGCGATCAAGCTGCCCAACGGCGACTCGGTCTTCCGGCAGCCCGATCCGGCCAACCCCGACGGGTATCTCGAACCGTTCCACATGTCCACGCTCAGCACCGGCGCCGCCGCGATCCCGTCGCTCTCCCACGACTGGCGCGACCAGCACGCCTCGTGGAACCAGGGCGCGATGGACGGCTGGCTGTCCGCGCACATCGCCTCGGACGGCGAGGTCAACGGCGCGTACACGATGGGCTACTTCACCCGCGAGGACATCCCGTTCCACTGGGCTCTCGCCGAGTCCTTCACGCTGCTGGACAACTACCACTGCTCCGTCCTGGGCCCGACCGACCCGAACCGGCTGGTGTGGATGTCCGGCACCAACGACCCGGAGGGCAAATTCGGCGGCCCCGTGCTGGAGACGGTCACGCCGAACCCGATGACCCACCCGTCGGCGGCGGAGATCCTCTACGACGCGGGGTACAGCGTCAAGACGTACTTCTCCGGCGCGACCAGCGGGTTCAACGTCTTCGCCTGGTTCGCCAGCTTCAAGAACAAGGCGACCCTGCCCGTCGCCCTCCACAACGCCGTCATGACCGGCGGCACGCTCTACGGCGACGGCACACCGGGACGGGTCGGCGATCCCACCCACCCGTCCCCGGCGTCCGACCCGGCGCTCGGTTTCGAGGAGGACTGCGCCAACGGGGTCCTCGCGGACGTGTCCTGGCTCTACATGCCGAGCGAGGCCGACGAGCACCCGCCGAATCTCCCGGCGGCCGGCGCGCAGTACCTGGCGTCCAAGCTGGAGGCGCTGGCCTCCAACGACGAGCTGTGGAACTCGACCGTCTTCGTCCTGAACTACGACGAGAACGACGGCTTCTTCGACCACGTCCCGCCGCCCGTCCCCAACCCCCGTACGTACCCGGAGGAGTTCGTCCACCTGACGTCGCCGAAGGGCACTCCGGGCGGGGGGCTGCCGGTCGGCGCGGGCTTCCGCGTGCCGTGCGTCATCGTCTCCCCCTGGACCGTGGGCGGCCGGATCTTCTCCGAGGTCTCCGACCACACCTCGGCGCTCCGGTTCATCGAGACCATCACCGCGGCGGGCGGCCTGTCCGGCCACGGTCCGGTGACCTTCACCCCGATCAGCAAGTGGCGTCGCCGCACCTTCGGCGACTTCACCGGCGCCCTCCGCCTCCAGGACCGCAAACCCGCTCCGACCAGCCCGGAATTCGCCCCCGCCACGACGGCCGCCCACCTCGCCGCCCAGACCGCGGCCTCCACCCAGCCCATGCCCGCGCGACCGGGCGCCACCCAGTCCTTCCCTCCCCCGCGCTGACCCGCCGGGTGCGGCGGGTCCATCTCGGGCTGTGACCGGGCGGCTCGCCCGCGCAGGCCGTCAGCGCCCAGGGCGGCGGCAGGGCGCCCGCTATCGCCAGGAGGCCGGGGAGGGGGCCGGGCGGCGCGATCGAACACACCGGGAGAACATCCGCGCGCCGGGAGGCGGGAAAGGCTCAATACCGGGGCACACGGAGTCGATAGGGCCCGGAGACCGAACTCACGGGGAAGGACCAGCCGGGCCCCGATCAGGGCCTATTGGTCATACCTTAATCAGCTACTATGGGGTCGTCCGCGTCTAGGGAAGGAACCCTTATGGCCGCTCGCCGTCCGACAGCGAGGACCGAGGACGGTCAGTCCGGCCGGCTCCTCAGCCCCGTGAACGACCGACGGATCTCCGCGCTGATCGTCGACCAGGTGCGCTCGCTCATCCATGAGGGCAAGTTGACGCCGGGCGACCGGCTCCCTCCGGAACGCGAGATGTGCGAGCGGTTCGGGGTCAGCCGGGTGACGGTGCGCGAGGCGCTGCGGGTGCTCGAGGCGGGCGGACTGGTCGAGATCCGGGTGGGCGCGCACGGCGGGGCGTTCGTCACCACGCCGACCAGCGACCGGATCGGGGCGAGCATCACCGATCTGCTCACGCTCTCCTCGGTGTCGGCGGCCGATGTGACTCAGGTCCGGCTGGTCCTGGAGGTCGGCATCATGCCGCTGCTGTGCGCGACCGCGGACGACGAGGACATCGCCGCGCTCCAGGCGATCTGCGACCGGCAGGAGGAGGCGGTCGAGGGCGGCGACTACGACGTGTCGCTGTCCGCCGAATTCCATACGCGGCTGGCGGCGAGCACGCACAACACCGCGTTCGAGATGCTGATCCACTCCTTCCACGGGCCGCAGTTGATATCGCCGGCGACCGCGCAGCGGACAGCGCCCGAGAGGGGCAAGCGCGGCATGGAGGAGCACCGGGCGATCATCGCGGCCATCCGGGCGGACGACGTGGAGACCGGGCAGCGGATCATGCGCGAGCACCTGAGCAGGACCGCGGCGCGGCTCTGCCTGGACGAACCCAAGGCGGCGGGGCGGCGCAAGAAGCAGTAGGCGGCCGGCTTCCGGCACGCGTGGCCGAGCCCCCTTCGACGCGGAGATCCGCGCCGAAGGGGGCTCCGGCGTTCCCGGCCCCCGCCCGCCCAGGTCGGCGGCATCGGAGCACGGGCGGCGGGCACAGCAGTACGTCGGCGGGCGGGACCGGCGGGCCGGCGGGTTGCCGGTTGGAAAGACGATCAGCGTCGAGGAAGCGACTCTCCCGGGATGCTGTCGGGCCGACCCCGCCCGACACCATGCTGCTGCACCAGTGCCGCTATTGCAACTCTCTCGCAATAAGGTCATAGGGTGGGTCGCGGCACGTATTCTCACTCTGTCGAAAGGGGCCGTGCCTGATGGGCACCTACGCGCTTCCTGACATGCCGTACGACTACTCCGCTCTGGAACCGGCCATCACCGGCGAAATCCTGGAGCTGCACCACGCCAAGCACCACGCCGCCTACGTCAAGGGCGCCAACGACACGCTGGAGCAGATCGCCGAGGCCCGCGAGAAGGAACAGCTCGCCCCGGCCCGGCTCGTGGGCCTGGAGAAGACCTTCGCCTTCAACCTCTCCGGCCACGTCCTGCACTCGATCTTCTGGGAGAATCTGTCCCCCGACGGCGGCGACCGCCCCGACGGCGCGCTGGCCACCGCCATCGAGGAGCACCTCGGCGGATTCGAGGCGTTCAAGAAGCATCTCACCGCCGCCACCGCGTCCGTCCAGGGCTCCGGCTGGGGCGTCCTGGCCTGGGAGCCGCTCGGCAAGCGGCTGATCGTGGAACAGGTCTACGACCACCACGGCAACGTCGGCCACGGCGCCACCCCGCTGCTGGTCTTCGACGCCTGGGAGCACGCCTACTACCTCCAGTACAAGAACGTCCGCCCCGACTACGTCACCAAGCTCTGGGACCTCGTCAACTGGACCGACGTCAGCGCCCGTTACGCCAAGGCCACCGGCGCCTGACCCTCGTAGCACGCCGCACACCGGACGCCGTACGCCGCAGGGGCACCGCCGACCACGGCGGTGCCCCCGGCCGCTTCCCTGTCACTCCCCCACCGTTCCCGCGCGGACAGGAACTGCCGCGCGCGGCCCCGTCGTCTCCCCTGACGCGTAGCGACGGACGCGGCCGAGGGACGGCAACAGGGGGGCAGCACGGTGGAGTTCACCAGGAGCGGGCGGCTTCGCCGGAGCGGCAGACGCTGGGTGGGGTGGGGGGCGCTAGTGGCGGTCGGCGCCGTCGTATGGGCGGCGCTCGCGCGCGGCGATTCCCGGCAGACGGCTTATATCGCCCTGCTCCTGGCCGTGTTGTCCGTCCTCGCGGGTGCGCGGTCGCTGCGGAGGGCGAGCCTGCCGTTCCGGCTGCGGGTGGACGAGTACGGGATCACCCTCGATGAGCACCGGCTGGGCTGGGGTGAGATCGAAGGGGTCGGGCTGCGCTACGGACCGGCGGACCCGTCGGGGGCGCCCAACAGGCCGTCGCCCTCGGGCCGTTGGTCGGGCTCAGCGGTCTGTACGGCAGCGGTTGGCTCTTCTTGCGGTGGCTGCGGCCGTTGCGCCTGCGGATCGGCCCCGAGGGCATCGCGATGCGGGACTTCGGCGCCACCGACCTCGTCTTCCGCTGGGACCAGATCGCCGCGGTCACCGTCGGCCCGCGGCCGTACACCTCGGAAAGGCACCTGTGGCTGCTGGTCTGGCCGGTTCCCGGGGAGAGGTTCGCCCTGCCGCGCACCCACGTGGTCGACGGCCATGAGACGTACGCCCTGGTGGCGGTGCGGCGCCTGCGCGGGCCCGGCGAGGTCGAGCCGGTCGTCAGGTACTTCGCCCGCCGCCGCTACGCCGAACCGGCCTGACCGCGCCTGGCCACGTCCGACCCGCTCGACCGGTGCGCCGGGACCCGCTGACAGGGGCCCGGCGCACCGGCGTGTCCGGGATCGCGCCCGTCCACGCAACTCTAATTGAAAACGATATCCATCTCCATATAGTGTGGTGGCTCGCCCGTCCGCCCACCTCACGAAGGACCGTCATGGCCGTTCCCAAACGCAAGATGTCTCGCGGCAACACCCGGCACCGCCGCGCCCAATGGAAGGCCGCCGCACCGCGGTTGGTCACCGTCACCATCGACGGCGTCGCGTACGCGGTCCCCCGGCGGCTCGTCAGGGCCTACGAGCGCGGCCTGCTCGACCCCGCGCGCTGACCCGACACCGCGGCCGGAGAAACCGGACCCCGCAGCCGACGACTCACGACGAGGACACCTCCATGAAGCCCGACATCCATCCCCCGTACGGCCCGGTCGTCTTCCGCGACAAGGCCGCCGACTTCGCCTTCCTCACCCGCTCCACCGCCACCAGCGACACGACGGTGGTGTGGGAGGACGGCAGGACCTACCCCGTCATCGACGTGGAGATCTCCTCGCGGAGCCACCCCTTCTACACCGGCACCGCCCGCGTCCTGGACACCGCGGGCCGCGTCGAGCGCTTCGAGCGCCGGTACGCGCGGCGGGGTCCGCGATGACGCGGGGGTGCGACCGGCTGCCGGTCGTCGTGGTGGCCGGTATGCACGGCGACGCGCGCCGCACGGTCGTCGGGCAGTTGCTGTCGATGGTCCCCGACAGCGTCGCCCTGCACCACGACCTGTCGCGGGCCGCGGAGCGCGGTGTCGTGCGCCGTACGGTGCGCGACGCGGACGGCCTCGTGTCCGAGGGCGAGACACCGCTGGTCAACGACTGCGCGTGCTGCGCTCTGCGCGAGGACCTGGTGCCGGAGCTGGAGCGGCTGGCCGCGAGCGGTCTGACGCGGCTCGCGGTGGTGGAGCTGTGGGACTCCGTCGAGCCGCAGGGGATGGCCGAGATCATCGCCGAACTTGGCTCCGGCTTCCTGGAGTTGGCCGGTGTCATGACGGCGGTCGACCCCGCTCTCGTCCTGCCCTGCCTGGCCAACGGCGACGATCTCGGCGACGCGGGCCTCGCGGTGGCGCCACAGGACCGGCGCACCGTCGGCGACACCTGGGCCCGCCAGTTGGAGTACCCGCCGGTGCTGGTGGTCGTCCAGGACGAGGAGCCGACCGACGAGGAGCGCGCCCTGCTGCGTCAACTCCACCCGACAGCGCGGCAGGTGGCGGCGGGCACCACCGAGCTGGCCAGGATGGCCTTCGCCGGTTTCGACGTCGCAGGCGCCGCCGCCGCGCAGCACCCCGCCTGCTCACGGCTGCCGCAGGACGCGGAGGAGGCCGGGGTCGGCACCCTGGTCTGGCGCAGGCGCCGCCCTTTCCACCCCGGCCGGTTGTACGCGGCACTGGAGGATCTGGCCTGCGCCGCCGCCCGCAGCCGTGGCCGCTTCTGGCTCGCGGACCGGCCCGACACGCTCCTGGCGTGGGACGCGGCCGGTGGCGCCCTGTGCGTGGAGAGCGTCGGCCCGTGGCTGGCGTCGCTGCCGGACGCGGCCTGGGAGCTGGAGTCCCCGGTCCGTACGGCCGCCGCGTCCCTCGACTGGGACCCGGAGCACGGCGACCGCTGCCAGCATCTGGTCTTCACCTCCCCCGGCCTCGACCGGTCGGGACTCGAAGACCTCCTGGACTCCTGCCTGTTGACGGACGCCGAGTACGCGGCGGGCCGCGCCGGATGGCGGACCCTCCCGGCCGCCTTCGACGAACTGCTCTCCCCGCTGTCCTGATCCGCCCTTTCCCCGGCCGGAGCGGCCGGGACCCGAACCGACCGAGGAAGTGCCGCCCATGCCCCGCCGACCCGAGCCCCGCAAGGCCCCTACGCCCCGGCCCAACCCGCTGGACGCGGCGAAGATCGAGTACATCGACTACAAGGACACCGATCTGCTGCGCAGGTTCATCTCCGACCGGGGCAAGATCCGCAGCCGCCGCGTCACCCGGATCAGCGCGCGGCAGCAGCGCCAGATCACCAAGGCCGTCAAGAACGCCCGCGAGATGGCGCTGCTCCCCTACGCCTCTACTCCGCCGAAGGGGAGCGCTTCCCCGCGCTAGACCGCCGCACGAGCCGCTCGCGCGGCGGTCGTTCGGAGCGGGGGCGTGGTCCAGAGCATGGCGCTGGCCCAGAGCGAGACGGCGGCTCAGGCCATGAGCGCGGCTCAGAGCGTGAGGGCGGCTCAGAGCGTGAGGGCGGCTCAGAGCGTGGCGGACGCGTCGCCGATCGCCTGGTCGAGGACGGCCAGGCCCAGGGAGAGTTCGTCCTCGGTGGCGGTCAGGGGCGGGGCGATGCGGAAGACCCCGCCCATGCCGGGGAGTTGGACGATGTTCATGTGCAGGCCGAGTTCGAGGCAGCGGCGGGTGACGCGTGCGCCCAGCTCGTCGGAGCTCTGCTTCGTGTCGCGGTCGACGACGAGTTCGAGTCCGGTCAGCAGGCCGCGGCCCCTGATGTCGCCGACCACAGCGTGGTGTTCGGCGATCTCCGCCAGGCCCTCGCGGAGGAACGCGCCGAGCGCGCGGGCGCGTTCGTCGAGCCTGTCGGCGATCAGGACGTCGAGGACGGTGTTGCCGACGGCCGCCACGAGCGGGTCGGCGGCGTGCGTGGTGAAGAACAGGAACCCGCGGTCGTACGCCTCCTGTTCGATCGCGGCGCTGGTCACGACGGCCGCCAACGGCAGTCCCGCGCCGAGCGTCTTGGACAGGGTGAGGATGTCGGGGACGATGCCGTCGCGCTCGAACGCGTACCAGGTCCCGGTGCGGCACAGACCGGTCTGGGCCTCGTCCAGGATCAACAGCATCCCGCGCTCACGGCACTTGTCGCGCAGGGCCGCGAAGTAGCCGGGCGGCGGCTCGATGACACCGCCCGAGCTGAGGATCGGCTCGACCAGGCACGCGGCCAGGCTGCCGGTGGACTGCGCGTCGATCAGGTCGAAGGCGAAGTCGAGTTGGCGGCGCCAGTCGAGCGCGCCGTCGGGCGTGGTGAAGTCGGGCCGGTACGCGTTCGGTACGGGGATGGCGAAGTTGCCGGGCGCGGCCGGCCCGTACCCCTTGCGGCCCGCGCTGTACGTGGCGGACGCCGCCGCCTGCGTCATGCCGTGCCAGGAGCGGGCGAAGGAGACGATCTCGTGCTTGCCGGTGACGAGTTTCGCCATCCGGATCGCGGCCTCGTTGGACTCGGCGCCGGTCGTCAGCAGCAGCACCTTGTCCAGGGGCGCGGGCAGGGTGTCGGACAGCCGCCGGGCGAGGTCGACGACCGGTCGGCTGAGCATGCCGCTGTAGAGGTGGTCGAGGTCCGCGATCTGCCGCCGGACGGTCGCGACGATCGCCGGGTGCGAGTGCCCGAGGATCGCGCTCATCTGGCCGGAGGTGAAGTCCAGGATCTTCCGGCCGTCGGCGGTGTACACGAAGCTTCCGGCGGCGCGTTCGATGATCTCGGGGGTGAACTCGGGTCCGTAGCGCACGAGATGCCGTTCGGCGTCGGCCCAGAAGCTCTCGGCGGACGGCGGGGCGGACGGGACGGTCGCGGGGCCGGTGATCACGCCGGGGGTCGTGCCCGCGGTCGTACCGGTGGAAGCGCCCGTGGAGGTGCCGGTTGAGGCGCCGGTAGTGGACGTGGGGGTGCCAGTGCGGGAAGCAGCCATGGCCTCGACGGTAGGCGGCCCGCGAGCGACACGTCCATCGCACATTTCCGGCTGTCCTGTTCGGTAGATCCGCACAAGAATGGCCCCATGATGAATCCCTGGCGGCTGCGGCTGCTCACCCAGCTCGACACGCTCGGCACCATCCGGGCCGTGGCCCAGGCCGCCAGCCTGAGCCCGTCGAGCGTGTCGCAGCAGCTCGCCGTGCTGGAGACCGAGACCCGTACGCAGCTTCTGGAACGCACCGGACGCCGGGTGCGGCTGACCTCGGCCGGGCTGATCCTCGCCCGGCGGGCGCGCGCCGTCCTCGACCACATGGACAGCGTCGAGGCGGAGCTGCACGGCTTCGGCGAGGAGCCGGCCGGACTCGTACGCCTGGGCGCGTTCCAGAGCGCGATCCACACCATGGCCGTGCCGGTCGTGACCCGACTGGCCCGTGAACACCCTCGCCTCGACATCGAGTTGCTGCAACTGGAGCCGCACGAGAGCATGCCCGCGCTGCGGGGCGGCGACGCGGACGTCATCATCACCACCACCGACTTCGACGAGCTGCCCCTGGGCCCCGACCTCGACCTCGTCCCGCTGGCCAGGGACCCGATCCTGCTGGTCGTACCGCCGGAGCACCCCGCGGCGGGACGCGGCGCCGCGGACCTCGCGGCGTACGCGGACGAGCCGTGGTCCTTGGACATGCCGCAGTCGTACATGGCCGGGCTGGCCCTGCGGCTGTGCCGCCAGGCCCAGTTCGAACCGCGCGTGGTCTGCCGCTTCAGCAACTACATGATGACCCTCCAGCACGTCGAGGCCGGGCTCTCCATCACCCTTCTCCCCGGCCTGACCGTGGCCCACAGCCGCTACCGCGTCGCCACCCGCGAGCTCGCCACCCCCGTCTCCCGTACCATCACCGCCGCGATCCGCCGCGGCTCCCCGCCCCGCGCGGCCGTCCACGTCGTCCTCGACACCCTGCGCCAGATCACGGACCTCCCCCTGCCCCTCCCCGGCTCCGTGGCCGGGCCGCCGGGCGGGCCCTAGCATCGTCCCGACCGCAGGGACCGTCGACCGCCGCCAACCCGAGGTGTCCTCCATGACGCAGCTCGTCCGTCACGTCGTACGCGACCAGGTCGCGACGATCACTCTCGACTCGCCGCACAACCGCAACGCGCTCTCCTCCCGACTGGTCGCGGAGCTGACCGAGGCTCTGGAGTCCTCGGGCGCCGACGCCGATGTGCGCGCGGTCGTCCTGACCCACACCGGGCGTACGTTCTGCGCGGGCGCCGACCTGTCGGAGGCGGGCGGCGGCTCGATGACGGCGGCGACGCAGGCGATCGTCTCGCTGCTCGGCCTGATCGTGGAGCTGCCCAAGCCGGTCATCGCGCGGGTCACCGGGCATGTACGGGCCGGTGGGATGGGCATCGTCGGCGCGTGCGACATCGCGGTGGCCGACGAGGGCGCGTCCTTCGCCTTCACCGAGGCGCGGATCGGCGTCACGCCCGCGATCATCTCGCTGTGCACGCTGGACGTCATGGAACCGCGCGCGGGCGCGCACTACTACCTGACCGGCGAGACCTTCGACGCGGCGCGCGCCGCGCAGATCGGCCTGATCACCTCGGCGGCCCCGGCCGACGGGATCGACGCCGTCGTCGCCCGCTTCACCGCCGCCGTCCGCGAGACCTCACCGCAGGGTTCCGCCGAGACGAAGAAGCTGCTGACGGCGGACCGGCGGCGGCGGATCGCCGCGGACGCGAGCGACCTCACCGCCCTGTCGGCGCGGCTGTTCGCCAGCGAGGAGGCGCAGGAGGGCATCCGCGCGTTCATGGAGCGCCGTCCGCCCCGGTGGCGCGCCGCCGGGTGACTCCACGCGGTACGGCCACGGACTGCCTGGGCGTGGCCGGTGGCCCGGTGCCGACCTCCGCTTCCGCCGCCGACCACCGTGGACCGCCGCCACGCCGACACGTCACCGATCGGCGCGGGCGGCGATCGAGCGGGCGCGCAGGTGGACGGGGCGGTCGACCATGTGGCCGTCCACGAGCTTCACCTCGTCCTCCGTGGTGAGTTCGAGGACCCGCAGGGCCCAGGCGAGTTCGTCCGGGTCGGGGGCGAGGGCCTCGTGGACGGCGGGCACTTGGGCGGGGTGAATGCACAACTTGCCGGTGAAGCCGCTGTCGAGGGACGCACGGGCTTGGGCCAACACCGTTTCCCGGTCGCGGACTTCGGTGCAGACGCCGTCCACGGGAGCGGGCAGTCCCGCGGCGGCCGAGGCGGCGACCAGGGCGAATCTGGCGGGGACGAGCCGCGCGGTGTCGTCGGGCCGCAGCCCCAACTGGGCGCAGAGGTCCAGGTGTCCGAAGACCAGCCGGACGACGCCGGGCGCCGCCGCGATCAGCCGGGCGTCGAGGACGCCGACCGCCGTCTCGATCAGCGGGAGCACGGCGGAGCCGGGCGGCAGGGCGGCCAGGACCGCCGCGACCGTGGCCGCGTCCTCGGCTTTGGGGACGACGACCGCGACGGGCCCGCCCGCCGCGCCGAGCGCCGCCAGATCCGCCGAACCACGGTGCGTGCGGGGGTCGTTGACGCGGATCACCACGCCGGGCGCCCGGCCCAGCAGCGCCGTCGCGTTGGCCAGCGCGGCCTCCTTCGCGTCGGGCGGCACCGCGTCCTCCAGATCGACCACGACCGCGTCCGCACCGCTGGCGAGCGCCCGGTCGAACCGTTCGGGCCGGTCGCCCGGCACGAACAGGAAGGACCGGGCGCGGCCCAGCGCGTCCGCGACACCCGTACGGTCGCCTCCGCCGTACGGGCTCGCGCTCTCGTTGTCCTCGGAAGGTACCATGGCTGATCCGCTCTCCTTCGATGGTGCCCGGCGGCGACGGCGCGGCCGGTTCAGTCGGCGGCGGGTGCGGCGTCCCGCGCGGTCATCCGTACGCAGCAACGCCCTTGTGACCATGCCTCGATGGACAGGGCGCCGTCCTCCCGCCCGGCCGAGCCGACGGTGACCTCCTGGCCGACGTAGGCGGTCGAGGTCAGCCGGTAGGTGAGGTGCGTCGGCGCGGCGCCGAGGCGGCGCCGGGCGTGTTCGGCGCACCAGAGGGCGAGCAGCGGGCCGTGGACGACGAGGCCGGGGTGGTGCTCGACCTCGCGGACGTACGGGGCGTCGTAGTGGATGCGGTGCAGGTTGTAGGTGAGCGCGCTGTACGCGAACAGGTAGCGCTCGTCGGGGACATGGGTGGCCGACGGGGTGACCGGGGACACCGCGCCTCCGGTGGTGGCGGTGGGCGGTCCGATGTCGGCCGCGCGGCGGTAGACGATGTCGCGCCGCTCCCTGATCCGGTCCTCGCCCGCGACCGACCACACGTGGTCCTCGGTGACCAGCAGCAGCACGCCGGAGCGGCCCTCGCGCACCCGGACGTCGGCGACGCGGCTCATGCGGGCGACGCGGTCGCCGACCCGCAGCGGCGCGACGACCTCCACCGTGCCGCCGCCGAACATCCGCCGCCGGTCGGCCAGCGGGGGCAGCAGCGCCCCGCCCTCGGGGTGTCCGTCGGCGCCGATCCGCTCGATCCCGACGGCGTCGCGCAGCAGCACCTCGTGCCAGAGCGGCGGCAGTTCGGCGCCGTCCTCGGGGGCGGGTACGTCCAACAGCGCGGCGAGCTTGTCGGTGGTCCCCCGTTCCACCGCGCCGCTGACCTGCGCGGGCTCGGGTCGCCAGGTGGCGGCGATCTTCTCGAATTCGGCGGCGGTCAACGGCCTCTCCTGCCCACGACCGGGCCGCGCACCCGCACGCTCGACGCCATGGCCACCGACCTTTCATATACGATTTCTCCAGATCGTACATGATGTAGGGTGAACGCCGTCCCAGCAGGGGAAACCGGCGGAGAACCCGGCAGAGGATCAGCGGAGAGAGTGGGTGCGGCCGGTGACGGACGGGCGCCGGAGGTCCGACGACGTCGCCTCGTACGTACGCGATCTGATCGTCTCGGGCGGGGTCGCGCCGGGTGAGTTCCTGCGGCTCGAACCGCTCGCCCAGCGGCTGGGGCTGAGCGTCACGCCGGTACGCGAGGCGATGGGTCTGCTGCGCGGCGAGGGATTCGTGGAACTGGAGCCGAACCGCGGCTTCGTCGTGCTGCCGCTGTCCCGCTCGGACATCGAGGACATCTACCGGGTGCACGCGTTCGTCTCGGGTGAACTGGCCGCGCTCGCCAGCCGTCGCCTCACCGCGGAGGCGCTGGACGGGCTCGTGGCGCTCCAGGAAGAGCTCGTCGCGGCACACCGGGCGGGTGACGCCGCGCGGGTGGAACGGCTCAACCACTTCTTCCACCGCGAGATCAACCGCGCCGCGGGCTCCCCGCGCCTGCTGTGGTTCCTGCGGACCGCGTCGCGTTACGCGCCCCGGATGTTCTTCTCCGGCGTCGACGGCTGGGCGGAGGCGTCCGCGCACGACCACGAGGCGATCCTGACCGCACTGGCGGACCACGATCCGGACGCGGCCCGTACGGCGATGGCCGACCACGTCCGGCACGCGGGCGAACTGCTGGCCCGGCACCACGAGAGCCGCTGACGCGAGCCCGACTCCCTTACGGGGAGCCGGTGTTGACCTCCTCCCCGCCGACAGAGCGGGGACGTCGGGCCGTAACATTCGCGCACGCCGACCCGGTTGAGGGCGGCGGTCAGGTCGGGCGATCTCGATCAGGGCGACGGCGGCGCCGCGTCGGCGCGGGCCGTGGTCGTTCAGCAGCCCGTCGAAGGATGCCGACCCGGCGGCGATCCGCTCCGCGCGGCCGGACCCCGAATTCAGCCGCGCACCCTCGCCCGCGATCTTCCCGGTGGACCATTCGCCGAGGTGCCCCGGACACGTCGAAGGTGTGGTCCATGCCCACGGCCACGGCGGCGAGGGGTCGACCGCCAGCCGTTCGAGGACCCGCCCGTCGAGTCCGTCCGGGCGCGCCGCGTCGGACTCGACGCCCGGACACGGGCCATCAGACCGCTGACGATCGTGGCGGCCGTCGTCCGGGACACGCCCGCGTGGCGGGCCGACCCGGCGCGGTGCGGCGGCCCGCGGGCGAGCAGCAGGGCCGGGATCCGCTCCTGGCTCGTCGGCCGCAGGGCCCGCGGCGAGCCACCGCTCTTCTGACGCGTGGCCGGAGATCACCCGCACAGGCACTCTTCCTGCCTGAGGGCACGCCCCTCGCTTCGACCGCCCAGCCGCACCCGAGACGGCGGCATCTGCGACCGCTGCGGCGCCAGGCACCTGACCCTCCGCTCTGGGCGTCGCCCGGCCGGTAATCTCCGGGCCATGGGAGAGCATCGCGGGCGCTCCGCGCGTCTGGTGCCGGGGATCCTGGCTGTCCTTCAAGCGCTCTGGTGGGCTGTGGCCGCGCTGGGGCGGGACGCGTCGCCCCGTCCGGCCCGTACGGCGCTGGCCGCGGCGGCCGTCGCGGTCGCCTTCGGTGCGATGGCGGTCCGGCGTGCCGCCCCGGCGGCGGCCCTGGCCGCCGCGGTCGCCGCCGTGGTGGGCGCGGATGTCTCGCGGGTCCTGGCCTGGGCGCCGGTGACCGTGGCGGCGGTGCTCGTCGCGCTGTACTCACTGGCCCTGCGCCGTACCGCGGGCGCGTCGGCGCTCGGGGCGCTCCTCGCCGCCCTGACCGTCGGCTGCCTCGTGCTGTGGCACGGCGCGCAGCCGCGGATCGTGGCGGCAGGCGCCCTGCTGGCCTGTGCGGGCGCGGCGGCCGTATGGGTACGGGGCCGGTCCCGCCGATGGCGCCGGGCTCTCGGTTCCGCGCGGGAGGAGTACGCCCGGCGGGCGCCCGACCTGCTCCGGCACACCGCGCGCGGTGAACGCCGGGGTTTCGCGGCCGAGTTGCACGACGTGGTGGCGCACCGGCTGACGGGTGTCACGGTGTCGGCCGCCGCCGCGCTGCGGCTCGGACGTGAGGACCTGATGGCGGAGGCCACCCGGCACGCGGGCCACGAGGGGCGGCTGGCGCTCCTCGAACTCGACGCGCTGGCCGACGCGCTCGCGGTGCCCCGCCGCCTGGAGGAGGTCGACGCCCTGGTGGCGGCCTTCCCCGGCGTCCGCTACACCCGCACGGTCGCCGCCCTGGAGCCCGCGGTGGAGCCCGCCACGGCCTCGCTCGCCTTCCGCGTCGTCCGTGAGGCGCTGACGAACACCGTCCGGTACGCGGCCGGAGCGACGGTGGAGGTGCGGATGGCCGTCGAACGCGGCGACCTCGTCGTCCATGTGCGGGACAGCGGCGGCGCGCTCGCGGTCGCCGACCTCGGCAGCGGCAGCGGCCTGACCGCGCTGGCCGAGGCGGTCGCGGCCGACGGCGGGCGGCTGACGGCGGGCCCGGTGGGCACGGGGTGGCGGGTCAGCGCGCGGCTGCCGCTGGCGGCCGGGCCGACCGCCGTACGAGAAAGCGCCCGTTTCAGGTCCGGTCGGCGCGGCCCCGCGGCGCTGGACGCGGCCCTCGCCCTGCTCGCCCTGGCGGTTCCGCTGGGCGCCGGTCTGCTGCCCGGCGGTGGCCCCAACGTCTTCCCCGGCGGCGCCGGGGCCACCGGCCACATCGCGCTCCTCGCCCTGCTCGTCCTGCACGCGCTGCCGCTCGCCCGGCAGCGTACGGCTCCGCGAAGCGGCCTGCTGGCGGCCTCGGCCGTGGTGCTGCTGTGGCTCGGTTGCGACCGGCTGGGCGTCACCGCGCCGCACACCACGGACTTGCTGCTGTGGTGCTGGTGGGGCGATCTGGTGCTGCTGTACTCGGTCGCGGCCCGCGCGCCGACCGCACCGGGCCCGCGGCGGACCTGGCCCGCGGTGCTCGGCGTCGCCGCGGTGGCGGGGCTGGCCATGGTCAGCGAGGACGTGCGGCGGGTCGCGCTGGGCTGGGCGGTGTTCGGCGCGCTGGCAGCGGTGCCCGCGGCGGCCGTCTGGGCGTGCGGGGTCCGGTCCTGCGGGCGCCGCCGCACCGGAGCCGACAGCGAGAGCGCCCGGCGAGCGGCGCTGAACCAGGCGGCGGCCGAGGCGGCGCGGACCGAACGGCTGCGGCTGTCCGCCGAACTGCGCGCCACGGCGCGCCGCCCGGTGGCGGCCATGGTGGCCGCGGCCGACGCCGCCGACCTGCCACAGGTGCTGGCCGAGGCGCGCGGCGGCCTGCGGGCGCTGCGTGAACTGCTGACCGACGTCCGCGAACCGCTCGACGCCGACGACGACGTACCGCCGCCCACGGTGGCGGGCATCGCCGCCCTGGCCGCCAGGCACCGCGCGACGGCCCGGCTGACCGGGCGCGTGCGGTCGCTTCCGGCCGCGATGGAGGTCGCCGCCTACCGGTCGGCGGAGGCGCTGATGTCCGACGAGGCGCGGGTCACCGTGCACTACGCGGCCGACGGGGTCGAGGTCGTCGTCCATCGCCGACCCCCGGCCGGACCGTCGCTGCGGCGGCTGCACGCGATGGCCGACGCCGTCGGCGGTACGCTCGCGACGACCGGCGACGGCACGGTCCGCGTATGGCTTCCCGAGGTGGTGCCGGCATGATCCGGGTGACGGTCGCGGACGACCAGGCCGTGGTGCGGGCCGGTATCGCCGCGGTGCTCGACGCCGAGGCCGATCTGAGCGTCGTGGGCCAGTGCGCCGACGGGGAGGCCGCCGTGGCCCTCGCCGCCGAACTGCGCCCCGACGTGGCGGTGGTGGACATCCGCATGCCGAGGCTCGACGGCATCGCCGCCGCCGCGCGCATCACCGCCGACGTGCCGCAGACCCGCGTCCTGGTGCTGACGACCTTCGGCCTGGACGAGTACGTGTTCGCCGCGCTGCGGGCCGGGGCCGCGGGGTTCCTGCTCAAGGACGCCGAACCCGAGCGCGTCATCGACGCGGTGCGGGTCGTCGCCGCGGGGGACGCCCTGCTGGACCCCGGCATCACCCGCCGTCTGATCGACCGTTTCACGTCCGCGCCGGGTCCCGACGACGCGGCGCCGCTGGCCGCGCTCACGCCCCGGGAGACCGAGGTGCTCGTCCAGGTGGCGCGCGGCGGGACGAACGCGGAGATCGCCGAGGCGCTAGGCATCAGCGCGGCCACCGTCAAGGACCATGTCGCCGTCGTCCTGGGCAAGTTGGGCGCACGCGACCGCGTCCACGCCACCATCGCCGCGTACGAGTCGGGGCTGATCCGGCCGGGCGTACGCCGACCCCGCCGGACGGCGGGGTCGGTCCCCGCCGTCCGGCCGTCGCGCCCCCCTGTCGATCCGGCCCCTGAGCAGGAGGAACGCGGCCAGGGGCGCTCATAGCGTTTCCGACATGGCACAGACACTCCTACGCCGCACCGCTGGCGTCCTGCTTCTTCTGGTGGCCGCGGTTCTCGGGCTCGCCGCGGCCGTGGCCGGTTTCGTCGGCGCGGGCGCGGCCACCGCTTCCGTCCCGCTCCTGGTGGCGGCGGCCCTCGCCGTCCTGTTCGGCGTCACCTTCCTCGTGGCGTGGCCCGGCTTCGTGCTGTTCGGCGTCGCCCGTCGGCGCCGGGCCGCGGTGATCTCCGCCACCGTGCTCGCCGTGGTGGCCGCGGCGCTGTCGGGGGCGACCGTCCTGCGGCCGATGCCGCGGCCCGCGGACGGGAAAGTGCCGCCGGACGTGCGTTTCTGGGCGCTGCCGACCGGCTCCCGGATCGCGTACCGCGAGGCGGCGGCCACAGGCACGGCCAGGCCCGCACCGGTGATCTTCCTGCACGGCGGTCCGGGCACCGCCAATGACGACATCTCGCAGGCGGGCCGCGCGCTGGCCGCCGACGGCTTCGACGTCTACGCGTACGACCAGGTCGGCTCGGGACGCTCCAGCAGGCTGCGCGACGTGACGCAGTACACCGTCGCCCGGCAGGTGGCGGATCTGGACGCCATCCGCCGGGCGATAGGCGCGGAGAAGATCATCCTGGTCGGCCAGTCCTGGGGCGGCTCGCTCGCCGCCCACTACATGGCCGCGCATCCCGACCGGGTGGCCAAGGCCGTCCTCAGCTCGCCGGGCGTGCTCTGGTACGGGGCCTTCCCCGACGGCGAGACCGGTGAGCTGTGGGACCGGCTGACGCCGGAGGCCAGGAAGCGGGTCGACGAGCTGACCAACACTCCCCGGATGATCGCCATGGCCCTGCTCCAGTCGGTCAACCCCGACGCGGCGCACCACCTGGTCGGCGACCGGGAGGCCGACCAGCGCTTCCGGGAGATCCTCACCACGTCACTGCCCGCCGCCCAGTGCCCCGGCCGGCCCCCGGCGCGGCTCCCGGGCAACCGCACGGGCTTCTACGTCAACCAGTTCACCATCGACGACGCCAAGCACCTGCCGGACCCGCGTCCCCGGCTGCGCACGGCGCGCATACCGACGCTCATCATGCGCGGCGAGTGCGACTACAAGAAGTGGGAGGTCACCTACGACTACAAGCGCACACTTCCCGACGCGACCCTGGTGTACGTGCCCGGCGCCGGGCACGCCATCGCGATCGACCGGCCCGCGGTCTACGAGTCGGCGCTCGTGGCCTTCCTGCTGGACCGGCCGCTTCCGTTGCGGCCCTACAGCGGGACGGCTCCGCCGTCGTGAGGCGCCCGTGAGATGCCCGTGACATGCCCGTGACATGCCCGTGACATGCCCGTGACATGCCCGTGCGGTGACAAACCCCCGGGGGCATTTCACGCTCCCACGGAATTCACGTGCCCACGGGAAAAGGCCGCCCCGGCGAGTGCCGGGGCGGCCCCATATTTCCCTGCCGCTCGCTGTGTCAGCGGTTACGGTGGCTGCCGTAGTACTCGCCCACCTGCTGGTGGTATCCGGCGTCGCCGACGTGCTTGTCCTTGTCGAACTCAGGGGAGTTCTTGATCTGCTCCTTCGTCAGCTCGACGAAGATCTTCTGGTCCGCCGCGTCGATCGACCTCACGGTGCCGGCCGGGAGCAGTACGTGCTTGCCGAAAATCCACACACCCGTGTCGACCACCAGATATGCGGAGTCGACGTCATCGGAGTGCTTGTCGACCTTTCCGATGTGGCCGTCGGTCGCCTCGACCTTGTATCCGATCAGGTCGGTTCCCGCCGTGTGGCCGGAGGTCTGCTCGTAGCCCCAGATATTGTCACTCATGTCGCGGCTCCTTTATCGCAATTTCCGTCCCGATTCGCGGTAGTGACGTTGTGTCATCCGATAGTCAGTGACGCTTACTCACACCGTCGCGTGCCCGCCCGTCCCGCACGCACACCTCATATGCCGAAGATTATTGCCGTGCGGCAAATATTCGTCTGAGCAGCGGGAACGGTATGGTGCTCCGCCCGGACGCCCGGCGTCGAGGTGTGATCGGGGTCACGACAAAAGCCCGCCGGGCCGGAGAATCGCTCTCCGCCAGCGGGCTTCGCGCGGCCCTCAGGCCCTCGGTCAGAGGCGCAGCAGGCGCTCGGTGAGTTCGCGGTAGTCGCGCAGCAGGCCCACGGCGCCATCCGGGACGCCGTCTGCGTCCTGCCAGCGGGCGCGCAGGACGCGCAGCCGCTCGGCCAGCACCTCGGCGAGGTGGCCGCTGGCCGCGTCGAGGGCCTGGTCGGCCTCGTCCAGCGCCTGGCGCGGACTCTCGCCGAAGGAGCCCGCGGCCCGCTGGAGGAGCGCGGCGGAGTCGTCGCGCTCCTTCTGCGGCAGCAGCGGCTCGGGCCGGGACTCGCGCTTGGCCCACCGTTCGGTGAACGCCGGATTCTCCGCCCCGGTCGCGGGCTGCCGTGCGCGTTCGGCGTCATACATCATGTGAAGTGCCACTTCTCTCTGCCGTGCGGGGTCGTGATCCGGGCCGTGGTGTCGTGCCGACGCCCACCCGAACACCATGAGATCGGTGGAAGCTGAAGGCTGTGGCGTGCCGAAGGCGCGCCGCGTACCGCCCTACGCCGTACTGGCCAGTGAACTCCGGGCGTCACCGCATGTCAACGCGTCATCGGCCGACCGGGGCGCGCCCGGGCGGTTCCGCCTCACGAGAGCTCCGCCGCGTGGCGCGGGTCCCGGGGGTGGCGTAGGAGATGACGGTGCCGGGTCCTTCGAGTGCCCGGGCCAGGAGCCGGTCGACGGGAACACCCCGGATCGAGGCGTCGAGCACCTGCACGGTGTGGGCGACGGGCAGCCGCTCGCCCATGCGGGCCAACGTGGTGGCGACCTGCATCCAGCAGCCGGGGTTCGCGGTGACCATGATGTCCGCGCCGGTCGCCAGGACCGCCTTGGCCTTGCGTTCGCCGAGTTCGCGTGCGGGTTCCGCGTGCAGCAGGTTGTACGTGCCCGCGCTGCCGCAGCAGATCTCGGCCTCCGCCAACTCCCTTGTCTCCAGGCCGGGAACAGCCCTCAGCAGTCGGCGCGGCTGGTCGCGTACGGCCTGCGCGTGCGCCAGGTGGCAGGCGTCCTGGTAGGCGACGGTCATGGGGAGCGGGTGCCTGGGGGCTACCGGGCCCAATTCGTCGAGGAGTTCGGTGATGTCCATGACCTTGGCGGCCAGCGCCTCCGCGCGCCGCGCCCAGTCGGGCTCGTCGCGCAACTGGTGGCCGTACTCCTTGAGGTTGGACCCGCAGCCCGCGGCGTTCACCACGACGGTCTCCACCCCGGCCGCCTCGAACGTCTCGATGACGGACTTGGCGAAGCCCTCCGCCTCGGGGGCCCGGCCCGCGTGCGCGGACAGCGCGCCGCAGCAGCTCTGACGTCGCGGTACGACCACGTCGCAGCCCTCGGCGGCCAGGACGCGTACGGTCGCGGCGTTCACGTCGGGGAAGAAGGTCCCCTGGACGCAGCCGGTGAGCAGGCCGACGGTACGGCGGCGGGCGCCGACGGCGGGGGTGTGTTCCGGCAGCTTGTCGACGTGACCGAGCCTGGGGGCCAGCGACTCCATGGCCTGGAGGGGGCGCGGCAGCCGTCGCAGCACTCCGACGCGGGCGAGCAGCCGCCCGAGACCGCTCGCCTGGTAGACGCGCAGCGGTCCGCGCAGGGCGCGCAGACGGCGGGGGTAGGGGAACAGGCCGTAGATCAGGGCGCGCAACAGCCGTTCGGCGCGCGGCCGTTGGACCCGGCGTTCGAGCTGGGCGCGGGTGCTCTCAATGAGCTTGTCGTACTGCACGCCGGACGGGCAGGCCGTCACGCACGCCATGCAGCCCAGGCACTGGTCGAGGTGACGCACGCTGCCGGCGTCGAAAGTGTCGCCTTCGAGTCCGGCCTTCATGATGTCGATGCGTCCGCGCGGGCTGTCCATCTCCTCGCCCCACAGCACATACGTCGGGCAGGTGGGCAGGCAGAAGCCGCAGTGCACGCAGTCCCCGACGAGCGCCGCGTCCGGCGGGTGGTGGGCGTCGAAGGCGCTGCCCGGCGGCGGCGCGCTGCCCGGCATGCCGAGGGCGACGGTGGCGGCGCCCGCGCTGGGCGCGACGGACACACCGAGTACGGGCGGCACCGGGACCGGGGGCTCCCCCGAACTCCGTGGCGGGAGCGACCCGTTGGAGGCGCCCGCTGAACCCCCGTCCGGGAGCGACCCGTTGGAGGAGCCCTTGAAAGCGTCCTTGGAGGCGTCCTTGGAGGCGTCCTTGGACGTGTCCGCCGAATTCCCGTGCGGAAGGGGCCCGTTGGGGGTGTCCGCGGCCATCTAGAGTCCTCCGAGCAGTCGGCCGGGCGACAGGCGCCGCTCCGGGTCGAAGCGGTCCTTGACCCGCGTCATCAGGTCGAACGAGTCGGCGACCGGCCCCCAGTGGTCGAGCGCGTCGCGCGCGTCGTCGGCGGCGATCACCACCGCGGAGCCGTCGTACGGGGCGATCGACGCCCGCAGCGCCGCGAGGTCGGTGTCGGTGGGCACCGCCATGTACGCCACTCCCGTGCAGGCCGACGCGGTGCCCGAAGCGCCGTCCGGGAGGGCGTCGAGCACGCGGGGCAGCGCGAAGGGTTCGTGGGCAAGCCGCAGGACGAGGCCGCCGGTCGGCCGCGCTCCGAACCAGCCGGGGACCTCGTCCGCGTGCGCCCCCGCCCCCAGCAACGCGATCGCGGCACGCGACTGGGCGCGTACGGAAGCGGCGCTGCTCTCGAAGAGCACGGTCAACTCCCCCGCCCGCGAGGACCAGTTGAGTTCGACGGCGGTGGGGGTGAGCGTGGAGCGGGCGAGCAGCGCGGCGTACCTGCCCGCTTCGGCGCTGTCCTGTACGGGCACGGTGACCGCGCCGGTGACCGGTGGCAGCGGGTGGAGGCGCCAGGTCGTGGAGACCAGGACGCCGAGGCCGCCGTGCGCTCCGGTGTAGAGCTTGCCGAGGTCGTATCCGGCCACGTTCTTGACGACCTTGCCGCCCGATCGCGCGAGCGTGCCGTCGGCCAGGGCGACGGTGACGCCGATGAGCAGGTCGCGGGCGGTGCCGTAGCGCAGTCGGCGCGGCCCCGAGGCGTTGGCGCTGACGATCCCGCCGAGCGTGGCGCCCGCTTCCGGCGGGTCGAGGGCGAGCCTCTGGCCGTGTTCCGCGAGCTGTCGTTGCAGGTCGGCCAGTGGCACCCCGGCCTCGGCGACGACCACGAGGTCGCCGGGCGCGTACTCCACGACCCGGCCCAGTCCCGCGGTGCGCAGCAGCAGGTCGCAGGAGGTGGCAGGGGCGGCCCAGCCGGTCTTCGTACCGCCGCCGACCGGGACGACGGTGCCGGTGGTGCTCCGCAGGATCTCGGCGACCTCGGCGGCGGTCGCGGGTTCGACGGTCTCCGCTGCGGTCGCGGGTTCGATGACCTCGGCGGCAGTCGCGGGTTCGACGGTCTCGGACCGTACGGCGCCCGCCTGCGCGGTGTCCGGACGCGCGCGGCGCTGTGCGGTCATGTCAGAACACCTCGCCCAGCGCCGGGTCGTGCGTGTCGGCGGCGGTGCGGACGCCGGGGCGCTCCCCGCACAGCCGCGGGGTCGGGAACTGCTTGCCGGGGTTGGCGATGTTGTCGGGGTCGAAGGCGCAGCGGACGAGTTGCATGGTGTCCAGGTCCTCGTCCGTGAACTGCCGGGTCATCCGCGACTTCTTCTCCAGGCCGACGCCGTGTTCCCCGGTGATGGAGCCGCCCGCGTCGACGCACAGGTCGAGGATGGCGAAGCCCAGCTCCTCGGCGGCGTGCGCGGCGCCGGGGACGGTGTCGTCGAAGAGGATGAGGGGGTGCAGATTGCCGTCGCCCGCGTGGAAGACGTTGGCGACGCGGATTCCGGCGCGCTCGGCGAGGCGGCCGACCTCGGTGAGGATCTCGGGCAGCCGGGTGCGCGGGATGACGCCGTCCTGGACGTAGTAGGCGGGGCTGATCCGGCCGACGGCCGCGAAGGCGGACTTGCGGCCCTTCCACATCAGGGCGCGCTCGGCGGCGTCGCGGGCGATGCGGGTCTCGAACGCGTGTCGCGCGGCGGCCAGTTGCTCGACCTGGACGAATTGTTCGTCCACCTCGACGCGGGGGCCGTCGAGTTCGATGACGAGGACGGCGACCGCGCCCTGCGGGTAACCGCAGTTGACCGCGGCCTCGGCCGCCTCGATGGCGAGGGCGTCCATCATCTCGATGGCCGCGGGCAGGATGCCCGCCGCGATGATGTCGCTGACGGCTCCGGCCGCGTCCTCCACGGTGTGGAAGCCGACGAGCATGGTCTGTACGGATTCGGGCGCCTGGATGGTGCGGACGGTGACCTCGGTGGCGACGCCGAGCGTGCCCTCGCTGCCGACGAACGCGCCGAGCAGGTCGAGGCCCGGGTGTTCGGGCGCGGTGCCCCCGAGGTGTACCACCTCGCCGTCGGGCAGGACGACTTCGGCGCCCATGACGTGGTTGACGGTGAAGCCGTACTTGAGGCAGTGCGCGCCGCCCGCGTTCTCCGCGACGTTCCCGCCGATGGAACAGACCTGCTGCGATGACGGGTCGGGCGCGTACGCCTGGCCGTAGGGGGCGGCCTCGCGGGTGACCGACAGGTTGATCACGCCGGGCTCGACGACGACGCGGGCGTTGTCGGGGTCGACGGAGACGATCCGGCGGAGCCTGGACAGCACGATGAGGACGCCGTCGGCGACGGGGACGGCGCCGCCGGACAGCCCGGTACCGGAGCCGCGGGCGACGAACGGGACTCCGGCCTCGGCGCACAGCCGCACGGCCGCCACGACGTCGTCGCGGTGCTCGGCGAGGACGACGACGGCGGGCCGCACCCGGAAGCTGGTCAGGCCGTCGCATTCGTAGGTGCGCAGTTGGGCGGGGTCGGTGAGGACCTTCTCCGCGCCGATGCGGGCGCGCAGCCGGGCCGCGAGCCCTGGCGCCTTGGGCGTGGGCCGGTCCGCGTCGGCCGGGACGGCGGTCATCGCGCACTCCTCCGCTTGATTCCACTCCTCGGTAACTGAATACCGAATGATGGAAGAATGCCGTCGCCTTCCGAGCACGTCAAGGGTGGCGGGTGGCATTCGTCACCCCCGCACGGACCACCCCTCCCGCCCCAGGCGGCCACAGGCCGCGACCGTCGCCTTCCGTCCGGGCTTGGAACAATGGGGCTCGATTCAGCAGCTAGAGTGCTGAATCATGGAACTGCGCCAGCTCGAATACTTCGTGGCGGTCGCCGAGGAGCGGCACTTCACCCGGGCCGCCCAGCGCATGCTGGTCTCCCAGTCCGGGCTGTCCGCCTCGGTGCGCGCGCTGGAGCGCGAGCTGGGCTCGCCGCTGTTCGTCCGCACCACACGCAGCGTCGAACTCACCGGCGCCGGGCGGGCGTTGCTCGTGGAGGCGACCCGTACGCTGGCCGGCGCCCGTGCCGCGAGGGAGGCCGTGGCCGCGGTGCAGGGGCTGCTGCGCGGCACCCTCTCGGTCGGCATCGAGCAGTGCGTGACCATCGACATCGGCGACCTGCTGGCCCGATTCCGTGCCCGGCACCCCAATGTCGAGGTCCGGCTGCGCCAGGCGGGCTCGACCGTGCTCGCTGGCGACGTGGCCGACGGCCATCTCGACGTCGCCTTCGTGACCCTGCCGGGAGCGCCGCCCGAGGGCGTACGCCTGCTGCCGCTGACCACCGAGCCGATGGTGCTGCTCTGCGACCCCGGCCACCGGCTGGCGGGCGAGCCGCAGGTGAAGTGGGCGGACCTCGACGGCGAGACCTTCGTGGACTTCCACGCCGACTGGGGCGCCCGGCAGCTCACCGACCGGGCCTTCGCCGCCTGCGGCGCCTCCCGCCAGGTCGCCCTCGAGGTGTACGACGTGCACACGGTGATCGACCTGGTCCGCTACGGGCTCGGCATCGCGGTCGTCCCGCGCCCCATCGCCCGCAAGGAGTCGGCCGCGTCGCTGTGCGCCGTGCCGATCACCGGCGCCGAGGACCCGGGCTGGCCGGTCTCCGTCGCCCTGCCCGACGACGACCGGCCAGGACCGGCCGCGCGGGAACTCCTGTCGTACCTGGACCGCTGACCGGATCACGCCCGTCCCCCGTCCGCGCGCCGTGCCCCCGCCATAGGGTGGCCCCAACGCGACGAGGGGGGCGGCGTGATCACCGAGCCCGAGCTGACGGACGGGTCGGGCGACGACCGGCCCGTCGATGTCATCGGCGACGACGACCGGCCGCGGGAGCCGCGCGGCGGACGGCTGTCCGGTGTGCGCCGGCGGCGCGGGCCCTGGGTCTGGGCGCTCGCCGGGGCCGTCGTCGCGTCGGCGGCCTGGGCCGGTGCGCTGCGGGGTGCCGACTACGGCCGTACGGCCCCGCCCGACCTGCACGGATACCGCCTCGCGGATCCGTGCACCGTGGCGGCGCTCCAGCCCCTCGTGGACATGATCGGCCTGTCCTCGATGCACGAGATCCCCGGACCGACGAACGTGGGCAGGACGCTCGACCACATCGCGTGCCGCCTGGTCGGCAACACGTCGGAGAACGACGGCTGGATCACCTCGTACACCATCTCGGTCAGCGTCGACCTGCACAAGAAGACCGACCCCCGGGCGGAATTCGAGGACGGACTGAAGGCGCGGGACGCCGACCCGGCCGAGCCGGCCGCCGGCAGCGGCGTGGTCATGGTCCACGACCCGCGGACGAGCAGGCCGGTCACCGGCCTCGGCGACCGCGCCTTTCTCACCGGTGACTCCACGAGCCAGACCGTGGACGTCCTGCACGGCGGCGCCGTGTTCTCGATCGAGGCCGGCGCCACCGAGGAGTGGATCGGCGCGGGCGAGCGCCCGACGGACGCGGACGGCTCACCCGAACCCCCGCCCCATGTCGACACGAAGCGGTTCGGCGCCCAACTGCCCCGCGCCGTACGTCACTTGATGAGCGTGCTGTCGGCGCGCTGACGAACCCCGCGGCTCAGCCCCAGAACGCCTGCGCCAGCGCCGTACCGGCGAAGGCCGCGCCGAGCCCGGCCGCCACGCTCGCCACCGCGTTGGCCGCGGCGAAGAAGCGGGCGCCGCTCTCGGCCAGCCGCAGCGTCTCGTAGGAGAAGGTCGAGTAGGTCGTGAGGGCGCCGCACAGGCCGGTGCCCAGCAGCACCTGGACCTGGGACGAGGCGGCGCCCTCGGTGACCGCGCCGGTCACGACGCCGAGGACGAGACAGCCGACGACGTTGACGGTGAAGGTGCCCCAGGGGAAGAGGCTGTCGTGCCGGCTCTGGACCGAGCGGTCGGTGAGGTAGCGCATCGGAGCGCCGACCATGGCCCCGACGATGACCAGCAGCCAGTTCATCGCGCCTCCGCCTCGTCGGCCCGCTCGGCCCGGTCCGCGAGCCGCCCGAGCACCACGTGCCGGGTCGCGGCCGCCGCCAGCCACACCGCGGCGAGGGCGGCGAGCAGCGTGAGCGCCAGATACGCGAGCGCGGTACGGGCCTGCCCGCCGTCGATCAGGGCCCGGATGTCGGTGGCGTAGGTGGAGAAGGTGGTGAAGCCGCCGAGCACGCCGGTGCCGAAGAAGGGCCGCACCAGACGGTGCGTGTTCCAGACGTCGGTGATCAGCACCATGAGGACACCGATGACCGCGCAGCCGACGACGTTGACGATCAGCGTCGTCCACGGGAAGGCGCCGGAGGCCGTCGGCCAGAGCAGCGCGGCCCCGTAGCGGGCGCACGCGCCGATCGCGCCGCCGACCGCGACCACGGCGACGACCGGGGCCTGGCCCTCGCGCGACGCTTCGCGCTGTGCCGGGTCGCGCAGATCGATGTCGGGGTCCACGGGTTCGTCGGGCGTCACGGGCCGGACTTCTGCCACCTTCGTCTCCTACTCACCGGGCACGCCCAAGCTTGGCGTGCGCGCGTCGCAAGTAGGGACCGTTGACGGCTGTGTCGCCGTGGTTCGGGTACGGCGGGCCCCACCGCCGCGCGGTGCTCCGGGGAGCGCCGCAGACCGCCATGCTACCCGGCGCGGTACGAGGGGCGCGTGGGAGTCTGTCTCCTGCCGGAGCCACGCGACCGCGAGGGAGAGTCCCTGTGCCGACCTACCAGACCTCGATCACCGTCGACGCTCCCGTCGAACGCGTCTGGGAGGTGCTCGTCGCCGTCGAGGACTGGCCCGCTCTCACGGCGTCCATGACCTCCGTCCGCCCGCTCGACGCGGACGGCGCGAGCCGGAGCGGGAGCGCGGACCACGTCGTCGCCGTCGGGCGCCGATTCGCGGTCGAGCAGCCCAAGTTGCGCAAGGCGGTGTGGACGGTCACGGCGCTGGACGAGGGTTCCCGGTTCTCATGGCGGTCCGCGGGTCCCGGAGTGACCACGAGCGGCGACCACCTGGTCGAGCCGGAGGGCGACGGCACCCGCCTCACCCTGGTGCTCACCCAGCGCGGCGCGCTGTCCGGCCTGGTCGGCCTGGTGGCGGGCGGCCTGACCCGCAGGTACCTGGAGATGGAGGCCCGCGGCCTCAAGGAACGCGCCGAGTCGCCCGCCGCGGAGTAGCGGCCACGGCGCGCCGCCACCTCATGTGGCGGCCGTCACAGCAGATTCTCTCCCGTGGATGTCGACCGGACGTCCGGCCCCAGGCGTATGCGTGATGAGGCCGAAGAGAACTGGGAGCTGTTGTTGACCGCTGAGGAGTTCGAAGAGTTCTACGCCCACGCGGTCAGACGGCTCACCGGTCAGCTCTATGTGATGCTCGGCGATCTGCCGGAGGCGCAGGACGTGGTGCAGGAAGCGTTCGTCAGGGGCTGGAGCCGACGGCGGCAGCTCGCGAGGGACGGCAACCCGGAGGGCTGGATCCGTACGGTCGCCTGGCGGCTCGCGGTCAGCCGCTGGCGCGGCCGTCGGCGCTCGGAGGAGGCGTGGCAGCGGTACGGCGGCCCGCCGTCCGTCGAGGAACCGGGCCCCGGCACGGTCGCCCTGGTCTCCGCGCTGCGCGAACTGCCGCCAGGACAGCGGCGGAGCGTCACCCTGCACTACGTGTGCGACCTGTCCGTCGACCAGATCGCCGCGGAGACCGGTGTGTCCAGCAGCACCGTCAAGACGCACCTGGTCAGGGGCCGGGCCACGCTCGCCCAGCATCTGCCGGAACCGCACGCAGAGGAGCCCCCTGGTGCCTGATACCCACGAGGAGCGCTTGAGGTCCGCGTTCAAGAACGCCGCGGCGGACGGTCGCCGCGCGGCGACGCCCGCGCCCCCGACCGTCGTCCGCGCCCGCGGCGACCGCAAGCGGAGGCAGCGGCTCGCGACGGTCGCCGCGGTGGCCTGCGTCCTGATCGGCGGTACGACCGCGTCGCTGGTCACGCTGCTGCCCGGTGACGGCGGCGCCGTCCCGCCCGCCACGAGCCCGGGGCCCGCCACCACCGGCCCGAACGGCCTCCCGTCGTCGACCGCGACCTCCGACTACCCGGTCCGCACCTACCCGCCGACCGGCACGGTCCACATGACGACAGCCCGCTAAGCACTCCCCCCGTCGCACCCCGCCCCGGCCGCACCGGCCGGCCGGGCAGTCCGGCATGCCCGGAACCGCCACCTGTACGTCGTCGCCCACGCGTCGCCCGAGCGGTCCGTGGCAGCCCCCTCAGGAGCACGACCATGCCCAAGAGCGCCTTCTCCCCGCCCGCGACCGCGCCCCGCCCCGTACCGTCCGAGCCGCCGGACCGTGCCGTCCCGCTCCGCCACCGGCTCCCGGGGCGTCTGCCGCTCCCCCGCCTCGGCCCCACCGACCGCGCCGTGCTCTGGCTGTACGCGCTCACGCGGGTCGGCGTCTGGACGACCGCGTACTGCACGGGGCGGCTGTTCACCGGCGACGGCAAGGCACAGCGGGCGCCCTCGATGATGTCCCGCTGGGAGCAGTGGGACTGGGGTTACTACCTGCACGTCGCGCGCGACGGCTACTTCCCGGCGCCGGTGCAGGGAGCCGTTCTCGGCAGCGGCGCGGCCACGCCCGACAACCGCGAGGCGTTCTTCCCCGGCTTCCCGCTGCTGCTGCGCGCCGTGCACCTGCTGATACGCGACTGGACCGCCGCGGGGCTGCTGATCTCGTTCGTGGCGGGGGCCGTCGCCGTGCTGTCGCTGGCCCGGATCGCCGCGCTGGACGGCCGGTCCGCGCGTACGTCCGTAGCCGGGCGCGGCGCGGACCGGCTCCCGGACGACGGGAACGGCACCGGATCGCGCGCCGTGCTCTTCCTGCTGCTCTCCCCCTGCGCGGTCTTCCTCGCCGCCGGGTACACCGAGGCGCTGTTCCTCGCCTTCGCGCTGCCCTGCTGGCTGGCCGCCAAGCGCGGGAACTGGCCGCTCGCCGCCGCGCTGGCCGCCGCCGCGACCACCGTCCGGATCAGCGGTCTGTTCCTCGGCGCCGCGCTCGTCGTCCAGCTCCTGACCTCGGGGCCGCTGACCAAACGGCTGCGGCTGCTGCACTGGCCGGCGCTCTCCGCGCTGCCCGCGCTCGTCTACGCCTGGTATCTGCACGCGCGCACCGGCGACTGGATGGCCTGGAAGCACGCGGAGGAACGCGGCTGGTACCGGACGTTCCACTCGCCGTGGCAGGCGTGGCGGCACACCTGGGACGGCGCCTTCGACCACACGCAGGCCACGCCGTACGCGCTGCTGTTCCAGTTCGAACTCGTCGCCATGGCGGTCGGTCTGGCGCTGCTCTGCCTGCTGCTCAAGCGGCGCCGCTGGCCGGAGGCCGTCTACCTCGGGCTCAGCCTGTGGGCGCTGGGCACCTCGTACTGGTACATGTCCGTGCCGCGCGCCTCACTGCTGTGGTGGCCGCTGTGGACGGGGCTGGCCGCCTGGAGCGTACGGCGCCCCTGGCTGACCACGGCGTACGTGTGCGTCGCCGCGCCGCTGGCCACCGTCCTCACGGTCGCCTTCACCTCGGGACGGTGGGCGGGCTGACACCAGCGGGCGCGACGAAACGCTGAGGCGCGACGGTGGCGCGGACGAAGGCGCGGCGGATCAGACCCGGTCGATGTGCACGTTCGTGGACTTCACGCGGGCGGTGGCCTGCATCCCGACCTCCAGGCCCAGTTCCTCGACGGCCTCGCGGGTCAGCAGGGACACCAGCCGGTGCGGCCCGGCCTGGATCTCCACCTGGGCAGCGACGTCGCCGAGCTTCACGGCGGTGACGATGCCGGGGAAGGCGTTGCGGACCGAGGTGTACGAGGCGTCCTCGTCCGCGCTGTCGGACTGCGCGATCTCGACGGAGAACGCGGCCAGGTCACGGCCGTCGATGAGCCTGCGGCCGTTGTCGTCGCGGTGGGTGGCGACCCGGCCGCCGTCCGCCCAGCGACGGACCGTGTCGGGGCTGACGCCCAGGAGCCGCGCGGCCTGGCCGATCGTGTAGGACTGCATGGGGAAGACAATAAGCGCAGCCCGCCACCCGGCCCCGCACACCACGGGCGACGACACGGCGGCCCCTCAATGGACTCCGACGGACTCCGGCGGACGCCAGAGGCGGGCGGCACGGGGGCGGGCGCAGGCGGCGGCGACTCGGCGGACGCGCCGTGCCGGTTCGCGCCCCGGCGCGCGTACGGCGCCCGGTTAGAGTGCCAGAGCCGCACCCGGCAAATCCGACATTCCATACGGAGATCGAGGCGTATCCCCATGAGCCTGAGCATCCGCAACCAACTTCCCGGCACCGTCGCGTCCGTGACCCCCGGCGAGGTGATGGCGACCGTCAAGGTACGGCTGGACGGCGGCCAGGACATCACCGCCGCGATCACCCTGGAGGCGGCGGACGAACTCGGCCTCGCCGAGGGCACGGCGGTCCGCGCCCTGGTGAAGTCCACCGAGGTCTCCCTTGCCACGGGCCCGGTCTCGGGGCTCAGCATCCGCAATCAACTGCCGGGCACCGTCACAGACATCGCCACGGGCGGCGCGATGGCTGCGGTGAAGATCTCCGTCGAGGACGGCGAGTTGACCTCCGCGATCACCAAGGACGCGGCCGTCGACCTCCGACTCGCCCAGGGCACCGCCGTCACCGCCCTGATCAAGTCGACGGAGATCTCGCTCGCGACCGTCTGACGACCCGTCCGCCGGTGGCCGAGGCAGCACTCCTGAGGCCAGTGGTGTGCTGGTGAACCCGGTGGAGTCACCAGCCGATTCGCTGCGAGAGAGCGCTCTCTTCGTGCTTGACACCCAGTCGCGCGGCCCGCGAGGGTACGTCTCCAAGAGAGCGCTCTCAATTCCCCCCTCGCCGTCAGAAGGTGGTCGTAGCTCATGTCTTCGTTCAGGGCCGCAGACAGTGCACTTCCCAACTCGCAGCAGCCGCAGGCGCCATCGCAGTCGCAGCACACATCCGGGGAGCGCGGCGGTCTGAGCCGCCGTTCGCTGATCGCCACGGCCGCTTTCGCCGGTGTGGTGCCGTTGGCGGGTGCCGCGACCCCCGCCGCGGCGCGGTCGGCCGGCACGCACTCCCCCGGCTCCCACTCCCCCGGCGGCCACTCGCCGTCCACGGAACCCGACTTCGGCCCGAACGTCACCGTCTTCGACCCGAGCATGCCCGCCGCCGACATCCAGGCCGCGCTGGACGCGGCCACCGCCGTACAGGTCGCCAACGAATTCGGCACGCAGCGCTACGCCTTCCTCTTCAAGCCGGGCACGTACGACGTCGACGCGCAACTCGGCTACTACACCTCGGTCGCGGGCCTCGGGCTGTCGCCCGACGACGTGACCATCAACGGCGCGGTGCGCGTCGAGGGGCAGGCGCAGCCTGGCGGCGGCGACAGCGCGCTCACCAACTTCTGGCGCTCGGCGGAGAATCTGGCGGTCAACCCGACCGACGGCATCAACTGGTGGGCGGTGTCGCAGGCCGCGCCGCTGCGCCGGGTGCACATCCGCGGCCAGCTCTTCCTCTTCCCCCGGCAGGGCGGTTACTCCAGCGGCGGCTTCATCGCCGACTCGGTGGTGGACGGGCAGGTGATCAACGCCTCGCAGCAGCAGTGGCTGACGCGGGACAGCTCGGTCGGCTCCTGGTCCAACGGCGTGTGGAACCAGGTCTTCGCGGGTGTCGTCGGCGCCCCCGAGCAGTCCTTCCCCGACCCGCCGTACACGACGCTGGCCACCAGCCCGCTCAGCCGCGAGAAGCCCTTCCTGTACGTCGACTCGGCGGGCCGTTACCGGGTGTTCCTGCCGTCGCTGCGGCACGACGCGGTCGGCGCGTCCTGGTCCGGCGGTACGACCGAGGGCACCTCGGTGCCCATCGACCGGTTCTTCATCGCCAAGCCCACGGACTCGGTGCGCGCCATCAACCGCGCGCTGGCGCAGGGCAAGCACCTGCTCCTGACGCCGGGCGTCTACCGGCTGGCGGAGTCCATCAAGGTCAAGTGGTCGGGCACGGTGGTGCTCGGCCTGGGCTTCCCCACCCTCACGCCGGTCGGCGGAGCGGTGCCGATGACGGTCGCGGACGTCAAGGGCGTCCGCGTCGCGGGGCTGCTCTTCGACGCGGGCAAGACCAACTCCCCCGCCCTGCTGGAGGTCGGCAGCAGGCGCGGCGGCCGTACGGACCCGCGCGACCCGACCTCGCTCCAGGACGTGTTCTTCCGGATCGGCGGCGCGGGCGCGGGCAAGGCCACCACGAGCCTGGTCGTCAACAGCGACAATGTGCTGCTCGACCACATCTGGGCCTGGCGCGCGGATCACGGTACGGGCGTCGGCTGGACGGTGAACACGGCGGAGACCGGCGTGGTCGTCAACGGTGACCACGTCCTGGCCACCGGCCTGTTCGTGGAGCACTACCAGAAGTACAACGTCATCTGGAACGGCGACCACGGCCGGACGGTCATGTTCCAGAACGAGTTGCCGTACGACCCGCCGAATCAGGCCGCCTACGGGCATCACGGCGTCGCGGGCTGGGCCGCGTACAAGGTGGCGGATTCGGTCCGGCACCACGAGGGCTGGGGTCTTGGCAGCTACTGCTTCTTCAACGTGGACCCGACGATCCACAACGCCCACAGCTTCGAGGTGCCCGACCGCCCGGGCGTACGGTTCCACGACCTGCTGACCGTCTCGCTCAACGGAGACGGCGTGATCGACCACGTCATCAACGACTACGGCGCGGCGGCGCAGGGCTCGGCGACGGTCCCGGTGGACGTGGTGAGCTACCCGCCGGCGCACTGACGTCGCGCGCACGCCTGGGTGGCGGGCGGTGACGCGTGGTGACGGACCCCGGTGACGCGCCGCGTCACCGGGGCCGCGCGTGCGGCGGGTGCGGCGGGCGATCGGCGGCCGATACGGGCGGGACGTATGTGATGCCGTCCGGCGGGTAGCCGAGGGGTACGCAGCTCACCATCGGAGGTGACCGCAATGCTGATCCTGGGATTGCTGCTCCTGGCCGGTGCCGGTGCTTTCACCGGCCTCGCCATCGCCGACAACACGTCGGGAGGTCCCGAGTACAACGTGTCGGTGCTCGGGCACTCCATCGCGACCATGAACACCCTTCAGATCTTCTGCGCCGGTCTGGCGCTCGCCCTGATCTTCTGCCTCGGCGCCGCGATGGCGATGGGCGGCGGAGTGAGCCACCGGCGCAAGTCCCGCAAGCTCACCGAGGCCCGCAGGGCCGCGAAGGACAACGCCAGGGAACGTGACGCGCTGGCGGCCCGGTTGGAGACGGCGGACACCACGGCCGCACCGGCCGGGGACACCGGGACCGACTACGCGTACGGCGGTTCCACGGCGGCCGACAGCGCCGACGGTTCCGAGACGGCGGCCGCACCCCGGCACCGTCACGCGCGGCACCTGTTCGGCCACTGACCGACCGCGGTCCTCGGATGCCGTGAGGGCGGCGCCCCCGTGACACGGGGGCGCCGCCCTCCGTCGCGTCCTGGGAGCCGTACGAGGCGCGCGAGCGGCCCGAGCGGTACGAGCGGCCCGTGCCGTTCTGCTGCCGACCGGACGTGAACGCGGTGCGGACTGCCGCGAACAGCCTTCCTGCGGGCGAGGTGTCCGATTATGATGCGGATCACGCCGCCTCCCCTACGAGGTGGCACCCGGCAGTGCCCGGACATCCATGTCGACGACGAAGACGACACAGAAGTCGGGAAGGCCATGGCAGAGCAGGGTGCGCTCCAGCACCGCAGGACCGTGCTGGAAAACGAATGGGCCCGCCGCGTACCGCAGTTGAGGTCGGCGGGGGGCTATCCGGCGGGCCCGGCTCCGCTGCGCCGTGAGGTCACCGACTCCTGGGTGCGCAGCGTCGGCACGGTGGATCCCGCGCGGGACAGCGCGCCGGTCTCCGAGGACGGCGCGGTCCATCCGCGGTGGAAGGGTTCGCCGCTGCGCGCGCCGGTCGCCGACCTGTCGGGGGAACTGCACAGCATCGCCGAGGACGCGGGTTTCGTCGCGGCGGTGACCGACGAGTCCGGCACGATCCTGTGGACGTGCGGCGGCAGGCTGATGCGGCGCAGGGCGGAGCGGGTCAATTTCGCGCCGGGCGGGCGGTGGGACGAGCGCGCGATGGGCACCAACGCGCTGTCCCTGGCGCTGCGCACCGGCCGCCCGAGCACGGTCTTCTCCGCCGAGCACCTGGTCGCCGCCCTGCACGGCTGGGTCTGTTACTGCGCGCCCATCCACGCCCCCGACGGCCGGGTGCTGGGCGTCCTCGACCTCTCCACCACCTGGGACCGCTCGCACCCGCTGGCCCTGCCGACCGTACGCACCCTGGCCTCCGCCATCGAGGCCCGGCTGCTGGACGGCGCTCCGGAGCCGCAGCGCCCCGCCGGTCTCGAACTGCGCTGCCTCGGTACGGCGCAGGCCAGCAGTGACGGTGAGCCGCTGCATCTGCCGCCGCGCCAACTGGAGATCCTGACGCTGCTCGCCCTGGAGCCCGAGGGCTTCGCGCCCGACCGGTTGCGCGCGTCGCTGTACGGCGACCGCTGCGTGACCGCGTCCACGTTCAAGGCCGAACTGTCGCATCTGCGGCGCGCGCTGAACGGCGGGGTGGCGACCAGGCGGTACGCGCTGACGGTGCCGGTGAGCTGCGACGCGGCCGAGGTGCTGCGGGCGCTGGAGTGCGGTGACATCGCGGCGGCCGTCGGCCACTACCGCGGGCCGCTGCTGCCGATGTCGGAGGCGCCGGGCATCGTGGCCTGGCGCGAGCATCTGGAAGTGGTGGTCCGCGAGGCGGTGCTCGCCGACACCCGCCCCGAGCACGCGCTGCGGTACGGGGAGCGGGCGCCGTACGACGCCGCCGTGCACGAGCACGCGCTGCGGCTGCTCGGTCCCGGCGACGCGCGGCGCGGGATCGCGGCGAGCCGGCTGAACGCGGCGCTGCGGAGCTGACGCGACGGTCTCCGGCCGTGCGGGAAGCGGCGTCCGCGCCCCCCGGCGTCCGCACAGGCCCCGCGCCGCCAACCTTGCGCGCCCCGGTGTCCGCACAGGCCCCGCGCCGCCAACCTTTTGCCAACCTCGGGCCACCACAGTGAGTGCTGACACCGTAACCCGCACACCGGTACACCGAGGAGCGCCGCCATGGTCTACGCGCAGCCAGGCACCGAGGGCAGCATCGTCAGCTTCGCCCAGCGGTACGACAACTTCATCGGGGGCGACTGGGTCGCACCGGCCGAGGGACAGTATTTCGACAACCCGTCCCCGGTGACCGGTGAGACCTTCTGCCAGGTCGCGCGGTCCACCGCGCCGGACATCGAGCTGGCCCTGGACGCCGCGCACGCGGCCGCCGGTCCGTGGGGCCGCACCTCGGCCACGGAGCGGGCGAACATCCTCAACAAGATCGCCGACCGGATCGAGGAGAACCTCGAACGGCTGGCGGTGGCCGAGACGTGGGAGAACGGCAAGCCGGTCCGCGAGACGCTGGCCGCCGACCTGCCGCTGGCGGTGGACCACTTCCGCTACTTCGCGGGAGCGCTGCGCGCCCAGGAGGGCAGCATCTCGGAGATCGACGCCGACACCGTCGCGTACCACTACCACGAGCCGTTGGGCGTGGTCGGCCAGATCATCCCGTGGAACTTCCCGATCCTGATGGCCACATGGAAGCTCGCGCCGGCGCTGGCCGCGGGCAACTGCGTGGTCATCAAGCCCGCCGAGCAGACCCCGGTCAGCCTGCTGGTCGTCATCGAGCTGATCGCCGACCTGCTGCCCGCCGGTGTGCTCAACGTCGTCAACGGATTCGGCGTGGAGGCGGGCAAGCCGCTCGCGTCGAGCCCGCGGGTGGCGAAGGTGGCCTTCACCGGTGAGACCACCACCGGGCGGCTGATCATGCAGTACGCCAGCGAGAACATCATCCCGGTGACGCTGGAACTGGGCGGCAAGAGCCCGAACATCTTCCTGCCGGACGTGATGGCCGCGGACGACGACTACCTCGACAAGGCGATCGAGGGCTTCGTGATGTTCGCCCTCAACCAGGGCGAGGTCTGCACCTGCCCGTCCCGCGCGCTGATCCACTCCTCGATCTACGACGAGTTCATGGCCCGGTGTCTGGAGCGGACCCGCGCCATCGTCGGCGGCGACCCGCTGGACCCGGCGACCATGCTCGGTGCCCAGGCCAGCAACGACCAGTACGAGAAGATCCTGTCGTACTTCGACATCGGCAAGCAGGAGGGCGCCGAGGTCCTGACCGGCGGCACCAGCCGTACCGTCCCCGGCCTGGAGGGCGGCTTCTACATCGAACCGACGATCTTCCGCGGCACCAACAACATGCGGATCTTCCAGGAGGAGATCTTCGGCCCGGTCGTCTCGGTCACCACCTTCGACTCCACCGACGAGGCCCTCAAACTCGCCAACGACACCCTGTACGGCCTCGGCGCGGGCGTCTGGACCCGCGACGGCAACACCGCCTACCGGCTCGGCCGCGAGATCAAGGCGGGCCGCGTCTGGACCAACTGCTACCACGCCTACCCGGCCCACGCGGCCTTCGGCGGCTACAAGAATTCCGGCATCGGCCGCGAGAACCACAAGATGATGCTCGAGCACTACCAGCAGACCAAGAACCTCCTCGTCTCGTACTCCCCCAAGAAGCTCGGCTTCTTCTAGGACCCCATAAAGTGGCGCCTGACCTGGCCTTCCGACAGGCCGGGCGCCACCTCGGGGACCTCAGCGCCGTCGGTGTACGGCGCCCGGTGTTCTCCCAGATCTCCCCGTGGTTTCCGACCTCTGACCAGCTGTCCCGGGGCATTTCCGGGCCAAATGCTCTGAGACTGGTCATCGGCGGCGTCTGTGGCCGTCGCCCATCGGCGCATGGATTCCTCGATGCGACCGTCGGCGTAGTCCTGCGCTCCAGCAAGGAACGTGGCGCAGCAGCTGAACATCACCTGGACGCCCGGCCCTTCGGGCGCACTCGGCAGGATCAACACCGGAGGCCAGCCAGCAGGAGATGCCCGCGTACCGAAGGTCATACGGCCGCTTCCCGAGTATCAAGACCTACGTTGTTCGCCCCCGAGCCAGCCATAGCGAACGACGGCAGGGGTATATTGCGAGTTTCCATCCACGGCATTGACGGCGATCTGGACGTCATCACGGGTTCTTCCGGGTACGCCTCTACGATCCGGCATCTGGACGATTCCTGCAAAATGATCCGGTCGCCGACGGCTCGCCGAATCGCTACGGATATCCTGCCAATCCGCTGACGATGTATGATCTCAACGGTCAGTCCTGCCTTGGCAAAATGCGCAAAGCTTGGAGAATCCTCAAGTTCGCCAGCGCCATGGCCTTGTCGTAGCATCACTGTGGCTGCCCGCCGCCAAGATCCTAAAAATCAAGCGCGCGATTCGGGGACTGTGGGGTGTAAAAAATGCCGCTCGCCTCATCGTCGGAGCAACAAGCGTTCGATCGCTAAAATTGGAATCACATTCGGGGTCAGCATCCCGGATGTCGATTCAATTCTGAGCAACTGCAAGTAGCGGCACTTGCGGGGCGGACACAGAAGAGACTGCACCCGCCCCACCATCGGAGTTCACCAAACGAGGTGGGAATACCATTCGCAACAATAGAAATTGCGATCGGTTGCAGCCTCGACGTAGTGCGTGCGTGTGCGCGCAGCCCGACAGGCGGTAGGCGTCGCCCGCGCGCAGGGCGCAGGCGGGCCCGCCGAAGACGTCGAGCTGGCGGCGCTGGGGCCAGGAGGTCCCGACGAGTCCGGTGCGAAGGTGTCCTGTGACCGGGTTCGTCTGGCCTTTGACGGTCCACAGGTGGGTGTCGCCGTGGCAGGGTTCCGATTCGGGCAGGTCCAGCTCAGGTACCCGCTGCCGGAAGCGGTCGAGGGACTCGACCAAGCGAAGGCAGTTGGCGCACATGCGGGAAGCCGATGAGGGGCGCGCAGCAAGCGCCTTGCCGCAATAGCCCATCAGGTGGCCGGGAATCGGCCGGTGGGCGGCGCGCAAGGGTCAGCTGTCAGTCGCTACGGACGACCGTGAGGTGGCCTTCGGGGTCTGCTGCACGTTTGGCTGACAGGTCAGGTCAAGATGTCACCCAATCGTGCGGCAGACCCCCACGTCGTGCAGTTCCGTCTGTTCCGTATCGGGTTACCGCCCGGAGCACGCTCCTACATTGCCGCCGCCCACTACCGGCAGCGTCAAACCGGTCCGGGGATAGCCACCCCCACTAGCCGGCGGCGTCACGTCGGCCGGTAACCGATGGCCGCACCGCCCACGCGGCGCGGCCATCCCCACCAAACGACTACGGGAGGATCGCCTCGATGCCTGCACGCTGCCACGGCGCCACCAGCCGTCTCCTCACCACTGCCGCCGGTTCACCATGACCGGGACACACACCACCGCTGCGGGTCTGCGCCCTGGGCACGAGCCATCGGTCGCCGCCGCCGTGATCCTTCATGACGGGTGCGTGCTCCTGGTGCGCCGCACGGTTCCGGAGGGCACGTTGCTGTGGCAGTTCCCCGCCGGACGCATCGAGCCCGGCGAAACCCCGCAGCATGCGGCGGTCCGCGAGACTGGCGAAGAAACGGGAGTATGCGCGACCGCGATTCGGTCCCTGGGCTATTGAACCTGAACGGGTGTTGTCGGGGAGCGGTGTGCATCGCGTTGACCACGCTGGCTCCCGGGTAGGCGTCGCGGCAGGATGAGTGCATGACCGAGAACAACGCGGATCTGCTGGTGTTGCTACGTGAGCTGGATGATCCTGAGTGGCTGGAGTGGCCGCGGGACTTCGACCGTCGCGAGATCGCCGTGCGCTTCGGTCAGCTGGTAGACCGACTCGAAGGTGACTTCGCAGCTCACTGCACGACCGTGGCCGGGCAGGAGAATCAGGACTCCAGCGAGTACGGACGTATTTACGTGCCCGGGGACGCGACTGTGTGCGGGACCCGGATCGTCGTCTGTGTGAGCCAGTTCGGCTCACTGGCGCTGGTGTGCGCGGACAATCCTGGTGCCTTCCTCGGGACGGACGACGCGCAGGCTGAGGGTGAGCTGGACGGTGCTGACCTCGCCAGGGTCAACCGGGCGCTGGAAGAGCTCGGCTACGTCGTGGTTCCCGAGGAACTGCTGGAGAGCGACTACGACGGGCCGAGCCGACTGCACCCGCACATCCAGCGGCCCACCTGGTGGAATCGCTTCTTCGGCTACTTCTGACGATTACCCCGACAAGTTCAGGCCGGTGCCCGTCAGGCAGCCATCGATGACCTCCGGTCGGTACTGCAGCATCTTGAGCTTGCGTTTCACCGCGCGGGTGATCTGGCTGAGGTCGGCGGCGTCGAGGTTGCCGATGTCGCGTGTGACCAGTGACCAGACGCCCTCCTGCGGGTTGAGGTCCGGAAGCGTATGTCGGTAGCTGGAACACGGAGAGCCAGGCGGTGTCGGCTTCGAAGAACGCCCGCAGGGGTGCGACCAGGTGCATGCGCAAGTTGTCCCAGACCAGGACGATCGGGCCGCCGAGCTGGGTGTGGGCGCGGATGTCCAGGTCGCGGTAGTCCTTCCAGCCGGAGCCCTTCGGTTCGTCCTTGCGGCCCCGGTACTCGCGGATCGCGTAGATCAGCCTGGACTGCTCACCGGGCTTGTAGCAGGTCATCCTGGACAAGGTCGTCATCCCGGCCAAGGGCGAGTTCGAGTTCAGGCCCCACGAGCACTTCCTGCTGCTGGGCCCCTCATCCCGACACTGCGGCGAGAACGAACGTCTGCGGTTCGTCCTGTCCACGAACGAGCTCTTCGAGGTCGACGTTCCCGTCGGGGGCACGTTCTTCCCCGAAGGTATGTTCGTGACGGACTGACAGGGTTGGGTCGTGGGTGGACCAACCCCAGACACCTTCTGGGAACCATCCCGCGTACCGGGCCCCGACCTTGATCCGCCGCCTACACCGTCACCAGTGACTGGGGCGCGACCTGGGTCTTCGGCGGTGACCAGCGGATCGGCAACGCGTGGAACGGCGTACTGCCCCAAAGTGGCCAGACCGTCACGGCACGGGACGCGGATACAACGCCACCCTGGCACCCGGCGGCGCCGTTGACATCGGATTCACCGCCACCTATCGCACAAACCACGTCGTGCCGCACGGCTTCCCTGTCAACGGAACGGTGTGCGCGGCCGCCTGACCTTGTCAGCCGGTGCCGGCAGGGCCGGCCCCAGTCAGACTCAAAGGCGCGATCATTGCCGCTTTCCCCCGCGTGCGGGCTCGTCCCATCAATCGCCCGTGCCGGGCGTACCGCGGCGGCCGCGCCCGGGAAGATTCCGGGCCGGCCACCGCCGTAGAGCGGATGGTGCGTCAGGAGACGCTGCAGGCAGCGCCGTTGAGCGTAAACGCGGTGGGCGAGGTGGTTCCGGAGCCTGTTCCCTGGAAACCAAAGCTGGTGGAGCCGCCCGCGGGGACGGCGCCGTTGTAGCCCAGGTCGGTGGCGGTCACGGTGGCGCCGGACTGGGTGGTCGTGGCGTTCCATGCGCTGGTGATCTTCTGGTCGGCAGGGAAAGTCCACTTGAGCGACCAGCCGTTGACTGCGCTGCCGCCGGTGTTGCGCAGGGTCACGTCCGTGGTGAAGCCGCCCGTCCAGGCGCTGACGATCTTGTAGCTGACGGAGCAGGCCGCATCTGTCGGCGGCGGGGTCGTGGGCGGGGCCGTGGTCGGCGGGGTAGTGGGCGGGGCCGTGGTCGGCGGGGCGGTAGTCGGCGGAACGGTGGTCGGCGGGGTCGTCGGCGGAACGGGGTCCGAGGTTCCGGCGGATGCCAGCGCGTATGCCACGTCCGGCAGGAAGGTACCTGCGGCGCCGGCGCAGCCATCCGCCTCGCCTGGCGGCTTCACCCAGAGGAACGCGTCGATCGCCGCGTCGCCGGTGTTGGTCGTGGGATAGGCGCCGATCGCCCGGCCAGACGGGTCGCACCATGCCCCGCCGCCCGCTGGACCGTTGCCGTTGCGGCTGGTGTCCACCACGGCGTGCAGATTGGCCGGGTTGCCGAGCGCGGCCAGCACGTTCTTGGCGAAGTTGACCTCATTGGCCGTGGTATTGAAGTTGGAGACGTTGGTGAAGAGGCCGTCGGCATTCGTCAGGATGCCGGCGCTGCGCAGCCGATTGGCCTGCTCCGAGGCACTGTTCCAGGCCGAGTGGCCGCCGTCCAGGTAGACCTTTGCGTTGGGTGCGGCGGCGTGGATGGCGGCTCCCGCCCGGGAGAGCGAGGCGAACCGGTCGGCCTGCTGCTGTGCGGTCAGGCAGGTGGTCAGGGCGATGGAGTCGGGCTCCAGGATGATGATCGACCGGCCACTGCCCAGCCCGGCGGCGAAGTTGCGCACCCAGGCGTCGTACGAGGCCAGGTCCGGTGCGCCGCCTGCGGACGCGCCGCCGCAGTCACGGTTGGGGATCTCGTACACGGCCAGCACCGGCACCTGTCCGGCGGTGGCCGCGGCCGTGGTGACAGCCCGGACGTCACCGGTGACGGTGGAGGGGCGGTAGTTGGAGAACCAGATCGCCTGCGGCTGGCTTGCGATCCGCCGGGCGATGACCGGCTGGCGGGAGTCACCGGGATTGGCGGCAACCCAGCGGACGACCTGGGAGTTGGGGTCCGCGTAGAACTGGGTCCCGGTCGGGAGGCTGCCCTGCGCCGCGGCGCCCGCGGTGATCTCGGTGCTCAGGACGATGCCGGTGGCGGCGAGACCTGCGGCTACGCCGAGCGCCATGGCCTTGCGCAGCCGCGACCCGCGCGCGGGAGCCTTGACCGCCTCGGCCGGGCGTGGGGTACCGATGGGGGGTGTCACAGTTTTCCTCCGTGCTCTCGTGGGGGGAGAGGGCCCTCAGGGAGCGAGGGCCAGATGCGACGGGGTACGTGGGAGCGCTCCCACTGCTGGATTGAGCCTAGCGAGTACGACGAGGGCCCGTCATCCCCTGCGCGGGACGCACTTTCGGGCCGGCTCACTCTGCCGCGGTCCGTTTGGCCTCATCGGCAGGTCGATTCCCTGGCCACCGGAGTGAAGCGGCTGACGATCCCTTCCTGGTCCTTGACCGACGACGCGACCGCCGGGCCAGGAGGCCGACCGCGGACTGTGCCCTCGCGTCGTCGTCCGGGTCGATCGTGGACAGCGAGGGGGCGCGGTATGCGCTCGTCTCGACGTTGTCGAGGCCGATCAGCTTGACCTCACCGGGCACCCGCACCCCTGAGTCGGCGAGGCCGCGCGGCACGCCCATCGCCACCGTGCCGGTCGCGCAGAAGACACCGTCGAAGTCGAGGCCGTCGTGCACCATGTCCCTGGCGGGCGGCTGGCATCGGAGCTCGGGGTAGGAGTGACCTCATCGCAGCGTATGGCCGCACGCCGGGCCGTCTTCCACTTCGACGCCCACCTCAAGCGCAAGTCGACGGTGGACCAGACCTCCGGCGACCTCGTGGTGCACACCAAGGGCGCACTCGAAACCCGTCGCCCGGCGCGTCGTACCCGGGGCTCTGGACAACAGGCAGGAAGCCGAAGCCGGGCTGACCCTGATCGGTCTGGTGGCGATGGCCGACCCGCCCCGCGAAGATGTCGCCCAGGCGGTGCAGGCCCGCGGCGAAGTGGTCGCGCTGTCCGGTGGCGCGGTGCCGCTGCCGCTGCCGCTGCCGCTGACGGTCCTGCAGATCCTCGCCATCGACCTCGGAACGGAACGCTGCCCGCGCTGGCGTTGGGACGCGAGCCCGCCGAACCCGGAGTGATGGACCGGCCGCCGCGACCCCGCACCGCCGGAGTCATCGACCGGGCGCTGCTCATCCGCGCCTGGGCGTTCCTGGGAAGCATCTCGGCGGTCCTGGTCATGGGCGGCTTCTTCTTCACCCTCTGGCGGGCCGGCTGGCACCCCGGCGACCCCACCGGCGGCGGTACGGCCCATCACCACGCCTATCTGCAGGCCACGACCATCACCTTCGCCGGCATCGTCGCCTGCCAGATCGGCACGGCGTTCGCCGCCCGGACCGACCACGCCTCGCTGTTCACCATCGGCCTGCGGTCCAACCCGCGACTGCCGTGGGGCATCGCCTTCGAACCGGTCTTCACGGCAGCCGTCGTCTATACGCCCCCGCTCCAGGACATCTTCGGCACGGCGTCGCTCGGCCCGTCACAGCTGGCCGTGATCGCGCCGTTCCCCTTCATCGTCTGGGGAGCCGACGGACTGCTCAGGTGGTTCCGCCGCCGGAACGCACCAGGCCAGAGGGCCGGGACGCCGTAGTCATCGATTCAGGGTCAGTACGCGCCTACACCCGGGCCGTGCCGCCTGCCGTACGCTTCAGCGAGCTGAAGCGTGCGGCCCGCCGTCGCAGCAGGCGCCGGTGACCCGCGTGTGGCAAGGGAACAGTGTCCGGCGACGGCAAGGTGCGGTAGAAGAGCCACTTGCCCGCTTCGATCAGTCCGAGATAGCAGACGGTCAGGGCCGCCAGCGCCGCGAAGAACCCTGCCGGCAAAGGCTGGAATCCGAGGGTGTGGGCCAGCGGAGTCGACGGTAGTACGGCGCCGACCGCAGCCGCGCCGAACGCCGCCAGCACCAGGGGAAGGCTGGGGTGGCTGCGCCAGAACGGAATGCGGCGGGTACGGATGGCGAAGATCACCAGCGTCTGGGTGGCGAGTGACTCGACGAACCAGCCGGTCCTGAACTGCGTCGCACCGGAGTGGAAGACCCACAGCATGACGCCGAAGGTCGCGAAGTCGAAGACCGAACTGATCGGCCCGAAGCAGATCATGAAGCGACGGATGAAACCGATGTCCCAGTGCGAGGGGCGGCGCAGTTGCGCCTCATCGACGTTGTCGGTGGGGATGGCGAGCTGACTGGAGTCGTACAGCAGGTTGTTGAGCAGGATCTGCGACGGCAGCATCGGGAGGAAGCTGAGGAAGAGCGAGGCACCGGCCGCACTGAACATGTTGCCGAAGTTGCTGGACGTGCCCATGAGGACGTACTTGATGGTGTTGGCGAAGATCCGGCGTCCCTCCGTGACCCCGTCGGCGAGGACGTCGAGGTCCTTCTCCAGCAGGATCACGTCGGCGGCGTCCTTGGCCACGTCCGTGGCGGAGTCGACGGATATCCCGACGTCCGCGGCGTGCAGGGCGAGGGCGTCGTTGACGCCGTCACCGAGGAACGCCACGTCGTTTCCGGTGGTGCGCTGGACACGGACGATGCGTGCCTTGTCCTCCGGGCTCACGCGGGCGAACACCGTGGTGCGCTCGATCGCCTCGATGAGCTGGTTGTCGTCGAGCGTGTTCAGGTCTGTCCCGGTCAGGGCGGTGGCAGCGGGCAGACCCAGGTCGTGGCAGACCCGGACCGCCACCGCGGGGTTGTCGCCGGTGACGATCTTGACGTCGATCCCCAGGCCGGCGAGCCGGAGCAGCGCCGCTGCCGCATCGGGTTTGGGCGGGTCGAGGAATACCAGCAGGCCGCTGAGGTGCAGGGTGTTCTCGTCCGGGGCGGTGGGCTTCCGCAAACCGGGAGCCGGCCGGGTGGCGACGGCCACGACGCGGTTGCCCGCGGCGAACTCGGTCTCCAGCGCCTTCCTGGCGGTGTCCGGTACGTCGACGCAGCGCTCCAGCACGCTCTCCGGGGCGCCCTTGGTGACCAGGATCGCCGTGCCGGAGCCGTCGCGGACCACGGTGGAGACCATGCGCCGCTGGTGGTCGAACGGCAGTACCGCCACCTGCGTCCAGGCGGCGAGAGCCGTGTGCTCGGTCTGCGCCGCGGGTGAGTCCCACAAGGCGGCGTCCAGTGGATTGCCGCCCACCGCCGAGCCGTCGGCGGCATTGCTCTCGGTACTCAACAGGCCCCAGCGCAGTACCTGTTCGGGAGAGTCGTCGCCTGCGGGCACGGCGCGCATGAAGTCGATGCGCCCCAGGGTCAGGGTGCCGGTCTTGTCGGTGAACAGCATGTTGACGTCACCGAGGTCCTCGATGCAGACCAGGCGTTTGACCAGTACCTTGCGGCGGCTCATGCGCCGCGACCCGGCGGCCAGGCTGGTGGAGACGACAGCCGGGAGCAGTTGGGGGGTGATGCCGACCGCGATGGCGAGCGAGAAGAGCAGCGAGTCGATGAGCGGCTTGTGGAGCGCCACGTTGATCACGAGGATCGACGCGGTGAGGGAGCCCGCGACGTAGACGAGCAGCATGGAGAATCGGCGCAGCCCGCGCTGGAACTCCGTCTCCAGTTGGTGGCCGCTCAGCCCGACCGCGATCTTCCCGAACTCGGCATCGGCGCCGGTGGAGACCACCAGAGCGCGGCCGCTGCCGGAGTGGACGACCGTGCCCATCAGGGCGCAGCAGGTCAGGTCTGCCAGCGCCGTCCCGGCCGGAACCGGGTCCGTCGCCTTGGACACCGGCAGCGACTCACCGGTGAGGACGGACTCGTCGCATTCCAGGTCGGTCGCCTCCAGCAGCCGCACGTCGGCGGGCACGATGTCACCCAGCCGGAGGCTGACCACGTCTCCCGGTACCAGGTCGGTCACCGGAACGCTCACCGCTTTGCCGTCGCGGAAGACGACCGCCTGGTGGCGGATCTGGCTGTGCAGCGCCTCGGCGGCCTTCTCGGCCCGGAACTCGTTGACGAAGCCGAGGCCCACCGAGAGGGCGACGATCACCGCGATGATCACGGCGGCGCTGCGCTCTCCGACACCGTAGGAGACGGCCGCGGCAGCCAGCAGCAGTCCCAGCAGCGGAGACCGCAGTTGCCGCCACAGCACGGGAAGCGCCCGGGCACGGTGCGACGACACGGCGTTAGGCCCCCATCGCAGCAGCCGCTCCGCCGCCGCCTTCGCGGGAAGACCGTCCCTGCTGGAGGCCAGTTCGCCGACGACACGGTCGGCCGGAAGACTGGCCGCCGCAGTGACCGTGTGCGGCGTCCGGGCGTCGATGCCCCCGGGCGCCGCTGTTGCGCGCCCACGCGCCCTTGGGTTTGCGTGAAATACATGCACCCGATGCGCCTCTTCCAGACAGATCAAAAACCCGCTGCCGGGGACCGGGGCATCGTGCCAACCGTACGCGCGTCACCGGTGAGTGGCCACGCGCGCCAACGTGCGGGCAGGTTCGCCCGCGTTGACATGCGACCGAAGCGGGCGTTGACACCTGAGAACTCGTAACACGATCATGAGGACGCGTTGTTGAGGCGTCGCCAGCAGATGAGTGCGCAGGCGGGTGAGACGAAGGCGTTGTGGAGGTCGAGGCGTCGTTCCCGGCGGACGGCAAGTCGCTTGAACTGGTGGAGTTGGGCGAAGGTCTGCTCAACGACGTGGCGGAGCCTGCCGAGGCCGATGATGTCCCGTGATCCCTTGCGGGAGATGACCGGCAGGATCCGGCGCTGGCGCAGTTGTCGCCGGTTGGGGTTGCTGTCGTAGCCCTTGTCCCCGAGCAGGGGCGTCGGCCCGTACGCGCTTGCCCCGTCACCCCGTCACCCCGGCGCAGACCAGCGACCTCTGCCTGCGCGGGGGCACCTGGGCGTCCGCAGGGCCGGTCGGCCACGGCGCGATCCGGTGGCCTGCCGGCGTCTCAGCGGCGGGGGGTGAGGCATACCGTGCCGCTCAGGTGGATCCTGGCCTGGTCGACGTAGCCCGAGAGTTCGCGTCCGACGACGGAGCCGTAGTAGCGGTGGGCGTAGTGGCTGTGCGGCTGTTCCGGGGCCAGGTCGAAGTAGTCGCCGCGGTGGATGCCGTCGCCCACCGGGGCGCCGTGGGCGTCGAGGACGTTACCGTCGCTGGTGACGACGTACTGCCGGGTGGCGCGGCAGGGGAAGTCGCCCGGCTGGGACCGGCCCGGCGTGCGGCCGGGACCGGACGGGACGGCGCCGTTCCGGTGTCCGGTGGGGTGGAACGCGACGGCCGCGTAGCCGAGCGCCGCGATCACGACCGCGGTCACTGAGGCGGTGAGCAGGACCCGCCGCTGCCGTGACCGCGGCGCAGGGGTGGCTCCGGGCGGCGCCGGCTGTGCGGTCGGCCCGGCGGCAGGGGTCGCGGGCCCGTCGGCGGACGCCGGGCGCGGGTCAGGGGTGGCGGGCACCCCCGGGGGAGCCTCGGCCGGGGGCGTCGGCGGGACTTCGGCCGGCCCGCGGGGCGCGGCTGCTCCCGGCACTCCCGGCGGGGTGGCGGCCGGGGGGACGAGCGGGCCGGCGTCGGCGTTCTCGCCGGTGTCCGCGGACATCCCCAGGGCCTGGCGAGCGGCACGCCAGGCGGGTAATCGGGCCTCGGCACCGTCCCCGAGGGCGGTGATGATCGCCTCGGCCACCGGCCACGGCGGGACGCGCGTGCCGTTGGTCGCCTCGTTGCAGTAGGTGCTGCTGTAGCCCGCCCTGGCGGCGAGCTGGCGCACGCTCAGCCCGGATCGCCGCACGAGTGCCGCCATCAGGTCGTGCCATGCCGCGACCGGGTCCGGTGCCTGTGTCATCCCGTTCCTCGTCCCCTCGAAAGCTCTGCCCGCGTCAGGTGTCCGCCGGTGTCCGCCGGTGTCCGCCGGTGTCCGCCGGTGTCCGCGGACGTCCGCGGACACCGGAGAGCTGGGCGGACACCCCCCTGGACACCTAGACCTGTCAGTGGCGCCGCTGTCCGGCGGACGCCCGGCCGCCCCGGCCGCCGAGCTCGTAGCCTGCCCGGCCCGGAACCGCGGCCGGACGCCCCGGCTCGCACCGGCGCGACGACATGACGACACCTCGACGACACGACATCAGGAGATCCCCCATGCGTCTGTGGAAGCCTTTCGCACTCGCCGCCGCCACAGTAGCGGCGTCCGCCTCCGTCCTGGCGGCCCCCGCCTTCGCCGCCAACGGGCAGGGCGACAAGTACACCCACTCCACCACTCTTTCGCAGCCGAGTTGCTTCATCCATGCCAACTACCCCAAGGCCGGCGTCGCTGACTGGGGATGGACGAAGCCGCAGCGCTCACCGAAGGGCGGCTCCTACCACGTGGGAGTCCGGTACACCTACCGCGGCTACGCGCTGGTGAAGGACTACGGAGCAGCCGGGGAGCCCAGTTGGGGCTTCGTCGCCACATCCTGCCTGACGGATCCGCACGCCTACGACACGCACCACCGCCAGCTCCCCGACCGTCGTGCCGTGGGCGGCAGCGGGGCGGTCAAGTCGGTGGCGATGAGCGCCCCGCACGCCGGCAAGTCCAAGCGGGGGCTCGTCCACGTGGGCACCGGGCAGGTCGGCACCCTGCGCGACGCCGGGAAGTCCTTCGCCATCGGCAACGTCCGGGCCGGCGATGCCTTCTACCTCACCACCGAGCACTGCGGTAAGCACGACACCCGTGCCTGGATCCTGGGTTACGCCCCCGCGTCCGGCCGCTGGGGCTTCGTCCAGGCCGCCCACCTGCCGGCCTGCCACTGACCTGGAGCGCGGGCCGAGGGCTCGTCCTGAGCGCCTGTCCCGGTGCCGGGCGCCGTCCTGAGCGCCCGGCCCCGGCACTGCGCCGGTCACGGCTTCAGGACGACCTTCGTCCATCCCCGGTCGCGGTCGTCGAAGTGCCGGTAGGCATCGGCGTACAGGGGCAGCTCGTGCGAGACGATGAACGACGGCTCGGCGCCCGGTAACCCTGTCCGGACAACCGGCTCACCGAAGCGGACACCCCCACCCCCGTTCACTACTGCCTGGACGCGGCGGGCGGCATGACCGGCGTCGACACCCTCTTCACGTGCCCCGACACCAGGACCACCTGCGCCTTCAACCAGCTCACCGCCCTCACCGACGGCGGCACCGCCTACACCGCCGCGTACTCCGGCACCGACAACGGCGAACGCACCCGCCTCGGCGCGACCACCTTCCACAACGGCCCCGAAGGACTCGCCGCCTCCACCACCGCAGGAACCGACACCGGATACACCACCCGCGATCCCCAGGGCACACTCAACTCCATGAAAACCGGGGGCACTTCGGACTACTACCTCACCGACGTCGACGGCTCCGTCCTCGGCCTGGCCAACGCCGCCCGCACCCACAACCACAACCCCTACGGCCAGGACGCCTCTACTCCGTCGAAGCGCTGCCCCAGCCCTACCGCCTCCAGAGCACCTACCTCCAGCCCACCGGCCCGTACAAAACGGGCGCGCGCTACTACGACCCCACCCCCGGCCACTTCACCCAAACCGACCCCTCCGGCCAGGAAACCAACCCCTACACCGCCCTCGCCGGTGACCCCATCAACCACACCGACCCCAACGGAAGATCATTCTTCGGCAAAGCCTCAAGTTCGGATATTTCGCCAGTTTGACGAAGAAAGTAATAACCGAAGACGACAGCGGAGCGTTCGTTGCTAAAGTCGGATTTTTGGTGGGAATCGGAACAGAAGCGATTTGCGATGCAGCCGCCGCTGCCGGAGCCGCGCCTACTCTGAGAGCAAGTATCGGCCTAGGTATCACGGGCTGCACCGTGCTGGCATCCGGCCTCGCTGCGGCGGCCACCGCTGGCACAGAAGCCGCTCAGTAATAAACCGTGGCGAGGGTGGGTGTCACGCGGCACCCACCCTCGCGAGGAGATACATATGGTCAAACCGCTTCTGACGATCGCAGGTTTCGCGGCGGTCATCCTTATCGTTCTGGGTGTCAGCGCGGCGATAAAAGGCAACGGGGCGCTGGCCGTCATCCCCCTCGTCTTCGGTATAGGCATGATCGGGGCTATAGCGTGGATCAGCCACCGCGCCTCCGCCGCTGGCAATAAATGAGTCATCGCATCCCTGATCCCACACAGGCATTCGGTCAGCTCAGCCTCGTTTCAACGCCGGAGCCCGGTGCCGGACAGGCGGTTGCCGTAGTGTTCCTCGCCTCGTTGGCAGTCGTCGTCGGGTACTACATCATCATCCGACGTCGAAAATAGCCCGTACCGTGCGGGCCGCCACCAACACCCGGAACGCTCACGCTTCCCCGATTACCGGGCGTTCCGTCGCCCGGGCCACATGATGGGTGGATGCAGATCACTCCGCGCGCCTTCGCCCATATCCGCCTCACGGTCACCGGCGTCGACCGCTCCCGCGCCTTCTACGAGGACCTCTTCGGACTGCCCGTGGCCCTCGAGCTGCCCGCGGACGCGGACGACAAGACGCGCGAGGAACTGTCGTTCCTCTACGGCGGCGTCAGCTGCCGACTCGGTGACTCCCTGCTCGGGCTGCGCCCGGTCGCTTCGGACCGCTTCAGCGAGGACCGGGTGGGCCTGGACCACGCGGCAGCGAAACAGGCCCACAGAGCCCCGCCGCGCTGCTGACGCAACTGGGCGAGGCCGTCGTGGCCCAGGACGCCGTGAACCTCAGTGAATGGGTCACCGAGCAACTGCCGACAACGCTGCGGCCCGCGTCCTGGGCTGCATCCTCCACCTCGCCGACGCCACCTACGACGCCCGCCGGTGGTGGCAGTACGCCGCCGGTGAGGACCGCGCAGCCTCCCACTGCCTGTACCTGTCACCTGGCACGCGGAGAACCCACAGCCGCGTCATGGCTCGGCCAGTACAAGCCGCATCCCGGCCCGGCACCCCGAATCGAGCGGGCGGTATCCCGCACGGCGGGCAAACTGCTCGCCGAAGACGTCGGCCTGCCTGTGCCCAGCCTCTACTTCGCCGACCAGTTCATCTCACTGCTCGCCGCAGTCGGCGAAACCCGCCCCGGGACCCCGACCGCCTCTATGCCCTCCGCGCGCCGGCACCCAGGCGCCCACCTGGATTCCACACTGGAATCGGAGGGAATCGAGACCCGGGCGTTGCCCGGTGGCGTGGACGGCCGGGGCTGCGAGACGGTACGCCGTCAGCTTCACAGCTGGTCGTCGCGCTCTGCTCGTTCGGCGGGCAGACTCGTGCGGCCACCGCCGCACGGTCGGGGCGTCACACGTAGACGAGCTCTTACAACGGCTACCTAGGAGCGGATCGAGCCGCTGCTGCCGAGGAGGGAGCGGCGGTTCTGGTTTCCGGGACGTCGGCCGGTATCTGACCCGGAGGCGCTGTCACCCGGCTCCAGTCCCTGCCAACACGAAGGAGCACCGACGAAATGGCGTGTGCGGGGTGACGGAAAGAGGCCGCGTTCTCAGAGTGGGGTTGCTGCGCCGAGGTGGGTCCTTCGCTTGGCCAGCGGCCAGGGGGGAGTCGGCGGATAGCGTGTTCAGTCCGCGCGAGGGGTGAGGGGGGCGTGTGCTGGTGGGGAACGAACAGTTAGGTGTTGTGCTGGTCCACGGAATCGCAACGCGCAGCCGTCTCACTCAATCAAGTCCACACAGGTCAACGCCATGCGATCAACTTAGTTCGGTTAGACGGGTCATCCACGGTGACAGCGGGCCCGGGGAATTTCGAAGCGGGATCCGTCCGGGCCCGGGGCCTGTGACGGCGCAGAGGGCACCGGAGAGTCGGTGGGGCGGACGCGCCTGCTGACAGGCAGGTGCTTGTCAGTGCGTATCGGAGTAGATGCCAAATGAGCGTCTGACAGGCAATAACGGCGAACAGGGCTCATAAGGACACATCGGCCGCTAACATCGCCTGATTCCGCTTGGCCCGGGTGATCCGCCCGGCGGTCCGCGGAGGTGAGCTGAGGGGTGGGACTTATGCCGGGGACACGACGTGCGCTGGTCGCAGCGGTGACAGGAATGCTATTAGCGGCGGGGCTCATGGCACCCGCGGCACGTGCCGAACTCCCGCAGGACATGCCGCAGCCGTCGGCTGCGGCATGGCAGCAGCCCGTTGAGAGTTCAGGGCTGCTCCATACGGACTTGCAGGGGAACTCCAGCGTTCAGGGATGCACGGGCAACGACAGCACAGGGCCGATGGTGCAGCGGTTCACTGCCGGTGGGTCTCCGCTTCCCGGCGCGCCCGCGGGAGCGCTGGCGTCTTGTGTCAGCATGGTGAGCGCCGGTGGTCTGACGGTAGGCATCCGCCCACGCCCGCACGGCAACGGCACCGATCCTTCGGTCGTGGCGGCGTACCAGGGCGCGGCGTTGAAGTGGACCCGCCCCATCAGCGTGACGTGCGGCCAGTCTCCTGTCGCTATCGGATACGGACAGCTCGTCCCGGGCGCGGACGGCAACATCTACGGCGCCGGCACCGCGTACACCAACTGCGGCCGGCAGGCCGTGATCTTCGGCATATCCGCGACGACCGGGGCATTGCTGTTCGCCAACCGGTCCGCGGACGCTTCCGGCATCGTCGGGGCCTACCGGCGGGGCCTGGTAGTGGAGAACTACGCCGGAGACGGCGTGCGGTACATCGACTACCACGGCAACGACATCGGCCGCGTTCGCGTGGTGTCCGCCGCTGCCGAGATGCCGCAGCGGCTCGCTGTGAACCCCGACGGCTACGTGTTCGCGTACCTCACCAACCGCAGCGGCCCCACCTCCAAACCCGACTGCTGGCGGTACGACCCGGTCAACCGCCTCGATGTGTTCAACATCAGTGGCCGCACCGGCCGTTACACCCTGCCATACTGCGCCGACCCACTCATCAACGCTTGGACCGCTGCCTCGTGGGGGGTGCCGGTCCTGCTGACTGTCACTCAGGCTGGAAGCAGCACCGACCGCCTGATCGCTGTCGATCCCAGGGGCCATCTGCTGTTCACCCGTACCGTCCCCGAAAGAGACGACGCCCGCGACCGCGCCTACGCACCGGTCGCCGTCCAAGCCGACAGCCGCGGCCACATCGTGCTGCTGCGCAATGTCGCCTATAACGCGTACACCTCCACCAGCTTTCAGGTAGACACCTACAGCCACACCACCGGCGCGCCGGTGGACTCCTTCGACACCTCCGCGCTCGACTCCGGCGCAGGCGGAAACAGCAGCCAGTACGCCCTAGCCGAAGGCCGTCTCTACGTCGAACAAGTCCAGTGCACCGCCCCGGACGGGCTATGTGGCACTTGGCAGACCGTGCTGGTGTCCATGCCGCGCCCGGGGCTGGGGATGGACGAACCTCGCGCCACGCTCCTGAAATCCAGTGCGGCGCTTCCGGCGCCGGTCTCGACTGTCGCGCTGGGCGACTCCTACTCCTCTGGCGAGGGCAATCCGCCGTTCGACGCCGCTTCCCACGCCTGCGATCGTAGCCCGCAGGCGTGGCCCCGGCTGCTGGCGGTAGACGACGCGGCCGTGCATCTCGTAGCGCACCTGGCGTGTTCAGGGGCGGAAATCTCGGCGCTCAGCTCGACGTTCAAGGGGGAACCCGCACAGGTGACCACCCGTCTGCGTTCCCTTCGGCCCGCACCGAGCCTGGTCACGCTCACTATCGGTGGAAACGATGTCGGCTTCTCCCGCATCCTGACCCACTGCTTCCTCAGCGACTGCGTCCTGGATCGCACCCTCGCCCACGCGAGGGGCTACATCAGCCAGACGCTCCCGGGGAAGCTGCTGAGCGCCTATCAGCTGGTCAAAACGACAGCTCCGCATGCCCGGGTAGTCGTGGTCGGCTATCCGCGGTTGTTCCCCGCGCAGCAGTCGGCCACCATGCGGTGCGGCTGGCTCACACCTTCTGAGCGCTCCAATCTCAACGACCTGGCCGCGCAGACGGATGCCGCCGCCCGGGCCGCGGCCGCCCGCGCTCACGTTACCTACGTCTCGGTCCTGAACAGCTTCGACGGTCACGAACTGTGCAGCGCCTCACCATGGGTCTACGACATCGGCCGGAACGGCGGCGACAACCGCGGCCACCCCCTACCCGCCGGACAACGCGCCATCGAATCCGCAGTACGGCGGGTGATCGACGCCGTCTGACCACCACCAGGCCACACCGCCGGTGAGTGTCGCGAGGCTGGAGTGGCCTTGAAGGGTTCGCCCGGCCGTCCTCGCCTCAGTGACGCGCAGATCGCCCGGCTGGAGCAAGAGTTGCAGCGCGGTCCGCTAGTCCACGGATGGGCGGACCAGCGGTGGACGCCGACGCGGGTGAAGACGCTGATCGGGCCGCTGTGCCACGTCTCCTACACCGTTGAAGGCACCTGGTGGTTACTGAGACGGCACAGCTGGTCCTGGCGCAGCCAGCCCGGCGGGTGTTCGAGCGGAACGATGCGCCGAACGTCGGAGACGCCGACCTTGGCCTCATTACGCGTCTCGTAGTCCTCGGCCGCCGCCGGACTGTAGGCCACGCCGGGCTCCCGGCGCCGCGGGAAGCTTCGTGCGTCACCGCTGCGGCGCTCGTGCTGTCGGTCGCCGTGGCACTCGGCACGGCACCGGACTGGGCACCTACCGCTGGGTCGTCGAGCGAACCTTCGCGTGGCTCCACGGTTTCAAACGACTCCGCATCCACTGGGAACGACGAGCTGACATCCACGAGGCCATCCTCAAACTCGCCTGCTGCTTGATCACCCTGCGACAGGTCAACTCATTGTGTTGGCCGTTGTTAGTACTCCAGTCGTAGATCGTGACCTTGCTGGTCGGGGCTGGTGCGGAGATGGCTGCGGCCCCCGTTGATCACCGTGAGTTGTGTGGACAAACGAAAATCAGGCGGTGGCCGCGGGGCACAGCGGAGTGCCTGCCCGGTGGCGGGCGATGTTCGGACCAGCTGATGAGTCGCGTGACGGGCCGGTTCGCTCGGGTCGAACCCCGACGTCGCGCAACCGCGTTGGTGCTCGGCCTAGTCTCGGACCTGCCGAGGAAGAACTGCTGGACGCTGGCCGAGCACGCTGGCGACGCAGTCCCTGACGACGTGTGCGCCTACGTGATCGAGCACCTCGCCGACGACCAGGCGGTGCTCGTGGTCGACGAGACGGGCGACCTGAAGAAGGGCACGGCGACCGTCGGCGTCCAGCGCCTGTACACCGGCACGGCCGGCCACATCGAGAACGTCCAGGTCACCGTCTATCTCGTTTACTCCGCCTCCCGCGGACACGCCGCCATCGACCGAGCCCTGTACGTGCCACGCTCGTGGACTGAGAACCCGGATCGCTGCCGGAGCGCGGGCATCCCGGACGATCTGGCCTTCGCCTCCAAGCCCCAACTCGCTGCCCCCATGGTTGAGCGGGCCCTGGACGCGGGAGCTCCCGCTCGCTGGGTCGCGGGCGACGAAGTCTACGGCGATAACCCGCACCTGCGGACAGTCCTTGAACACCGTCGGACCGGCTACGTCCTCCTGCCGACCCCTTCGCTCACCCACGCCGTGCTGTCCGCGCTCACCCGACTCGATCCTGGCACGGGCGTCGACCAACTGGCCTTCGCTGCCCGACTCGCGGCCGCCGATCCGGAGGCCGCCCCAGTTCCGTGACGGATGCTGTGCTGGGTGGGGCGGGCGATGACGCTGGGTGTCACCGGCTCCGAGGTGGGCGTGAACGCAGGCCCAAGGCGGCGTAGACCAGGGTGTTCGGTGTAGCAGCGGTGCGGGATGCGAGGTCCTCAAAGTAGATCCAGAAGTGGTTGTCGTGGACGTGTCTCTGTTGGTAGACGTATGGGGCCAGGGCGTCCCACATGCGGACGATTCCCGTACCGAAGGAGCCGACAACCAGTTCCTGATCGATTATGCCGTGGGCGACGAGCCTGCCGAGGTCGTCGAAGAACATCCCTATCTTCAATGCATGGGGGCGAGCTTCGTCGGGAAGTTCGGTAACGCCGCAGTCGACGGAGTGCCGGGCTAGATCGTTCAAGACATACTTCTCATCTTCGAGGTAGGTCGACTCCGGGCCGTGGACTAACTTGAAGGCTTCGAGGATCACCGGCAGGTGGTTCCCTCCGTTGCTGAGGCGGTTCTGCCGCAGGGCCAGCAGCAATGCCAGAGAGGCGATCACTATGGTGGCGAGGTTCAGGACAATGGTCACGTCCACGGACTCTATGGAAAAGTGGCCTCGGGGCCCAGGGTCAGGGTCGCTTCGTGCCAGGGTGACCGTGGTGCCGTTGAGAACGATCAGTCGCGTTCGGCTTCGCGGGAGGCCGGTTGCCCGCTGCGGCGGGAGGACCGGCGGGTGATGCACCGGGACAAGTCTCAGCCATCAACTTGTGGGCAACCGCCGCCGGCGCGAGCGCCTCGACAGCCACAGCCGTGGCGCAGTACCGCTACGACTCCGTCGGGCGGCAGGGCCGTCCGGTCAAGCAAGGCGAACTCATCGCCGTATCATTCGCTGCCTTGAGCCTCTGGGCGTGCCAGTACTTCCTGGACGGTCATGTATCGGCACACTCCAGTAGAGAGAGATCTACCAGGACCGGTAGATTTCCCAGCAGCCGCTCCCTTTTTCGGCCTTCGTCCAAAAAGGCTCGGGAGTTGTAGGGAATAACTGCGTGCCCGTCCTCGACGTAGGCGTGCTCCGGCTCAAGCCTCATCGTCTCCGGGTCCCGGCCCGCACCGCCCTGCACCAACAAAGTAGAGGTCGCGCCCAGCACTTCAATCATTGACAGCTCGTCAGTTCATCCTCATGAGTTAGCACTCCCCCAGCCTACCGGCTGGGCCTTTCCTAACTGGTAGTCGAGGAAGACGATATTACCGTCCACGTTGACCACATTGAAGACGTAACCAATTCTGGATCCCGTGCCTCTGGTAACAGCAATGAGAACGCGACCACCTGGGCCCCAGAGGAGTACGTCCTTCATGACGCCACTCAAGCGCGCCCCCAAATCCAAGAGGCCGACGGTCGTCAGCAGGGCCGATCCTCTCCTACCGCCCTTGGTCCCGCCAAGAACAGTTACGGCGATCTGCTGAACCAGTTGGTCTGCGGCGGCGTACTCGTCGGCGAGTTGGTCACAGCCTTGCTGACAGAGCATTTGGGGCAGCGCGGTAGAGGCCAGGTCATATTCCCCCTGAGCCACAGCGGAGAAGTCCACAATCTCGCCGCGGAGTTCGCCAGGCTCAGCCACAGCCGATCGCCTGGGACGCTCACTTCTACGGCACTCCGGGAGAACCGAACTCCGGCGAGGCCGCTGCGTCATCGAGCGGACCCGCTGAGGCGCAAAGCGCCGTTTACGAACCGGTACGGCCGGTACCAAGAATATCGGGCCTGCCCGCGGTTGGCCGCGCTGCTTCCACACCTTCGCTTCGGCAGCACAGGCACGACCACCTCGGCCTCGACTCTGCCGTAGCACAGGCACAAAGCCCCTTCGTAGCCGACGCGCTGGTCTGCGCCTATTGGGCGGTATGGCATATCAGCCCATACGACCACCCCGGCCCCCGCGGACGGACGGCGTTCTCCGCAATCAGAATGGGGTTGCTGGGACGGCATGGAGCATGTGCCCGCAGCCGAGACAGACGTTCACAGGGACCCCGACGACCCGGCGGCTCCTGGACAGTTCGCACGACCCCGGCTGTTCGACGGTGACCGCGATACCGCACGGCCGCTTCTGCCTCGCACCTGTCCGACGGTGCGCTTCCACGGGCAGGACCGCGGTGGTAATCCAGGCGCAGCGAGGACAAGTAAAGGTGCGGGCACTGCTCGGCATCTGGCGGGAGTCCGTCACCAAGATCCGGGCCATGTGCGGGCCAACTCCGGAGCCCTTTCGACAGGCCGGGCGCCACCTTGGGGACCTCAGCGCCGTCGGGGTACGGCGGTGAGAGTCGATTCGTTCACACGTCGAGTGAAGCAAGTGCCCTGCGAGTGACGTCGGCTGGGGCCGCAGCGATGACGTTGTTGAGCGCGTCCATGGAAGCCTGAAGGTCGCTGATGGCCTGAGCGATGCGGTCGCGTTCCTGGTGGAGGTCGGCGAGCAGGTCCGAGCAGGTGGGGACGAGACGGTCGCCGGTATCCCGCAGGCACGGCAGGACCGCGGTGATCGTGGAGGTGCCCAAGCCGGCGGCCAGCAGGCTGCGGATGCGGCGGACCACGGCGACGTCCTCCTCGACGTATTCCCGGTAGCCGCTGGGGCGACGCTGCGGATGGAGCAGACCCTGCTCCTCGTAGTAGCGCAACAAGTACACGGCCACGTCGGTACGCCGGGACAACTCACCGATACGCACAGGGACCTCCTGACAGTCGCGCGGACATTGTCCGTTCAGGCTTGACTCTCATACCCATGTGAGACTTTAGCGTCTGCGGCATGAAGGTGAACAAGGGTTTCGCGACGCTCGCCGCACTGTGCGTAAGCGTCTTCGTCGTGGGTACCTCGGAGTACCTGATCGCCGGGCTGCTGCCCCAGGTCGGCGAGGATCTGGACGTCTCCGTGGGAACCGCCGGACAGGCAGTGACCGCATACGCGCTCGGAGTCGTGGTCGGAGGGCCGCTCATGGCCCTGCTGACCTCGCGACTGCCGCGCAAGGGCCTCGCCATCGGGCTGATGCTGCTGTTCGCGGCGGGCAGTGCGATGAGCGCGGTGGCGCCGTCGTTCGGCCTGCTCCTGGTGGGCCGCGTGGTGTCCTCGCTGAGTCACGCCGCTTTCCTGGCGCTGGCGCTGGTGACGGCGGTTCGGGTGGTCCCGGCCGAGAAGACGGGCTCGGCCATCGCCACCGTGGCCTCCGGCTTCACCGTGGCCACGCTCCTCGGAGTGCCCCTGGGGGCACTGCTCGGGCAAAGCGCCGGATGGCGGGCTCCATTCGCCGCGCTGACCGTTCTGTCCCTGGTGGGCACCGTGCTCCTGGCCGCCGTACTGCCCCGTCAGGAAGCCCCGTCCACGCGGTTACGTGACGAGATACGCGTGGTGACCCGTCGGCCGGTCATGCTCGCCATCGCCACCACCGCGGTGGGCTTTTCCGGGGTCGCCACACTGTTCACCTACATCGCGCCGCTGCTGACCCGGGTCTCCGGTTTCTCCGCCGACGCGGTCTCCGGCCTGCTGCTCGCCTACGGCGCGGGTAGTTTTCTCGGCAACCTCACCGCCGGAAAGCTGACCGACAAGTCGATGAGCGCCACCGTACGCGGGGTCTTCGGCGGGCTCGCGGCGACGCTCTCGCTCATCCCGTTCGCCGTGGTGTGGCAGCCCACCGCCGTGGCGGCAGTCCTGGTACTCGGTCTGTTCGCCACCGCGACCATCGCCCCGCTACAGGGACTGATCCTGCACCACGCGGGCGCCGCGCCGAGCCTGGCGGTCTCCGTCAACGTGGGCGCCTTCAACCTCGGTGCGGCAGCCGGCTCGGTCATCGGCGGCGCGATCGTCGCCGCCGGTGCTCTGCGGTGGACCGGCCTGGCGGGCGCGGTCCTGAGCCTGATCGGACTGGCCCTGACCTATCTCGTCCTGCCCCGGACACGGACATCGGCGAAGGACGCCGGACACGAAGCCTCGGTCAACGCCTGATTCTCCGTCCCGGCTGCGGTACCCAGGCCGAGCGGGTCTCCCTGCCCGCCCGGCCGCTGGCGGCCGCACCCACCAGACAACGTTCTGATCACCGGCGCGGCCAGCGCCGTGGGCGGCATCGCCTTCCAACTCCCCCGCCGCACCGGGGCCACCGCCAACGCCTACGCCGCACCGATCGGCGAATGGCTCTCCGGCAGTGCCTCTGCCCGGGAACGCGTCATGCGCGGTCTCGACCCCGCCGACCGCGCCACGGTCATCGCCGCGCTGTACGCCTACGCGGCCGCCCTGGAGCAGGCAGGCGGCAAGTAACGGAACGCGCAGCAGCGGGGTTGGCGGAGGCGGCATAGCGCGGCCACCCCAACGCTGACCCCCTTGGCTGACGCTGTCCGGAGCAGGATCAACTGGCGGCGGAGTCGCGGGCGGTGGCCGTCGTGGCGTCCGGGTGGATGGTGAAAACCTGGTCCAGGCCGATGATGCCCAGGATGCGGGCGGTGTTCGCGGGAACCGCGGCGAGGGTCATGTCGCCGCCGTGTTCGATAGCCAGACTCCGAACCGACAGCAGAGCGCTGATCCCGCTGGAGTCGCAGAAGTCCAGGCCGGCCAGGTCAAGGACCAGCAGTTGCCCCGCGGCGACAGCCAGGCCGTCTACGGCCCTGCGCAGTTCGGGTGCCGTCGCGTAGTCGAGGTCACCGGTGATCTCCAGGACGGGACCGGTGGCGGTGGCTCGGGCGGTGATCGTCAGAGGGTTCATGTCAGCTCGTCACTCGCGGTGGTGGGAAGCGGGGCGGGCATGCCGAGGGCGAGCAGGGCGGTGTCGTCGTCGAGCCCGTCGCCGAAGGAGGCGAGCAGCCCGCTCAGGGCGGTGATGAGAGCCTGCGGGCCCGTCGGCGGCTGGGCGGCGATGAAAGCACACAGAGCGTCCTCGCCGTACAGTTCACGGTCCGGCCCGGTGCGGGCCTCGGTCAGGCCGTCGGTGTACAGGAGCAGGGTGTCGCCGGGCAGCAGATCGGCGCGGGCGGCCGTGAACGGGGCCTGCGGCAGGACGCCGACGAGCAGGCCGCCCGGAGTGGGAACGTAGTCGGTGCTGCCGTCCGCGCGCTGGATCACCGCGGAGGGGTGTCCGCCGGAAGCCAGGTGCACGCCGACGTGGCCCTCATCGGTTTCCAGGACTCCGAAGACGGCGGTGCAGTAGCGGCCCTCGCCGCTGGCGTACCGCTCGTGCAGCACCGTGTTCAGGGTGGTGAGGACGGTGACCGGGTCGGCATCGTGCAGGGCGGCGGCGCGCAGGGTGTAGCGGGCCAGTGAGGTGACCGCGGCGGCTTGGGGCCCCTTGCCGCACACGTCCCCGAGGAAGAACGCCCACCGGCCGCAGTCCAGGGGGAACAGGTCGTAGAAGTCTCCGCCCAGCAGATCCGGGGATGCCGTGTGGTAATAGGAACCGGCCTCCAGGCCCGGGATCGTGGGCAGCTGCGAGGGCAGCAGGCTCTGCTGGAGAACGGCGAGCGCCTCCTGGAGCCGGACGCGATCAGCCTCCGCGCGCCGGCGGTCCGCTTCGGCCTGCCGGTGGGCTTCCTCAGCCGCCTCGCGGCCGCGCAGCAACTCCGCCTCGTAGGCGCGGCGGTCGCGGGCGTCGAAAACGGTGGTGCGGATCAGCAGGGGCTCGCCGTCCTCGCTGGTCTTCACCTTCGAGGTGACCAGCACCGGCATCCGCGCCTTTCCGGCGGCCCTGATGTCCAGGGCGATGCCGCTGACCTCGCCCTTCATCTGCAACAGCGGCGCGAAGTGCGTCTCGTGATAGAGCTTGCCCCCCACAGTGAGCAGATCGGTGAACCGCATCCGCCCCACCACCTGCGCACGCTCCATGCCCAGCCAGTCCAGCAGGGTGGTGTTGATCCTCGCGATGGTGCCGTCCATCAGCGTCGACAGATATCCGCACGGGGCCTGCTCGTACAGCTCCTCCGCGCTGTCCTCCAGCAGTGAGGTGAACACCGCGTCCGTGGTGTCCACGTCCTGCTCCTCGCCCGGCTCGGGCGCCTGGTCGGTCCTGCACATCACCGGCTCGTCCCGACGAACTCGATGATCGCGCCCGCGGTGGCCTGCGGCGCGCTCAGCTGCGGGCAGTGACCCGTCGCCTCCAGCGTGACCAGGCGGCTGCCGGGGATCGCCGCGTGGACGTAGGCGCCGACCTCCCGGGGCGCGATCACGTCCTGCCTGCATTCAAGGACCAGCGTCGGCGCCGTGACCGTCTTCAGGTCCTCGCGGCTGTCGGACAGGAACGTCGTGCGGGCGAAGACGCGAGCCATGTCCGGGTCGGTCGCGCAGAACGAGGCGGTCAGCTCCTGGCCGAGTTCCGGGCGGTCCGCGTTGCCCACGATGACCGGGGCCATCGCCGCCGACCAGCCCAGATAGTTCGACTCCAGCGACTCCAGCAGCTCGTCGATGTCCTCGGCGCTGAACCCGCCCCGGTAACCGTCGTCGTCGATGTAGCAGGGCGACGGCGCGACCATCACCAGCCGGGACACACGCCGCGGGGCCTTCGCCGCGGCGAGCACCCCGACCATCGCGCTGACCGAGTGCCCCACGAACGTCACGTCCCGCAGGTCCAGCTCCTCGCAGACTTCCAGTACGTCCCGCGCGTAGCCCTCCAGAGAGCTGTAACGCCGCTCGTCCCAGGCCGACGGGTCCGCCCGGCCGGAACCCACGTAGTCGAAGAGCACCACCCGGTAGCTCTCAGCCAATGCGGGAACCACCGTGCGCCACATGTTCTGGTCACAGCCGAACCCGTGCGCCAGCAGGAGCACCGGCCCGTCTGCACAGCCGGTGACGGTGACGTTGTTCCTGCGACGGATATCCATACCCGCCAGTTTCCCATCCCCCCGCCCCACCCCAGGCAGCGGCCCGAGGCCGTGGCGGACTGCGGCCCGGCTTCCATCACCGCCGTCCGGCGGAGCGCCGTGCGAAGGGGGGCTCCGATCCCGTTCCGCCCGGATCGGCCGCTCTGCTGTTCCCTGGCCGTCAGGGGCGAGAGCAGCCATTGGCCCGCGTCAACGCCTGAGGGCACCGCAGGAGCCGAGACGTCGACACAGGGTCGCGGCTCGTGCCGTGCCGGTCAGCGGAGGCTTAACCCCTGCGGCTCAGACAGGATTTCCGTCGGCGACGCTCGGTGTGCGGTCATGGGCGAGGTCGACCGGCGGCAGGTCGCGTACCTCGTCCTTGGTCAAGCTGAGCCGGACGTCGCCGGTGACGCTGACGACCGCGTCGATGGGGATCGCGACGCGTCGCTTTCCCCACAAGTGGCCCTCGTCCAGCAGCACATGGCTGACGTGGTAGTCACCGGTGTCCACGGCCAGGCCCTGGACCCGGCCGATCTCACCGTCGGTCGCGTGCACGGCGTCACCCCGGCGGATCTCCACCTCGCCGGTGGGAATACGGTCCCGCGTGATGAGGCGCGGCCCCGGAACCGGGAGAACCGGCCTCATGGCGACCGCGCCTGTTCCCATACCGAGTCCGTAGTAGGGGAGAGCGAAAATCTCGCCGCCCGCATAGCCCCACTCATTGTCCGGTGCGGGCACAAAATGCTTCTCGTCGGCGCTCGACAGAGCCTCGAACTCGGCCGTGGTGCAGTGCAGTGCGATCCGTGCGGCGGACCGGTCGATCAGACCGACAGGTACGAGGCGGCCGGCCGCGTGGTGGTACTTGGGCTCGATCACCAGGTGAGTGAGGGTCCTGGCGACCGGGTCGACGACCACCCGGCGCAGAACCCCGAAGGCGCCGTCCTCGTCGGAGACTTCTGCGCCGATGGTGAAGGGCCTCGTCGTGAGTGTCATGGCTTTTCCTCGTTCCGCATCGTGTGCGGACGCCCAGTGAGATCAGTGCGGGCGCCGGGGCGGTCGGTTGCGTACGTCGTACGTCCGGCCCCGCTGCGCAGTCTGTCCCGCGCACCCGCGGTCCGCGCAGATGCCGAACGGCCCTTCCAGGGGCCGAAGGGCCCTGCTCGGCAGTTCCCGTCGATCCACCGTCGCGGATGGATGCGTCCGATGGGATTATCACCTCGGGCCATGGTCGACGTGGTCGAACGCCGCTACAGTTGCCGTGACGTCCGTGACCCCGGCGGCATACCGCACAGTCGATACGGACGTACCTGAGGCGAGTGAGACGATGATCCATCGCCCGACCATCCGAGTGCTTCCGAGCGAGCTTCCGGACCGGCCCTGTCGCCTCCGGACTGCGCTGTTGGCGTGGTTGCCTCCACTCGCGTAACCGGGCCGCATGCCTCGCCACAGGCTCCGCACCAGTGCCCGGGCACCGCGTGACCGGAGCGCGGCACCGCGCGGCATTCCTTCCACAGGTTCGCTCAACTCGTGCTCAATTCAGCGCCCGCGCCCGGTGATCGGGACCCGCGCTTCGAAAAGAGGTCCGCAGTGACTCTGCGCAGAACGAAGCCGGCCGCCGCTTCCACCCGGAACCGCGATACCGAGCGACTCCTCGCCCGCCGACGCTCGATCATCGTCTGGTGCGACCGCCACCTGATCGCCATCCACGCCCTGTCAGCCCTGATGACGGACGATCCGGTCGTGGTCGAAGCCGCCATGGCCGAAGTGCTCGCCGCACCGGACTCCGTCATCACAACGCATCGGACGCGCTCTTCACCTGTCCCACCTCACGTCCCCCACATAAGGGACCGGTGCCCCGAGACGGCGTCAGTCGCGCTCGACCGGGTGGAGCTGGCGCTGATGCTGATCGGTGACCAGAGCTGCGCCGACGCCTCGCAGCGGCTCGGAGTCTCCGAACGCTCCGTCAGCGTCCGCCTGAACGCGGGGTTGTCGGCCCTGTTCGCCCCGTGCGACGGCGATTCGGTCCGCTCCGTACTCCATGGTCTCCCGACCGTCCCCGTCCGCCGCGATTGACCCTGTCCGGCGTTGAGGTCGCAAGCGGACGAACCGGTCCCCCGACGGCGCGTCTCACCGCGGTTTTCCTGACGGCCCCGCCGCGGCGGGATTCTGCCGCACGGCGATCCTGCGACCGGTGACCCGCCTCGGCACGATGGTGATCCGCCTCGAATGCGGTATCCGTGCCCGCCGCCTGTGCGGGCAGCGCGTCCGGTGCGGTTCTGAACGACACATTGCCCTGCGCAACCAGCTCCGCGACCGTCGTCTCCAGCGCGTTCGCCAACCGCAGCAGGAACGTGACGCCGAGCACAGTGGCCTCCTCCTCCACAAACTGGAGGTAGCCACCCGCGGAACCAGCCCGTCCGGCGACCTCCTCGCGACTCAGCCCCAACTGCTCGCGCCGCGGTCGCAGGAGGTCAGCCGGCCAAGGCCGTCGCCACGGGGGCCACGGGGGCCACGGGCGGGAGTTCGCTGTGCCGGGCTGTGGCGCGGAGCTCCGGAACCGTAACGACGGGGCAATGGGATTCCCTGACGCACGCGCGGGTCACCGGCCCGAGTTCGGTCGGCGAGCCGTCCCTGTACAGGCTCTGCCCGAGCGTCAGAAGCAGAGCGTCGTCGCTGCAGCGCAGGAGTACCGCGACCGGCGGCCCCTCGGCCAGCACCGCCCGCACGTCGGCGCCCGGATGGGCCATCCGGACTGCGGCCACCGCGACTTGGACCAGCCTCTGCCCGGACTCCCGGTCCTCGGCCGGTGTACGGCGCTCCGCCACGGTGGCATACGGCGCACGCCGACGTACCGACGGCTCCCAGGCGTGCACCGTCACCAGGGGCACCTTGCGTGCCTCCGCTTCCGCCACGGCCCATCGCAAGGCAGCAAGGGACGCACGGGAACCGTTCACCCCGACGACGATCGGCCGCGCTCCGGAAAATTCCCTCAGGTTGGTCTCTTGGATTCTCATAACTCCACGATGGTGCGGCACCGGTACGGCGGCCAAGGGCCGACCGGCTCTCCGAAATGGATTCGCGGCCAGTCCTCAGGAGAATCCGGTGGACGCAGGGGGCCGCTGAGCCGGAGAGGAGGGACCACCCGGCCCTACCGACGACGATCTGGCGCGGCGACGATGCGGATATGAACTGCAGGACGGCACAGACGAGTTGGAGGAACGGGAGCGTCTGAGGGCTGCTGATATGACCTCCGCCGGTCACATCCTCTCCGCCCGTCACGCACTGCCCGCGGTCCTGCCGGTCGGTATGTCCTGGACCAGGAATCCGCCATCCTTTCTGAGGAGCAACGCAATGGCACTTCTGATTTTCCTTCTCGTCATCGTGGTCATCCTGGCCATCGTGGCCATCGCCATGGCGGTCAAGGTGATCAAGCAGTACGAGCAGGGAGTTCTGTTCCGGTTCGGGCGGCTGGTAGGTGCTCGTCCGCCGGGGCTGCGGTTCATCGTTCCGTTCGTCGACGTCCTGCACCGGGTGTCGCTGCGGACGGTCACCATGCCCATCCAGTCCCAGGGCATCATCACCCGGGACAATGTGAGCGTCGATGTGTCGGCCGTCGCCTATTTCCGAGTGGCGGACGCCGTGAAATCGGTGATCGCGATAGAGAACGTGAACACGGCGATCAATCAGATAGCGCAGACGACCCTGCGCAAGGTCGTCGGCCAGAACACCCTCGACCAGACGCTGTCGGAAACTGACCGGATCAATCTGGACATCCGCGAGATCCTCGACGTGACGACCACCGAATGGGGCGTCGAGGTCACCCTGGTCGAACTCAAGGACATCCAACTGCCCGACAGCATGAAGCGCGCGATGGCCCGCCAGGCGGAAGCCGAGCGGGAGAAGCGAGCGAAGATCATCAACGCCGAAGGCGAATCGATGGCCGCCGCCGCGCTCGGCGACGCCTCGGACATCATGATGGACCACCCGCTGGCGCTCCAGCTCCGCAACTTGCAGAGCCTGGTCGAGATAGGCGTCGACAAGAACACGACCGTGGTCTTCCCCGCCCCCCTCATGAGCACCATCGGCGAGCTCGGATCCTTCCTCGCCCGTGAGAAGGCAGCCGCCGCGGCCCCCGTACCGCCGACCGGCATGGTGAAGACCGTCCCCGTCCCCGTACTGAACGGCTCCAACGCCAACGCATCGGTGTGATCGACCGGTAGCGGCAGCCCGACGTGGACCGCCGGACTGCCGCTGCCGAGCCCCCAGCGTGGGCCGTCGTGAACAGAGGCGAGGAGGAACTCAGTTGAGTACGCAGGTGCACGATGAGGCGTCCGGAGAAACCTCGCACCCGACGAGTACGCAGAAGACGGCGAAGAAGCGGCAGTTCGGACTGCCGACGGCCACCGCACTGGTCATCGGATCGGTGATCGGCACGGGAGTCTTCGCGCTGCCGAGTGCCTTGGCGCCGTACGGCCCGATCAGTCTGGTCGCGTTCGTCCTGGTCACCGTAGGCGCTCTGGCGCTGGCGTTCACCTTCGGGTCGCTGTCGAAGAGAGTGCCGGGTTCCGGCGGCCCGTATGTCTACGCCAGAGACGCCTTCGGGGACTTCGGCGGCTTCCTCAACGCGTGGTCCTACTGGATCACCGCCTGGGCCGGCAACGCCGCGATCGTCGTCGCGTGGGTCGGATACGTCGAGGTCTTCTGGAACACCGGGCACGCCAAGCTCTGGTCCGTCGTGATCGCCATGGCGGGTCTGTGGATACCCGCGGTCATCAATCTCTCCGGGGTGCGGAACATCGCCATCACGCAGAACGTCACGACCGTGCTCAAATTCATTCCCTTGCTGTTCATGGCCACCGTCGGGCTGCTGTTCATCAAGGCCCACAACTTCGGGCCGCTCAACCCCACCGGCACCTCGGCGACCGCGGCGATCTCGGCCGCCGCGGCCATCGCGCTGTTCAGCTACATCGGCATCGAGACCGCCTCGGTGGTGGCCGGCCGCGTACGTGACCCTCGGCGCAATGTCGGACGGGCCACGGTGCTGGGCACCATCGGCTGCGCCGTGGTGTACATCCTGGGCACGGTCACCGTGTTCGGCACGGTCTCCAACGCCGCCCTGCAGAAGTCCACAGCACCGTTCACCGACTCGGCCGACGCCATCTTCGGCGGCCGTTGGGCCGGCCAGACCGTCGCCGTCGCGGCGATCGTCTCCGGCCTGGGCGCTCTGATCGGCTGGACCCTGGTCGTCGGCGAAATGCCCATGGCAGCCGCGAAGGACCGCCTGTTCCCGGCGGTGTTCGCCCGCGGCCGACGCGGCATACCCGCGTTCGGCATCATCAGCTCGACCTTCCTCGCCTCGGTCCTGACCGTGGTCAGCTACACGCGCTTCGAGAAGGTCTTCACCACGCTCGTCCTGCTCTCCGTGGTCACCGCCGTCATCCCCTATCTGTTCAGCGCGGCCGCGCAGTTGTACTGGCTCCTCACGCGCGGCCGGCAGACCCACTGGCAGCACCTGGTCCGCGACTGCGGAGTCTCCGCGGTCGCCCTCGTCTTCTCCTTCTGGTCGCTGGCCGGCAGCGGGTACCAGGCCGTCTACTACGGCCTGTTCTGCGTCCTGCTGGGTCTGCCCGTCTACATCTGGCTGAAGTCGGGGCGGGGCGAGTACGGCGAGAGCCTCGTCGTGCCCTTCGACAGCGCCGCCCTTCCCGAGGTCCCTGAGACCCCGGTGGGCAGTCGGCTCACCCCGGCACCCGCCACCCGCACCACCGACACCGGGGAGATCCCGTCATGACGCGACCGACACAAGCTGTTCCCGCCGCCGAGCGCCCCGCCGACCGAGCCGCCGGGCAGACCAGGTCGACCCGCACGCCGGGAGTCCACTCCGAAGTCGGCCAACTGCGTGAAGCCGTTGTCCACCGTCCCGGGCTGGAACTCAGCCGCCTGACTCCCGGCAACTGCGACCAACTGCTCTTCGACGACGTGCTGTGGGCTGCCAGAGCCCGCGAAGAACACGACGCGTTCACCCAGGCCCTCCGCGACCGCTTCGTCACCGTGCACCATTTCGACGTACTGCTCGCCGAAACACTGGCCCTCCCCGAGGCCCGGGCGTTCGTGCTGGACCGCGTCTGCACGGCCGAGCAGGTCGGACCCACCCTGGCAGCCCCGTTGCGGGCGCTCGCCGACGACACCGACGCCGCGACACTGGCCGAGCTGCTCATCGGGGGCGTCACTCGCACGGACCTGTCACCGCTGCGGGTACGCAGCCTGCGCTGGCAGACCCTGGACCCCGACGACTTCGTACTGGCGCCCTTGCCCAACACGCTCTTCCAACGCGACAACTCCGCCTGGATATACGGCGGCGTCACCATCAACCCGATGGCCAAGTCCGCCCGGCAGCGCGAATCGCTGCACAGCAGGGCTGTGTACGACTTCCATCCGCTCTTCGCCGACCGCACGTTTCCCCGCTACTACGGAGACGACGACAGCAATCACCAGCCGGCCACCTTGGAAGGCGGTGACATCCACGTCCTGGGGCGAGGCGCCGTCCTGATCGGAATGGGAGAGCGCTCCACCCCCATGGGCGTGGAAATCCTGGCCCGAGAGCTCTTCCGGACCGGTCAGGCCACCACCGTCATCGCCGTGCAGCTCCCGAAGTCCCACGCGTTCATGCACCTGGACACCGTCCTGACCATGATCGACACGGACACCTTCGTCCGCTACCCCAACCTCGACCCGAAGGACATGCGCACCTGGGTGATCGAGCCGGCCGACCCGCACGAGGTCGTCGAGCACGACACCGCGGCGCTGCACGTGGAGCAGCGCGACGACCTCTTCGCCACCATCGCCGACGCCTTGGGCATCGAGAAACTACGCGTCCTGTCCGCCGAGGAGGACGCGCGAGCCGCCGAGCGCGAGCAGTGGGACGACGCCAACAATTTCCTCACCATCGCCCCCGGCATCGTCGTCGGCTACGAACGCAACACCGTCACCAACAGCATGCTGCGCGACAACGGCATCGAGGTCATCAGCATCCCCGGCAGCGAGCTGGGCCGAGGCCGCGGCGGAGCCCGGTGCATGACCTGTCCCACTCAGCGCGACGGCATCTGAACCGCCTCCGCCCCGCCCGCACGCCGCCGTACCGCTCAGAAACGAGGTCCGCCCCATGACGACGACCACCGCCCCGACCACCGCCTTTCGGCATCCCGGTTCGCTCCTGAAGGAGACCGACCTCGACAAGCAGCAGTTCCTCGCGCTGATCACGCGCGCGGCGCAGCTCAAGCGCGACAGGGCCGGCGGCACCGAACGGCCCGCGCTGGCAGGCCGGAACATCGCGCTGGTCTTTGAGAAGAGCTCCACCCGCACCCGCTGCGCATTCGAGGTCGCCGCACACCAGCAAGGCGCCCATGTCACCTACCTCGGGCCCGAGGGCTCCCACATCGGTCGTGAGGAGTCGGTACGCGACACGGCGCGGGTGCTGGGCCGGATGTTCGACGGCATAGAGTTCCGCGGTTTCGCCCAGGACACCGTGGAGCAGCTCGCCGACCATGCCGGCGTCCCCGTATGGAACGGGCTCACCGACTCCTGGCACCCGACCCAGACGCTGGCCGACGTGCTCACCATGACCGAGCACCACCCCGGCCCCATGTGGCAGATCGCGTACTGCTTCCTCGGGGACGGCCGCAACAACGTCGCCCGTTCGCTTCTCGTCACCGGCGCCCTGCTGGGCATGGATGTGCGGATCGCGGCGCCGCGCGAACTGTGGCCCCCCGACGACGTCATCGCCACCGCCCGGAACCTCGCCACGAACAGTGGCGCGCGCGTCCTGGTGACCGAGGACGTCGAGCAGGCCACAGCGGGCGCCGACTTCGTCTACACCGATGTGTGGGTCAGCATGGGCGAGTCCGACGAGCAGTGGAAGACGCGCATTCCGCTGCTCCTGCCGTACCGCGTCACCGAGAAGGTCGTGCTCGGCTCCGGCAAGCCCGACACCAAGTTCCTGCACTGCCTGCCCTCGGTCCACGACAGCAGCACACCACTCGGTCAGCGCCTCAACGACCAGTACGGGCTCACCGGCGCCGAGGTCACCGACGAGGTCTTCGAATCCGCTCGATCGATCGTCTTCGACCAGGCGGAGAACCGCCTGCACACCATCAAGGCCGTCCTCGTCGCCGCGCTGGGTGACTGAGGTGCGCATCGTCGTCGCCCTCGGCGGCAACGCGCTCCTGCGTCGTGGCGAGAAGCCCGATGCCGCGCTCCAGATCGGTCACATCCGCGCCGCGGCTGAGGCCCTCGCCCCGCTCGCCGCCGAGAACGAACTGGTCATCTGCCACGGAAACGGACCGCAGGTCGGCATGCTCGCGCTCGAAAGCGAGAGCGACACCTCGTTGACGCGCCCCTACCCGCTGGACGTACTCGTCGCCCAGACCCAGGGAATGATCGGCTACTGGCTGGTCCAGGAACTGCGCAACGCCGGGGTGACCAAGCCGATCCTCAGCATCGTGACCCAAACGGTCGTGGACGCGGAGGACCCGGCCTTCGCCAGACCGACGAAGTTCGTCGGACCGGTCTACGACCAGCCGCAGGCCCGCCTGCTCGCCGAACTCCACGGCTGGGACATCGCCCCCGACGGCGGACGCTGGCGACGCGTCGTGTCCTCGCCCCACCCGCAGCGCGTCCTCGAACAGGGCACCATCACCCACTTGCTCAGGCAGCAGTCCGTGATCATCTGCGGTGGCGGCGGCGGAGTACCGGTCACCGAAGACGACGCCGGACGGATCCACGGCGTGGAGGCCGTCGTCGACAAGGACTTCACCGCGGCGCTGATCGCCATCAAGGTGAACGCCGACCGGCTGCTCGTCCTCACGGACGTGCCGGGCGTGATGGAACACTTCGGCACACCCCAGGCGATGCTGCGCAGGCGGATCAATGTGGACGACATGAGCCGGATATCCGTCCCTGACGGCTCCATGGGCCCCAAACTCACCGCCTGCGCCCGATTCGTCACCGCGACCGGCCGGAAAGCGGCCATCGGCTCGCTGTCCCAGGCCGCCGCGGTCCTGAACGGCAGCGCCGGGACCACCATCGCCGAACACCGGCTCGGACAAGTGGACGCGCATTCCCGAAACGGTGGCCGCCGCGCCTCGGTGGACGGGTGACTCGAAGGAAGAGCGGACGGTCGGCTGAGACCGAACAAAGGGCATGACCCGCACAATTCGAGCTTGAGGTCCGAGCTTGAGACCCGAGCTTGAGATCCGAACGCAAACGATCAGCAGGAGTTCCGATGAAAGATCTGCCCGTGGACCAGACCGACCGGATCGTCGTGGGAGTGGACGCCTCCCCCGGGTCCGAGGCCGCGCTGCACTGGGCGATGGAGTACGCCCGACAGGTGGGGGCGTCGCTCTCGGCGGTCGCCGCATGGCAATACCCCAGCATGTACGGATACTCCTGGGGCTACCTGCCGTCCATGCCCGACGGCGGAAACTTCGCCATTTCGGCCGAGAAATGCCTGGAAGAAACCGTCGCGCGCGTCGTGAAGAACCAGAACGGCAGCATGGTCCAGGTGGCAACCCACTCGGTGGAGGGGCACCCGGCACAAATCCTCACTGACGCCGCACGCGACGCCCGGCTGCTGGTGGTGGGAACCCGGGGACACGGCACCTTCGCCGGCGTCCTGCTCGGTTCCGTCAGCCAGCACTGCGTCCAACACGCGTCCTGCCCCGTCGTAGTCGTTCCGCAGCCGGTCGCGACCAGCGACCCGGCCGACGAATGACCTCGCAGGAAGCAGGTGATCCCACCTCGATCAACCGCGCCCGCACGCCGCAGAACCGGCACCAGCTTCCCGAACTGGCGCGGGCTCAGCCCCGGTGACCGGGACTATCCAGGACGGCTCGCCGATCTGCGTTGGTTCGCCCGAACAGGGCGGGGCCTGCAGATGTCAGACCCGCGGACGTACGCGGCGCAGCTCGCCTCGATCACGAAAGCATGGGCTTGGGAAAACGACGTTGCTGAAGCCCAGGCCCGGAGGATGCCCGAGCCCCAACTCCTGTCTGCCGGAGGCGGGGGGCGGCAGCGCCGCAGGAGCTTCACCGGCCTCGACGTGTACGGGCTGCCGCCTGCGGTGCGGCTGCTCGTTGCCGTACGCACCCGGCCTGGTGGGACCGGAACATCTGGCGCGGCTGCGCGAGCGCGGCGAGGTGACCCATGGGATCGAAACTTTCGGTGCCTCGGACGTGCTCAGAAGCCGTGCAGCAATCACCCCGACCAGCCATAGTTTCCGAAACTTCTCCGAAAGTGTTGACACGTTTCGCGGGCGTTTCCACACTGAGTCCCCGAGGCGACGGCCCTGCCGACTCGGTGGAGCCGGAACGGTCGACGCCTACGAATCCGCGGGCGTGTCCCGTGTCCCCCCACGTTCTGTGAATCGGTTACGGAGGCTCTGCGATGAGCACAAAGGCCATACCCCCACCCCCGCCCGGGACCGGACGACGGCTCAGCCGTGTCCACCGGGCCGTCGTCGCCGTCGCGACCGGCTCGGTCGTGGCGGCCACGGCGGTCCTGGTGGCGGCGGCTCCCTCGGGCGCCGCCGCGACGTCCCTCGGCGCGGCAGCCGCGCAGAGCGGGCGGTACTTCGGCACCGCCATCTCCTCGGGCAAGCTCGGCGACTCGGCCTACACGACGATCGCCGACCGCGAGTTCAACATGGTGACGGCCGAGAACGAGATGAAGATCGACGCCACCGAGCCCCAGCAGGGCCAGTTCAACTTCAACGGCGGCGATCAGGTCTACAACTGGGCCGTACAACACGGCAAGCAGGTACGCGGCCACACCTTGGCCTGGCACAGCCAGCAGCCGGGCTGGATGCAGTCCCTCAGCGGCAGCGCGCTGCGCCAGGCGATGATCAACCACATCAACGGCGTGGTAGGTCACTACAAGGGCAAGCTCGCGCAGTGGGACGTGGTGAACGAGGCGTTCGCCGACGGCGGTTCCGGTGGACGACGCGACTCCAACCTCCAGCGCACCGGCAACGACTGGATCGAGGTCGCCTTCCGGACGGCGCGGGCGGCCGATCCGAACGTGAAGCTCTGTTACAACGACTACAACATCGAGAACTGGAACGACGCCAAGACACAGGGCGTCTACAACATGGTCAAGGACTTCAAGGCCCGCGGCGTTCCGATCGACTGCGTCGGCTTCCAGTCCCACTTCAACAGCGGCAGCCCGTACAACAGCAACTTCCGTACCACGCTCCAGAGCTTCGCCGCTCTCGGCGTCGACGTGGCCATCACCGAGCTGGACGTCCAGGGCGCGTCGCCGACCACGTACGCCAACATCACCAACGACTGCCTGGCGGTCTCGCGTTGCCTCGGCATGACGGTATGGGGCGTCCGGGACAGCGACTCGTGGCGCAGCCAGGACACGCCGTTGCTGTTCGACAGCAGCGGCAACAAGAAGGCCGCGTACACAGCCGTCCTGAACGCTCTCAACGCGGCCGGAGGTGGCACGACCACGCCTCCCACCACACCTCCGACCACGCCCCCGACCACTCCTCCCACGACCCCGCCGGGCGGCGGAAGCAACGGTCAGATCAAGGGGACGGGTTCGGGGCGGTGCCTGGACGTGCCCAACTCCACGACGACCGACGGCACGCAGGTCCAGTTGTGGGACTGCTCCGGCGGCAGCAACCAGAAGTGGACCTTGACGTCGGACGGCGAACTCAAATCCCTCGGCAAGTGCCTGGACGCGGCCGGCACCAGCAACGGCGTCAAGGCGCAGATCTACTCCTGCTGGGGCGGCGCCAACCAGAAGTGGCGCCTGAACTCCGACGGCTCCATCGCCAGCACCCAGTCGGGACTCTGCCTGGACGCGGTCGGCACCGGGACCGCCAACGGCACCCAGATCCAGATGTACTCCTGCTCCGGCGGCAGCAACCAGAAATGGACATGGGCCGGCAACTGATCGCGCCCCGCTTCATCCGATGAGGTGAGGGACGTCTTCCGGTGCCATGGGGCCGCGCCGGAAGACGTCCCGTCGCGTGGACGGACGGGGGCCCGCGCGGCGCCCGGAGCACGGTCGCCGAAGGGGCCATTCGTGATCCGCCGGACAGAACCTAGGCCCGGTGGCGGCGCCTGTCGCGCGAATGCGGGCGCGATCGGGTAGTCAGGAACAGTGGACAAGGACGCGACCGACCCCTTCGTGCATGTCCGGGGCGCCAGTGAGAACAATCTGCGGAACATCGATGTCGACGTTCCGCGGGACGCGATGGTCGCCTTCACCGGCGTCTCCGGTTCGGGCAAGTCCTCGCTCGCGTTCGGCACCCTCTACGCGGAGGCCCAGCGACGCTACTTCGAGTCCGTGGCACCGTACGCCCGAAGGCTGTTGCAACAGGTCGGCGCTCCGCATGTGCGGGAAATCACCGGACTGCCACCGGCCGTCGCCCTGCAGCAGCGACGCGGCTCCCCCAGCTCGCGCTCGACGGTCGGCACCATCACGACGCTGTCCAATCTGCTGCGCATGCTGTACTCCCGCGCCGGCACCTACCCGCCGGGGGCCGCGCGGCTGGAGGCCGAGTCCTTCTCACCCAACACCGCGGCAGGCGCCTGCCCGCAGTGCCACGGACTGGGCGTCGTGCACGACGTCGCCGAGGACCTGCTGGTCCCGGACCCCTCGCTGAGCATCCGCGAGGGGGCGATCGCCGCCTGGCCGGGCGCCTGGCAGGGCGCCAACCTGCGCAGTGTCGTGAGCGGCCTGGGGATCGACATCGACCGGCCCTGGCGCAGGCTCAGGAAGAAGGACCGGGACTGGCTGCTGTACACGGACGAGCAGCCCTCCGTGTACATCCAGCCGCAGGAGGACCGCGTCGACTACGGCTATCAGGGCACGTTCTGGAGCGCGCGCAAGCACGTCATGCACGTCCTCGCCGACTCCAAGAGCGACAAGATGCGCGAACGGGCGCTCCGGTTCGTCAGGAGTGTGCCCTGCCCCGAGTGCCACGGCAGCGGACTGCGGCCCGAGGCAATCGCGGTGACCTTCGCCGGATGTTCCATCGCAGAGATCAACGCGATGCCGCTCACCGAGGTCGTGGCGCTGCTGCGGCCCGTCGTGGGGCGGTCCGAGGCCGACGCCACCACGTCGACCGCCCGGTCCGGGGAGACGACCGAGGCCGCGGTCCGGATCTGCGGCGATCTCGTCGCGCGGATCGACGTACTGCTCGACCTGGGCCTGGGATATCTCAGCCTCGGGCGCCGCTCGACGACCCTGTCGCCCGGCGAGGCGCAGCGCCTGCGGATCGCCACCCAACTGCGCTCGGGGCTGTTCGGCGTCGTCTACGTCCTCGACGAACCCTCCGCCGGGCTGCACCCGGCCGACGCGGAACCGCTGCTGGACGTGCTGGACCGTCTCAAGGCGGCGGGCAATTCGCTGTTCGTCGTGGAGCACGACATGGACGTCGTGCGGCGGGCGGACTGGGTGGTGGACATCGGCCCCGGCGCGGGTGAGGGCGGCGGACGCGTGCTGTACAGCGGCCCGGTCGCCGGTCTTGAGCGGGTCGCGGAGTCGGCCACGAGCCAGTACCTGTTCGGGCGCGCCCAGCCGCTCGAACACCGCCCGCGCACACCGCACGGCTGGCTGCGTCTGAGCGGCGTCTCACGCCACAATCTGCGCGATGTGTCGGTCGACGTGCCGCTGTGCGTGCTGACGGCGGTGACGGGTGTGTCCGGTTCCGGGAAGTCGACGCTGGTGACGCAGGTGCTCGCCGAGGTCGTCCGCGGCCACCTCGGGCTCGTACCCGAGGAGCCCGACGAGGCGGAGCTGGAGGTCGACGTCCAGGACGCGTCGGGGGTCGAGTCGTTCGACCGGCTGGTCCGGGTCGACCAGCGGCCCATCGGCCGGACTCCCCGGTCCAACCTGGCCACGTACACGGGGATGTTCGACGCGGTGCGCAGGCTGTACGCGGGGACGGAGGAGGCCAGGGCGCGCGGCTACTCGGCCGGGCGGTTCTCCTTCAACGTGCCCGAAGGGCGGTGCGAGACGTGCCAGGGCGAGGGATTCGTCGCGGTGGAGCTGCTGTTCCTGCCCGGCACCTACGCGCCGTGCCCGACCTGCCGGGGCGCCCGCTACAACGCCGAGACGCTGGAAGTCACCTACCGCGGCAAGAACATCGCGCAAGTGCTGGGAATGTCCGTCGACGACGCCGCCGGGTTCCTGTCCGCCGTCCCGGCCGCCTCCCGCAGTCTGGAGACGTTGCGCGAGGTGGGACTCGGGTACCTGCGGCTGGGGCAGCCCGCGACGGAACTCAGCGGTGGCGAGGCGCAACGCATCAAACTGGCCACCGAATTGCAGCGGGCCCGCCGCGGGCACGCGCTCTACCTGCTCGACGAGCCGACGGCGGGGCTGCACCCCTCGGACATCGCGCTGCTGCTACGACAGCTGCACCGGCTCGTGGACGCCGGCAACACGGTCGTCCTCGTCGAGCACGACCTCGACACGATCGCCACCGCCGACTGGGTCATCGACCTCGGACCGGGCGGCGGCGACGCGGGCGGGCGGGTGGTCGCGGCGGGCCCGCCGGACAAGGTGGCGAAGGCCCGCCGCAGCGCCACCGCGCCCTACCTCGCGGCCCGGCTCGCGCGCTCCTGACGACGGAGCGAAGCGCTGACCACCGGCGCTTCAGCCGCGTCGGTGCTCGGGGCGGGCGAGCCGGGTCAGGGAGGCGACGACCAGGGCTTGCACGCCGGTGTCCAAGGTGGGCTGGAGGACCGGGGCGAAGCGGGCGCTGTGGTTGACGGGGATGTCCTGGGCGACGGTGCCGCGCCGCTCGGCCGCACGGTAGGCGTCGGGGTCGGTGCAGCCGATGCCCCAGTAGGTGTACGGGGTGCCGAAGGCGTCAGGGACGCGGCTGAAGTCCTCGCTGGCGCTCTGCAACGCGCTGGTACGGGCCCGCTCGCCGAAGTAGGCGGTGAACGCGGCGGAGACTTCGGCGGTGACGGCCTCGTCGTTGACGGTCGGCGGGAAGCGGCCGCCCTCTTCGTACTGCGGGTCCCGGGTCGCGCGGGAGGCGTCGCACTCGGCTGTGACGATGCGCCGCACGGCGGCCAGGACGGCTTCACGGGTGCCTTCGTCGTAGGTGCGCACATTGAGCTGGATCTCGGCCGTGTCCGGGATCACGTTGCCGGTCGTACCGGCGTGGACGGAACCCACGGTCAGTACGGCGGGCTCGGTCGCGGCCAGCTCTCGGGAGACGATCGTCTGAAGGCGGACCACGATCATCGACGCCATGACCACCGGGTCGATCGCGGCCTGGGGAGCGGAGCCGTGGGCACCCCTGCCGTGGACGGTGATCTTCAGATTGTCCGCCGCCGAGAGGAACGACCCGGAGCGGGTGCCCAGAGTCCCGGCGGGATAGGGCAGTACGTGCTGGGCGAACGCCACGTCCGGGCGGGGGACGCGGTCGGCGAGACCGTCGGCGAGCATGCGGTCGGCGCCGTCCCCGGGTTCTTCCGCGGGCTGGAACAGGGCGACGAGCGTGCCCTGCCACGACGTCGGGGAGGCCGCCATCAGCCTGGCCGCGCCCAGCAGACAGGTGACGTGCATGTCGTGGCCGCAGGCGTGGGCCACGGGGACGTCCCGGCCGGACGCGTCCGTGGCGGTGGCCGTGCTGGCGTACGGGAGACCGGTGTCCTCCCGGACCGGCAGCGCGTCCATGTCGGCCCGCAGCAGGACGACCGGCCCGTCGCCGTTGGCGAGTACGCCGACCACCCCGGTGCCGCCGACACCCGCGTGCACCCTGTAGCCCCACTCCGTCAGGCGCTCGGCCACCCTGGCCGCGGTCCTGTGCTCCTGGTGGCCCAGCTCGGGATGGGCGTGCAGGTCCCGGTAGACGTCCTCCAGCTCGGAACGGATTTCCGGCAGTCCGGCCAGGACGACGTCCGCGCGAGCCGCCGTACCGGTGGAATCGTCGATCGCCACAGCCGCCAGCTCCTCGCCGATGGGGGTTGCCCGGATGGTTGACCAGCTGGTCGACCAGCTCGATGACCCGACGGTAACCCGGCCCCTGCCGTGCTGCCTGACCTGGCATTCGTGATCACCGCTGCCGGGTGAGCCGGGGCCGCCCGCCGCCCGCGTACCCGCACCGGCCGCCTTCCGCCTTCCGCCTTCCACGGGCGCGCCACGACGCGCGGACGGCCGTATACGCACGCGTCGGCTCGGCGTCGATCAGACCGTGAGCGGGCGGGAAGCGCCGTGACCGAGCGGGCAGGCCCGTGACCCGCGTGCGAAAATGGCCCTACGATCGCGCCGCAATCCGCAAGCCCCCGCGATCCACGACGCATCCCTTCTGCCGACCCGATCGACGCACTGGGAGGCTCTCGGTGAGCGAACGACGCAATGGATGGCCGACGCTGGTCCACGAGGACATGGCGGCCATGGTCGGATACGTCAACCGGGTGGTGCAGGTCGCGGGCAAGTACACCCTCGACGAGCCCTTCGAAGTCGGCTGGGGAAACGTCGTCCTCGACGTCACTCCCCGCGGGCTCAGGACGCCGACGTTCCGGCGGCGAGGGGTGACCTTCGCGGTGCACTACCGCCTGCTCGACGGTGACGTGGTCGTCGAGGCCGACGCGGGCTCGCGGACGGTGCCCTTGTCGGACGGATCAGTCGCCGCGTTCTACGCGGCGTTCCGCGACGCGGCGGCCGAGCTGGGCATAACCCGGCCGCGTACCTCGCTGATATGCGAGATTCCGGATTGCGAGCCGACCTTCGAGGACGATCACGTCGAACGCGCCTGGGATCCCGGCGTCGCCCGGCTGATGTGGCAAGCGCTGAACCTCGCCGCCGGCGGACTCGAAACGTGGCAGGCGCCCTTCCTCGGGCACCGCCCCCGGGTCGGGGTGATGTGGGGCGGCTTCGACCTGTCCGCGACGCGGCACCGGGCGCGGCCCACCGAGCCGCCGCCCGATCGTCCGGCGTTCATGCAGAACGCCCAGCTCCGGGAGTACGTGGCGGTGGGATTCTCCTTCGGGGACGCCACAGCGCCCGGTGCCGGTATGTACGCCTACATCTGGCCTCAGCCGGACGGCCTCGACGGCCGGTCCTGGGGTGTCGACGGGGCGGTCTGGAATCCCGACGCCGGTCTGGTTCTCCTGCCGTGGGACAGGCTCGGGGAGACGGCCGACCCGCACCAGGCCATCGTGACGTTCGGTGACGCCGTCTACGACGCCGCCGTCGGGCTGTCGGGCTGGCCGTCCGACCTCATCGGGCCCCGCGTCGACGGCTGGTACATGAGCCGGACGCGGCCGGACGCCGTCCGGGGCCTGCGCCCCTGAACCGAGCTGGTTCGGCCGGCTGAGACGCGAGCACCCGGGCAGCCCTTCGCGGCGGACACGATGGGGACACCTCAGGATTCGGGAATGATCTTGATCGCGCTGGACCACTTCAGTCCGAGCCGGTCCTGGAGCGTCATGTGCAGGAACTGGAACGCCTCCAGTTCCAGGGCGCGGCGCAACGGTCCGGCGTCGAGGGGGCGCAGGCCGCCGCTCGTGACGAATTCGGTGACGGTCGCCCGCGCGTCGTCGTCATCCGTGGCGATGAACACGTCCAGAGGCTGACCGGCCACTTCGCCGGCCACCAGCGTGGTCGCGAAGGTCGTGTTGAACGCCTTGACGAAGCGGGCCTGCGGAGCCTCGGCCGCGACCAGGCTGACTGCGGCCACGCCGGGCGGGGTGACGAGCGAGTCGAAGGTGGAGAAGTCGACGGGGTTGCAGATGTCCACGACGACCTTGCCCGCGAGGGCCCGGGCGTGTTCACGGGCCACCGTCTTCGCCGCTTCGAACGGCAGGGCGAGCACGGTGATGTCCGCGCCGTCCAGCGCGTCGAAGTCCGCGCCGCTCGCGTCCGCGCCGAGGTCGGCGGCGAGGGCGTCCGCCTTGGCCCGGTTGCTGTCCACGAGACGGACCCGGTGGCCGCCCGCGAGGGCGCGGGTGGCGATGCCGCGGGCCATGTTGCCCGCACCGACGATCGTGATCTGCATGGCTGACTCCTTCTTCCGTCAAGGCCGACGAGGGCCGCGACCGAGCGCCCGGAGAGGGGTATACGGCCGGCACCGTCCGGCTCCGTGCTCGGGGAGCGCGGCGACCGGCTCATCACGGTCGAGTGCGGCCAGAGCACACCGGGCCGTACGCACCCCGCCGGCACCGGTCACGACCGAGGCGACGCTGCTCCGGTCCCGCCATGGTGCGGCGCCCTATGAAAAGCCCAGCTCAGGACGGTCCCGAGAACGTCGGCGACTCTGTCATCCTGCGGGAAGCGGCGGACGCCCGCATCCGGAGCGGTGACCCGAGACAAGCCACCGCGGCGCGACGCCAGGGTGCCCGATGTGTCAGTGGTGACCGTGGGCTGTGTCGGACGCTCCGCCGAACAGGCGGCCCACGGCCCGGAACGGCAGGGACACCACCGTGGCGACAGCGCTGCCGATCTTTCCGAGTACATCTGCGATGGCCTTGAACATGGCTCACCCTCCTTCGGTACGCGGTGCGGTTGTCCGGCACCGCGTGTGGAGCCTCACCTGGTCCCCTACCCGGATAGCGGCCGCCCATGGGCTCTCCCGCTCGTTCTCATGGGAACTGTCCGCGCGACCGTGTAGGACGGCCCCCGCGGGGCATCCGGATGCGTACGCCACTGTCCCGGGTGAGGCTGTGAATGCGTACGAGTCGTCACCGAGGGAGGCCACCACACATGCGGAGCACCACGCGGCAGGACGGGCCCGCCACCGCTCCACCGGCGACCGCTCCTGGTCCGGCGGCCCACGACGCGGCGACGGGTCTTCCCGTCGCCGCGGCGGCCCGGGAGTCGGCGGAGCGTTTCGCGGAGCTGGTGGCCGCTCTGACGTCGGGAGCGCTGGACTGCCCGTTGCCGGGCTCGGGTCGTACGGCGGAGCGCTTCGCCGTCCTCACCTCGGTGGCCGAGCGGGATCTGTGCGCGGCCCGGCTCTTCGAAGGACACGTGGACGCGGCGGCGATCCTGGCGGAACTGGACGCGCCGCCGCCCCGGCCGGGAGAGCGGTGGGGCGTGTGGGCGGCCGAACCGCCGGGCGAAGGACTGCACGCCGCCCGTGACCGCGACGGCTGGGTGCTGACCGGGCTCAAGCAGTACTGCTCGGGAGCCCACAGCTGCACCCACGCGCTGGTCACCGCGGCGACGGAGCGGGGAAAGCGGCTGTTCGCGGTACGGACGGGGGTGGCCGACGGCTGCCGCCCGGTGCCGGGCACCTGGCAGGCCGTCGGGATGGCCGGGAGCGACACCCCTGACGTGCGCTTCGACCATGTGCCCGGTGTGCCGGTCGGCGACGTCGGCGGCTATCTGAAGCGGCCGGGGTTCCAGCACGGCGGTATCGGCGTGGCAGCCTGCTGGTACGGCGGGGCCCGCGCCGTCGCCGACGTTCTGCTGCGCGCCGCCGCCGATCGCGGCCCCGATCCGCACACCGACGCGCACATGGGCGCGGTCGACATGCTGCTCCATGCCGCGGCGGCCGTGCTGAAGCAGGCCGCAGCGGAGATCGACGGCGATCCGTCCGACACCGGCGGCACCGCGCGGATGCGGAGCCTGCGCACCCGCGCGTTCGTCGAGTCCGTGTGCGCCGACGTCCTCACGCACGTGGGACGGGCCACCGGCGCCGGTCCGCTGTGCCACGACGAACGCCACGCCCGGAACACCGCTGACCTGACCGTGTACATCCGCCAACACCACGCCGAGCGCAACCTCGCCGAACTGGGCGGCCTCGCCGCCCGCAAGGAGCCGTCGTGAGCGAGCAACCAGGCCCGCCGCCCGCATACGCCAACCCCATCCAGGCGCCGGGCACCGACGAGGCGCTCTGGCGGGACTGGGACGGCTGGCGCGCGCTTCCCGAGCTGCGGCTGCCCGAGGCGGGCAGGGTGGTCGTGGTGGCCGCGCATCCCGATGACGAAGTGCTGGGCGCCGGGGGGACGATGGCGATGCTGGCGGACGCGGGGACCGCCCTCACCGTGGTCTCCGTCACCGACGGGGAGCAGTCGCACGCCGACAGCAAAGCCGTCACGCCCGGGCGGCTGACACAGTTGCGCGCCGAAGAACTCCGCCAGGCCCTCGCGGCGTTGGGCACGGGCACGGCCCACGTCGTCCGGCTGCAAGTGCCGGACACCCGGGTGGCCTTCCACGAGGACGAGATCGTCAAGGCACTCGTCCCGGTGCTGGAGGGCGCCTCGTTGTGCCTCGCGCCGTGGATCGGCGACGTCCACGGTGACCATGAGGCCGCAGGACGGGCCGCGCTCGCCGCCGCCGCGCAGGCGTCCGTGCCCTGCCTGATGTATCCCGTGTGGATGTGGCACTGGGCCCGCCCCGGCGACCCGCGTGTCCCGTGGCCTTCCGCGCACCGGGTCACCCTGCCCGCGGACGTCCAGGCCCGCAAGCGCGCCGCCGTCGCCCGGTTCGCCACCCAGGTCGAGCCCATCGGCCCCGCGCCGGAGGACGCCGCGGTCCTGCCGCCCGACGAGGTGGCCCACCACCTCCGCGCGCACGAGGTGATGTTCCAGTGAGCCGGACGAACGCGGCGAGTACGCCCGCCGCCTACTTCGAGACGATGTACGGCGGGGGCGAGGACCCCTGGCACCTCGCCGAACGCTGGTACGAGCGGCGCAAGTACGACATCACCGTGGCCGCGCTCCCCCTGCCGCGCTACCGCCGGGCCTTCGAACCCGCGTGCTCGGTCGGTGAGTTGACTCGCCGACTGGCGACCCGCTGCGACGAGGTACTCGCCTGCGACCGGGTCGCGTCCGCCGTGGCGACCACGCGGCAACGTACCGCCGCAGCAGAGAATGTGACGGTACGTCAGCTCACACTGCCCGACCAGTGGCCGGACGGCTCCTTCGACCTGGTCGTGCTGTCCGAAGTGCTCTATTACTTCGCCGCTTCCGATCTCGACAGGCTTCTGGACCGGGCCCGGACGGCGTTGGAGCCCGGCGGGCATCTCGTCACCGTGCATTGGAACCACCCGGTGCCCGAACACCTGTGGACGGGCACCGAGATCGCGGACCGCGTGACCGGCCTGCCCGGGCTGTCACTGCTCGCCGATCACCGCGAGGCCGACTTCGTCCTCCAGGTCCACGGCCGTGACCTGGCCGACGGGAGCAGCCCGCCCGGTCCCGCCGAGCGCGAGGGTCTGGTGTGAGGGTCGAGGCCATCGCCGTCGTCATCCCGGCGCACAACGAGGAGGCGCTCCTGCCCGCCGCGCTGGAGGCGGTCGCGGCTGCCGCGCGCCACCCCGCACTCGCCGCCGTGCGGATTCGCACGGTCGTCGTCGCGGACTCCTGCCGTGACGGCACGGCCCGGATCGCGCACCGGGCCGGAGCCCTCGTGGTGCCGGTCGGCTTCCGCAGTCCGGGCCGGGCGCGCGCCACGGGCGCCGAGCACGCGCTGGCGGAGATCGCCGTCCCGCACGAGCGGGTGTGGCTCGCCACCACCGACGCCGACAGCGCCGTACCCCCGCACTGGCTGGCACACCACAGCGCTCTCGCCTGTGACGGGTGGGACGCGGTCGTCGGCACCGTGACCGTGCCGACGGCGACCGCCCTCACCGCCCGGCACCAGCTCAGCTACGAAGCCACCCGTCCGGCCGACGGCGCCCACTGGCACCACCCCCATGTCCACGGCGCCAACCTGGGCCTGAGTGCCAGCGCCTACCGCGATGTGGGCGGGTTCCCGCCGCTCGACGTCGGCGAGGACCACGCACTGGTCGCCGCGCTGGTCGGCCGCGGTCATCGCGTCCTGCGCACCTCGGCCGCCCCTGTCATGACCTCGCCCCGTCTGCACGGCCGCGCCCGCGGCGGCTTCGCGGACTTCCTCGCCGCGCAGGCCGAACACACCGCCCGCAGCGAACCGGCGAGCTGACCGGCGAGCTGACCGGCACGGCGTATCGGCCAAGGGGTACGTGAAACCACCGACGACCGACACCGCTGGCACCCGCGACAGCGCGGGGACCTCTCGCCGCCACGCCATCGGGTGACGCGGCTCAGCCAGCCGGGTGACAGCGGCCACCGCGGGCTGCCGCCGAGCGGGCCGGTGCTCCAGGATCGGTGCCGCCGCCGTCTCCGGCGGGCTGCGCGTCGACCGCGCGCCCGTGACGCGCGATCAGATCGACCACGGCTGTTCGAGGAGTCCCACCCCATGCGTTCACGCGTCATCGCCATCATGGCCGCCGCTGCCGCCGCCACCGCGGCACTCGCGCAACCCGCCCACGCCGCCCCGCTCGTCGACGGGGTCTACCGTTTCGCGGCCCTCAAGGACGGCATGTGCCTGACCTGGCCCAAAACGAAGGCGCGTATCGGCATGGTGGCGCTGGGCGCCTGCACGGACACCGCCTCCACGTCGGCGAACTGGCAGGTACGGCAACGCCCCAACGGAACCATGGAGGTCTCCACGCCGGACTCCGACCCGCGCACCTGCCTGGGCCTGACGACGGACTACCACGTGAAGGTCACCGACGCCTGCTCCGACAAGTACGCCGAGTGGACCGTCTCCTACGGCTCCGCAGGACCCGGCAGCGTCGTCTGGGCCGACATCGAGCACACCCCCAGCGACCACTCCAACTCGTGGGGGAAACTCGTCGACAGCCCCGACGTCACCGGCCGCATCGTGGTGCGGCAAGCCCCCATCGACCCGCACTACTGGGCTTTGCAGCCGGCCGGCTGAGACCTGTCCCGCACCGGCTGTCCACCGGCGCCCGGCCGGCAAGGCGCTGCCGCCTTCCTCCGACGGACGCTGCTACGGCCGCAGGGCCGTCAGGCGCCGACCGGGCGGGGCCGACCGGCACCCGTCTCGGGCCCTTGGGCCCCACGACACCCGGCCGTGCGCGCGGGAGCGTGGACAGGGCGGGACGCCACGGCGATACGCGCCCTCGGGAGTCCCGCCCCTCCCGAGGAGCGTCCGTATGCGCATCATCGTCAGCATCGACACCGACACCTTCGTCGGCGACGACGGTCTCGATCCGGCCGCCGCGTCGCTGGCCGAACTCCTCCGGGCCGGTCACGAGGTCGTCATCGTCCACGGCGCTCCCGCCGAGACCCAGACCGTCACCGGATCGCGCTTGGTACGCGCGCTGGACTCCGTGCTCGTCGGCCGTACCGTGGTCGCGCTCGTGACCCACGCCCAGGTCGGCGCCCACGACCCGCAGGTGAGCCTGCCGGACCGGCCCCGCGTACGCCCGCAGGCCGTTCCCGAGGCTCAGGTCGTCCGGGAACTGCTGGCCGACGGCACCGTGGTGGTCTGCGGCGGCGGCATCCCCGTCATACGGGAACGCGGCACCGCGCGCCTGCGGACCGTACCGGTGACGGTGGACCCGGATCGGACGGCGGCGCTGCTGGCCGTCGAACTGGACGCGGACATCCTGCTGTTCCTCACCGGCGCCACGCACCTGTTCGCCGCGGGAGGACACGGCCGCCCCAGGCCGCTGCTGCGGCTGACCCCCGACGAACTGTCCGGCGTACGTCTGCCCGAGGCCGTGGTCACCCGCGCCGCGATCGCCGCCGACTTCGTCACCCGCACCGGCGGCGTCGCGGCGATCGGCCCGGTCGACAACGCCCTGGGCATCCTCCTCGGCACCACCGGAACCCAGATCCGCCCCGCACCCGCTTCGGTCAGGGAAACCGCGCCGTCATCGGACTGATCACCGGCACTATGGGCCGTTTCGACTCCCCCGCCGAAAACCGTCCGCTCCCCCATCTTCCGCTGGTCCGGCTCCGGCACGAACGGGTGGTGTACGCCAGGATGCGGGCACGCACGACCGCATGGCCGACGCCATCACCTCGTTCGCGGGCACGATGGGCTTCGTCTCTCTGCACGCGGCATGTTCGAGACGAATCTGCGCTCGGAGGTGTGGTCGGCGCACATCGGCAGAGCCCTCGGCCTGGACCCGAGCAGATCGAGCGTGAGGTGCTGGCGGCCCTTGCCGACAGCCGCACCTGAATGAGCACGGGAGGACGCGCCGCGGGCCCATAGGCCCCGCCGAAGCGCACCGGGCCGAAGAACCAGCGGTACGGCCGCAGGGCGGCTCACCGTGCCCGAGACGAGGTCATGATCTGTACCGGGCAGCCCTCAGTCGTGGGAGATCTCGGCTACCTCGACCACTTCGGAGCCTTCGCGACGCATCCGTTCGCTCCCCCAGACGGCGAGCGGCCCGAGCGCCTGATTGAGCGTGCGCCCGTGCTCGGTCAGGGAGTACTCCACCCGCGGCGGCACCTCGGCGAAGACCTTCCGGTGCACCAGTCCGTCCTCCTCCATCTCGCGCAGGTGCTGCGTCAGCATCTTCTCGCTCACTCCGGGCAGGCCGCGACGGAGTTCGGCGAAGCGGCGCACACGATGGGCGTCAAGTTCCCAGAGGATGAGTCCCTTCCACTTGCCGCTCACCACGTCGAGCGCGGCGTCGATGCCGCAGATGTAAGGCCCGCACCTCGGCGCCCTCGCCATCACTGATCCCCTTACTAAAAGGTAAGTACCGCAGAAAATAGTGGGTACTTCCCAGATTAGTGGCCCTCTCCGAGCATGAAGAGGTGAACGAACAACAGCACGGCACCACCAGGCAACACAGCAATGTCACCGTGATCGGACTCGGCCCGATGGGCCAGGCGATGACCCGTACCCTCCTCGCCGCCGGCCACCCGGTCACCGTCTGGAACCGCACCGCCGGCCGGGCCGACGGCGTCGTCGCCGACGGAGCGGTCCTCGTACCGACACCCCGCGAGGCGGTCGAGGCAAGTGACCTCGTGATCCTCAGCCTCACCGACTACCAGGCGATGTACGACATCCTCGACAGCGCCACCGCGTCGCTCGCCGACCGGACACTGGTCAACCTGAGCTCCGACACCCCTGACCGCTCACGCGAAGCGGCATCCTGGGCATCGGCCCACGGCGCCACCTTCCTCACCGGCGGTGTCATGGTCCCGGCACCGATGGTCGGCACGGACGCGGCCCACGTCTACTACAGCGGCCCCACCGAGGCGATGGAGAGCCACCGGCCGACACTGGCGCTGCTCGGCGCACCGAAGTATCTGGGCGTGGATCCGGGTCTCGCCCAGATGATGTACCAAGCCCAGCTCACGGTATTCCTCACCACCTTGTCCGCACTGATGCACGCCACCGCGATGCTGGGCACCGCGGGAATGACGGCGAAGGAAGCACTGCCGGAGTTGCTCTCCTCCGCCGACTCGATCGGCGCCATCCTCAGGGCCGGCGAAGCGACCCCCGGCACCGCGCTGGACGCCGGAGAACACCCCGGCGGCCTCAGCACGGTCACCATGATGGGCGCGACATCCGACCACATCGTCGAAACCAGCACGTCACTCGGCCTCGACCCCGCGCTCCCCCTGGCCGTCCAGGCCCACTACCGCCGCGCCATCGACAACGGCCACGGCAGCGACAACTGGACCCGCATCATCGACAGCATCCGAAAGCCGCACTGACCCCACACGGCACCGTCGTAGAGGGGTATTTGAGGGAGCATCAGTTCGTCAGCACGACCACCAGCATCGCCAGCCAGCCCAGTGAGACGAAGACGGGAAGCAGCACCATCACGAGACCGGTCGGGGACGCCTGGAGCCACCCTGATCCCGGCTCTGTCAGCCGGCGTCCCACTATCCGCTGCCCGCCGTGCCACGCCATGTGCTCTTCCAGCTCCACGACCGTGCTCTTGCGGGTCTGCAAATAGCGGCGTCCGTAGCGCAGCATGACGGCGAACGCCAGCCCGGAGACGAACCCGATCACCGTGATGACCGCTCCGACGCCCCGGGCCACTTCCTGTGACTGCGCGCCCTCTTTGCCGAGGGTAAACGCCAAGGTGGCCGCGAGGCCCGCGGCGATCACCGGGTTGGCCGTCCAGCGCTCCAGCACATGGTGGTACAGGCGTGACGCGACGCCCTGCCGCGACGCGTCACGGGCCACGCACACCTGCTTGATCACCAGGAAGCTGCCAAGCGTGGTCTTGATCTGGTGGTTCAACCACTCGTCAGGTTCGATCTGGGCGTCGCTGTAGGCCAGGAGGAATCCCAGGACGTCGGTTCCCTTGACGGCCACACCTCCCACTGAACAAGCGTTCACAGGGCTCCGCGGAAAGCGTGTCCTGACAGCCCGTCGGATGCAAGAGCGCATGAAGTGGCGTCATGGCGAAGCGAATTCGGCCGGTCCCGGCTCAGGACCCGGCGCAGTCGCATCCGAGGCGTCGGCTGCTGCTCCGCCGGGCACCTGTGACCGGCCCGAGGCGTTTGCGGTGCGAGGCGACCACGCCGGTGGTGATGTGCGAGGTCGATGTGAAGAACCCCTCAGCGGGGCAGGTCGATCCCGGCTTCGCGGAGGAGCCGGGCGAAGGTGGTCGCGTGCTCGGGGGTGAGGGGGAGGGCCGGGAGTCGGGGGGGTCCGCTGGGGACGCCGACCAGGTCGAGGCCGGTCTTGATCGCGCTTGCGTACGGGTGCGCCTCGAGGAATTCGCAGATCGGAAAGATCTTCGTCCACTGCTCCCGTGCCTCGGCGAGGTCGCCGCGGACCGCGAGGGTCTCGTAGAAGTCCGCGCACAGTTGAGGGATGACGCTCGCCGCTCCCCAGACTCCCGCCCGCGCGCCGGCGGCGATGGCGGAGAACGTGAGGGTGTCGTAGCCGTTGAGCGGCTGGATGACGTCCGCGTAGTGGTGAAGGACCGTGGCGAACTTCACCGCGTCACCCCCGGTGTCCTTGAACGACGTCACGCGGGTGCTCCGGGCGAGCTCGGCCAACCGCCCGGCCGAGATGTCCAGTCCCGTGGCGTCCGGCAGGTTGTAGAACATGATGTCGATGTCCACCGCGTCGGAGACGGCCCCGTAGTGCGCCACGACCTCCTTCCAGCCGAGAGCGCCGTAGTAGGGGGGCACGATCATGACCGCCGTCGCGCCGGCGTCAGCCGCGTGCCGGGTGAGGTCGATCGTCTCGCCGGTGGTCAACGCTCCGGTGCCCACGACGACGGGCACCCGACCGTCCACAGCCTTCAGGTAGAGGTCGGCGACCTCCTTCCGCTCCGCGTTGCTGAGCGTCGTGAATTCGCCGGTGCTGCCCAAGGGCACCACGCCGTGCACGCCCGCACCGACGATGTGCTCGACCTGGCGACGGACTCCCCCGGCGTCGACGGTCGAACCGTCAGCGCGAAAAGGGGTCACCACTGCCGCGAGTATGCCGCTGACCGGCGTTGTCATCGCTCTCCTTCGTCGTTCGTCGACGGGTTCACCGGGCTCGGAAGCCGCTCGTCGTCGGCCGGGTCCCGCGTCGTAGCGCGCGACCGCCGAGCTCGTCGGTCGGCTTTCCCCCGCGGAACGCGACAACGCCGTTGATGATCACGTGCCGCATCCCGTCGGCGTACTGGTGTGGGTGGGAGTAGGTGGCGAGGTCCCGGACCCTGTCGGGCTCGAAGATCGCGAGATCCGCGAAGGCGCCCTCGCGGATGACGCCGCGGTCGGTGAGACGCAGCGTCCGCGCGGGCAGGCTCGTCATCCGTCGGACGGCGTCCTCGATCCGCAGGACGCCGTCCCTGACGTACGGACCGAGAACGCGGGCGAAGGACCCGTAGGCCCGCGGATGCGTCGGGGCGTCGGTGTACGGAGGAGAGGCCGTCCACGCTTCGGCGTCGGAACAGACCGAGACCCATGGGCTCCGCAGGGCGAGACGGACGTTCTCCTCCGTCATCTCGAACAGCGCGATGATCATCTGCGAGTCCGCCACGACGAGGTCCAGAAGGGTGTCGAGCGGATCCGCGTCACCGCGCCGCGTCGCGACCTGCGTGAGTGTCATGCCGTTCCACTCGGAGGTGTTGCCGCCCAGGAGCAGGATTCCGTCAGCGCCGCCCGCGCTCTTGTAGCAGTTGTCCCAGTCGGCGCCCGAGGCCCGGATGGCCTCCTTGACCGTTTCCCGGAAGTCCTCATGCGCGAGCTTGCCGCGCAAAGCGTCCGGGCCGCCGTCGTGGAATCGTGGGGGGACGCACGCGTCAAGGCCGGTAGCGCCCGCCTCGTACGGATAGACGTTGGCCGTGACGGCGAGGCCGCCGGCCCTGGCTTCCTCGATGCGCTGGATCGCGGAGGCCATCAGGGGCCAGTTGTCCCGGCCTGCCGCCTTCAGGTGGTAGACCTCGGCCCGGGCTCCCGACCTCTCGGCGATCCCGATGAGCTCGTCCAGGCTTTCGAGCAGGGAGTCGGACTCGTTGCGGATGTGCGAGATGTAGAGCGCGTCGTGCTCGGCGAGCACTTCCGCGAAGGCGGTCAGCTCGTCGGTCGAGGCGTACATGCCCGGGGCGTAGATGAGAGCGGAGCCCAGACCCAGCGCGCCGTCCGCCAGTTCTTCGTCGAGGAGCCGGCGGGCGGCGGCCAGCTCGTCGGGCGTCAGCGGACGGTCTTGCTGACCGGCGAAGGCCATGCGGAGGTTGTCCGCCCCGACGAAGCTCGCGACATTCGGTCCGACGCCCGCGTCGGCCATGTGGTTCAGGAAGTCGTTGATCCGCGGCCATTCATGCCGGACGTGGGTCCGCTCGGCGTAGTCCTTGGCGATGGCGCGCATCCGGCCCTCCACGGGGCCGAGCGAGTAGCCTTCGCCGAACACCTCGGTCGTGACGCCCTGGTAGAGGTCGGAGAGACCTCGGGGGTCACGCTGGAGCGACTCGTAAGCCTGGCTGAGCACGTTGATGAAGCCGGGCGCGACCAACGCGCCGGCGGCGTCCACCTCGGGCACGTCGGTGTCGGGGACCTCGCCGACGAGAACGATCCGGTCACCCCGGACCAATACGTCCGCGCGTCTGAGCGGTGCGCCGGTGCCGTCGGCGACAAGGCCGCCGCGCACCACCAGATCACTACGCATCCCGACTCCCCTCCTGGGCCCTCATCGTCTTGCGCGTCTTCCCGCGGGCGAACCGCTGCGCCGAGAACGGCCCGGTACGACCGTCGTCCCCCGAGGCGATCGCCTCTGCGAGGTGCACTCCGGCGGCCGGTGAGATCGTCATGCCGAGCATCTGGTACCCGGTGGCGACGAACACGTTCGAGTCCGGCGCGAGCCTGCCGATCATGGGGAGGCCGTCAGGAGCCACGGGGCGCAGACCCGACCAGGCGGCCGACTCGTCGGTCCACGGCCCGAGGAGGGCCTGAGCCGAGCGCCGCATCGCCCTGACGCGCCGTGGGGGGATGCGGGTCGGTGAGTTGGTGAAGTCCATCGCCCCGGCGACGCGCAGCGTGCCGCCCATCGGCGAGATCGCCAGGTGCGTGTCGAGGGTCTGGATCGCCTGCCTCGGCATCCGCCCCGGCCGGACGTCGAAGCTGTAGCCCTTGCCGCCGATCACCGGAAGGCGATGGCCGATCGAGCGTGCCAGCGCGGTGGTGTTCACTCCCGCCGCGAGAACCACGTGGTCGGCCTCGTACGTACCGCGGTTCGTGCGCACCGCTCGCACCCGTCCGCCCTGCGCGTGGAGGTGCTCGACGGGCTCGTGCTCGCGGATCTCGACACCTGCGGCGACCACCTTCTCGATCAGCGCCGCCATGTAGGCGTGGGGAACGATCTGCCAGTGGTTGCCGATCAACGCTGCCGCCTGGCCTCGTGGCACCGTGGGGTCCAGGTCCTGGACCGCGCTGCCCGTCAGGACCTCTGTCGTGGCTCCCTGCCCGAACTTGGCCAGCGGCGCGATCTTCTCGATGAAGTGCTCGATGTCCGCGGGGTTCTTGGAGACGGTCAGGAGACCGGTCTTGTCGAAGTGCTCGTCGAGGCCGAGCCGTTCGATGAGCTTGAAGGACGGGTACCCGAGCGTGGACAACGCCGCCAGCCCGTCGGAGTACGACCGGTCGTTGCAGTAGCGCGCGAACGTCGCGATCCAGGGTCCGAGGCGCAGGAGGGCCGCGGGCGAGAAGTGGAGCGCGGAATCACGCCGGGTCAGGTCCTTGAGGCCGTGCATGATGATGCCGGGCTCGGGCACCGGCCCGGCCTGGGCGGGGCATATCCAGCCCGCGTTGCCCCAGGACGCGCCGGCCGCCGCGGCACCGGCGTCGAGCACCGTCACGCGCATTCCGACCTCGGTCAGCGCCCAAGCCGTCCACAAGCCGGCGGCGCCGGCGCCAACGACCACGCAATGCTCGCCATTCACCACTATCGGCAGCCCTTCCACTCGTGTGCGTCAGTTACTCAAGGAGGGACTTTGCCAAGGCTTCCGGACGCGTTGTTCGTTCATTCGGACCAGAAAGCCGGATGATCATGTCGGCCCGGACAGACGGGCCGGGCGCGGCGCGCCGCGGCGAACCGGCGGATTTCGCCGCGGATCGCGCGCGGATCGGCCGGTCAGACCTCGGTCGAGACGGGTGCGTCGATCCAGTCGGCGTCCGACCGGGGGATCGACCGCAGCAGTTTGATCGTGTACGGATCGGTCGGATGGTCCAGGATCTGGTCCACCGGACCGGATTCGACGAGCCGTCCGCGGTACATGATGCAGACGCGCTCGGTGATCTGCCGCAGCATCGAGAGGTCGTGCGTGATGAAGACGAAACCGACTCCGCGTTCGCGCTGGAGCGTCGCGAAGAGGTTGATGATCTGGGCTCGCACCGAGACGTCCAGGGCGGAGACGGGTTCGTCGCAGACCAGGAGCCGGGGGTTGACGGCTAGGGCCCTGGCGATCGCGACGCGCTGACGTTCTCCGCCGGAGAGGGCCGACGGCCTGCGTTGCGCGTACGAGGCCGGAAGACCGACCGTCTTCAACAGGTCGGCCACCGCGCCCGAAGCGTGCTTGGTGGCGCTCTCGTGCGACCTGATCGCCTCGGACAGGGCCGATCCGATGCTCCGCATCGGGTTGAGGCTCGCGTAGGGGTCCTGGAAGACCATCTGCACGGTTCCGCGAAGGCGACGGAGATCCGCCGCGCTCAGCCGCGACCAGTCGTGCGCGGGAATGCCGTCGATCATGATGTCGCCGCTGGTGCACCGCTCGAGTCCCAGCAGCGTGCGAGCGAGGGTGGTCTTGCCGGAACCGGACTCCCCGACGACGGCGACGCTCTCCCCCTGGTTCACCTGTAGCGACACCCCGGCGAGCGCGTGGACGGTGCGCTGCCCGACGCGGAACTCCTTGCGCAGGTCCCGGATGTCGATCAGCGGCCGCTCCGCCCGTACGTCTCGCACCGGAGCTTCCACGACGTCGATCCTGGCCCGCTTCGCCGCCATGTCGGAACTGATCTCCGGCAGGCGGACACAGGCCGAATACCGCAGGTCGGCGACCTCGATCAGTGGCGGCGGTCCCTGGCGGCACTGGTCCGTGACCCACTCGCACCGGGTGGCGAAGGCACAGCAGCCCGTGGTCTCCCGGGCCTTGGGGACCGACCCCGGGATGGAGGGGAGTTCGGCGACCCGACGGTCGACCGACGGTTCGGCCAGCAACAGGCCCTGGGTATAGGGGTGCAGCGGCTTGGCCTCCAGGTCGGAGCCGGGCGCGACCTCGATGAGCGATCCGCCGTACATCACGTAGACGCGGTCGCACATCGCGAAGGCCACCCGCAGATCGTGCGTGATCAGTACGACGCTCATTCCGCGCGACTTCTGGACACCGCGCAGGAGGGTGAGCATCTCCTTCTGGGTCGTGACGTCCAGAGCCGTCGTCGGTTCGTCCGCGATCAGGATCTTCGGGTCGCGGGCGAGCGACGCGGCCACAGCGACGCGCTGACGCATGCCTCCGGAGAGCTGGAACGGGTACCGATCCGCTACCGAGGGGTCGGTGAGTCCGACCTCGGCGAGCCGGCGGTTGACCTCCGCCCTGCGTTCGGATCGCGGCGGGCGCCGACGGCCCTCCCAGATCAGCGACTCCTCGATGATGCGCCCGCAGCGGAACACGGGGTTGAGCATCGTGAACGGGTCCTGGAGTACGAGCCCGATTTCCCGTCCTCTGACGTGACTCCACTCGCGTTCCGACAGCTCCAGCAGATTGCGGCCGTCGTACTCGACCTCGCCGCGCGCGACGAGCGATCCGGGCAGGAGACCCATGATGGCGCGGGCGGTCATGGTCTTGCCGCTTCCGGACTCCCCCACGATCCCGATCGTCTCTCCCGCGGACAGGTCGAGTCCGAACGACGTCACGATCGGGTGGGTACCGTCAGGACCGACCGCGTCAACGCCGAGGGCGCGCACTTTCAGGACCGTGTTCGAGGTCATCCCTCGCGTCACGCGGTCCGACTGTTCGGGGGCCATCACTTGCTTCCTCCACGACTCGAGAGCGCCTCGTACATCCAGTCGCCGATGATGTTCATCGAGATCGCCGTCGCCACGATCATGACGCCGGGCCCGAGCGCCGCCGCGGGGTTCTCGAACAGCAGGCTGGTTCCGTCCTTGAGCATGAGACCCCAGTCCGGCGAACCGGCGTCGACCCCGAATCCGAGGAACGACAGTCCTGAGAGCGTCACGATGGCGCCGGCGAAGGTCAGGAACGCGTTGGCGACGGCGGTCGCGGAGACGTTGGGCCAGATGTGGAAGAGCATGATCCGTCGGTTCGACAGGCCCAGCGCACGCGCGGCTTCCACGTAGGGCAGGAGCACCTGCTCCAGTGTCGCGCCTCGGATGACGCGTGTGTCGAAGGGGATCGTCAGCACGAGAAGGAGCGCCACCGCCATCCAATAGCCGCCGCCGAACGCACCGGCGACAACCACGATGACGAGAAGTCCGGGGAGCGCCCACATGAAGTCGACCCAGCGCATGACGACCGCGTCGACGGCACCTCTCTTGTACCCGCTCCACAGACCCAGCAGGTTGCCGATCAGCATGGAGCCGACGGTGATGACCAGCGGGCCGATGAACGCGGTGCGTGTTCCGGCGATCAGTCTGGAGAAGACGTCCCGGCCGAGTTCGTCCGTGCCGAGCCAGTGCCCGGCGCTGGGCGAGGCGAGGACGTCCGAGACGTTCTGGGCGCCGGGGTCCTGGGGGGCCAGGACCGATCCGAGGACGGTCATGACGACGACCCCGACCACGATCACCAGGCAGGCCAGTACGGTCCAGGACGGGCGCGTCGAGCGACGCGTGGGCCTGGCGGGATCTTCGAGCTGCGGGACTGCGGCACTCATGCGGTCGGCCTTCCGTGCCTGATGCGTGGATCCGCGGCCAGGTAGAGCATGTCTGCCGCCAGGTTCGCGAACATGATCAGCGCGGCCACCAGCAGCGCGATGGCCTGGAGTGTGGGGAGGTCCTGGCTCGACGCGGACCGCACGAGCAGGTCGCCGATCCCCGGGATCGAGAAGGTGACCTCGACGAGGACCGCTCCGGTGGCCAAGGACGCGAGCAGGGGCACGCTGACCGTGATCACGGGGATCATGCCGTTGCGCAGCGCGTAGAACAGGAACACCCGGCGGGACGACATCCCGCGTGCCCGGGCGAAGGTCACGTAGTCCTGGTCGAGCACCTTGATCATCACGGCCCGCGTGTGTTTGACGATGAGCGCGACGCCGGAGATCGCGAGCGCGAGCGCCGGAAGGGTCAGGTGCCACAGTTTGTCGACGAAACCGCTTCCGGCCCCGAAGACCGGGAACCATCCGAAAAGGACCCCGAACACGTAGAGCAGGGCCACGGCGCCCACGAAGACCGGTGTGCTGAATCCGACGATCACCGACGCCACGATCCCGCGGTCGACGAACGTCGACTTCTTCACCGCCGCGGCCAGCCCCAGGGGGATTCCGATGAGCATGGTCAGCAGATAGGCCACGCCCGCGAGGAGCAGGGAATTCGGCAGCCGCGCCTTGATCTCGTCCGTGACCGGAAGCGTCGAGACCGACGAGTTTCCGAAATCGAACCGGACGGCGTCCTTCAACCAGATCCAGTACTGGGTGAGGAACGGGTCGTTCAGGTGGTACTGCTGCCGGAGCAGCTCCTCTGTCTCGGGAGTCCGCCTCCGGGTGCCGAGCAGATTGCTCACGGCGTCGCCGGGCGTGATGTACAGCAGAGAGAAGATGACGAACGAGATCAGGACCAGCATCGCGGCGCACACCAGGACCCGACTCAGCACTAGGAAGAAAATTGCTCGTGTTTGCATCGTTGCCTTTTTCTCGTTGGGGCTCGCGGCCCACGCGGCCGGCGTCACCGCGGCCGCGTGGCACCGTCACGACGCGGGCTTGACCTGCGCCACCCACGCGGCCGGACCGTAGGCCGAGGAGAACGGGTTCAGCTCGGGCCACGTGAAGGTGTCCGACAGCGCCAGGACGTTCTCACCGAGGTAGAGCGGGATGTAGGGAACGTCCTGCGCGGCGAGCTTGTCCAGGGCGGAGTACGCCTGGAACCGTCCCGCCCGGTCGGCCGTGGAGATCCCCGCGTTGACCAGCTTGTCGGCCTCCGGATTGCTGTACGCGGCGTAGTTCGCGTAGGCGATGTCCGCCTGCGAGCTGTCGAGGAGATAGCTGGCCGTGGTGTTCGGCTCCTCCGAGCAGTCAAGTCGCTGGATCGTGAGCTGGATCTTCTTCTTGGCCGCTCCTTCGCCGACGCGCTGGGTGTACTGGGCCTCGGAGAGGACCTTGACGTCCAGCTCGATGCCGGCCTTCGCCACCATTCCGGCGATGGCCTGAGCGATCTTGGGGCGGATTCCGTCGTCGGGAACCTCGAAGGTTCCCTTGACGCTGCCCGGGTGGCTCGACTTCGCGATCTCTTCCTTCGCCTTGGACACATCGAACGCGTAGGGCGGGAGCGAGCCGATCATGGTGTCGATGTCCGCCTTGTCGGCCACCTTGGCCAGGACCTGGGCCGGGAACAGGCTGTCATAGGTGACGGCGCCGTCGCCTTCGGCGGCGGCGAGGCCCTTGCGGTCCAACGCGTAGGCGAAGGCGCGCCGGACGTGCACGTCGTCCCACGGGGCGACCTGGGTGTTCAGTGACATGAACGTCTGCTTGCACCCGGGGACCTTCACCAGTTTCGCCTTGGAGCTGGCGGCGAAGGCTCGCGGGTCCGCGAGCGGGTACGCGGCGTCGAGCTGGCCGGACCGGTAGGCGAGCGCGGCGCTCGTCACGGTCTTGAAGGGCTTGACCGACACCCTCTGGATCGCCGGCTTGCCTCCCCACCAGTCCGGGTTGGCGGTGAGGTCCGCGCCTTCGGTCGGGTTCAGCCGGTCGAGCCGGTACGGCCCGGTCGCCATGGTCAGCGTGCCCGGCTTGCCGAAGTCGGCCTTGTGCTCGTCGTAGAACTTCTTCTGGAAGATGCTCGCTCCCACGCTGGCGAGGAGCGACAGGACGCTGGAATCAGCCTGCTTGAGCGTGACGACGACGGTGTTCGCGTCCCTGGCGGTCACGTCCTTCACGTTCACGAACAGCGACTCGTACGGGGACGGCGCCAGGCGCTCGTAGTCCAGCGAGGCGACCACGTCAGCGGACGTCATCTCGGTGCCGTCCCAGAACGTGACGCCCTTGCGCAGGTGGAAGATGTACGTGCGCGGGTCCGGGGTGTCCCACGACTCCGCGAGCCCCGGGGCCAGCTGGCCCTTCGGGTCGGCGGTGAGCAGGGCGTCGTAGACCGTGGCGAGAAGGTTGTTGCCCGAGGTCAGCGTGAGCGGGTCGATGCTGTCGAGGCTGTCCGCGACGATGCCCCACCGCAGGAGGTCCGCCCTGCCGCCGGTCGCTCCCGGCTTCTCGGCGCCGTTGCAGGCAGCCAGTAGCGCTGCCAAGCAGACAACGGTGGCGCTGACCGCCACGAGTCTGATGGACCGTTTACGCTTCATGACCCGTCCTCCTCGGGCCAGAGGTCCAGCCCCCAGCCGGTTGTGTGCCGCCCGTGTGATCAGGCTCACGGGTTTGGATGAGGCTATGGCCGTCGAACGGCGCGGACCTGGTGACGATCCGCCCAATTTTCCGCCTGGAATCGTTCAATGTAACGAAGGCGCACAACGGCCCGGCCACGCCTCGGTTTCAGTCAACGAACGGAGGCCGCGCGTTCGTTCGTTCTTCCCAAGACGGACGGTGGAGCGTCCCGTAGACTCCGGCGGATATGAGCGAGACGTCCAAACCGCAGCGTGCGAGCTTGTCGAGGATCCTCAATGACCTCGGCGGTACGTTCCTCGACGTGGTCGTCGCCGACGTGAGTGCCCACGAGCAGGTCGGGGCCGTCGTCGTCCACGACCACGGACAGAACCACACGCTCCTGCCCAAGGCGCTGGTCCTCGGCATCGGGGTGTACGGCGCGTCCGACATCGCGGAGCTGCTGCGCGTTCTCGGGACACAGAGCGCCGCGGCCCTGATCGTGCGGGCGCCCGTGGACCGCGAGCCAGAGGTGCTCAACGCCGCCCGCGACGCGGGCGTCGCCCTGCTCGCGCTGGCGGAGAACGCGGACTGGCTTCAGCTCGCGGACATGCTCCGGACCATCGTGGCCCAGGACGATGTCGGGGACGAGGTGACGAGCACCCTGGGCGGTGTCGCCGCGGGCGACCTCTTCGCCCTCGCCAACGCCGTGGCGGCACTGATCGACGCGCCGGTCACCATCGAGGACCGCCGGTATCGCGTGCTGGCGTTCTCGGGACGGCAGGACGAGGCCGACGCCGCTCGCATCCGGACCATCCTCGACCGCCAGGTGCCCGAGGTCTACCTCCGCGAGGACGAGGACCGGGGGGTGTTCAAGGCCCTCTACCAAACGGAGGAGCCGCTGTACATCGAGGCCTCCAAGATCAGCGAGAACGAGATCCCGCGCCTGGCCATCGCGGTGCGTGCCGGTGACGAGATCCTGGGATCGATCTGGGCGGCGGTCACCGGACCGCCGTCCACCGAGCGGTCGCAGGCCCTGGCCGACGCCGCGAAGCTCGTCGCCCTCCACCTGCTGCGCCGACGAGCCGGAGCCGACGTCGACCACCGCCTGCGCTCCGACCTGGTGGCCACCGCCCTCGAAGGCGGGCCCAAAGCCGCGCACGCGCTCGGCCGCCTCGGGCTGCTCGGGAAGACCGTCAATGTCGTCGCCATGGACATCGTCGACCACGGCGACGGACAGACCGATCCCTCCCGGCAGGCGAGGGAACGTCAGCAGTTGGCGGACGCGTTCGCGATGCACCTCACCTCGGTCGCGCCGCGGTCGGCGACGGCCCTGCTCGGCGACGTGTCGTACGGGCTGGTATCGCTCACCGGGGACGCCGACCAGAACGAGCAGCGCGCCAAGCGGCTCGCGGCCGACTTCCTGAAGCGGACGGGGACGCGGGTGCCGGCCGTCATCGGCATCGGCACCGCGATCAGCGACCCGATCCGCTTGAACGAGTCGCGGACGCGGGCCGACCGCGCGCTGCGCGTACTGCGTACGCGAGGGACGGCGGGCACCGCGGCCACGATGTCAGAGGTGCACATAGACGCGCTGGTGCTGGAGCTCCAGGACTTGTCCTTGGCACGCCATGACCCGGTGACCGGCCCGTTGAGCCTGATCCTCGAGTACGACGAGCGGCGCAACGGCAGCCTCCTGGCAACTCTCAAGTGCTGGCTGAACGCCTTCGGCGACATCCACGCCGCCGCGGCCTCGGCCGGTGTGCACCACAACACGTTCCGCTACCGGCTCAAGCGGCTCAGCGAGGTCGGGAAGATCGACCTGGAGAACCCGGACGAGAGATTCGCGTTGATGCTCCAGATGCGTCTGATGAACCCCGCCGTCGAGTGATTCGCCGCGTCACGGCGAGGCGGTCGCCTGAGTGGCGACCACGTGCGCGGCCAGTGCTCCGGCGACGCTGACGAAGTCGTAGATCTCGTCCACGGTGGCGCACCGGATCCGCACGGTGTACTCCGACGAGCGCTCGGCCGTCGGAATCATGGCGACGAGATCAGCGCTCGTCGACAGCTTCAGGTCGATCTCCACCACCAGGTCGTGAGGGACGACCGGCGGCCGGATCGACGAATCCGCCACGGCTCGCGCCGCGCCTTCCCGGATGTGCGCCCTGGCGGTGGCCGGGGAGAGGGCGTCGGCCGAGTTGTAGGAGAGGTAGCGCTTGACCTCGACGCGGTGGACCGCCTCGACTCCGGCGAGACCGGCCGAACAGGTCCGGTCGTCTCCGGTGATGAGCTTCACCGGGACTCCGAACCGGCCGGCGTAGAGGGCGTTGACGTCTGCCTCGGACGCGGCCCGACCGTTGAGCCGGAGTTCCGACCAGAATCCGGTGAACGTGTGTGAGAGCACTCCGGGTGTTCCCGCGGCCGCGTGGTAGCCGATGAAGAGGGCCGCGTCGAAGTCGCCGTGCAGGCCGTGCACCATGCCGCAGGTACGGGGGCTGCCGTTGACGAGACGTGCACGCGGGTCCAGCAGGGCGGGCAGGATGTTGTCCATCGGCCCGTGGCTGTCCGCCACCACCACGTGGGTGGCTCCCGCGTCGAACGCCCCCGCCACAGCGGCGTTGGCCTCCTCGGTCATGAGCTCCTGGCCGCGTGCGTAGGTCCGGTGCCCGGGGACGGTGTTGTGCAGCCGCGAAACACCCGCGACTCCCTCCATGTCCACGCTGATGTAGACAGAACCGGCCATGAGACCGTCCCTTCTTCCTTGGTCTGACCCGGCCGTTCACCGGGTGGTTGCCAGCCGAACCGGGGGCGGCTTGCCTCAGGTCGCCGATGAGAAGGCCGCGAGGAGTGCGTCCGGCTCGAGCCCGTACGCCGTGAAGCCGCGCGCACCGGTCATCGTGGGAGCGGCGAGCATCGCGTTGATGATCGACTCCTCGGTGGCCTCGACGACGGCGCGGAACAGGTCGTCCAAGGCTTGGTGCGGAACCGCGGAATGGGGCGCCACCAGCGGGTGACCGCCCGCGTAGCCCTCGGTGGGCACGTTCTGCGGCGCCGTGGAGAAGGCGAGCATGATGTCACCGCTCGAGTCCTGGATGCCGCCGCCGACCCGGCCGATGCCGATGCTCGCCCTGGTGGCCAGCCGACGGCACTGGCCGGGCAGCAGCGGAGCGTCCGTCGCCACGATCACGATGATCGAACCCGAGCCGGGCGGCATGGGCGGGTCTCCGCCCGGCTGGGTCCGGGCCGGCAGCGGGACGTGTGCCAGGCGCGCGTCACGGCCCACGGGCCGGCCGTCGACCCTGAAGTCGGGGCGGGTCCCGTGGTTCGCCTGGACGAGCACGCCCACGGTCCAGCCGCCCGCGGACGCGTCGAGACGACGCGACGCCGTTCCGATCCCGCCCTTGAACCCGTGGCAGACCATGCCGGCTCCCCCTCCGACACTCCCCTCCTCGACGTCGGCGGACGCCGACTCGTAGGCCGCTCGGACGTGTTCGCCGGTGACGAACTGGGCGTTCCCGCTGTTGAAGGCGAGGTCCGCGGTCTCGCCCACCACCGGCAGGGAGAAGGCGTTGCGGAAGGTGTCGTGCGCCGTTTCGATCGCGACCAGGCTGTCCCTGACGACGCCGACGCTGTGGGTGCCCGTGAGGGCCAGGTCGGTCGTGAGCAGACCGCTCTCGCGAACCCACTCGAGACCTGTCATCTCACCGTTGCCGTTGAGCGTGGCGCAGCCCGCGAACAACGGATGTGTTCGGACGTGTCCCGGCCGTGGACGGATCACGGTCACGCCGGTACGGGCGATGACGTCGTCGTCGCGGATGACGGTGGCGTGACCGACGGTGACGCCGGAGACGTCGCTGATGGCGTTGCGGGGTCCTGAGGGAAGAATCCCGATCTCGATGCCGAGTTCACGGAGCCTGGTCATGGTTCTCCATTCGGTGGAGGGGGAGCTCGATCCTGCTGGGCAGGCGGGGCCCGTGGAAGACGGAGTGCGTACCGCGTTCGGCCTCCGTCGCACCGAGGTAGTCGGCCGAGCCGAGATTGATCGCGTAGAGCGGGAAGAGACTGGAGGTCACCACGAGGCGCAGGGCGTGCCCCGGCTGGAGCTCGTGCGCCACGTCCGTCATCGCGATCCTGTAGCCGACCGGCACACCTGTCCGGAACGCGGGCACCGATCCCGCGCGCACGACCCCGTGTGCCAGGTGAACCGTTCTCGTCTCGCCCGGGAACACGTCCTCGAGGGACACCATCCAGTCCGCGTCATCGCGATCGGTCCCGGCGAACAGACGGACCACGGGCGTGCCGCGGACGAGTGTGGGAACGTCGACGGTCGCCGCCGTGTACGTGAGCGTGTCGTCGCGGCTGGTCGCGAACGATGTCTCAAGGGTGAATCCCGCTGGGCCGGTCCGTGAGAAGGACCCGTGATCCGGCTGCCACGGAACGGGATTCCCGGGATCGTGGACGAAGTGATCGGCCGCCTCGCGGGGTGTCGCGTCGCGCGTCAGTCGTCCGTCCCCGATCCGGGTGTTCGCCCGCCCTTCGGAGGTCAGCCACAAGGTCTCGACCTCGTCGGCCACCGGCCAATGGTCGAGGTCTTCCCAGGCGTTGCGGCCCGTGACGAAGACGCGCACGGGGGCGGGAGCCCAGGACGACGGGTCGTCCCGCAGGTGGTGGTCGAACCACTCGAAGAGCAATTCGTCGGGATCGACGACGGAACGGGGCCCCCATTCGACCCCGCCGACGACGCTCACCGGTCTCCGGGTTCCGGCTGAGTCCCACGGGCCGACGACCAGCGAGTGCTCCCCTCCGGCGGAGGAGACGGTCTCCCAGTGCTTCATCGTGGCGCCCAGCCCGCTGTCCCACCGGCCGGAGACCAGGAGGGTCGGCGCGCTCGCATTCGTCCCGCCGCCCACAGCCAGGCTGCTCCAGTACGGGTCCTGGGGGTCGAGGTGGGCGAGCCAGTCGGGCCACGGCGCGTCCGGTCTGCCCAGCGCTTCGTGCATACCGGCCAGCGGCCTGCTGCTGAAGACCGACTTCCAGGGCGGCGCGTCGACAGGCCCGCGCACCCGGCCACCGACGAGGTGCATCCAGAACAACCAGTCCAGTCGCACGGCACCGCCCCGCGACGGCAGGCCCTCGCCCGCGGCGAACGGGGACCACACGGCGAGCGCGTCCACCGGAGCGGCCGACGCGGCGGCGAGCGCCGCGAACCCGGCGTAGCCCGCGCCGAAGCAGCCGAGGCGGCCGTTGGACCCGGGAAGGTCACGGGCCCACGTGACGATGTCCGCGCCGTCTGCGGCCTCGTGGAGGAACGGCTCGAAATCCCCGTCCGAGTCACCCCGGCCGCGCACGTCACCCGCGACCACGATGTATCCGCGCGCGGCCAGGAGCTTGAAGCGGTCCGAGGGGACCTGCGGCGCCGTGCTCGCAGGAGGCTTCTGGTCCGCGCGGTTGTTGTCGTAGGGCGTGCGGGTGACGAGGACCGGGTGATCACCGGGGGCAGGCGGCATGTAGACGTCGACGGACAGGTCGACCCCGTCCCTCGCCCCGACCCGTACGTCGAAGCGGGAGCGCACACGGGAGACATCGGTGAACCTCATACCGCTCCCCCGCTGTTCTCGACGGGCAGGACGAGCCGCGAGGGGTGCTCGGGGCCGTGGTGAACGGTCACGCTCACCACGCGTGAATCCACGGCGTCGGCCCAGGGCTCCCCGGTGCCGAGGTTGCGGGAGAAGGCGGGGAACGCGCCCGCGGTCACCGCGAGCGCGATGCGGTGCCCCGGCAGGAAGGTGTGGTGGAGCCAGACCAGCGGGATGCGCAGCCCGACGATCTCCCCGGGGCTGACGGGCGGTGAGCCGGGCCCGGACCGCATCGAGATCCGCTGTAGCCCGCACGACCCGAGTTCGCTGCCGACGAGCATCATCCGGCCGTCGGGATGGACGTCGAGCAGCAGAACGCTCAGGTCCGCGTCGGGCGCGTCCAGCGAGACGAAGACGTCCAGCTCGGCCTGGCCGCTCACGTGGACGGGCTCGTCCAGGGCCGGACCCGGGTAGACGAGGACGTCGGGGCGGCGCAGCAGGTAGCGATGGTCGTGGGGCGGGTCGCTCCAGGCGAACAGGTCGAGGTTGGTGAAGTCCCTGGCCGGGTTCTCCGGGTCGAAGACGTATGTGTCGCGGGCGGCTTTCTCCGGAGTCCGGGTGAGCCGGCCGTTTCCGCTCAGTGTGCGGGCGTCGCCGCCGCTGGCCAGGTACCAACTCGTCGGCTCGACCGCGGTGGACGGCCACTCGTCCAGGTCTTCCCACCGCATCGTCCCGGTCCGGAAGACCCGGCACGGGTGGGCATCAGCGGGTTCGTCGTCGTCCCTGAGGTGCCGTGCGAGGAAGCGCTCGACGTGTCCGACGGTGTCCATGACCGACGGGGAGACATCCAGTCCTCCCAGCACCGGGCTCGGCGAACGGTTCCCTCCGTGGTCCCAGGCTCCGATCAGGAGCTGGGCCCTGGCGCCCGCGGGCGACCGCGCCAGCCGGGCCCACGTCGCCATCGTGGTCTGGTCGTCCCACCAGCCGACGGTGACGAGCACGGGCAGGTCGAGGTTCGCCCAGTCGTCGTCGCTGAGCACGAACGCCTCGCCGAGGTAGTCGATCTCCCCGTCCACGTACTTCGGCCACCACCGTCCACCGGTGCCGACCTGCTCGTGGAGGGTGCGCAGTGGCAGGTGCCTGATGTTGTGCCCCCACGAGGGAGCGCCGTAGTGCTGTTGGGTACGTCCGGTCACCTGGTGGAACCACCAGCTCCAGTAGAGGTGCGGGACACCGGTGTTGAAGCTCGGCCGCGGGCCGAGGCCGGCGACTCCAATGGCCATCGGCGCGATGCACCGCAGGTGCGGCGGCCGGGCCCGAGCGGTCCACCACTGGGTGAGACCTTCGTAGCTGAGCCCGACCATGCCGACCCGGCCCGTGCACCAGGTCTGCTCGGCGACCCACTCGATGCTGTCGTAGCCGTCGTCGCTGTCCTGGACGAAGGGCTGGAAGTCACCGCCGGAGTCGCCGCGTCCGCGCATGTCGATCATGACGTAGGCGTAACCGGCGGCGACGAGCCGCCGCATCCAGATTCCCGGCTTGCGGTTGTACGGGGTTCGTGTCACCACCGCCGGGAACGGGCCGTCACCGGCCGGGACCATGATGTCGGCGGCCAGCTCGACGCCGTCGCGCATCGGGATCCGGCAGTTCCACAGGGCTCGGACCTCTCTCGTGCTCCCCCTCAGCGCGGGCATCAGAACGCCTTGGCGTACGCGTTCAGTGCCTGCTGGCCGCCGAGATGCGCGTACAGCACGTTCGAGTCCTTCGGGATGTCGCCGTCGCGGATCAGGTCGATGAGGCCCGCCATCGACTTGCCTTCGTAGACGGGGTCGATGATGATCCCCTCCGTCTTGCCGGTGAGGCGGATCGCGTCGAGGGTCGACCGCACCGGGACCCCGTACTCGTCTCCGGCCCAGCCGGGGAGCACGGTGATCTCGTCGTCCCGCAGGTCACGCCTCAGCCCGATGAGATCCGCGGTGTTCCGGGCGATCCGACCGACCTGGTCGACCGTCTTGTCGAGGGTGGCCGAGGCGTCGATGCCGATGACCCGGCGGGGTCGGCCGCCCGCGTCTTCGAGTGCCGCGAAGCCCGCGATCATGCCCGCGTGGGTCGAACCGGTGACGGTGCAGACCACGACGGTGTCGAAGAAGGTGTCGAGCTCCTGCTCCTGCCGGGCCACCTCGTACGCCCAGTTGGCGAAGCCGAGACCGCCGAGGCGGTGGTCGGACGCGCCGGCGGGGATGCCGTAGGGCTTGCCGCCGCGCTTCTCCACGTCGTCGAGGGCCTGCCGCCACGAGTCACGGAAGCCGATGTCGAAACCGGCGGGGTCGAGTCGTACCTCTGCTCCCATCACCCGGCTGAGCAGGATGTTGCCGACTTCGGTGCTCAGCGGATCGGTCCAGGAAGGCACCCAGTTCTCCTGGACCAGGACGCACTCCAGCCCGAGGTGGGCGGCGACCGCGGCGACCTGCCGGGTGTGGTTGGACTGGTGGCCCCCGATCGACACCAGCGTGTCGGCCCCTTGGGCCAGCACGTCGGGAATGAGGTACTCCAGTTTGCGGGTCTTGTTACCGCCGTAGGCCAGCCCGGAGTTGCAGTCCTCCCGCTTCATCCAGATCGAGGCACCGCCGAGGTGGGCGCTCAGACGTGGGAGCGGGTGCACCGGACTGGGGCCGAAGGTGAGCGGGTGGCGGGCGAAGTCCTCGATGGACACAGCGCGTTCTCCTTCGCGGATTGGCGATCGACGACGAGGCCGTCAAGGTGCCTCGAGCGATCAAACTGTCACTCCCCCGGCGGCCTCGTTTCGTGAATGAGACCGAACCTCGGGCGGGGATTGGTGCGGGTTCACCACACAAGGACCCGCGGCGCGGGAAGTCTTCTAGCTGTTGCGCCCTCGCGCGGCGACGGCCCAGGGGCGCAGGCCGCCTCCCTCGTCGATCCATAGCCGCTCGGCCAGGTTGACGGCCGCGCAGCAGTGGTTGGGCACCACCGCGACCTGGCTCCCCAGCGGAGGCAACGGGGCGCCGCCCATGTCCACGACGGCGTGGTGCTCGGAGACGAGAACGATCCGGGCGTCCGGGTGGTCGAGCAGACGTCCTCCTCCGGTGTTGAAGGCAGCCTTGTCGGCGGCGAGCACCTTGCTGCCGGAGTCCAGGACCGCACGGCCTCCGGCGTGGCTGACGACCGTCGCACGACAGGTCAGCGCGACGTCATCGGGATGCGTCGTCCCCAGCTCCCACTGCTGCGCGTCCCCGAAGACGTAGACCCCGGGGCGCACCTCGGTGACCGCCTCGGGCCGGGTGTCGGCCAGGCTCGGCGTCGATCCGCCGCTGACCACCGCGACCTCGATTCCGGCGTCCTCCACGGCCGCGCGCGCGACCGAGAGCGCTCGTGCCTCGTCTGCGGCGGCCGTCGCCCCGGCGTCCATGGCGTAGCTGTGTCCCGGAAACGTGAAGACTCCCGCGACCTTCGCACCCGAGAGCGCGGCGGCGGTCGCGACCAGGCCCGCGTCCGAGGGGCGGCAACCACTGCGGTGGTGACCGCAGTCCACTTCGATGACCACCTCCACGCCGAGGCGGCCGACCAGGTCACCCGCCCGGGCGGCGCCCTCGGCCGAGTCCACGCCGATCGCGATGCGGGCCCTGTCCGCCAGAGCGCCGAGCCGGCCGGCCGCCTGGCCGTCGATGTGCAGGGGGTAGGCGATGAAGAAGTCGGTCACGCCGCTGTCCGCGAAGACTTCCGCCTCACCGATCGTCGCCACCGTCAATCCGACAGCGCCGGCCGCGATCTGGCGCCGGGCGATCCGGGGCGACTTGTGGGACTTGGCGTGCGGGCGGAGCGCGAGGTCGTTCGTCGCGGCCCACTGTGCGACTCGCCGGATGTTCCGGTCGAGCCGATCCAGGTCGACGTGCAGGTAGGGGGTGTTGGGCATGGCCGAATCCTCCTCGCCGCTCCGACGGCGTGATTGGTGAGTGGCTCCGAAGACAAGCGGCGCTCTTCGTACGGCCGGACAACGAATCCAGGGCAGCGGCCCGGCACACTGTCCGATATGACGACACCAAGGGTGGACCGACGGGAGTTCCAGCAGCGTCTGGACGATCTCGCGAATCGGTACGGCGTCCCGGGGGCGGCGGCCGGCGTGCTGGTCGACGGGAGGACCACGGTCGTCGCCACCGGGATCGCGAAGCTGGGTACGACCGTTCCGGTGACGACGGACTCGGTGTTCCTGCTCGCCTCCATCACCAAGGTGTGGACCGCGACGCTCGTCCTCCAGCTCGTGGACGAGGGGCTGGTCGACCTGTCCTCGCCGGTGAATCACTACCTGACGCCGCCGCTGCGGTTGGAGGACGAGGAGGTGGCGCGCACCGTCACCGTCGGACAACTGCTCACGCACTCCGGCGGGTTCTTCGGCGATGCCGCCGAGCCGGACGTCCGGAGCGACGACGCCGTCGAGAAGATCGTTGAGAGCTACAGCGGCCTGGCTCAGCTGCACCGGCCGGGAGCGGTGTTCTCCTACTCCAACTCCGGGTACAACGTGCTGGGCCGGCTCATCGAGTGCGTGACCGGATCGACCTGGGACGAGGCGTTGCGGACGCGCCTCATCGAACCGTTGGGGCTCGGCAGCACCTCGACGCTTCCCGAGGAGACCATGACGAGACCGCTCGTGGTCGGTCACGTACCGGCGGCGCCGGGGTCGTACGATCTCACGCCGGTCTCGACCTGGCTCGACCCCAGGACGTCGGGGCCGTGCGGGGGGACGCTGGCGGCAACCCCGGCCGACCTCCTGGCGTTCGCCCGGCACCACCTCGAGGACGGTCTGGCGCCTTCGGGCGCGCGACTCATGAGTACGCGGACCGCGCGGACCATGCGGGAGCCCCACATCGCCCAGCCGGATCCGAGCCGGGGTCCCGCGTGGGGCTGGGGATGGTCGATCGAGCGTCTCGAGCCGCGGATCGTCGGCCACATCGGGAGCACCTGCGGTCAGCAGTCCCGGCTGGTTCTGGCGCCCGACCACGGCGTCGCCGTCTGCGTCATGGCGAGCGGTGACATCCAGGGCATGGGTGACGAGCTGGTGTCCGAGCTCTTGCGGGAGCTGGTCGGCGTCGGCCTGCCGACCACGCCGGGCCCGGTCGAGGCGGACATCGACGTCACGCCGTACGTCGGGCGGTTCCGGATGAGCGACGAGGCGACGATCGACGTACGGGCGGAGGCATCGGGTCTCATCGCGTCCTTCACGACGAGCGGCCGGTGGGCAGACTTCCACGGGGACTTCTCGACGCCGATGACCTACGCGGGCGGAACGACGTTCCTCATGTCGATGCCGCCCGTGACCGAGCCGGTGGCGGCCACCTTCCTCTGGGCGGACGGGCCCGGCGGACCCGCGACCCACCTCGCGTCGCAGATGCGGGTCGCTCCCCGGTCGGAAGCCTCTCCGCGGTGACCGCCCCGGTCGGAGTCCTCTGCGCCGTGACGGCCGGCAGTACGTGGGCCGCACCGCGGCCGGGCGGTCCGGCGCGCCCCGGACGTCGTCGTCCGTGTCATCCCACCCCGTCGCGGCGCGTACACCGCGCGCGTCCACCGCATGTCTGCGAGGCAATCCGATGACCGTGACCTCCTCTTCCGTGGCATCGGCGGCTCCCGCGGAGGAGGTGCTGCGAGAGATCGCCCGCAAGGTGCTCTGGATCGCCACGTCGATCGTCGACGCGGCGAACCGCGGCCGTCCCAACGCCAGTGGCGTCAAGGTCGGGGGCCATCAATCGTCCAGCGCCTCGATGGTCGACATCATGGTCTCGCTCTGGTTCGCCGAGCTGACCCGGAACGACCGGGTGTCGGTCAAACCGCACGCGTCCCCCGTACTCCACGCGATCAATTACCTCATCGGCGACCTTGACGCCAAGTACCTCACGACACTCCGCTCCAAGGGCGGGTTGCAGTCCTACCCCAGTCGGCTCAAGGATCCCGACACCGTGGATTTCTCCACCGGCTCGGTCGGCATCGGGGCGACTGCCGCGCTCTGGGCGGCCATGTCCCACCGCTATCTGACCTCGCACTTCGACTCCACGCCCGAGGCAGGCCGCTTCATCAGCCTTCTCGGGGACGCCGAGCTCGACGAGGGCGCGGTCTGGGAGGCCGTCGCGGACCCCTCCACGGCGAAGATGGGCGAATTGCTGTGGGTCGTCGACCTGAACCGCCAGTCGCTCGACCGCATCGTGCCCGACGTCCAGATCCACCGCCTCATGGGCATGTTCGAGGCAGCCGGGTGGCAGGTGATCACGCTCAAGTGGGGGCGGAAGGTCAGCGCGCTCTTCGACCGTCCCGGAGGGGACGACCTGCGTACGCGGCTGGAGACGATGCCCAACGAGGAGTACCAGCGCCTCCTGCGTGTCGACGCCGAGCAGATCGCCGACCGGATCGTCGGCGACGACGGGTCCGAAGCGCTGCGCGAGCTGCTGCGGTCGGTACCCTCCGACCATCTCGCGGTGGCCCTGCGGGACCTGGGCGGGCACGACATCGGCCTGTTGCTCGACACCTTCGCCCACGTGGATCCGGATCGGCCGACGGTCGTCTTCGCCTACACGGTGAAGGGGCGCGGCCTGCCTACGGAAGGGCATCCGAACAACCACTCTGCCTTGCTCACCGACGTCCAGATGGTGGCGCTCGCCGAGTCGGTCGGCGCGAACCCGGCCGACCCGTGGCGACGGTTCCAGGACGGGTCCTTCGCGGCGACGCTGTGCGCGGAGCGCGGGCACGCCCTGCGGCGGCGCGCCGCTGTCACGAATCCTCGGCCCGACGCCGTTCCCGCCGCCTTGTCCCGGAAGCACCGCGCTCCGATCTCGACCCAGGCGGCTCTGGGTCGTTTTCTCACCGATCTGACCCGCGAGGCACCGGAAGTGGCGCGCCGCGTGGTGACCTGTAGTCCGGACGTCGCCTCCTCGACCAACCTCGGCGGCTGGATCAACAAGACGGGGGTCTGGTCAGTCGCGGACCGACCGGACTGGTTCGCCGATGACCCCGAACGGGTTCTCAAATGGTCCGAGGGCGCCGGTGGTCAGCACATCGAGCTCGGTATCGCCGAGGTCAACCTGGTGAGCCTGCTCAGCGAGCTCGGTTCGACCTGGTCGCGGTGGGCCGAGCGGCTGGTCCCGATCGCCACCATCTACGACCCGTTTCTCTCACGAGCCCTGGAACCCTGGTCCTACGGCATCTACGCCGGTGGTCAGTCGATCATCGTCGGCACGCCGTCGGGCGTCACCCTCGCTCCCGAGGGAGGAGCGCACCAGTCGATCACGACTCCGTCGATCGGGTTGCAGCAGCCGGGCTGCGTCGCGTGGGAGCCAGCGTTCGCCCAGGACCTCGAGTGGTGCTTCCTGGACGCGATCGACCACGTGGGGGTCCCCGGCGGGACGTCGGCGTACTTCCGGCTCTCGACCCGCCCGGTGGACCAAGCGCTTGCCCGCTTGCCCGAGGACCCTCTCCTGCTGGAGCGCCGCCGACGCCATGCCGTTGCCGGCGGCTACCGCCTGACCGATCATCCCCTCGCGGACGAGCGGGTCACCCTGGTCGGGGTGGGAGCGATCATGCCTGAGGTCGTGGCGGCGGCCGGTGCCCTGACCGGGCTCGGTGTGACCGCCGGAATCGTGTGCCTGACGAGCCCGGACCTCATCTTCCGGTCCGCGCAAGGCAAGGGGAGCGATATCGCCTCGGCTCTGTTTCCCTCGGAGAGCCCTGCCCCCTTGCTCACCGTCATGGACGGCCACCCCCACACGCTTGCCTTCCTGGCGGGGCTGCGCGGTGACCGGACCAAAAACCTCGGCGTCACCGAGTTCGGCCAGTCGTCCGCCCTCCAAGACGCCTACAGGATTCACGGGATCGACACAGCGACGATCGTCGATGTCGCGCTCAGCCTGACCGGCCGCTGAGCCGGGGACTCCGCTGGGCGGACGGCTGCCGGCGGGCCGTATTTCAGAAGGACTTGAGAAGTTGGCGTGGAAGGCTGCGATCTCCTTCCGAGCAGCGGCGGCCGGGTTGCCCGGTGGGCCCGCTGCGCACGTCCTCGTCTGTGGAGAAGCCCCCCATGAGTCTTACGCATATCAACGGCCTTCCGGCGCACGTCCTGTTCGTGCACTTCGTGGTGGTGCTGGTGCCGCTGACGGCCCTGGCCGCGGTGGTCTGCGCGGTCCAGCCCCGGTATGCCCGGCGCATGGGGCTGTCGCTTCCGCTGCTGGGGCTGGTGACCCTGGCGCTGGTGCCGGTCACGACGCATGCCGGGGAGTGGCTCAAGGCCCGTGTGGGCGACGATCCTCTGGTGCGTAAGCACGCGGAACTGGGCGACGGTCTGCTGCCGTGGGCGATAGGGCTCTTTCTCGTGACGCTCGGGGTCTGGTGGCTGGGGCGCCGGACCGCACGGTCCGGGGACCCGGCCGCCGAGAGCGTTCCGTCCGCAGGCACGCGGCGGAGCCTGCCGACGGCTCTGCGCGCGACCGCCGCCGTACTGGCGGTGATCGTGTCCGCCGGCGCGGTCGTCGACGTGTACCGCATCGGTGATTCCGGCGCGAAGGCGTCCTGGAACGACAACTACGACAAGCACCCGTCGGGACACAACGGCTGACGGGCACTCCGCACCTCGGCGCCGAAGGACTCCGATCGGCTTCCACGGACCTGCCTGTGAGGTCAATGGGACGCCGTCGCGGCCCTTCGGTCACCCGCGCGGGTGAGGTTCGGCGTGGGGCGGTTCGACCGGGCGAGGGGGCGGGGCGCCGGTGCGTAACTTGGTGCCGCGGCCCGCCGTCGGCGCGTCGGTGTCACCACATCCCCCCAGGTCAAGGGGTCTGTCATGAAGCGCGTCATCTCCCTCGCCGTTGGCATGGCCGCCGTTGCGGCCACTGCCTCAGGATGCGGCAGCTCCAGTTCCACCACGTCCCTCACCCCCCATTCCAGCGCCGGCGCCACCACCGCGAGCGCCAGCGCCTCCGCGTCGACCGGCGGCGCCGCCACGGTGAAGACAGCGAACTCGCCGCTCGGTCAGATCCTGGTCGACGCCTCCGGCAGGACCCTGTACCTGTTCAAGGCCGACACCGGGAAGACGTCGACCTGCAACGGATCCTGCACGCGGGCCTGGCCCCCGCAGACCACGACCGGAAAGCCCCACAACAGCGGCGTGACCGCCTCAATGGTCGGAACGAGCACCCGGTCGGACCACTCGACCCAAGTGACCTACCACGGCCACCCGCTGTACTACTTCGCCAAGGACACCAAGCCCGGAGAGACCAACGGCCAGGGCCTCAACGAATTCGGCGCGCTGTGGTACGTGGTCAGCCCCAGCGGCAACGCGGTCACCACCGCGGCCTCCACGTCGGCCTCACCGTCGACCGGCTCCGCCAGCGGCGGAGGCGGGTACTGAGGCGCGGTCCCGTCCATCACTGCGCTCACCGGCGCAGCAGGTCCGCGGCGGCGAGACTGAGTACGCCGTCGTGCCAGGCGAGGCCGCGCAGGTCGCGGACGACGACGGGGGCGTGGGTGGCCAGTGCGCGCCGCCCGACCCCGACGACGACCGCGCCTGCCGCGGCTCCGGCCGCCGCCCCCGCGGCGCTGTCCTCGAAGACGACCGTCCGGGCCGGGGCGAAGCCCAGTCTCCGGGCCGCGGCGCGGTAGCCGTCAGGGGCTGGTTTGCCGTGGCTGACGTCGTCCGCGGTGATGAGCACGGGCGGAGTGGGCAGTCCCGCCGCCGCGAGGCGGGCCCGTGCCAGGAGGGTGACTCCGGAGGTGACCACCGCCCACCGCTCGCGCGGCAGGCTCGTGAGGAGGCCGAGGGCACCGGGGAGCGCTGTGGTGGTGGCCGCGGCCTCGACCTCCATACGGTCGATCGCGGCGAGTGCCGCCGGCCGTTCGTCCGGGTCGGTCACCAGGAGGGCGACGGTGTCGGCCGACCGGCGGCCGTGCACCATGGCGGTCACCTGTTCCGGCGGCAGGCCGCGGTCACGGGCCCATTGGCTCCATGCCCGGTCGACGCCGTGATCGGAGTCGACCAGGACCCCGTCGTTGTCGAAGAGCAGGCCGTCGCAGGGGATGTCGAGCGCGGAGGCCGGGTGGGGCTGTGCGGTCATGGACGGTCCCTCAGGTCACGGGGCGGTTGCGGTAGCGGCCGACCAGTTCACGGGCGGCGGTCTGCATCCGGGCGGGCGGAAGTCCCTGGGCGATGAGGGTGAGGTCGTCGAGAACCATGTCGCCGATGGTCTCGAAGGCCGCCGGGATGCCGCCCGCGCGGTGTGCGGACAGGACGAGACCGTCGAGGGAGCGGGCCGGGTCGTCGGGGGCGACCGGTTCGTCCGGCCAGACGTCGATGCCGGCCATGAGGCGCCCGCGCGCGACGTGGGAGAGGAGCGCCGGGTAGTCGACGACCGGGGCGCGGCTGACCAGGACGAGCCGGGCGCCGTCCGGGAGCAGGTGGAGCTCGCGCTCGCCGATGAGGTGGCGGCTTTCGTCGGTGACGGTGGCCAGCACGAACACGAAGCGGCTGCGGGACAAGGTCTCGTCCAACGAGGCGGGCAGTACACCGTGTTCGCGTAGGACGCCGGGCGGCAGCCAGGGATCGTACACACGGATGGTGGGCCGGAAGGGGGCGAGGAGGCGGTTGAGGCCGCGGCCGAGGTTGCCGAAACCGACCAGGCCCACGTCGGAGCCTTGCAGCAGTACGGCGTCGGCGTTGCCGTCGGAGACGTACCGCTCCTGTCCCGCGCGGAAGGCGCGGTCCTCCCGGCTGATGCCCCGGGCGAGGTCGAGCGCGAGGGCGAGCGCGTACTCGGCGACGGCCGGGGCGTAGGCGGGGCCGCAGCCCAGGACGTGGATGCCGCGCTCGAAGCAGGTCGCGTAGTCGACGTTGGGGAAGAAGTTGCCTTCGACATTGAGCAGAGCCCGCAACCTGCCCGCGCGGGAGAGCCGTTGGGCCGGAAGGTCGGGCTGTCCGACGATCGCGAAGGCGTCGGGCAGGACCTCCTCCAGCGCTTCCTCGGAGGGCTCCTTCTCCAGGTCCACCACGGTGAAGCGGTCGCGGAGCGACCCCAGGGCGGCGGGGGTGAAGATGCGGTCCGTGCGCTGCGGGGCGGGGCGCAGGACCACAACTGGCCTGGCGGGTGCGGGGGTTGGGTCCGGGGCGGGCGTGCTCATAGGGCTCCTCGCGTACGTACGTCGGAACTTCGGACGACCAGGTCACGGTCCGCCGCCCTTGGCTTGGCGCCAGTGGCCAGGTGGCGCCGGGGCTCACTGGTGCAGGTGGCCGCCATGCTCCGCGCCGCCGGGGGAATGGTGCTCGGCGCCGGCTGAGGGCCGAGGGTCGGGTCCGGTGGGTTCGAGGGTGGCGAACCAGGTGGCGAGCAGTTTCAGCGCGTCGTGGGCGGGACTGCCGGGCTCGGCGCTGAGCGCGGTGAGGGTGAGGCCGGGGTCCGTGGGTACGGGCAGAGCCTCGAAGGCGAGGTCGAGGTCGCCGACGACGGGGTGGTGGAAGCGTTTGACGCCGGTGTGGTGCAGGCGGACGTTGTGCGCGGCCCACAGCGTACGGAATGCCTCGCTACGGGTGGACAACTCGCCGATCAGGTCGCTCAGTTCGCGGTTGTAGGGGTCCCTTCCCGCTTCGGTGCGGAGCAGGGCCGCGGCGGAGGCGCGCTGCGTGTCGAGTTCGGTCATGTACTGGTCGGCGCCCGGATTGAGGAACTGGTAGCGGGCCATGTTGACCGGGCGGGCGGGGTCCTGGAAGAGGGGCCAGTACAGGGCTTTGCCGAGGCGGTTGGTGGCGAGCATGTCGAGGCGGCCGTTGCGGATGAACGCGGGTGCGTCGGTCATCGCGTCCAGCAGTTGCCGCAGACCGGGCCGGACGGGCTGTGCGGTCCGGCGGCGGGCGGGGCGCCGGGTGGAGCTGGCGGTGCGGGCCAGATCCATGAGGTGGGCACGCTCGGACTCGTCCAGTTGGAGGGCGCGGGCGAGGGCGTCCAGGACGGCTTCCGACGTGCCGGAGAGGTTGCCGCGTTCCATGCGGGCGTAGTACTCGGCGCTGACCCCGGCGAGCAACGCGACCTCCTCGCGGCGCAGCCCGGTGACCCGGCGCTGGCCTGCGGCGGGCAGACCGGCCTGCTGGGGGGTGATCCTGGCGCGGCGGCTGGTGAGGAACTCGCGGACCTCGCTGCGGTTGTCCATGCCTTCGAGGCTACGACGATCCCGAGCGGTGAGGGGTGTACTGCCAGTACACGTATCAACGGGTCCTTCCGCACGCCTGCGACCTGCCGTTTCATCGTTGACAGGCCGGTTGACGGCCGTCCGCCGCTCCGCTGGCACCCCCGGTGAGGGCAGGGCGGAATGGAAGCGGACAGACGCCAGCGCCGTCGTTCGAGAAGGCACCCGCGCCGTCGCGTGAGAAGGCGCCGGGCCCCCGTGGAAGGAGACCGTGATGCCGGAGGACCAGCAGCCCGGAGGACCGCGTCAGCAGTTCGGGGACATCGCCCCGGCACTGGCCGGATACACCGAGGACGTGCTGTTCGGGCAGGTGTGGGTAGACCCGGACCTGTCCCCGCGCGACCGCAGCCTGGTGACCGTGGCCAGTCTGATCAGCAGCGGCAGCACCGAGCAGCTCGCGTTCCACCTCGGCAGGGCGAGGGAGAACGGGCTGAGCGACAAGGAGCTGATCGCGACGGTCACGCACCTGGCGTTCTACGCCGGATGGCCCAAGGCCATGTCCGCGCTCACGGTCGCCCGCCAGGTATTCGCCGACGGCACCTGACGCAGGGCCCGCCAGGCACACGCGACACCGCGTGACCCGCCGCCCGGCAGGCACTCGCCGACACCGCCTGACGCAGGGCCCGGCAGGCACTCACCGCCACCGCCCGGCCCGGCTTCGCTCCGCGCGCGGCCGTCACCCGCCGCGCGTGAGTCGGCCGCCGCTTCACGGACACAAGGAGAGACGACCATGGAGATCATCCAGCCTCCCGCGACGGCGAAGCTGCCGCCGGAGATGTTCACCGGAGACGCGTGGGCGGACGTGATCCACCGCGGCGAGGACCCCTCCCGCGTGCGGATGAACATGGTGCGCTTCGCGCCCGGCGCCCGTACCGCCTGGCACTCGCACGGCCTGGGCCAGACCCTCTGGATCGTGGAGGGCATCGCCCTGGTCCAGTCCCGCGGCGGCGACATCGTCGAGGCCCGCCCCGGGGACGTCATCGTCACCCCCGCCGACGAGGAGCACTGGCACGGCGCCGCGCCGGACCGCTTCATGGCGCACATCGCGCTGTGGGAGGGCGACGACGTCGACTGGCTGGAGCACGTCGGCGACGCCGAGTACACCGGCCCCCGGCGCCCCGCCCGCACCTCCTGACCAACGGCCCGCACGGTCACCGCGTACGTCCGCGTGCCCCTCGCCGACGGCGCTCCCGTACCCAGCGCGGTCGCCGAGGCGCGTCCACGGCCCGGCGCCCTGCCCCGGACCGCCCTGCGCCGGACCGCCCTGCTCCGCACACCGCCCTCCTCCCCCGCGCCATACGGGCCGCGAATGACACCGGCCCGGAGATTGGAAACCCTCCCGTGAACCCCCAGTACAGCTTCGAGGGGCAGGTCGCCCTGGTCACCGGCGCCGCCTCCGGCATGGGCCTGGCCACCGCCCGCGCCTTCGCCCGGTCGGGCGCCGCGGTCGTCCTGGCCGACGTCGACAAGGACGCCGTGGACAAGGCTGCCAAGGAACTCACCGACGCCGGTCACCAAGCCCTCGGCGTGGTCTGCGATGTCACCGACGAGGCCCAGGCCGCCGCCGCTCTCGACCGCGCGGTGGACGCCTACGGCCGCCTGGACATGGCCTTCAACAACGCCGGTATCCAGGCCCCGCCCACAGACGCCGCCGACGAGAGCGCCGAGAACTTCGACCGCGTCAACGCCGTCAATCTGCGCGGCGTCTGGGCCGCCCAGAAGCACGAACTGCGCCACATGCGCACCCAGGGCTCCGGCGCGATCGTCAACTGCTCCTCGCTCGGCGGCCTGGTGGGCCTGCCCGAGCGCGCCGCGTACCACGCCTCCAAGCACGGCGTCATCGGCCTCACCAAGAGCGCCGCCGTCGAATACGCGCCCCGCGGCATCCGTATCAACGCCGTCTGCCCCGGCACCATCGACACCCCGATGGTCTCCGGCATGCTCGAAAGCCAGGCGGACGCCATGGCCGAGATCCTCAAGCAGCAGCCCATCGGACGGCTCGGCCGCGCCGAGGAGATCGCGCAAGCCGTTCTGTGGCTGTGCAGCCCCGGCGCCAGTTTCGTCATCGGCGCCGCTCTGCCCGTCGACGGCGGCTTCACCACCCACTGACAACCGCCGTCCGACGCGGCGGCGCCGCGCAGCCGCCCGCCCCCGCGCCACGTAAGGAGCCCATGTCATGGAGTACCGCCGTCTCGGCACCAGCGGAACGCTGGTGTCCAACCTGTCCCTCGGCACGATGAACTTCGGCACCCCGCAGACGCCGGAGGACGAGGCGTTCGCGCAGATGGACGCCTTCCTCGACGCCGGGGGCAATCTGCTCGACACCGCCGACGTCTACAACGGCGGAGTGGCCGAGGAGACCGTCGGCCGGTGGCTCGCCGCGCGCCCGGACGAGGTCACCGACCGCGTCGTCCTCGCCACCAAGGGCCGCACGCGCACCGGTACCGATCCCAACGAGGCCGGAACCTCGCGCCGCCACCTGGACCGGGCGCTCACCACGTCCCTGCGCAGGCTGGGAGTCGACACCGTCGACCTCTACCAGCTCCACGCGTGGGACCCCCTGACACCGATCGAGGAGACGCTGGCCTTCCTCGACTCCGCCGTCCGCGCGGGGAAGATCCGCTACGTCGGCCTGTCCAACTTCACCGGATGGCAGCTCCAGCTCGCGGTCTCCACCGCGCGGGCGTACGGCCTCCCGGTGCCGGTGACCCTCCAGGCCCAGTACAACCTCGCCACCCGCCAGACCGAGTGGGAGATGACCGCCGCCGCCCGGTACAACGGACTCGGCATCCTGGCCTGGTCCCCTCTCGCAAGCGGCTTCCTCACCGGAAAGTACGAGCGCGGCGCGCGGCGGGCCGCCGACACCAGGGCCGGTCAGGACCACGCCCTCCACCAGTACACCTCCTCCAACTACGAGCACTCCGACCGCACATGGGACGCCGTGGACGCGCTGCGCGAGGTCGCCCGGGACAACGGCGTCACGCCCGCCCAGGCCGCCCTGAGCTGGGTCGTCAACCGCCCCGGCGTCACCTCCGCCATCGTCGGCGCCCGCACCGTGCGGCAGCTCACCGGCAACCTCGCCGCCGCGGACCTGCGCCTGGACCCGGACTCCGTCACCGCGCTGGACACCGCGAGCGACCCGGACCCGGCCCCGTACCCCTACGGCCCTTTCGGCTCCGCCCAGCGCGACCGCACCGCCAACGACCCCGAGGCCCTCGGTGCCCTCATCGACCAGCACGCCGAATCCGGCGGCGCCGGGCGGCACTGATCCGTTCACGGACGTCCGGCACGAAAGGGAGCCTCACCATGGAGTACGTCCGCCTCGGCGCCACCGGCCTGAAGGTCAGCCGCCTCGCTCTGGGCTGCATGAGCTACGGCGACCCGGCCGTGCCCGGCGCCCACCCGTGGGCCCCGACCGAGGACAAGGCGGGACCGTTCTTCCGGCAGGCCGTCGACCTGGGCATCACCTTCTGGGACACCGCCAACGTCTACCAGGCGGGCACGTCCGAGGAGATCACCGGCCGCGCGATCCGCGAGTACGCGCGGCGCGAGGACATCGTGCTCGCCACCAAGGTCCGCGGCAGGATGCACGACGGTCCCGGCGGCGAGGGCCTGTCCCGCAAGGCCGTCCTCGAACAGGTCGACGCCTCCCTGACCCGGCTGGGCACCGACTACATCGACCTGTACCAGATCCACCGCTTCGACGACGACACTCCGGTCGAGGAGACGATGGAGGCGCTGCACGACATCGTGAAGGCCGGGAAGGTCCGCTACCTCGGCGCGTCGTCGATGTACGCCTGGCAGTTCGCCAAGCTCCAGCACGCCGCCGACCTCGGCGGATGGACCCGTTTTGCGTCCATGCAGAACCAGTACAACCTCCTGCGGCGCCAGGACGAACCCGAACTCATGGCCATGTGCGGCGACATGGGCGTAGGGCTCGTTCCCTACTCCCCGAACGGCAAGGGCCGCCTCGCCCGCCCCGCCGGTGAACAGAGCGCCCGTTCCCGTACCGACCACGTCGTGCGGTCCTTCGACAGCCCCCACGACGGACCCGTCATCGACGCCGTCCAGCAGGTCGCCGCATCCCGCGGCGTGCCCATGGCGCACATCGCACTCGCCTGGGTCCTCCGCAACCCGCTCGTCTCCGCGCCCATCGTCGGCGCGACGCAACCCCACCACCTTCAACAGGCCGTGGACGCGCTCGACTTGAGCCTGTCGGACGAGGAAGCCGCCGCGCTGGAGGCCCCCTACGTCAACGCCGGACCTTCCTGGTTCTGATCACGGATCCGCGTGACGGGCGTGCGGTTCCGCCGCGTCGGACCCTTCCGCGCCCGCGCGCACCGGACATGACGCTGCGTCAGCCGGCGGCGTAGGCGCAGCCGCCCGCGGTGATCGTGGTGCCGGACACCGCTGCCAGCGAGCAGGTCGCGATGACGTTGGAGGCGTTGAAGGGCACCCAGCGCCCGGAAATGAGCACCTCCTCCACGAATTTGGCCAGGTGGAAGACGTACGTGGGACCGGAGTCCGCCCAGCCGGGGCAGGCTGTGGTCGTGGTCGTCAGCGGCGAGGTGATGTTGTTGGGGTTGCCCGCGGCCCTCACCGAACCGCCCGAACAGTTGACGGCGGTCGCGGCATCCGCCGACGGCACGGCGGCCAGGGCGAGGACGGCGGCGGATCCCACGGCCACCGCGAGGGCGGTGGCACGCTGCATGTGCTTCATGGCTTCCCCCTGCTGCGGCCGAACGCGCGTCGGCCGTCACCGACATTGTGGGAAGGCCCACCCGCCCGGTTCCAGACGCCCCCGATGGCAACTTCCTGCGCGCGTCGGCCGGAAGGCCGGACGGAAGGGGCCCCGCCGCCGGTGGCGCGCGGTTCATGGCGTGGCGGCGGGGGGCGGGTGGGGTGGCGCGGTCGGGGCTCGGCGGGCGGAGAAGGCACCCGCGGCGGCGGCCAGGGCTGCGGTGTGCGCGGCGCGTTCGGGGAGTCGGGGGTCCGGGTCGGCGCGCAGGAGTACCAGCTCGTGGTAGACGGGCGCCGTGGCGGCGATCAGCAGGCTCCGCGCGTCTGTCTGCGGGGTGGGGAGTTCGCCGCGCTCGACGGCGCGCTCGACGAGGATCTCGCACTGGGCGTACCGGTCGGCCCACAGTTGCCGCTGGGCCAGCGCGGCCTGTTCGGAGTGGAACGAGGCGGCCATCAGGGCGACGGCGAACGACGGCTGTACGACCAGGGACTCCTGGATCTCCTGGTTGAGGGCGGTCAGATCGCCGAGCAGCGAGCCGGTGTCCGGCGGTATCCAGTCGATCTCGCCGGCGGCGCCGATGACGTCGACGAGCAGGCCGCCGACATCGCGCCACCGCCGGTAGACCGTGGCGCGGTGTACTCCGGCCCGCGTCGCGACGCCCTCGATCGTGAGTCCTTCGTGGCCGCTCTCGGCCAGTTCGGCTCGCACCGCGTCGAGAACCTGGGCGCGGACGCGGGCGGTGCGACCGCCGGGACGGCGGTCCGATGTCGTGTTCAGCGGGTCTGTCATCGGCAGTCATTATCCGGTTGATCCAGGCGGCAGGGCCGTGCCAGCATCTTAACGCGACGCTTGTCGCTCTAACCGCCGGAGAGGAACCGCCTCCACGATGCCGCCCGTTCCCGCCGACCCCACCGTGCTCCACCCGATGCCCGAGCACCCCCGCGTGGTGCTGCTCAAGCCGTTGGTGAAGTCGCCGCTGATCGAGGTCGGCGACTTCTCCTACTACGACGATCCGGACGACCCGACCGCGTTCGAGACGCGCAACGTTCTCTACCACTACGGTCCCGAGCGGCTCGTCATCGGCAAGTACTGCGCGCTGGGGACGGGCACCCGGTTCATCATGAACGGCGCCAACCACCGTATGGACGGCCCTTCCACCTTCCCGTTCCCCACCATGGGAGGCTCCTGGGCGGAGCACTTCGACCTGATCACCGACCTGCCCGGCCGGGGCGACACGGTCGTCGGCAACGACGTGTGGTTCGGGCACGGCGCCACGGTGATGCCCGGCGTACGCATCGGTCACGGCGCGATCGTCGCCGCGGGCTCCCTGGTCACCCGCGACGTCCCCGACTACGGCATCGTCGGCGGCAACCCCGCCCGGCTCATCCGCACCCGCTACGACGCCGCCGACATCGCCCGGCTCCTCGCCGTGGCGTGGTGGGACTGGCCGGTGCGGCACATCACCGGGCAGGTACGGACAATCATGTCGGGGACCGTCGCCGACCTGGAGGCCGCCGCGCCGACCGACCAGCCCTGACACCGCACACAGGTCGCCTACGACGACGATCCGGCCGACCGCCCAGCAGCCGCAGGCCGATCCGGTCGGTGAGGGCATGCGAGGTCGTGCGAGGGCGCCATCAGGTATTCCCCGTACCCGTCGAGGTCATCGATCTGGTAGATCACCGGCCCGGCGGCGGCCCGGCCGCGATACGTAGCCGCGCCGCGGCCTCACCCGGTGCCACTGAACCCGCCGACCGAGGGCAGACGAACTCGTACGCGTCACGTACGACGTCGCCACCGGGAGACAGGGGAGAACGTGTTCGGGAACGTCGCTCTGCCGATCGCGACCGTCAACCGACCAGGGCCCGGCCGACTGGCCCGCGCGCTGCCCGAGGCGGCCCTGCTGGCGGCGGTGTACGCGGGCTACAAATACGGCCGCAAAATCGCCAACGGCCATACGGACGACGCGTTTCCCCACGCGCACTCGGTGTGGGGCCTGGAACGCGCCCTGCACCTGCCGAGCGAACGGCTCGTCCAACGCGCCGCCATGCACTGGGAAACGGTGATCCACGCCGCGAACTACCTCTACGCGACGGTGCACTTCCCGGCGATGGCGCTCTTCCTCGGCTACATGTTCCTGCGCCGCCCGACGCATTACGTGTGGATCCGCCGCGCGATCGTCGTCCAGACCGCGCTGGCGCTCGTGGGCCACCTGCTCTACCCGCTCGCCCCGCCCCGGATGCTCACCGGCTCGGGCATGGTCGACACCGCGGCCCGCTACGGTCCCGCCGTCTACCACGGCACCCCGCAGAACCACTCCATGTCCAACCAGTTCGCGGCGATGCCGTCCCTGCACGTCGGCTGGGCCCTGGCCATCGCGGTCGGCATGATCGCCGCCCACCGCTCCCGGGCGCGCTGGCTGTGGTTGCTCCACCCCCTGATCACTCTCCTGGTGGTGGTCAGCACGGCCAACCACTACTGGCTCGACTGCGCCGTGGGCTGCGCTCTGCTGGGTCTGGCGATCCTGATCATCCCCTCGGCCGCCCCGCGCCCGCGCGGAGTCGCGCTCCCCGCACCGGGTAGACGCCCCCGTATGACGCAGCCTGCCGACCACACGAGCCCTTCCCCGCTCTCCCCCGCCCCCTTCACGCCCGCCGCCGAGCCCGACCGCGGCACCCGCAGATGGGGCCAGCGCCTGTACGTGCTGGGCGCCCTCGTCTACGTCGCGGGAATCACCATCGCCCTCCTGACGGCCCACCCCACGGCCCGCGCCGCCGTGTGGACCGTCGCCTGGGCCGCCCTCGTCCTGGGCGCCGGGGGCGCGGGACTCCTCTGGATCCGCCGCCACAAGGCGACGAAAGCCCGGGCCGAAGCGCTCAGCGAACCGCCGGTGGAAGCACCGGTGGAGGCACGGACCGAACCGCGCACGGAAGTCCGCCACTTCGACTGAGCCCCGCGCGCCGCGCCGCTGACCCGCTTTCCCAGCGGTGCGGCGCGGTGCGGCTCCCTGCGGGGCAGAACAGCCGAACCCCGGTCCTGCGCTCGCCTACGCACGCTTGCGCAGGACCAGCCAGGAAGAGGCGAGGACCCCGGTCCCGGCCGCCGCGCCGAGGACGAGCAGCGTGGTCCGAGGGGTGAGGTACTGGAGCGCGATGCCGCCCGCCACCGCCGGTAGCGAGAGCCCGACGTAGCCGGCGAGGAAGAACCCGGAAAGGCTCTCGCCGAGCTTGTCGGGAGGCGAGAGGGCGACGACGCTGCCGAGGGTCCCCTTGTACAGGATCGCGGCCCCGGCGCCGATCACGCCGCCGCCGGCCAGGAACAGACCGAGGCTGGGAGTGGGCAGCCAGGCCGCCACGACGACCATCGCCAGGCCGGCGAGGTCGATCGGGAGGCCGACGACGAGCAGTCGCCTGACCGGCCACGTGCCGGTGGCGACCAGGGCCACGATGCCGACGGCGCACGCGATGAAGATCGCCAGCCCGGCCATCGCCAGCGACGTGTCGCCGATCACCGTGGCCAGGAACGTTCCGGCCAGGCCCAGGAAAATCGCGACTCCGGCGTAGGCCACGAACACCTCGACCAACAGCCCGAAGTACCGGGGCCTGGCATGGTTCGGAACCGAGACCCGCTGGGGGCGGTACGGCGGCAGGGGGCGCGGCCGGTGGCGGGTCTCGGGTGACGCGATCAGGGCGATCGCCCCGACGACCAGAGCGGCGAGCAGTACCAGGTAGGGCAGGACGAGCGGGTGCGGCGCGTACTGGGCCAGCAGGCCCGCGCACAGTCCGCCGAGGCCGAGCCCGCCGAAGTTGGCGCCCGCGGCGGCCAGTTGGGGTCGCCGGACGGTCTCGGTCCCGGGGCGGTGTCCCGTGTGCAATTCGTTGAGGTAGGCGGTGGCGGTGGAGACGGTGAGACCCACGGCCACCCCGGTCAGGACGCGCGCGACGAACAGCCCGGCCAGGCCGGGCCAGAAGATGAACACCACCGCGCTGACGCTCGACAGGCACACGGCGGCGAGCAGGTGGACGCGGCGGCCGTGGACGTCGGAGAGGTGACTGGCGAGGGACAGGCTCGCGACCACGCCCACCGCGTAGGCGGCGAACACGATCGTCACCATCAGCGACGAGAAGTGATCCCGGTCGGCGTAGAGCATGTAGAGCGGGCTCGGCGCGGTGGAGAAGGCGAGCACCGCCAGGAAGACCCAGGTCGCGGCCCAGAAGCCGAAATGGTGATGGCGCGGAGAGGGCACCGGTCGTAGTGAGGCGACGGGTTGCCCGGTGGTGGAAACGGTCATGAGTCCAAGATCGTCATTCCCGGCCCGACCTACCACCGGTATAGTGCCAGGTGATGCCGGAAAGTAGCCACATCGTCGACAACGCGCTGGAGATGGGCAGCCTGCCGCTCCTGCACGGCGACCGTGTCCCGTCGCACCGCCATGGGCAGGGCCATCTCGTGTACCCCGCCACCGGTGTGCTGTCGGTCACGACCAGGGAAGGCACCTGGATCGCACCCGCGACGCGGCTGGCCTGGACGCCCGGCGGCTTCGAGCACCATCACCGGGCCTACGGGTTCACCGACATGCGGGTCATCTTCCTCCCGGCCGCCCTCGCCGCCCGCCTCCCGGACCGCCCCGCGGTGTTCGCCGTCTCGGCCCTGGTCCGCGAGGTCCTGCTCGCCCTGACCGACGACACCGACACGCCCCGGTCACCGACGGCCCTCGACCGGCTGCGCGCCGTCGTCATCGACGAACTCGTGCCCGCCTCCGAGGAACCGTTGCACCTGCCCGAGCCACGTGACGACCGGCTCCGCGCGCTCAGCCGCCTCCTGCACGACGACCCCGCCGACAACGCCACCTTGACCGAACTCGGCACGCGGGTCGGCGCCGGCCAACGGACCCTGACCCGGCTCTTCCACGACGAGCTCGGCATGAGCTTCCGGCAGTGGCGTACCCAACTGCGCCTCCACCACGCCCTCACCCTCCTCGCCGCCGGACACACGGTCACCCACACCGCGGCGGCCTGCGGATGGGCCAACCCGACCAGCTTCATCGAGGCGTTCACCGCCGCCCTCGGAGCGACCCCCGCCCGCTACCGCCACGATCCCGACGCCCGGCGGCCGATCGCCTCACCGCACCGGAGCCGAGGGCGAGGAACTGTCCGTGGTACCGGGTGACGTGCCGTCCGTGGGCGCGTCGCTCGGTGTATTGCGGAGCTCGGCGAGTGCCTGCTGGTCGGCGAGGGCGATGGCCAGTTCACCGGCGGCCGTAGGGTGCAGCGGAGCCTGGTCGGCGGCGTTCTGGACGAAGGGCTGCTCGCTGCACAGCCGGTGGCCTTCGAAGTCCGGCTGGGCGGTTGCGAAGTGGAAGGCGTCCGCGCCCTGCTGGAGCACGGCGTTGAGGTTGGCCAGGCGGGATTTGAGGACCTTCACCTTGGCCTCGGTGAGGCCGTCCTTTTCGAGGCACCTGATGTCGGGGCCGAAGGGCTCGTAGTACTGGTTGATGAGCACGTCGGGGTGGTGAGGGAGGTCGGAGAGCTGCTGGAGCAGATCGAGGTAGTTCTGCGAGAACGTCGAGAGCTGCTCCTTGAAGTACGCCGTGGACGCCTTGTCGTCGCAGACGGGCGCCTTGGCGCACAGGCCCGTCAGCACGGCCCAGTTCATGTCGTTGGCCCCGACGCTGACGATGATCACCGACGCGCTCGACGCGCGCTGCGCCACCGCGAGCTGCGGCGGTACGGCCTGGTCGCCGCGGAGCTGTACGCCGAGGAGGCCGTCGGTCACGGTCGCGCCCTGGCAGGCGAGGTTCAGCACGTTCCAGTCGTTGACCCGGCCGAGAACGGCGGCGAACGCGTCGGAACTGCGCCCGCAGGTCTTGTCCAGCGCGCTGGGGTCCTCGACCGGCTGGTTGCCGATTCCCGCGGCGGTGGAGTCGCCCAGCACCACGGCGTGCACGCCGGTCAGCTGCGGTCCCTTGGCCGGGGCGACCGGCTCCGTCGGCGCGCGCCCCACCAGGTCGTCGAGCGTACGCACCTGCCGGAGCGCCTGAGGAGTGCCGGACGCCATGAGGTACACGCCGAGCGCGTTGACGGCGCTCACGGTCAGGACGCACACACCGACCATCGTCAGCGTGGTACGGCGCGGGGCGCGCCGGATTCCGGCCACGGCCACCGCGACGACGGCCGCGCAGCCGGCCGCGATGAGGAGCTCCCAGACGCAGTAGCGGATCCACCCGGCGGCCAGCTGCCGGCTGAGGGTCAGCTGGAGTGTGTCGTGGTCGTCGGACCGGACGATCTGGTTGACCTGCGAGTTGATGCTGATGTCCGCGAGCTTCAGGCGCGGCCGGATCGGTCCCTGGAAGTGCGGTTCGGTCGCCAGCGCTTCTCCGAACAGGTCGAGTTCGCCGGGTCCTGACAGGCTGAGGTCGGGCGCGACGGCGCCCACTTCGACGGTCTGGCCCGCCGCGGTGACGGACTGCATCGGGGTGAGACGTACCGCCAGCCAGATGGACGCGACGCAGACCGCGAGCAGCGCGACGACGGCCAGGAGGCTGTTCCGGCCGCGCCGGAGCCAGCGGCCTTTCGCGCTGCCGCGCCGGGGGCGGGCCACCGCCTCGTCGTCCCGGCGTTCTTGGAGGATCGGCAGTTCTGCTTTCGGCATGTCCCTCGCTCTCCGGCGGCGCCGGCCACTGATCGCACATCATCCGTTATATGGACGATACGACGTCCACCGCGCGGGATGTCGCGTCGGTGGGTCTGCGAAGGGTGATCCGTTCCGCCGTCAGCGGGCCGATTCGGCGTCAGCGGGCCGGTCCGCCGTCGTGCCCCCGGACGCCGCCGTGACGGTCCGGGCCCTCGGGCGCCCCTCCCATCATGCGGAGCATGGGCATCCCGCCGGTCCGCCAGAAGCGGATCACCAGTGCGGCGCCGACCAGGAGGAAGACGATGTTGAGCCAGGTCGTGTAGTCCCAGGAGATCCCGGCGGTGGGAATCCTCGCGTCGGCCTGATCGGGAATCAGGCCGAGCCCGCCGAAGACGAACTCGACGGCGTATCCGGCGACGACCATGGCCGCGTAGAAGGCGCCGAGCAGGTACAGCGCCATGCGGGCGCCGTAGTACCGCCGGTAGATGTTCAGGACGGGCAGGATCAGCAGGTCGGCGAAGAGGAAGGCCACGACCCCGCCGAAGCTGATGCCGCCCTTCCACAGCACCACCGCCAGCGGCACGTTCCCGATCGAGCAGACGAAGGACAGCAACGCCACCACGGGACCGATCAGCGGGCCCCACAGCTTGGACGCCAGCGGGTGGCCGTCGAAGAAGAACGCGCCCCAGAAGTCGTCGGGTACCCAGGCCGCGACGGCCCCCGCGACGAACAGACCGATCGCCAGGTCGCGCGCGATCGCCGCCCATTCCATGACGAAGACGTGCGCCACGGAGGTGAGGCCCTCGCCCGACAGCAGCCGCCGGGCGAAGGAGCCCTGCCGCCGCACGGACATGTCCATCGCCGCATGCCCCTCCATCGAACCCGCCAGCCCGCGCCCGGCCTGCTCACGGGCCTGCCGCACCAGCGGCTCGCGCAGGGTGAGCCGGAAGACGACCGCGAGTACCAGGATCATGACCGGGCCGCCGGTGAATTCGGCGGCGGTGAACTGCCAGCCCATCAAGAGGGCGAGGATCACGCCGAGCTCGACCACCAGATTCGTGGAGGCGATCTCGAAGGCCATGGCCGCGGTGAAGTCCGCGCCCTTGCGGAAGAGCGAGCGTGCCAGCGCGACGGCCGCGTACGAACACGACGAGGACGCCGCCCCGAGCGCCGAGGCCCGCAGGAGCGTACGCGGCCGGTCGTCACCGAGCAGTCGTACGACCGTGGACTTGCGCACGACCGCCTGGACCACCGCGGACAACGCGAATCCCAGGATCAGCGCCCACGTGATCTCCCACGTCATCGACCCGGTGATGGACAACGCGTGCAGGAGTGGGTGCATGGCCCCCATCCTCGTGGGTGGGGGCCTGCCATCCGGGCAATGACGTCTCCGCCCGCGTCATACGGAGCGGCCTTTCGCGGGCGGAACGGATCGCTTCCGGCGGGCGGCCCGGATCCGGGGGCGGCGGCCCGTCACCCTCGGCGTAGTCGAAGAGCCCGGCGGCGCCGGTCAGGCCCAGCACCCGCTGGACGGCCGGGCTGACGGCGGTCAGCCGGAGTACCGCTCCGGTGCACTCGGCCACGCGCCGGGCCCGGAGCAGCGCGTTGAGCCCGCCGCAGTCGAAGAAGGCGACGCCGCTCAGTTCCAGGCTCAGGCTGTCGCTCTCGCACAGCAGATGGTCGATGAGGACGCGGGCGAAGGTGTCCGCGCCGGTGAAGTCGATCTCGCCGCTGACCGTGACGACCGTGTGGCCGGCGCGCTGGCTCACCCGTACGGCCAGGGCGTCGGTCGGATGGGTGATCATCCGGGAGGTGTGGACCACCGCGCCTGCGTCGTCGTCGTGCGCGGAGAGTCCGCGATCCAATTCGGACATGTCGAGGGCCCTCGCCTTCCCGATCCGGTGGCCACACCAAGTGTGTGGGCGGGCAGCAGAGGCGTCAAGCAAAACGTGAATCTGTGTTCATGCTTTGCAGATCGTGAATCGGAGATCCTACGATGGGGCGATGGACGATTCTGAGCCGCGCCCCGCCACCGGATGGACGTTCCTGACCAATCACGCACGTGTCCTGGCCGTCATCGCCCGCGACCCCGGGAGCCGGGTGCGGGACATAGCGGCGCGCTGCCTGCTCACCGAGCGCGCCGTACAGAAGATCATCGCCGACCTGGAGAGCGAGGGGTATCTCACGCACACCCGGGTCGGACGCTCCAACCTCTACGAGATCCCGGCCGGTACGGTGTTGCGCCACCCCGCCGACATGGGCCCGACCGTCGCGGACCTGCTGTCGATCCTCACCGTCCACCGGAACGGTTCCGAGCCCGAGCCCGCAGCCAAGCCCGAGCCCGCAGCCGGGTCCGAGTCCGCAGCCGGGTCCGGGTCCGGGTCCGGAGCGCGCTGACCTGCGCCGACGGGCACCCCTCGGGGCCGGGGCCCGGCTGTCCGGCACCGTCTCGCGGGCGACCTCGCGGAGCATACTGGGAGGTAGTGGACCACGGCGGCCGACCGCCGCACACGGCGGGTCGGCGGGCCGGGTCCGGCTCGCTTGAGATGAGGTGGTGAGCGGTGGTGCGCTCCCGGTTCGCGCCCGACTGGCGGCTCACGGTCCGCATGGTGACGGTGATGTTCCTGCTGGGCCTGGTGTTCGTGGCCTTCATCGCCGTGCTGGTCGCGCTGCTGAAGTCCGTGGTGGTCGTGGTGGTCATCGCGGCCGGCGTGCTGGCGGCGCAGTACTGGTTCTCCGACCGGATCGCGCTGTTCGCGATGCGGGCCCATGAGGTCACCCCGCAGCAGCAGCCCGAACTGCACGGCGCGGTCGACCGGCTGTGCGCCCTGGCCGACATGCCGAAGCCGCTGGTGGCCGTCTCCGAGATGGACCTGCCGAACGCCTTCGCCACCGGCCGCAACGCCGACCACGCCGTGATCTGCGTGACGACCGGCCTGCTGCGGCGCCTGGAACCGGGCGAGCTGGACGGCGTGCTCGCCCACGAGCTGTCCCACGTCGCCCACCGGGACGTCGCGGTGATCACCATCGCCTCCTTCCTGGGCGTGCTCGCGGGGCTGCTGGTGCGCTTCGTCTTCTACTCGGAACTGTTCGGCCGGGGCCGCCGCGACCAGAACACCGCGGCGCTGCTCGCGATGATCATGGCGGTGTCCGTGGTCGTGTACGGGCTGAGCTTCCTGCTGATCCGGGCGCTGTCCCGGTACCGCGAGCTGGCGGCCGACCGCAGCGCGGCCGAACTGACCGGACGCCCCTCCGAACTGGCGTCCGCGCTGGTCAAGGTGAGCGGCACCATCGCCCGTATCCCCACCGAGGACCTGCGCACCGTCCGGGCCTTCAACGCCTTCTTCTTCACCCCGGCCCTGAAGGAGGGCTCGGCCCTCGCCTCGGTCTTCTCCACCCACCCCAGCCTGGAACGCCGCCTGGACGCCTTGGCGAAGCTCTCCACCGAGATGGGCCTGCGCGCCTGAGCGGTCGGCGCCGCCCGTCGAGGTCGTCGCGATGAGCGGGCGCCCGGACGCCTGGCCTGGGGTCGGACCGGCGCACAAGAGTGCCCCGCGCCGACGGCCGGTGCCAGAGCAGAGGTGGCGGGCCGTGGGCGCGGGGCGGTCTTCATGGGGGTTGGTCGGCCGGTGGCCGACGGCGGGTCAGCGCACGCGGATGTGCGTCTGGGTGGAGGAGCCCTCGATCGACGAGCTGCCGACGTAGACCACCTTCAGGGTGCGCAGGCCCCGGGTGCTCATCTTCAGCGAAGCCGAGGCGGTGCCTCGGGCCGTGAGTTTGAGGGTCTTGACCCGGCGCCCGTTCTCGTAGACCACTACGTTCCCGCCGGGCGTGCCCGCCGTGGACGAGACCGTGACCTTGAGCGTCACCGACTGGTTCTTCTTCAGCGATGTCGCGGAGAGCCCGACGGCGACCCGTGACTTCGCCGCGGTGACCTTGGCAGTCTGCGGCGAGGTCGACGACGCGGATGCCTTGCCCGACTTGGACGCGGTCACCGTCACCGACAGCCGGTGCCCGATGTCGGCCTTGACCGGCCGGTAGGCCGACGCGGCCGCGCCGCCGATCAGCCGGCCGTCGCGCCGCCACTGGTAGCGGAAGGACAGGCCCGTGGTGTTCCACGAACCGGTGGTCGCGGTCAGCGCCGAACCGTACTTCGGCGTCCCGCCGATCTGGGGCGCGACCAGGGCCTTGATGGTGTCCACGTCCGCCAGGTCGACCACCACCGAGTGCACCGGCTCAGGGTTGCCGGCCACATCGGTGGAGAAGAAGTCGACCGTGTGCCGGCCGAATCCCTTGACCGAGGGGGTCTCCCCGGCCAGCACCTTCCAGGCGCTCCCGTCGATCCGGTAGGTCGTCGACGCGACGCCGCTGAGCGCGTCCTGGGCGGTGAGGCCGACCGTGGCCCGGTCCGCCTCCGCCGTCCCGGACTTGCGGGTCACCGCGACCTTGGTGACGGGAGCGGTCCCGTCGATCCACACCGACGCCGTCCGCTGACCGGTGGAGTTGCCGGCCGCGTCCTTCGCCCGGTAGGAGACCGCGTGCTTGCCGTCCCCGCTGACCAGGACGGGAGCGACGTACGCCTGCCAGCCGGCGAACCCGCCGACCTCGACCATGGGAGCGGCGTCCCGGTTGTCGACGGCGGTGACGGCCACCGAGGCGTCGTCCCGGTACCAGCCGTTGTCGCCGGGCGCGGCGGCACTGGTCACCGTCGCGGAGGCCAGTGGAGCCAGGCTGTCGGCGGGCACCGGCAGCACCCAGCTGTCGGCGATCGACGGGTCGAAGTAGCCCGAGGCGTCGAGCGGGAACTCGTACTTGATGCGTACGGTGCCGTCGTTGGCGAGCGCGGCGGGGGTGTCGATGACCGTCTGGTAGGTCTTCGTGCCCATACCGGTCTCGGTGCGCTTGAGCGTGTACGTCTTCACCAGGGTGTCGTTGACGTAGATGTTGTACTTCTTCGTCCTGGCGCCGTCGAACGTCTCCCGGTTGCGGAGCATGAACGGCTTGCCCGGCGTCACGTGCGCCACGGCCGAGTACCACGAGCCCGGGTTGGCCGAGTTCGCGTAACGTCGGTCGAAACCGGCTTCGGTGTTCGTCCCGCTGGCCGGTGCGGCCATGATCGCGTGGGCCTTCTCCGAGGCCGCGTTGCCGAAGTCGATGTAGTCGAGGACTTCCTGGGTCGGCGGCGCCGGGAGGTTGACCGTGATCTTCGCGGCCTTGTCGGCGAGCGTCACACCCTGGTCGACGAAGTGGACCTCGGCGGCCTGGTCACCCGCGACGGTCTCCAGTCCGGGGAACAGCGGCAGGACGACGGTCTTGGTCGCCCCGGGCTCGATCGTGACCCGGTCGGAGGCGGGCGGGGTCTTCCACCCGTCCGGCACGGCCGCCGTGAGCTGGCCCGACACCGCCGAACCGCCGTTGTTCCTGACCGTCGCGGTCAGGGTCGCCTTCTCGTCCGAGCCGTCGACCGGACCGGCCGACGTCACGGTGGTGATCTCGACGCCCGACGTCACCGAGACCCACGGCGTCGAGTCGTTCAGGGTGAAGGTGCCGTACTGGCTGGTGAAGGTCAGCTTGACCGACGCGTTGTACGTGCCGGGCTTCTGGTGCTTCGGCACGCGGACCGTGAACGGCAGTTGGACGCGGTCGCCCGCTCCCAGCGTGTCCTTGGCCGAAGCGGTCGGGTCGACATTCCAGTCGTCGACCGTCACGACGGCCTTCAGGTCGCGGATCGCGGCCGTACCGGCGTTCGCGATCTCGACCGTTCCGGGGATGTTCGCGCCGGGGCCGCCGGGCTCGGCGACGGGCGGGACGACCACCGAGATTCCGAGATTCGCGGCGACCGCCTTGCCGAACAGCGCCTCGATCGCGTCCAGGCGCGCCGTCAGGTCGTTCTTGACCGGTCCGTCGACCGACGAGCCGGCCAGCCAGGTCCTGAGGGTACGGATCGGCGCGACGCCCTCGCTCAGACGCTGCGACGCCTGACCGGAGTCGCCCGCGACGTCCGCCGCGACGGCGTCCTCGACCTTGCCGCTCGCGGTGTCGAGCGCGGCGCCGACACGGGCGCGGTCGTCCGCGCCGAGGTCGCCCGCCGCCGCCAGGTCACCGGCGTGCCCGTCGGTCTTGTGGATCTCGGTGACGATGTCGCCGAACAGGGCGCGCTTGGCGTCGGAGTGGATCGCGTACGTACCCGAGCCGACGGTGAACGTGACGACGCCGTCGGCCACCGAGACGTCGCTGACGCCCTCGGCCTTCGTGATCGGCGTGCCGCCCTCGGTCACGGCCTCGATGTTGCGGGCCGGGACGCTGACGCGCGAGGTCGTGTTGACCGGGACCGTGATGTCCAGGGACATTCCCTGGTCGGTCTTCTTCCAGCTCGACCCGATCGTGCCGTACACGGACTCGTAGGTGCCCTGACCGCTGGTCAGGTCGCCGCCCACGGCCGGGGCGATCCTCGACTCCTTGTAACCGGCCTTGAGCGCCGAGATGCCGCCGATGTTCTGGTACATCCAGTCACCGACCGCGCCGTAGGCGTAGTGGTTGAAGGAGTTCATGCTGACATCGCCGAAGCTGCCGTCGGGGTTGATGGAGTTCCAGCGCTCCCACATCGTGGTGGCGCCGTGCTCGATCTCGTAGCCCCACGACGGGTAGTCCTTCTTCAGGATCATCGTGTAGGCCAGGTCGGAGCGCCCGATGCTGGTGAGCGCGGGGAGCAGCCACGGCGTTCCGAGGAAGCCGGTCGTGAGGTGGTAGTCGGTGGTCTTGAGCTTGGCGACGAACTTCTCGGCGACCTTCGCGCGCAGCGCGGGATCGGTCACGAGGTTCATGCCGAGCGCCATGGCGTACGCCGTCTGGCTGCCGCCCTGGACGGTGCCGTCGGCCGCCACGAGCTTCGCGGTGAACGCGGCGCGCACATCGGCGGACAGCTTGGCGTAGGTCGCCGCGTCGGCGTCCTCACCGATCGCCTTGGCCATCTCCGAGAGCATGCGCGCGTCTTCGGCGTAGTACGCGGTGCCGAGGACGTCCGTGCCGGTGTTGTCGTCGAGGTTGAGCCAGTCGTTCCAGTTGCCGCGCGCCGAGTCGATGAGGTCGTCGCCCGCGCCCTTCTTCACAAAGCCCAGGAACTTCGCCATCGAGGCGTAGTTGGCCCGCACGATGGCGGTGTCGCCCTGCGCGTGCCACACCGCGTACGGCACCGTGACGGCCGAGTCGGACCAGCCGAGGCCGCTGCCGAGGTCGATCGTCGGCACCGACGGCGCGATGCCCGGGTAGTTGCCGTCGCTGTAGGCGGAGTCCCGCAGGTCGGTCGTCCACTTGTTGAGGAAGGCGCGGGTGTCGCGCAGATAACTCGCGGTCGGCGCGAAGACGTTGATGTCTCCGGTCCAGCCCAGGCGCTCGTCACGGGCCGGGGTGTCGGTCGGGATCGACAGGAAGTTGCCGCGCTGTCCCCACGAGATGTTGCTCTGGAGCTGGTTGAGCATCGCGTTGGAGGTCGTCAGCGTTCCGGTCGCCTTGAGGTCGGAACCCCAGACGACGCCGGTGACGTCGCCGAGCGCGGGTGCGCTCTTGATGTGGGAGATCTCGAGGTAGCGGTAGCCGTGCTGGGTGAACTTCGGTTCATAGACGACCGTGCCGGTCGCGCTGAACGTGTAGTAGTCGGTGACCTTCGCCGCGCGGAGATTGGCGGTGTAGAGGCTCCCGTCCTTGTTCAGGACCTCGCCGTAGCGGATCTTGACGGTCTGTCCCGCGACACCCTGGAGGCGCATCCGGGCGACGCCGACCATGTTCTGGCCGAGGTCGTAGATGTACGTGTCGGCGGCGGGACTGGTCCGCGTCAGCGCCGGAAGTTCGCCGGTCACGCGCACGGGCTCATCGGGCTGGGCCACGAGCTTGGCGGTGTCGGAGGCGCCGATCGTGACGGGGTTCCACGCCGCGTCGTCGTAGTCGGGGCGGTCCCAGCCGGGTTGTTCGGCCCGCGCGTCGTACGTCTCGCCGTCGATGTTGTCGGCGGCCGCGTAGGGACCCGAGTGGCTCTTCCACGTGCTGTCGGTCTTGACGATCTGGTGCGTTCCGTCGGTGTAGTCGATGCGCACCTGCGCGATCAGGCCGACGGAGTTGCCGAACATGCCGGGGCCCCACATGCCGACCTTGCCGGCCCACCAGCCGTCACCGAGCTCCGCGCCGATCGCGTTCCGGCCGTTGCCGACCTGGTCGGTGATGTCATAGGTCTGGTACTGGACGCGCTTGCGGTAGTCGGTGTCGCCGGGGGCCAGGAACTGGTCGCCGACCTTCTTGCCGTTGAGCTCCAGCTCGTAGGTGCCGTGCGCCGAGGCGTACGCCCGGGCCCGCGCGACCGTCTTGCCGGGTTCGGTGGTGAACTCCTTGCGCAGCAGCGGCAGATTGCTGTCGCTGGTCCGCAGGATCACGTCGAGCTTCTTCTCCACGAGCAGCCCGTCCGGCGTCAGGGCGCCGCCGGTGAACGGGTTCTCGGTCCCGGAGAAGTCGGTCCGGAACAGTACGTCACCGGCCTTCGAGGTGACCTTGACGGCGTGGATGTGCGCGGCCTCCGGTCCCTCGTTGGCGAGGTCCTGGCGGAAACCGATGAAGCCCTTGGCGAAGGTGGTGTCGGTCCGGCTGTCGATCTGGGCGCCGTCGAGCTTCGTGGTGATCGTCGGGCCGTCCACGGTGAGCGACAGGCGGTGCGTGCCGGTGAGCAGTTGGGCGGACGTCAGCGTCGTGATCGGGATGTTCCCGAGCAGGGAGAAGCCGCCGTTGACCTTCTTGTGCGGCCGGAACTTCGGGACTCCGGTCCCGTCCGCGGTGCTGATCTGCCACATGTACGCGTTGCCGGTGTCCGACGCGCGCAGGTAGACGCCCAGCGCCAGGTTGTCGAGGGTGAAGTCGATGTCCGTGGTGTAGTCGTTCCACTTGTCGATCTCACCGCCGGCGGACTTGCCGATCCAGTCGCCGGTCCACTCGGCCGCGTCGAGGATGCCGGTCTCGAACCAGCCGGGAGCGCTCCAGTCGCTGGCCCGGCCGTCTCCGTCCCAGACCCTGGCCTGCCAGTAGTAGCGGGTCTGCGAGGTCAACTTCGGCCCGCCGTACCGCACATCGAGCTGGTCGCTCGACGCGACCTTCCCCGAGGACCACACGTCGTCGGCGGCAGCGCTGGTGCCGACCCGGACCTCGTACGCCGTCTGCACCACGCCACGGGCGCTCGACGTCGACTTCCAACTGAACGTCGGGGCGTCGCCCGCGATGCCGAGCGGGTTGGTCCGGGCATTCGTCTGAAGAGCGCCGACCGTGAGGCCGTTCCCCTGCGCCGCGGCGGCCGCCGGGTCGGCGGCCAGGAAGGCGACGGCAAGCATGACGAGCGCCGCGAGCAGAGCGATCAGGCGTCGCCCTCCGGACGCGGCGGGTGGAGCGGGAAGTCCGGCAACTGGTCTGGCAGGCGTCATGTCGACGGGCCTTTCGTGGCAAGTTCGTGGCAAGAGAAAGCCCTCGCGGCTCTCGCCACGAGGTGAAACGTTCCAAAAATGATGTGACGGCTGTCTCATGTCAAGAGTTTGGACAAGATCAGCACGCGCTTGACCGTGCCAAGGTGCGCGACCGCACCACCTGACACACGTTCATCGCCGATTGAAACGACACACAATTGAGCTGGACCAGCGGCGCGAGGCGTTTCCCGGAGGGCCGGCGGCGGATCGGGGCGCGAGGTCTCAGTAGGGAATCGCGAAGACGCGGTCGCGGGTCTGGCTCGCCACGCCGTCGGGGAGGACGAGGCGTTTGAGGAAGTCCGTGTCCCCGGTGTCCAGGCACCATTGGAGGAGCGTCGCGCGCAGCCGTTCGCGCAGGGCGTCGTGGCTCTCCTCCACCGCCAGGTTCCGGGTCTCGCCCGGATCGGCGCGCAGATCGTGGAGTTGTTCGCGCCAGCGGCCCCAGCTGTAGACCGTGTATTTGTGGCGTGCGGTGATCAGTGAGCGCCCGCGCGTCAGGGGCGGGTCCGGACGTTCGAAGAGCGTCTCGACCACGATGTGGTCGTGGCCGCAGGGTACTTCGGGGGCGGCCAGGAGGTTCCTGCCGCGCAGTCCGGGCGGGGCCGGGACGCCCGCGGCGGCGCACAGGGTGGGCAGCAGGTCCAGGCCGACGGAGACCAGCGCGTCGCTCACGCCGCCGCTGCCGCGACCGCCCGGCGGCCGGATGACGAGCGGGACCCTGACGGCTTCCTCGAAGAGCGCCGTCTTCTGGTTCCACGCGTGGGACGCGTCGCCGTCGCCGTGGTCGCTGGTGAACACCACCAGGGTGTCGTCGGCCGCGCCCGTGGAGTGCAGCGCGTCGAGCACGGTGCCCAGTGCCGCGTCGGCCCGTTCGACCAGGCGGGCGTAGGTGTGACGGTACCGCCGCCAGTCGTCGGGGGTGTAGCCGGCGGTCCCGTACACCGCGGCCTGGACGGCCTGTTCGTGCCGGACGGCCTCGGGTTCGTAGGGATGCCGGCCGAAGTTCGACGGGAGCGGCGGGGCTCGGCGTACCGGAACCGCGGGCACGTCCCCGTACGGCATGGGCTGGTCCCTGGCGTACTCGCAGACGGTGTGCGGATCGTCGAAGGAGGCGACCAGGGCGAAGGGCCGGTCGCCGGGCACGCGGGAGGTGAGCCAGCGCGCGCAGGCGTCGGCCAGACCGGCGTCGCCGAAGGGGCGCAGCACGGTGAAGCCGTCCTCGGGCGTCGCGCTCGCAGTCCGCGCGTGCCACTTGCCCGCGTAGAGGGTGTCGTAGCCGGCGGCCCTGAGCAGGTGGCCGAGGCTGTCGGGACGACGGCCCGGATCGCTGCCGGGGGCGGAGGATGCCGGGGCGTTGCCGTTGACGCCCAGTTCGTGCGGGTACCGCCCGGTCAGCAGGCTGCTGCGCGCCGGGACGCACAGTGGGAAGGTGGTGTAGGCACGGTCGAAACGGGTGCCCTGCGCTGCGAGGCGGTCCACGTGCGGTGTCGCGACATGCCCGGCGCCTGCGCAGCCGAGCATGTGGGCCGCGTGCTGGTCGGTCAACAGCACGAGGATGTTGGGGCGTTCGGCCCCGGCGGGGGCCTTCATCGCGCGGCGCCACGGGGCGCCTGGCCGTGGTCCTCCGCCTGCTTCCGCGCTCGCGCCGTCCACGCCGCCAGGGCCGACCGGCCCGGCCACGGATCGCCGGTGCGGTCCAGTTCGCCGGTCAGCGCCGCCGCGAGGGCGACCGCCTGGGCGGACCGGTCCGCGACGACGTCCGTGCGCTCGTAGGGGTCCGCCTCGAGGTCGAACAGCCGTACCGTGACCGTGCCTTCGGGTGCGTACGCGGCCACCAGCTTGTGCGTGCGGGTGCGCAGGCCGCGGATGTCGGGGTCGCCGGGCCCGGCCGCGGGTCCCAGATACAGCGCGGCCCCTGGCCGTACGGCGCCCCGGTCGCCGGGCGGTGCGAGCAGCGCCCCGGACAGGTCGCGCCCCTGCGTGCCCTCGACGATCGCGTCCGCCACGCCAAGCAGGCCCAGAACGGTGGGCGCGACATCGGGTGAACTCAGCAGCAGGTCGTCCCGGCCGGGCGGGACGTGGCCGGGCCGGGAGACCAGGAACGGCACGCGCATCGACTCCTCGTAGGGCACGTTCTTGTACATCAGACCGTGGCTGCCCAGTTGCATGCCGTGGTCCGAGGTGAACACCACGAATGTGTCGCCGGTCAGCCGGTGTTCGTCCAGGGCGGCGAGCACCCGGCCGATCTGGTGGTCCACGCCGGTGACCGCGGCGTAGTAGGAGGGCGCGGCGCGTGCGGCCTCGGCGGCCTCCGGACGGTCCCAGTCGACGTTCGGCCGGGGCAGCAGTTCCCGCGCTGACCGTGTCGAGTAGCCGTCCAGGTACGGCTGCGGCACCTGGTCGAAGGGCTGGTGCGGCGGGTTGTAGGACAGCACGAGGGCGAACGGCGTGCCGCCGCGGTGGTAGTCGCGTGCCGCGCCGTCGAGGAAGGACAGGGCGACATCGGTCTCGTGCTCGGCCGACCACTGGTCGACCCTGACCGGGGCCTCGCGGGGCGCGTCGCCGGTCCAGTAATGGGGCCGGGCGTGGTCGTCGCAGCAGCCGTGGGAGTACCAGAAGCCGAAGCCGTGCCTGCGGTCGGGCGCGGTGTACGCGTCCCAGACCCGGCCGTCCTCGCGGACGCCTTCCCCGGCCGCCGCGTCCGCCGGCACCGGGGCCTCCAGATGCCACTTGCCGATGTAGCCGAGCGCGTACCCCTCGTCGGCGAGGACGTCCGACCAGCACCGTGTTTCCGGCCGCAGCCCCACGCCGAGTTCGGCGGTCGCGGAGTTGACGTTGAGGTGGACGCCGTTGCCGTACGGGTAGCGTCCGGTCATCAGCATCGCCCGACAGGGGCTGCACACCGGGTAGTTGCTCACCGCCTGCGTCAGCACCCTGGATTTTTCGGCCAGTTCGTCGAGGGCCGGGGTGCGGACCGGGTCCTCGCCCAGGAAGCCGAGGCAGCCGGCCCGCCACTGGTCGGCGATCACCAGGACGAGATTGGGGCGCCGTACGGAACCGTCCTCCCCCGGTGTCATTTGCCCATCCCCAGGGTGAGACCTTCGGTGAGCCGCCGTCCCAGCCAGATGTAGACGACCAGCATGGGCAGGACGACGATGCACAGCCCGGCGAACAGGCCGCCCCAGTCGGCGCCGCTGTACGTCTGCTGCTGCACGAAGGAGATCAGCGCGATCGGCAGCGTGTAGTTGTCGGTGGACTGGAGCAGGGTCAGGGCGAGCAGCGTCTCGTTCCAGTGCGCGATGACCTGGAGAACGAACGCGGTGACGATGCCGCCGCGGGCGACGGGCAGCATGATCCGCCAGAAGGTGGCGGCCGGGGAGACCCCGTCCAGGGCCGCGGCCTCCTCCAACTCCTTCGGCAGCGAACGGAAGAAGCCGGTCAGCAGGAAGACGGTGAAGGGCAGCGAGACGCCGATGTAGACCAGATTGAGGCCGAGCAGGCTGTCGGTGAGGTAGACGCGGTTGAGCATGACGAACAGCGGGATGAGGATCACCTGCACCGGCACACCGAGGCCGAGCACGAAGAACAGCGTGAGTCCGCGGCTCAGTCGGGTGTCCTGCCGGGACAGGTAGTACCCGGCGGGCGCGGCGACGGCGACGGTCAGCACCGAGGAGATCCCGGTGACCACCACCGAGTTGAACGCCGCCCGCCCGAATCCGCTGACCGTCCAGGCGTGCACGAAATTGTGCGCGGACAGCGAGTGCGGCAGACCCCACGGCGAGGAGAGGATGGACCGGGTGTCGCGGAACGACTGGAGCACCAGCCAGACCAGTCCGGCGACGTTGGCGGCGACGAACAGCCAGGTCACCGCCACGCCCGCGGTGCGCAGCGGGCTGCGTCCGCCGAGCGGTGTCCGGCCGCGCGGCCCGGCCGGCCGTCTGACCTGCAAGAGGGAACTCATGAGGTACGCGCCTTTCAGAACTCGACGGCTTCCCTGCGCATCAGGCGCCGCAACAGCACGACGAGCACGGTGACCAGCAGGAGGGAGAGGATCGCCGACGCCGTGGCCGCCCCGTAGGAGGGCACCGAGTCGCCGGAGAAGGCGGTGGCGTAGGTGTAGACGGCGGAGGTCCAGGTCTTGGTGGGCGGGATGCCGTTGCCGCTGCTGCCGCCGAAGATCCAGACGATCTCGAAGATCTTCACCGAGGAGATCGTCCACAGGACCGCGCAGACTCCGAAGACGTCCCAGGTCAGCGGGAGGACGACGTAGCGGAGCCGCTCGAGGGCGCCGGCGCCGGCCAGCGCGCAGTCCTCGTAGTAACTGACCGGGATGCGGTCGACACCGGCCATCAGGATGGTGGTGAAGTAACCGGTCGTCATCCAGGTCATCGTGACCATGATGAGCGGGAACATGTTGTCCTGGGACAGCCACTGCGGCGGGGAGTGGATGCCGAGGTGGGCGAGCAGGGAGTTGGCCAGACCGTCGGGGTTGAAGATGAATCCGACCAGGACTCCGTAGACCAGGGCGTTGACCAGGTGCGGGAAGAAGATGATCGACCGGACGACCTTGCGGCCCGCCATGTCCCGCAGGATCAGGGTCAGGGCGAAGCTGATCGCGAAGACCGCGATGCCGACGAGGAAGAGCAGCTTGAGGGTGTTGCCGAGCGACTCCACGAACAGGTCGTCGTGGAGGAGCCGGGTGTAGTTGCGCAGTCCCGCCCAGGTCATGGGCCCGGAGCCGGCCCAGTTGTGCAGGCTGATCCAGACCGCGCCGCCGATCGGCGCCACGAAGACCACGGTGTAGAGCAGCAGGGCCGGGCCGACGAACGGCACGAAGAGCCGCCGTCGCTGCCGGGCGAGCGTTCCGCCCGCCGCGGTGCCGCCCGGACGCGCCCGCTCGGGCCGCACCGGTCCTGGCTCCTGGCCGGTCGCGGAGTCGGCGGCCGGGCCGGTGTCGGGACCGGCCGGTGCGGTCCTGATCACTGCGGCTGGTCCTTCCAGTACGTGGCCTGGGCCCCCTGCATCTGGTGCACGAACTCCTCGGCGGAGATCTTGCCGAAGAAGAGTTCGTCGTCCTTGGCCCAGAACAGCTTCTCGTTGTAGCCGGGGAAGGCCACGCCGTCGTTCTGCTGGTGGAAGGAGTCCGCCTGGTCCAGTGCCTTCTTCACGTCGGCCATCTCGGGCGAGGTGGCCGCGTCCGCGCGGACCGGGATGACCTTGGCCTGCCGGCCCATCGCGTCCTGGTACTTCTTGCCGAGCAGGAAGGCGGCGAACCGCTGCGCGTCCTTGGCGTCGTCGGCCTTCTTCGGTACGGCGAAGCCCACGAAGTCGGCGCGCATGCTGGAGTGACCGGCGGCGGTGACCGGGAAGGGGAAGGCCGCGTACGTGAAGCCCTTGGCCGCGTAGGTGGCGGACTCGGTGGGCAGCCACGAGCCGTTGAACATCAGCTCGGCCTTGCCGTTCGCCCACTTCTGCTGCTCGGCGGGCCACTTGCTCGCCTTGTATCCGTCGATCAGGTAGCCGCCGCGGACGAGTTGCTCGACCTTCTTGGCGGCGTCCAGCACGGCCGGGTCGAGCCACGCCTTGCCGGTCCGGTCGGAGGCGACCTTCTTGAGGCCGCCGGGTCCGAGGTTGCGGACGATCAGGGTGGACAGGAACGCGGCGTTGTAGCCGGTCACGTCGCCGTCCGCGGCGAGCGGGGTCCGGCCGTCCTTCTTGATCCGGTCGAGCAGGGCGATGAACTCGTCCCAGGTACGGGGCGGGTCGCGTCTCAGCTCGGGGTGGGCCGCGGCGTCGTACCAGACGGCGTCGGAGGTGATGCTGTACGGCACCATCCAGGGCCGGCCCGCCGCGTCGTCGATGTCGATGGTCTTGAGGTACTTGGCCGGGATCAGCTTGCCCGCGGTGGAGCCGTCGACCTCTGTGTCGAAGGCCGAGGTCAGGCCGAGCGACTGCTGGGTGGCCACCAGCGCGGGGACGAGTTTCACATAGGGACCGTCGACCAGGTCGGGCACATTGTTGGTGTTCAGGGCGGGCACCAGCTTCTGCAGGTTGTTCCGCCCCTGCCACTGGACCTTGACCTTGATGCCGGTCTGCTTCTCGAAGTCGGTGACGGCCAGGGCGAGCACCTTCTGCTGCGGCTCGCCCTCCTTCCACATCGACCAGTAGGTGAACTGCCGGGACGAGCCCGACGAGGAGGTGGCGCCCGAGCACGCCGTCGCGGCGCACAGGAGGACGCCCACGGCGCCCAGCGCGACCGGGAGCTGCCAGCGATGACCTGAGATATGCGTGCCCATACTTCCCGCCTCTGGATGAGGGCAGTGGATGACTGCTCTGTGCGGCCCACTGTCACGAGCGCGGAAGAGAGCATTCAAGACGTATTGCGTCCCGAATCCGCTTGGTAGTCGGCGGATGCTCCGCCGTCACCGGAGAAGTCCGCGGGTCCGTCATGAAGCCGTCCCTGATTAGTCCTTTATTGCTCTCCTGCCGGGCGCGACAATCGGAGCGGACCACGCTCGGCGACACTCCAGCAGAGGGACGACATGGCCGATTCATCCCGTTCCGGTGGCAGCCGCCGCAGGACCGGCTCGGTGCGGGACACCGCCGCGCGCAACCTCAAGTTCCAGTCGCTCGCGGCGGAACTGCGCCGCGGCATCCTGGCCGGCGACTGGCCCACCGGCGCGAAGCTGCCGACCGAGAGCGGGCTGTCCCAGGAGACCGGCCTGTCGCTGACCACGGTGCGGCGCGCCTTCGACCTGCTGGTCGAAGAGGGTCTGGTGGTACGGCGGCAGGGCTCGGGCAGCTTCGTGGCGAGTCCCCGGCAGCAGGCGCCGCGCACCCGGCGGACCGTGGGCGTCCTCGTCCCCGACACCAAGCTGTACTACCCCCGGGTGCTCCAGGGCATCGAGGAGGCGCTGTCCGCGGCCGGTGTCGGCCTGCAACTCGCCACGTACCACTACGACCGCGCCGAGGAGGACCGCGACCTGGACTTCCTGCTGGAGTCCGGCGTCGACGGGCTGCTGCTGGTGCCCACCTTGACCGGGATCGAGGACCCCGGGGTCCGGGCCGGTGAGCTGATGTCGCTGCCGGTGCCCGCGGTCCTGCTGGAGCGCCGCCTCATCGACGCGGGTCCCGGTGACCGTACCGAGCACGTCTGCTCCGACCATCTGGGCGGCGCGTACGACGCGGTGCTGCACCTGCACCGGCTGGGGCACGAGCGGATCGCGCTGATCACCCGCAGCCGCAATCCGACCGGGGTCGCCGTCGCGCTGGGTTTCCGGCGGGCGATGGACGACCTCGGGCTGTCGGGGAGCTTCCGCCACGAAGCCGAGAAGGCGCAGTGGACCGCCGCGCTGGCGGACCGGATGATCGCCGACCTGATGGAGTCCAGGACGACCGCGGCCCTGGTCTTCGGCGACCGGGAGGCGATTTTGCTGGAGGCCGCCGCCCGACGTCACGGCACGCAGATCCCGGGGCAGTTGGCCCTGGTCTCGTACGACGACGAGACCGCGGACATAGCGGAGGTGCCGCTCACCGCGGTCTCCCCGCCGAAGTACCGGGTCGGCCGGATGGCGGCCGAGGTGCTGCTGCGCCGGCTCTCCGAGGGCGACGCCTGTCCCCTGCACCAAGTGCTGCTCCGCCCGCGGATCGTCGTGCGCGCCTCCTGCGGGGCCGCCGCGCTCCGCGCGGAGCCGCGACCGCTCCCCGAGATGTCCTGAATCCCACCGACAAGGAGTTCCATGCGTATCGGACTGATCGGCGCGGGCGCGGTCGCGGACCTGCACGCCCTGGCCGCGGACCGGATCGCGGACACCCGCCTGACGGCGGTCTGTGACCTGGAGGAATCGGCGGCCCGCCGGGTCGCCGCCCCGCACGGGGCCGCGACCTTCACCGACTACCGCGACCTGCTCGCCTGCCGCTCGGTCGACGCGGTCATCGTCAACACCCCGCACGCGCTCCACAGCCGGATGGTCCTGGACGCCGCCGCGCACGGCCTGCATGTGCTGGTGGAGAAGCCGATGGCCACCACCCTCGCCGACTGCGACGCGATGGCCGCGGCCTGCGCGCAGGCCGGGGTCACCCTGGCCGTCGGGCACATCCAGCACTTCCTGCCCGACAAGTGCGCCGCCGAGCGGGCGATCGCCGACGGTGTGCTGGGCGCGCCGCTGGCCGTGCACGACTACCGCAGCACGGACTACCGGCCCGGCACCCGCTCCCCCTGGTTCTTCTCCCGTGAACTGGCGGGCGGCGGCGCGCTGATGAACATCGGCGCCCACTGCCTGGACCGGTCGGTCTGGCTGGGCGGCGCGCCCGCGGTCTCGCTGACCGCCGCCGTCACCGAGCGGTTCGGCGCGCCCGTCGAGACCGACGGCACCGTCGCGCTGCGGCTCGCCAACGGCGGGCTGGCCGGTGTCTCGGTGATCTCCGACCCGCCCCACAAGGTCGACGAGCTGACCGTGGTGTGCGAACGCGGTTCGGTGGTCGCCGACCCGCGGGCGGGAACGTTTCTGCGCATCGACGGCCGCACCCGGCAGATCCACACCCCGAGTGGTACGGACATCCCGGACGCCTTCCGGGAGCAGCTCGCCGACTTCGTCGCGGCCGTCGGCGGCGCCGCCCCCCGGGTCACCCCGGAACACGGCCGCCACATCGTGGAACTCGTCCTGGCGTCGTACGCCTCGGCCGCGACCGGAGAGCCGGTCGGGGTGGGCGCCGCGCAGAGCGTCTGACGCCGACGCCCGGAAGGGCCGGTGCCCGGGAGGAAACCCCCGGCACCGGCCCTTTCCGTCGCCCGCTCATCCGCCACCCGGCGCCTTCACGCGGACCGCAACCGGATCTGTACCCCCAGGCCGAGGTGGCACCGGACGTCCACCGAGGTCAGGCCGCCGTGCACGGCAGTGCGGACCTCGGCGTGGGGCTCGGCGGTCCGCCAGGCGCCACGCAGGACCAGCCGCAGCCGGTGGGTGCCGCCCCGGCTGTCCCGCCAGGGCCTGGAGAACGGGCTGAGCACACCGACGAACGCGCCGTTCCGGTCGTACTGGTCCCGGTCCCGGCCCTCGTACAGGCGCAGGTCCGGATCGGTGACGGACAGCACGAGGCCGCCCGAGTCCGGGCGCGCGAGCAGCAGCGAGGGCGTGTCCACCGCCGCGATCGGGCCGCCCGCCGCCAGGGTGCGCTGCGGCTCGAAGACGGCGTACGCGGTGATCCCGGTGGCCCGGTCGTGCACGACGTGCGCGCCGTCGTCATGGCGCAGCACCGAGTACGGCGCGATCGTCGGGTCGGCCATCCGCGCCGCGAAGTCCCTCATGTCCTCCGGTGTGGCGTCCACGATCAGGGCGTACGCGTAACGGCCGCCGCGCGGCGCGCTCCCGTGGTCGAGCCACGCGGTGGCGAAGTCGGCGGCACCGGGTGTGCCCGTGCTCTGGTCGGGAGCGGTCTGGGAGGCGCGAGTCAGCGCGAGCCGCTGGCCCGGCGGTATCCAGTAGCCGTTGCCGACCGGGTCGATCAGCCACGTCGGGTCGGACGGCGTGCGGTCGACGGCGTAGGGGAAGTCGGCGACCGCGCCCAGGGCGCTGTGGATCACCGGTTCCGAGGGCTCGGCCAGGTGGCACTGGAAGAGCGTGGTCCGCGTCGGGTGGACGGAGTCGTCGTTGCGGATGCCGGAGCCGAGGGCGATGACCCGCTCGTCGAAGAGGAACACCGATTTGCGTGCCCGGTGCGAGGGGTTGAAGACGGGGTGTTCGCGCAGGTCGATCGCGAAGACGGCGTGCCGGTCGTCGATGGTGCCCGCGCCGCCGAACCGCGACTCGGTGAGCGGCATCTGCTCGATCGCGCCCGCCAGGTTGGACCGCAGCTCTTCGTAGGGCAGGCGGATGGCCGTGGTGCCCGGCCACTGGTTCCAGTCCCAGCCGGGCTGCCGGAATCCGCTGGCCAGGTTGTCGACCGGGTCGCCGCGGCCGAGGACCTGGATCTGGCCGTAGGTGGTGTACCGCCCGTAGAGGTTGTCGGTGGCGTAGATCTCGGTACTCCACAGGTAGCGGTTGTGGCCGCGGACCGCGACCAGCCAGTTGTCGCGTCGGTGGAGGGCCAGCGCGCTGTGGTTCATCGCCCAACTGCCCGTCGGCGCGGCTTCCGCCGTGACGCCCGCGGCGGCCAACCGCTGGGCCAGCGCCTTCTGCACGGAACTCGGCTTGGCGGGCAGCAGGCGCAGGAACGCCGCGCCCACCTCGGGGTCCAGCTCCCGCGAGCCGTCCGGGGACCCGGCGGTGGTGAGCGACTGGTAGGGCGGCAGGGCGAGCGCGGTCAGACCGGTGGGGTGGCGGGCGGCCAGCGACAGCGGCCAGTCGGAGGCGTTGGCGTAGACGCGCATCCGCAGCAACGCGTCCTTGTAGCGGCCGTGTGCCGCCTCCCCCACCCGGAAGGCGGTGCCGCTGAGGATGTCGACGGTCGGGGCCGACCCCTTGTAGCCGTCGCGGGCGTAGTCCGGGTACATGCCCAGGTGGTGGAAGACGGAGCCGTCGGCCTTGAAGCCGTCCATGATGCCGGGCGAGACGGTCAGGGCGGCGTCCAGCCAGCGCCGCAGCGCGTGCAGGTGCGCCACTTGCCCGGCCGGGGTCGGCATGAGCAGGGCGGTGCCGAGCATGCCCTGGAGGTTGGTGTTGAGGATGTCGAAGATGCCGCCGTAGGACTCGGCGTCGCCGAAGTCCTGGAGCAGTCGGCCGAGTCCGGTGAACCAGGCCAGGTCCTCCCGGACACCGTCCAGCAGCCCCCGCTCGGCCAGGGCGTCACGGATCAGGTGGACGGAGTCGTAGAAACCGCGGAACTGGTAGCCGAGGTGGTGGATCGTGCCCTGGCAGCTCCCCGCCGCCCAGCCCTGTTCGCGGAGGTGGTCCAGGATCCGTGCGTACAGATCGGTGAGCCGGGTCCGGTGCGCGTCGTGCGACGCGGCGTCGTACGCGCAGGCGATCTGGTACATCAGGTCGGTGACCTGGCGCAGCGGGCTGCCGGCGACGAACGCGTTGAGCGCGGCGGCGATCCGCGGCGGGTAGATCTCCGTCTGGTAGGAGTCGACGGCCCGGCCCGGCACCCGCTCACCGGGGTACGGCACACCGAGGCCGTCGGTCGCGGCGGCCAGCGCCGCGACCGCCGCGTCGTCCACCGTGAGGGACTTGCGCAGGACCGCGTGATAGCGCCGGGTCACCTCGGCGAGCGAGGCGCTCTCCCTCGCTGTGGGCTCGGGTTCCGGCAGCGGGTGCGCGGCGAGCCGGTCGGCGTACGAGAGCAGGGCCAGCCAATGGGCGTTGGCGGCCCGGTCGCCCTCGCGGTTGACGAACGGCACCTGCCGGTCACGGGTGGGGTGGTCGGGGCGCAGCTCGGTGTTGACGATGAGCTGGTCGAGGTGGAGGGTGCCCGCGCCGGAGCGCCGGGGCGCGACGAACCGCAGGGTGTCCATGCCCGCGCGCGGCTTTCCCGACAGGTCGTACCCGTAGCGGATCCACACGGTCCGCCAGCCGGTGAAGCCGAGGTGGATCTCGCACCACGCGTCGGCGCGCCGGCCGCGCCCGAACTCCACCCGGAGCACGTCGTCGAGGGCCCGGTCGTTGTGGATCCACACGGCGAAGGTGTCGACCGTCCCCATGGTCGCCTGGTCGTCGCCGTCGCGATACGCGTCGGGTGCGTAGCGCAGCGGGGTACGGATCTCCAGTTCGGCGCCCGGCCGGTAGTCCCAGCGCAGGGAGTGCGGGCCGATCCGGGCGGTGGCGGCGCTGATGCTCACCCGCGAGCCGGGCCCGGTGCGCAGGTGCTCGGGTATCCGGGTCTCGAAGAGGAACACCGGCGGGTCGAGGGAGAGTGCCTGGTCCTCGACGCTCGGCGCGTCCGCGGCCTGCCCCGGGGGGCCGGCCGCGGCGCCGTTCGCCGCCGGGCTGTCGGCCGCCGCCGGTGCGGCCGCGACGGGCAGCGCGGCGGCGGCCGATCCGAGTGCGGCGCCGATCAGCGCCTTGCGTCGCGTGAATCCTTGGGCCTGCTCTGGCATGGTCTGTCCTCCGGTACTCCCTCGCCGGGTTCCCGTGAGGGGAGGGGTTCGCCTGCATCACAGCGGCCGGGGACAGAACGATTCAAGAAGGACTGAACGGCGGATGCGGCGGTTGCCACTCGGGGTCGTCGAAGGCGCCGAGCGGGTCCGCGTCCGGAGCGTCGGCGCCGCCCCGTCCGGCGTCCAGCGGCGCGCGCTGCCCGGCTCCGGTGACCGGCAGGCGGCTGCCGTCCCGCGCCGGGTCCCCGTGTTCCGTGAACCACGCGTCGAGCCGGCGCCGCAGGTCGCCGACGCGTTCGCGGTGCGCCGGGTCGGCGACGAGGTTGACGTGCTCGCCCGGATCGGCGGCCAGGTCGTACAGCTCGTGCGGACCGTGCGGGTACCGGTGGACGTACTTCCACTCGGCGGTCCTGATCATCCGGACGGGACCGTACTCGTCGTAGACGACCACGGGCCGGGGCGGCGGCGGCTGGCTCGGCCGGCCGGTCAGCAGCAGTGGCGCGAAGGATCTGCCGGGTCCGGTCTCGAACGGTTCCGCGTCCAGCCCGGCGCACTCCAGGAGCGTGGCGGCGAAGTCGTACGCCGACAGCAGTTCGTGGCGCACCGAGCCCGCGCTGATCCGGCCGGGCTGCGCGATGATCGCCGGGACCTTGACCGAACTGTCGTACATGTTCTGCGGAAAGGTGCCGTTGCCCTTGCCCCAGATGCCGTGGTGGCCGCAGTTGAAGCCGTTGTCGCTGGAGAACACCACCAGCGTGCTGTCGGTGAGGCCCAGGTCCGCGAGGGTTCGCAGGACCTGTCCGACGGCGGTGTCCATGGCGGTGACGGAGGCGAAGTAGCCGACGAGGGCGGCCCGGACGTCGGCCTCGCCGCCGACCGGTACGCCGTCGACCAGCGGCTGCCACGGGTGCGGTTCCTCCTGCGGGCAGGTGTCGAACGCGCAGTCCGCGTAGAGGCGTTCGACCTGCGGCGGGTGCTGGCCCTTCCAGGGCTTGTGCGGGGCGGTGAAGTGCAGCGAGAGGTAGAAGGGCTCCTCCCGTCCGGCCTCGCCGTTCAGGAAGTCCACCGCGTCGTCGGCCAGGACGTCGGTGAGGTATCCGGCGGCCGGTTCCCTCGTGCCGTGCCGGTACATCGGTGCGTCGTGGTAGGCGCTGCCGCCGCTCTCGTGCGCGTACCAGTGCGTGAAGCCGGGGCGCGGCCGGTCGTTGGCGCCGAGGTGCCATTTGCCGGACAGGCCCAGCCGGTAGCCGGCGTCGGCGAACTCGTCGGTGAACAGCCGCTGTCCGGCGAGGAAGTCCTGGCCGTCCGGGCCCGCGTGGCCGCCGGAGAGCCAGTCGTGCACGCCGTGGCGGGACGGGATCTGGCCGGTGAAGAGGCTGGCCCTGGCCGGTGAGCAGACCGGGGAGGTGCAGAAGAAGTTCTCCAGCCGGGTGCCGCTCTCGGCGAGCGCGTCGAGGGACGGGGTGAGGATCTCGTCGTTGCCCGCGCAGCCGAGGGCCCAGTGGCCCTGGTCGTCGCTGAGGATGAGCAGGACGTTCGGGCGCCGCGGGTCGTGGCTTGCCATGGTGGGTCTCCCTGGTGGGCGGATGGTGAGGTGGGGCGCGGGCGGACGGGCCCGGCGGTCGGGGGCGGGCGGGTGCGGGACGGCCGGGCCCGGGTGACCGGCCGGTTCAGCCGAGGTCGTCGGCCACGCCGTCGAGGTCCGGTGCGCGGTGGCCGCCGATGTCGGCCGTGTAGCCCATCCAACTGTGGGCGGGGTCGCCGCGGCGCAGCAGTTCTCGGTAGAGCCGCCCGGTCAGCTCCCGCCTGACGTCGGCGTACGCCGGGGACCCGTGGACATTGCGCAACTCGTGCGGATCGCGGTCCAGGTCGTACAGCTCGTGCACGCTCTCCGGGTTGTGGACGAGCTTGTACCGGCGGTCCCGGATCATGCGCTGGGAGTACGGGAAGTGGTGGCCGTGGAATTCGGCGACGACCTCGGTCCGGTCCAGGACCGCGCGCGCTCCCCCGGTGTCGCCGGTCAGCAGCGGCAACAGGCTGTCTCCGTCGCAGGGTTCGGGGGCGGGCAGGCCCGCGATGTCCAGCAGGGTGGGGTTGAGGTCGGTGAGCGTGGCGAAGGCGTCCGAGACCTGGGCGGGCCCACCCGGAACCCGGGCGATGGCGGGGACGCGGTAGATGTCCTCGTACATCGCCGGGCCCTTGTCGTTCAGCCGGTGGCCGCCGGTGAACTCGCCGTGGTCCGCGGTGAAGAACACGGCGGTGTCGTCGCCCAGGCCGTACTCCTCCAGGGCGCGCAGAATCCGGCCGATCTGGTGGTCGATCATGGTGACGTAGCCCCAGTAGACGGCGATCAGCTTGCGCCAGGCGTCCGCGTCGAAGGCGTCGGCCGACCAGTATTCGCTGTAGCGGCGTTGTACGTCGGGCTTGCCCGCGAAGGTCTCGGCCATCGACTCGGGCAGCACGACATCGTCCGGGTCGTAGAGGTCGTAGTAGTGGTCGGGCACGAGATAGGGCAGATGCGGTCCGAACCAGTGGCAGGACAGCATGAACGGCCGCCCTGACGTGCGCCGGCCGGCGGCGTACCGCTCCAGCAGCGCGAGGGTGCGGTCGGTGAGGAAGGCCTCGACGGTGGCCTCGACGGGCTGCCGCAGCCGACCCGCGATGAGGTGGCCCCGGCCGACGCCGTTGGCGGCGGTGCCGAAGACGGGGTCGGTCACCGCGAACGGCGGCAGGCCGCGGTCCGCCAGCCATCGCTGGTACGACGGGTGGCGTACGGGATTGAGCGCGCCGGGCAGGTGCTCGCCGTCCAGGCCGTGGTGCTCGGGGCCGTGCTCGCGGCCGATGTGCCACTTGCCGACGTGGCCGACCTGGTAACCGGCCGCCCGCAGTTGGGGCCAGAGCAGTGGCTGGCTCTCGTTCAGCTCGTCCTGGCCGCCGGCGGCGCGCTCGGGGTTGGCGAGCAGGCCATGCCGGAACGGGTGCAGGCCGGTGGCCAGCGACGCGCGTGCCGGTGTACAGATCGCCGTCGGGGTGTAGAACCGGTCGAACCGCGTCCCCCGCGCCGCGAGTCCGTCCAGGGCCGGGGTCTCGACGACGGTGTTGCCGTACGCGCCGAGGGTGTCCACCCGGTGCTGGTCGGTCATCAGAAAAAGGATGTTGTGCGGGCTCACCGGCCGCCGCCCCTCCGCTCCCGCCGCTGGCGGCGCTGTCGTCGCTTGGTCGGCTCCCGTGCACCGTAAGGACGGCCCGGTATTTTGGTCAATCCTCGGGACTAATCACTGCCGATGGTCCCCGAATCCGGCAAGCACCTCACCGCCGAAGGCACTGACCAGCACGGATGGATTAGTCCCGAAACTTGACAGAATCCACGGCGCGGTCCGATCATGCGGACATGGCAGACCGACGCGGAGCCGCACTGCACCGACTGCGCGCCGCCCACGAGGCGGCGGTGCTCGGCGAATTGCGGCGCGCGGGAGCGCTGAGCCGCGCGGAGCTGATCGAGCGGCTGGGGCTCTCCCGCACCACCTTGTTCACGATCGTCTCGGACCTGCTCGCCCGCGAGGCCGTCGTCGAGCGGCCGATGACCGCGCCGGACGGCACTTGGGCGCCGGGCTCCGGCGGCGGTACGGGGACGGCCGCCGCGACCGTACCCGCGGCGGACGGCGCCCCGGACCCGACCGCCGACGCAGGCGCCCGCACCGGCACCCGGCCGCCGAGGGGCCCCGGCCGCCCCGCCATGGCGGTCTCCCTCAACCCGCGCGGCGCGCAGCTCATCGGCATCGGGCTGCTTCCGACCCGCTTGCAGATCGTGATCGCCAACCACGCCCACGAGGTCGTCGCCCGGTCCAGCACCGCGCTGCGGGCGGAGGCCGGACCCGACGAGCGGGTGGCCGCGGTCGTCGCCGCCGTCGGCGAACTGGTCGCGGAGCGCGGGGTGAGTCTCGCACCGGTGACCGGCGTCGGCCTCGGCCTGCCGGGGCCGGTGCGGCGCCCGGACGACGAACGTCCGCCGGACCCCGCGGACCGGGCGGCCTCCGCGGCCCGGATCGTCGCCGGGCTCGGCGACCACTTCGAGGCGCCGGTGGCCACGGACAACAACACGCGGCTGGCCGCGCTGGCCGAGATCACCTGGGGCGCGGCGCGCGGCCTGTCCGACATCGTGTACCTGCACTGGTCGCAGGGGGTCGGCGGCGGGCTCGTGGTGGACGGCCGACTGGTACGCGGCGCGCACGGCGCGGCGGGCGAGATCGGCCACACCAGTTGCGACCCGCGCGGAGCGGACTGCTACTGCGGGGGCCGCGGCTGCCTGGAGGGCGTGATCGGCATCCCCGCGCTGCTGGCCGAGTGCCGCGCCAGGGGGGCGAGCGTCCGGGACGGGCGCGAACTGGTGGCGCGGGCCGCGTCCGGCGAGCGACCGGCGGCCGACGTCGTGGCCGGGGCCGCGACGGCGGCGGGCCGTGTGCTCGCCGCACTCGCCGCCCAGACGGACCCCGCGTGCGTGGTGATCGCCGGTGAACTCGCCGCCCTCGGCGCTCCGGTCCTCGACACGGTCCGCGCGCAGCTCACGGCGTTCTCCCTGCCGGCCGCCGCGCGGACCATCCCCGTCAGGGCCTCCACGCTCGGCGACGACGCCGCGGCCCAGGGCGCCGTCGCGATGCTGCTGCACGCGGCGGGCGAGCGGGTCGACGTCCTCGTGGACGGCGGTGCGCCGCCGCCGGGACGCCGCGGCGATCCGGCCGGTGGCACGGGTGACGCCGGTGGTGCCCGGTGACGGCGTGCTGCGGCCCCGGCGGTCACGGCGGAACGGCCGAGGCCGGAGCCGGGACGGGAAGCGAACTCGCGCCTCCGCCACGGGACTTCGCCGTTCCCGACCGCCCGCGCGCGGAGGTGCTGCGCGGCATGGTCGCCGTGCCCACCGGCCCCTATCTGATGGGCGGCGACGACGAGGACGCGTTCCCCGACGACGGCGAGGGGCCGGTGCGCGAGGTGACGGTCAGCGCCTTCCGCATCGACGCGACATGCGTCACCAACTCCCGCTTCGCCGTGTTCGTCAAGGCCACCGGCTACCGCACCCAGGCCGAACTGAGCGGCTGGTCCTACGTCTTCGGCGGCTTCGTGCCTCCGCGGGCGCGGCACGCGGTGCTTCCCGGCCGCGTGCCGGGCGCGCCGTGGTGGCGAGCGGTCTCGGGTGCCTGCTGGCGCTCGCCCGAAGGCCCCGGCACCTCGATCGGGGAGCGCGGCAACCACCCCGTGGTGCACATCTCCTGGCACGACGCCGTCGCCTACGCGGCCTGGGCGGGCAAGCGGCTGCCCACCGAGGCGGAATGGGAGAAGGCCGCACGCGGCGGACTGGTACGGGCCCGCTTCCCCTGGGGGGACGAGCTGACCCCCAACGGGCGGCACCGCTGCAACATCTGGCGCGGCGACTTCCCGGTCCGCAACACCCGCGAGGACGGATATCTGGGCACCGCGCCCGCCAACGCCTTCACTCCCAACGGCTACGGGCTCCACAACGCCTCGGGCAATGTCTGGGAGTGGTGCGCGGACCGGTTCTCCCCCGACTGGCACGCCGCGCCCCGGCCCGAGACGCGGGTCGACCCGGTGGGTCCTCCCGACGGCGACAACCGGGTGCTGCGCGGCGGTTCGTATCTGTGCCACCACTCCTACTGCAACCGCTACCGGGTCGCCGCCCGTACCTCCAACACTCCGGACAGCACCACGGCGCACGGCGGCTTCCGGTGCGCCGTCGACGACTGACCAGCTGAGACCGCCTTATCGACCGACTTACCCACTGACCGACCGGCCGGAAGCGAGGGGTCGCCCCGCTTCCGGGGTACGGACGGGCCCGGAGGGCGGACAGCGGTGGTGACCGCTGTCCGCCCCTTCGGACCGTGGTGCCTCCTGTTCCGTGCGCCCGCTACCGGCAGGCGGCCGGGATCAGTAGGACGTGGTGACCGAGGCTCCGCTGAAGCCCTGGACGGCGTAGAGGCTGACGTAGACGTAACCGGCCGTCGGGTTGGTGACGGTCAGGGTGTGGGCGTTGCCGCTGCCGGTGGCCTTGCTGGTGTAGCTGGCGGTCGTGGCCCACCCGGTGTTGCTGTAGTAGAGGTCGGCGTTGCCGGTCCCGCCGGCCGAGGTGATCTTCAGGGTCGTGGTGCCCGCGGGCAGGTAGAGGTACAGGTAGGCGTAGTCGCCGGTGGGCGCCGACAGATTGCCGCGCTTGCAGTTCTTGCCGAGCTGGTTGACGTCGGCGCCGGTGCACTCGGGCGCCGTGCCGCCGCCGCTGCCGACCGTGACCGTCTGCGACGTGGTGTTGGTGGCGCCGCCGTTGTCGGTGACGGTCAGTGTCACGGTGTACGTGCCCGCGGCCGTGTACGTCCTGGACGGGTTGGCGGCGGTGGAGGTGGTGCCGTCACCGAAGTTCCAGGCGCGGGAGGCGATGGTGCCGTCGCTGTCCGTCGACCTGTCGGTGAAGGCGGCGGTCAGATTGCTGACGGCCGAGGTGAAGGCGGCCGTGGGCGCCTGGTTGCCGGGCGGGTTGCCGCCGCCGATGCTGCCGCAGTTCCCCACCGCGCACTTGGTCAGCCAGGCGTCCCAGTCACTGTTGTAGCGCGTGCCGATGGTGCTGGTGAGCAGGGTCTGCGCGGCGGCGTAGTTGCCGCTGCGGTAGTCGGCGAGCAGCGCGGTGACGTCTGCCGGGTGCGACTGGAGCATGTAACGCACCGCGAGGTAGCCCCAGTTGTAGACCAGGGTCTGGCCCGAGTCGTAGGTGTTGCCGAAGATCGACCGCAGGGTGTAGCCGTGCGTCGCGGCCTGGTTCTGCGCGTCGGTGTAGACCACGTTGCGGTAGGAGTAGGAGACGTACTCGGCGAAGCCCTCGATCCACCAGATGGTGGTCGGCGTGGCGGTGCTCGCGGTGAAGTCGCCGTAGGTGTCGAACCGGCCGTCGAGGTAGTGCGTGTACTCGTGGTTCAGGTTCCAGATCTGGAAGTCCGGGCGCACCCACTCGGCCTCGTAGGCGATGAAGCGCGGCTGGTTGCCGGCCGCGGCCGGGTCGCCCTCCAGGTACATGCCGCCGTTGTTGGTGTCGATGCCGTACATGGCCCCGGCGTATGTCTGGTAGTCGGTGCTGGAGTTGAAGACCACCACCTCGATGGTGGAGTTGTTGTCGTTGGCGACGGGCCCGCTGTCGTGGACGAGGCCGTGGAAGTACGCGTCCTGGGCGCGCAGGCTGGCGCAGGAGGAGCTGAGCTGAGCAGCCGTCATGTCCTGGGCGAGGATGCGGATGCTGGAACTGCACGTGTAGTTGGACGTGAGCACCGAGCTCTTGAGCCGGTCGGCGAGGTTGCACGTGTCGTAGTACGAGCAGTTCGACGCGTCGTAGTAGCTGGTCATCTCGGCCAGGCCGACCCACAGGGCAGCGGTGGGTCCGGTGATGGCGGTCCGGCTCAGCAGCGCGGCCACCAGCGGGCTGGCCTTGGCGCGCAGGGCCGACTCCTGGAGGAACCGGCCCAGTTCACGCCCGGCGTTGGACGTCAGGTACGCCTGGTCGGTGCTCAGCAGCGCCAGGTGCGAGCCGGCGAAGTTGTACAGCGTGTCCAGCACGCTCGGGTCGGCCACGACGGCCGCGACGAAGTCCGGGAACTGGTGGCCGCGGAACAGCACGGTGTAGACGTTGTTGACGGCGTTGAGCATGTACCAGGACGCGTCGTACGAGCTGTTGTAGCCGTTCAGCAGCCGCTTGACGACGTACAGGTAGCGGGCGTCCTGCTCGGAGCTGTCGATCAGGGTGACGGCCTCGGCGAGGGCCTCGCCGTTGGCGTCGGTGACGTCGCCGGAGTGGGCGCTGGCGAAGAAGGCGTCCAGGGCGCTGCGGATGGCTGTGACCATGGCGGTGCCGTAACTGCCGACCGCCGAGGAGTTGTAGTACTGGACGTAGTAGCCCGCCCGCAGGTAGAGCACGAGCTGCGGCATGCCGGTGCTGCTGTCACCGGGGTAGGCGGCCGAGCCGTCGCGCATGGCGTAGGCGACGGTGGTCATCTGCGCCTCGCGGAAGGCGTTGTAGGCGTCGGTGCCGGTCAGGTTGAACAGCGTGTTGACACAGTCCGTGGTGGACGCCTTGATCTGGGCGACGAGGGCGCTGCCGGTCCGGCCGGTGAAGTCCGAGGCGTTGCATGTCGCCGCCGCGGTCAGGCCGTTGGCCCTGGCCTTGGCCCGCGCCGCGGCCTTCATGGACGGCGCGGAGTGGCTGACCACCGGCGCCGTCGGCGCGTCGTAGTCCTGCTTGAGCGCGTCCTTGGACGCGGGCAGCGGCGCCCGGTCGGCCGCGCTGAGCGAACCGGCTCCGGTGTGGTCGGACTTCGCCGCGGCGACCGTGGCGGGCTGGGCCGCCGGGCCGGGGCGGGTGGCCGCGGTCCCGGCGGGCTTCGGCTGCGCTGCCGCGGCCCGTTCCGGGTGGATCAGCATGCCGATGCCCAGGCACATGGCCAGGGCGAGTATCAGGAACCCGGTGAGACTTCGTCGTACCGGTTGGGTGTTCACGTGCCGCCTCCCAGCGGTGTGTGCCGCGCTCCGTTGCGCGGCGAGGGGGGATTCGCGGTGCACCCGTCCGGGCCCGCCCGGCACTGTGGGGAGTGGGCGGTGCGGTCCCGGACGGACCGCGAGCCGTGCCTCAGCTTTTGGCATGAGCACGGCTTTCAGGTTGTGCGCCATGTACCATTGCACATGTCACATCGCTTGGGAACCCTGGGTGGAGAACTCGCGAAAACGGCCTGGGGCCACCGGAATTCCGGTGGCCCCAGGCCGTTTCCCTGCTCCTCCGCGCCCGGGAATTCCCCGCGCCCGGACCGCGTCCGCCCGCGCGCAGGCGGACGCGGCGGAGCCGCTCGACCCCGCTGTCCGGCGCACGGAGCAGCCCTGCCGACCGGACCCGTGCCTCGGCCGGTCAGGCGGCCCCGTCACTCGGCCCCCTCAATCGGCGTCCGGGAAGTGACAGGCGACCTGTCGGCGCGGCGGACCGGCCAGTTCGGGGCGGGTGACGCCGCAGATCTCCTGTGCTTTGTGGCAGCGCGGGTGAAAGGCGCAGCCCGACGGCGGCGCCGCGGGACTGGGCGGATCGCCGCGCAGCACGATCCGCTGCCGCACGCGTTCCACCGCCGGGTCGGGTACCGGCACCGCCGACAGCAGCGCCGCGGTGTACGGGTGCGCGGGGCGCTCGTACACCTGGGACTTGTCACCGATCTCGACGACACGGCCGAGGTACATCACCGCCACCCGGTCGCAGACCCGCTTGACGACCGAGAGGTCGTGGGCCACGAACACGTAGGCCAGGCCGAGTTCGTCCTGGAGACGTTCCATCAGGTTGACGATCTGCGCCTGCACCGAGACGTCGAGCGCCGAGACGGGTTCGTCCGCGATGACCAGCCGCGGTTCGGTGGCCAGGGCGCGGGCGATGCCGATCCGCTGTGCCTGCCCGCCGGAGAACTCGTGCGGATACCGGTCGAGGTGTTCGGGCAACAGGCCGACGAGGTCGAGCAGTTCGGCGGCGCGGATCCTGGCGCGGCCGGCCGACGTGCCCTGCGCCAGGAGCGGGTCGGTGACGATACGGGCCACGGTCTGCCGGGGGTTGAGCGAGGAGTACGGGTCCTGGAAGACCATCTGGATGTGCCGCCGCAGCGGCCGGAGCCGCCGCTGGCCCAGATGCGTGATGTCCTGTCCCGCGAACCGGATACTGCCGGCCGTGGGTTCGAGCAGCCGCACCACCATCCGTCCGGTGGTGGACTTGCCGCATCCCGACTCGCCGACCAGCCCCAGCGTCTCACCGGCCGCCAGGTCGAAGCCGACCCCGTCCACCGCGCGCACCGGGGCCGTCGCCCTGCCCAGCCGCCGTCGTCCGGGGAAGGTCTTGACCAGGCCGCGGACCGACAGCAACGGCGGGTCGCCGCCCGGTTCCAGGGCGGGCGGCGGTCCGCCGTCCGCGGCGGCGACGGGTTCGAGGTGCCGTCGCCGGTCGGGGGCAGTCCCGGCGCGCTGTCCGTTCGTATCGGCGACGGCCGCCCCCGTACCGGGGCCTGATCCCGTCGCCGGTCGTGCTCGGTCCGTGCGCTTCATCGCGTTTCCTTGACGGTGAGGGGCGGCCCGCTCCGGGCGTCCGCGGGCGGATCGGCGGCGGACCGCGCCGCCGTCGTCAGATGACAGGCGGTCAGATGCGCCGGGCCGGGCGGGGCCGCGGCGGCCTCTCCCCCGTCGCCGGAGACCCGTGGGACCCCGGCGGCCACTCCCCCGCCGCCCTTCCCCGGCGGGGCCGACCCCGCGCCGCGCACCTCCTCCAGGGCCGGGCGCCGGGTGGCACACCGCTCCCGCTCCGGCTCGGACGCGACCGCCGCCCGGGGGCAGCGGGGCAGGAAGGCGCAGCCCTCGGACAGGCTGAGCAGCGAGGGCGGTGAGCCCGGGACGGTACGCAGCGGCGCGTCGTCCGCGTCGTCCAGCCGGGGCAGGGAGTCGAGCAGCCCGCGGGTGTACGGGTGGGCGGGCTCGGCGAACAGCGCGTCCACCGTGGCCTGTTCGGCCGCCCTGCCGCCGTACATCACCAGCACCTCGTGGGCGACGCGGGCCACCACTCCCAGGTCGTGGGTGATCATCACCACCCCCAGACCGCGTTCCTGCTGGATGCGGGCGATGAGTTCGAGGATCTGCGCCTGCACGGTGACGTCCAGCGCGGTGGTCGGCTCGTCGGCGATGAGCAGGTCCGGCTCGCAGGCCAGGGCCATGGCGATCATCACGCGCTGCCGCATGCCGCCGGAGAACTGGTGCGGGTACTCCGCGACCCGCCGGGCGGGTTCGGGGATGCCGACCTCGCCGAGCATCTCCACCGCGCGGCGCCGGGCGACCGCCCGGCCGGAGCGGAAGTGCCGCCGGTGCGCCTCGGCGATCTGCTCCCCCACCGTGTAGTAGGGGTGCAGGCTGGACAGCGGGTCCTGGAAGACCATCGCCATCCGGCGCCCGCGCAGCGCGCTCAGTCGCGCACCGCTCAGACCGGTCAGCTCCCGGCCGCCCAGCGCGATGGAACCGGTGACCTCGGCGTCCTCGTGCAGTCCCATGACCGCGAGCGAGGTGACGGACTTCCCGGAGCCCGACTCCCCGACCAGGCCGAGGGTCCGCCCCTTCTCGACGGTGAAGCCGATGCCGTCGACGGCCCGTACCGGACCGCGCTTGGTGCGGAAGGAGACGGTGAGGCCGTCCACGCGCAACAGCGGCGGCGTGGCCGCATCGGCGGTGTCCTGATCCATCTCAGTACCTCACCCTCGGGTCGATGACGGCGTAGAGCAGGTCCACGACGAGGTTCGCGCCGACGATGAAGAAGGCGGCCAGCAGCGTGACGCCGAGGATCACCGGCTGGTCGGAACGCCGGAGCGCGTCGAAGAAGAGCTGGCCGACACCGGGAATACCGAAGATGCTCTCGGTGATCACGGCGCCCGCCAGCAGGCCGCCGAGGTCCATGCCGAAGAGGGTCAGGACCGGTGTCATCCCGGAGCGCAGCCCGTGCTTGAGCACGACCGTGCGCTCGGGCATGCCCTTGGCCCGCGCGGTCCTGATGTACGGCTGGGCCATCGCCTCGATCATCGAACTGCGGCTCTGGCGGGCGTACATGGCCGCGTACAGCAGGGCCAGGGCGATCCAGGGCAGCAGCAGGTTGGACGCCCAGTGCACGGGGTCGCGGGTGAGGGCCACGTAGGACGGATAGGGCAGCACCCCGGCGATGCGGACCGCTCCCCAGATCAGCACCATGGCGGTGAAGTAGACGGGAAGCGAGGCGGTGGCGACCGCGCCGACCATCAGGCCGCGGTCGGTGAGCGACCCCTTCTTCAGGGCGGCGGTGACTCCCGCGCCCAGCCCGAGGACGAGCCACAGCACGGCCGAGCCGACCGCGAGCGAGACGGACACCGGCAGCCGGTCGGTGAGCAGACTCCACACCGGCAGCGAGTTCTCGTAGGAGTAGCCGAAGCAGGGGAAGCCGCAGTGCACGGCGTGCGGGCCGCTGCCCAGGTCGCGGCCCGCGAAGATACCGGTGAGGTAGTCCGCGAACTGCCGCCAGACCGGCCGGTCGAGGCCCATCATGTGGCGGACCTGCTCGACGCGTTCGGTGCTGCAGGACTTTCCGCAGGCCGCCGCGGCCGGGTCGGCGGGCAGCAGATAGAAGATGGTGAAGGTGATGGCGCAGACGGCGAGCAGCACGCCCGTCACGCCGATCAGCCGGCGGATCACGTAGAGCGTCACGACCGCCCTCCCCGCGGGTCGAGGATGTCGCGCAGGGCGTCGCCCAGGACGGTGAAGGCGAGGACCGCCAGGAAGAGGAAGACGCTGGGGATCACGAAGAACATCGGGTCCGTGTCGTAGTAGACGACGGCCTGGGAGATCATCTGCCCCCAGGACGAGGTGGGGGGCCGCACACCCACGCCCAGGAAGCTGAGCGCCGCCTCGGTGCTGATCATGCCGGGGACGAGCAGGGTGGTGTACGCGATGACCGGCCCCGACACGTTGGGCAGAACTTCGCGGGCCAGGATGCGCGGTGCCGTGGAGCCGCCGACCCGTGCCGCGTCGACGTACTCGCGGTGCCGGAGCGACAGCGTCTCGCCGCGGACGATGCGCGCGATACCGGGCCAGCCGAACAGGCCGATGACGCCGGTCATCAGCGCGACGCGGTTGACGTCCTGGGCCACCGACATCATGGCGATCATGAAGATGAGGGAGGGGAAGGACATGGTCAGGTCCATCAGCCTGCTCAGGACGCTGTCCACCCGCCCGCCGAAGTAACCGGCGGTGATGCCCGCGGCGGTGCCGACGACGACCACGATGGCCGTGGCGGCGAAGGCGATCATCAGCGACACCTGCGCGCCGTACACGACGCGGGCGAACAGGTCGCGTCCGGTGGCGGGTTCGACGCCCAGCCAGTGGTCGGCGCTCATGCCGCCGAACGAACCGCGGGGCATGCCGCCGAGGTAGGGGTCGATGGCGCTCTCGTCGAACTCGTCGGGGCGCCAACCGCCCAGTCGGGCCAGGAGCGGCGCCGCGACGGACACGACGATCAGCACGACGACCGCGACGAGGGAGCAGCGGGCGGCGGGCTCGTGCCACAACTGCCGCCAGGCACGCCGCCACGGGCCGCCGGTGGTGTCAACTAAGCCGCCGGACAGGTGACGTGATGGTTCGTCAGATACATTCGGATCGGTCGGACGCATCGGATTCGGCAGGTCGGTGGAGCCGCTGGGCCGCGACCGCCCGGCGCGCCGACGCGGGGCGGTCTTCCGCTCTGTGGTCATGCCGGTGGCGCCCTTCACCCCTGGCTCTTCGCGGGGTCCTTGAGGCCGATGACCGCGAAGTCGAACTGCCCGGTCCACGCCGAGTGGCCGAACGCGCCCGCCACGTTGGTGCCGACCAGCAGCGGCTTGCGCTGCCAGAGCAGCGGTACGGCGGGCGACTTGTGCATGATCGTCGCGTCGAGGCCGATCCAGGCGACCTTGGTCTGGTTGGCGTTGGACATCGCGGCGATCTGGTCCATCCGCTGCTCCACCGCGCTGTCGCGGAACTGCGAGAAGTTGCCCTGGTTGCCCTTGGCCTTGATGGTGCGCCCGTCGAAGACGAAGGGCAGGAAGGTCGAACCCGAGGGGTAGTCGGGACACCAGCCGCTGAGCGTCATGTCGGGTGCGTGGGCGGTGTCACCGACCGTGTCGTAGAAGACGGACGGGTCCACGACGTCGATCCTCACCTTCACCCCGGCCTTGGACAGCGACGCCTGAAGCGCTTCGGCCCTGGTCTTGTCCCCGGTGGCGACGGTGAGCGTGGCGTCCAAGGACGGCTTGCCCGCCTTGGCCAGCAGTTCCTTGGCGCGCGCCGGGTCGCCGGACGGCGGCACGTTGTACACCGGGGCGACGAACCCGCCGGTCAGCAGCGGCGGCAGGTAGTGCGTGGCGATGTCGTTGAGCGCCGGTCCGCCGTCCGCGGTGACCTGCGCCGACCTGTCGACGGCGTACTGCATGGCCTCGCGGACGGTGGGATCGGTGAACGGCCCGCGCGCGGTGTTGAGATAGAGCATGTCCGTGCAGCCGGTCGGCTCGGCGGACAGCCGCTCCCGCACCGACCGGTTCGGCAGCACCTTGGCGACGCTGGCCGCACTGAGATTGGCCCATTCGACGGCCGAGGCGTCCGCGCCCGAGCTCGCGATCAGCCGGTCGTCGATCTGTCCGCCCTGTAGACCCATCGTGACCACGATGCGGTCCGGGTACGCCTTGCGCACCTGGTCGGTCCCGGGGCTCCACCGCGCGTTGCGGACCAGCACCATCTCCTTGCCCCGCTTGTAGCTCTCGATCTTGTACGGGCCGGAGGAGAACGGCCGCAGGTCGTACCGCACCCCGGTCTCGCGGGCCTTCGGGACCGGCGAGAAGGTCGGCAGGGTGACGGTGTACGAGAACTCGGCGACCGGCCGCTTGAGGTGGAAGACGATGGTCCGGTCGTCCGGCGTCCGGATGGAGTCCAACTCCTTGCCGGTCAGCGGCCCGGTGTAGCCGTCGGTGTCCGCCAGGTACTGCCGGGCGTAGTCGGGGCCACCGGTCAGATCCGGCGAGAACGACCTCTCGACGTTGTACTTCACGTCCTGCGCCCTGATCGGGGTGCCGTCCTCGTACGTCAGGCCCGGTTTGAGGGTGAAGGTCCACACCCGCCCGTACTCCGAGGAGCGTCCGAGGTCGGTCGCGAGGTCCGGCACGATCGTGCCGCCGGCGGTTCCGGGCGCGGCCTTGAAGGTGGTGAGCGTCCGGTAGAGCAGCCGGGTGCCGAAGTCCATGGTCGGCATGACCCAGTTGCGGGCGGGGTCCAGGTGGTCGAAGTCCTGATTGGACAGCACGGTGAGGGTGCCGCCGCGCTCGGGAGTACCGCCGATGACGGTGCCGGTGGCCACTCCCGGGGCCTTGTGCTCTCCGTCCCTGCTCTTGGTGTCGGCCGAGCAGGACGTCGCGGCGAGGGCCAGCGAGGTCGTTATGCCGATCGCCAACGCGACGCTGATGCGCTTGGTCATGGTGTGTCACTCCGTTGTGAGTTCCCGGCACCGCGACCGCCTTCAAGGGGTGAGAAAAGGGCGGCCGCCAGGACACCTGTGCGATGTGACTCGTAACATAGTAATGTGACATTGCATTGACAAGCCGTCAGCTCTCTCGTTACCGATCCGTGCCTCACCCTCCTCGTTCGCCCTGTTCGGCCGCTTTCCTCGTTCGCGCACCGACCCGAAGGAGTCGCGCACCGATGACCGAACCCACCACCCCACCGCACACCGGCAGCCACGATCTGCCGGTGTCCTCCGCTCTGGGCGACTTCATGGCCACCGCATGGGCGCCCAGCCCTCTCCCGCCGGAAACCCGGCTGCCCGCAGAGGAGTTGACGACCGGTCGCCGCGCCCGGCTGTCCGCCCGGTTCCCCGGCGAGCGGCTGATCATTCCGGCGGGACGGCTCGCCGTACGGTCCAACGACACCGACTACCGCTTCCGCCCGCACACGGCGTACGCCTGGCTGACCGGCTTCACCGGCGAGGACCAGCCGGGGAACGTCCTGCTGATGGAGCCGGCCGGCAGCGGCCATCAGGCCGTGCTGTACCTGCGGCCCCGCTCGCCCCGTACCGGCCAGGAGTTCTACCGGGACCGCCGTTACGGCGAGTTCTGGGTCGGCCGACGTCCCGACCTCGACGAGGCCGCCGCCCTCAGCGGGCTGCGCTGCGAGCACCTGGACGACCTGGTCAAGCCGCTGACCGGAGCCTCCCCTCCGGTCCGGCTGCTGACCGGAGTGGACCCGGCCGTCGAGGAGTTGGTCGGCTCCGGGAACCACCAGCCCACCGGTGACGCGGAGTTGGCGACCGTCCTCGCCGAACTCCGGCTGGTCAAGGACCCCTGGGAAGTCAGCCAACTGCAACTCGCCGTCCACCACACGACGAGCGGCTTCGAGGACGTGGTCAGGGCGCTGCCCCAGGCGATGCGGCACCCGCGCGGCGAGCGCTGGATCGAGGGCGTGTTCGCCCTGCGGGCGCGCGCCGAGGGCAACGGGGTCGGCTACGAGACCATCGCCGCCTCCGGCGCGCACGCCTGCGTCCTGCACTGGATACGCAACGACGGCCCGCTGGACCCCGCGGGACTGCTGCTCCTGGACGCGGGAGTGGAGACCGACACCCTCTACACCGCCGACATCACCCGCACCCTGCCGCTGTCCGGCCGCTACTCACCGGCCCAGCGCACCGCGTACGAACTGGTGCTGGCGGCGCAGGAGGCGGGCATCGCCGCGCTGCGCCCGGGGGCGCGCTTCCGCGACTTCCACCTGGCCGCGATGCGGGTCATCGCCGAGGGGCTGTACGACTGGGGCGTCCTGAAGATCCCGCCGGAACAGGCGCTGAGCCCCGACAGCGGCGTGTACCGCCGCTGGACGCTGTGCAGCAGTGGTCACATGCTCGGCATGGACGTGCACGACTGCGCGCGCGCACGGGCCGAGACGTATCTCGACGGGGTTCTGGAGGAGGGGCAGGTGCTCACCGTCGAGCCCGGACTGTATTTCCAGCCGGACGACGAGACGCTGCCGCGCGAACTGCGCGGCATGGGCCTGCGGATCGAGGACGACCTGGTGATCACCGCCGACGGCGCGAGGCTCATGTCCGGTGCGCTGCCACGGACCCCCGACGCGATCGAGGAGTGGATGGGCGGCCTCCTCAACCCCTGAGCGGTCGGGGTCGGCGTCCGGCGGTGACGGCCGCCGGACGCTCCCGTCGGTGACGGCCTCGTCCGCTGCCGGGAGACGCCCCGGACCGTACGTCAGGCGGTCCCGTACGTCAGGCGATCCCGTACGTCGGACCATCCCGTACGTCAGGCGGTCCCGAGCTGGAGTCCGTTGGGCGCGGTCGCCGCCCCCTCGGCGCCGTCCGCCCACAGTGAGCGAACGTGGCCCAGGTGGCGGCTGATGCACTCCTGCGCGCCCTCGGAGTCGCGGGCGAGCATGAGGTCGAGCAGTTCGATGTGCTCCTGGGCGGACGCCACCAGTCGACCGGTCTCGTCGAGCCAGTTCAGCCCGTACAGCCGAGAACGTTTCCGTAGGTCGCTCACGACCTCCACCAGATGGCCGTTGCCGGCCAGGGCGAGCAGTCCGAGATGGAACCGGCGGTCGGCCTCCAGATAACCGATCAGGTCGTGTCCCCGGGCCGTCTCCACGATCTCCAGGGCGAGCGGTCGCAGCGCTTCCAGCTGCTCGGGGGTGGCCACCGCGGTGGCCCGCCCGATGGTGGGGACCTCGATCAGCGCGCGGATCTCGGTGTACTCGTCGAGATCGCGTTCGGTGATCTCGGTGATACGGAAGCCCTTGTTCCGCACCGCCTCGACGAGTCCCTCCTTGGCGAGGTCGAGCATCGCCTCGCGGACCGGGGTGGCCGAGACGCCCAACTCGGCGGCCAGAATGGGCGCGGAATACACCGCACCGGGCCGCAGTTCGCCCGCGATGAGAGCGGCACGCAGAGCGTTGGCCACCTGGTCGCGCAGGTGCTCCCGTACGGGAATGACGCCGCGCGACGACAAATGAGCCATGACCGATCCTCCAGACACACGAACTCCCACCATACAATGTGACGTTGCCCCACAGGGAGGGACCGGGTTCCGGATCCGGAGTCCCGCCGGGCCGTGAGCCCGGCGGGGACGGGCGTCGCGGCAGCGGTCAGCCGCCGACGGTCCGCCAGAGGCCGCACTGGTGTTCCCGGGCGAGGTCGACCGGCTCCGTCTTCCCCGCTTGCAGGGACTGGACGTGCCGGCCGGTGCCGAAGCGGGGCCAGGGCGCCGCGCCGGGGCCGTTCGGATCGCCTGTATGGGCGAACTGGACCCAGTAGCGGATCATCGTGTCGGCGAGTCGGCGCTGAGCGGGGGTGGCCGGACCGGGGAGCTGCTCGTCGGCGAAGAGATACTGCAACTCGCTGCCGTGGAACGCTCCGGTGGGGAAGTCGGGCTTCTTGAGGGTGCTGAACCAGGGTGCCTCGTCGGCGAACTCGTAGGCGTAGGTCGGCACGTGCTGGTCCAGGGCCCGGTCCCGGTCGAGGACGGTGCACCCCCAGGCCCAGTCGGTGACGACGGCGGACAGCGCCTCGCCGGGGGACGTGAAGCGGTCGGCGGGGTAGCGGGCCAGGACGCGGGCCGCGTCGGCCGGGGTGAACAGTGTCCGGATCTGCTGCCGGTAGTCGGCGTCGGTCGTCGTCCGGCCGGTCACGGCCTCGATGGCCGCGGTGAACAGCCGGTGTTCGTCCCGGGTCGTTCCCTGGATGACGGGGACCCGGTTGAAGTGGCCGGTGGCGAACGCCTGTTCCGGGCTCACGGGCAGTACGCCGCCGCCGACCGTCGGCCCTGACCCGACTCCGTCGTCGGACCACTTGAGGAGTTCGTTCACGGGTGCGGCGCGCAGACAGGCCGCCGCTGTCCGGAGGCCGGAGCAGCCGACCTTTGCCGCGACGTCGAGTCCGTGCCGCTCGCGCTCCGCGCGCGGCAGCGGGAACCAGGTGGGCGGGCCCGGTGACCAGTTGCGTCCCGTGCACTCGGCGCTTTGCAGGATCGCCCTCTGGAACAGGCCCGTTGACCCCGGCGCGACGAGATGCGCGCAGACGCTGGTGCCGCCGGCCGACTCGCCGAAGAGCGTGACGTTCGCCGGGTCGCCGCCGAATGCCGCCGCGTTGCGCTTCACCCAGCGCAACGCCGCCTGCTGGTCCTCCAGTCCGAAGTTGCCCGACAGGTGCGCGGCCGGGCCGTGGTCGAGGGCGGGATGGTCGAGGAATCCGAAGACACCGAGCCGGTAGTTGACGCTGACCACGACCACCTTGCCCTGACTGGCCAGGCGCTGTGCGTCGTAGAGGCTTCCGGCGCCGTTGATGAAGCCGTTGCCGTGGATCCACACCATCACCGGCAGCTCGCGGGCGCCGCTGCCCGCGGGCGTGGTGACGTTCAGATAGAGGCAGTCCTCGCTGCTGCTCTGCTCGTCGATGAGCCCCGCCGACTGTGCGCATCGGTTGCCGGGCTCGGTCGCGGTCCGTATGCCCGGCCAGGACGCGGCCGGTTGGGGCGACGCCCAGCGCAACCGCCCGACCGGCGGGGCGGCGTAAGGAATCCCCTGGAACATCCGGGTGTCCGTGCCGAGGCGGCCTTCGACCAGGCCGGTGTCCGTCCTGACCACGGTGGCGGGACCGCCTCGGCCGCCCTCCGCGCGCTGGGCCGGCTGCGCGTGTCCGGCGGCGCAGCCGGTCATGGCGCCGCCGATCATGACGGCGCCGACCAGAGCGGTCAGCAGGACCCGTAGGCGCGGTCGCACCCTGACCTGTGGCCTGCGACGTCCTGGGGCGCGGTTCTGACCTGGGGGATTCATCGGCGTTCACATCCTCAAACAATTCGTGTGTGGTCCACACTAATATAAAGTGTGAGGCGCCCACAAAGTCAATTCCCCCCGGGGACGAGACATGGAGATGAGCCCGATGACGACCGGTGACGACGAGGCGCTGCCGCCCGGCCTCGCCCTGGCGTGGGGACTGGCCCCCAAGACGGGACGGCTGGGCCGGAAGCCCTCGCAGAGCGTGGAGGGAATCGTCGAAGCGACGGTCGCACTGGCCGACGCGGAAGGCTTCGCGGCCCTGTCCATGCCGAACATCGCCAGGCGGGTGGGACTGACCGCCAACGCGGTCTACCGGTACGTCAGCTCGCGGGACGAACTGCTGGTCCTGGTCGCGGAGACCGCGTGGGGCCCGGCGCCGGAGCTGGAAACCGGCGCGGACCAATGGCGGGCGGCTGCCGCCCGTTGGACCAGGGCGATGATCGGGCGCTGCGACACGCACCCGTGGCTGCCCGACCTGCCCATCCGCGGGGCGCCCGCGACCCCGAACCTGCTGCGCTGGACGGAAGTGCTGCTCGAAGCGCTCACCGGGGCCGGGCTGAGCACCGCCGAATCACTAGGGTGCGCGCTGCTGCTCGACGGTTACGCGCGGCGCATCGCCGCCGCCCGCCGCGACGTGCGCGACAGCACCGCGGCGCCGGTGCAGTCGGCCGCCGTGGCGCGCTTCCTTCAGCCGCTCCTTCACGAGCACGGATATCCCATCCTCGCGGCCATGATGGAGCGCGAGGAATACGACGACGACGTCGCCGACGACGACGTGGACTTCGGCCTGACCCGGATCCTGGACGGAATCGAGGTCCTGATCACCCGGCGGACGACGGCCCGCTGAGAGTCAGCGCGGCTGCGCGCCGGGGGCGCGGGGCGCGAGGGCGGGGCGGGGCGCCGCGGACGGGGCAGCGGCAGCGGCAGCGGCCTCGCGGTCGGCCTGTTCGGGGTGACGGCTGCGCCAGTACGGGTTGTCGTGCGGGAGGCGGCTGCTGACGCGGCCGTACATCCCGAACGTGATGATGAGCAGGCCCATCACGAAGCTGAAGATGACATTGGGCATCCGGAAGTTCAGCACGTTCGCCGACCGGTCCAGGACGGCGAGATTGACGAAGCCGCTCAGGAGGAACAGGGCGCCGACGGTCATGTTCAAGGTGGAGGCGAAGTTACCGCCGACGATGCCGCCGAGGATCAGGGCGGCGCCCACCACCAGGGAGATCACGCTCAGCGCGCCATTGGTGCTCAGACCGGCGACTTTGGACCCGTGGGTGTCGAAGAAGCCCAGCGCGTCAGCGAACCCGAGTGCTCCGAAGACGATCAGCACCAGGCCGCAGAAGGCGGCGCCGAAGCGGTAGACGGTGGCCAGGTGGTGATCGCGCGGGAGTTCGTCCTGCAGCTTCATCGCCGTCTCCTCTGTGGGGCGGGCAGATCCGTATGTCGCGGATGTACTGCTTTCGCACTCCCCAAGGTGGCCCTTTTGTCCGGATCTCTCATCTCGCAGCGTTTTTGCAGCGTGTCGCGTCATGGGCGCTACGGCCTCCGGGCCGCCCCGCATCAGCCGAGCGCGGCGTCCGCCTGGAGGAGCGCCCGCAGTCTGCGCAGCCCGCGGCGCGAATGGCTCTTGACCGTGCCGAGCGGCAGACCGGTGCGCTCGGAGATCTCGGCGTGGGTGAGGTCCCAGTAGAAGGCCATGCACAGCACCTGCTTCTGGGCGGCGGGCAGCTTGGCCAGCTCACGGGTCACGAAGACCCGGTGGAGCGCGGCGTCGGGCTGAGCGTCGGCGTCCGGCTCGGGCGGCAGGGCGGAACCGGCGTTGGCCACGAGTACGGAGCGGCGGGTGCGGGCGGAGAGCGCGTCGGCGATCTTCCGGTGCGCGATGCCGATCAGCCATCCGGCCAGGGACCCGCGGTCCGGCCGGTAGCCGTGCCGGCCGCGCCACGCGGCGAGGAAGACCTGCTGGGTGACATCCTCGGCCTCGCGTGCGTCGCCGAGCGACCGGCGGGCGAGCGCGTGGATCAGCCCGCCCCAGCGGTGGTAGGCGGCGGCCACGCAGTCCTCGTTGCCCCGCACCAGACCGGCCGCCAGCTCCGAGTCGGCCAGGCCCAGCTCGGCCGGTTCCCACAGCGGCGCGTCGGACCCGCCCCGGCCGTCGGCGGAGCGGGCGGGCGCCGGGACGGCGGGGGGAGCGGGTGCGGCGGCAGCGGATGCGGACGCGGGCTCGTGCGCGGGTTCCGCGACGGTGCGTACGGTCATGGAGCTGCCCTTCTTCGGTCGGGTTCCTGCCGGGCGGGCCGCGAGCCGCCGGGAAGCCCGGCGCGCGGGGCCGCTTGCCGCCGATGCGGCGGGGTCGGCTCGTCCTAGCGTGCGAATCACCGGCCAGGTGGAGCAACTCGCACCGTTTCTGCGTCGTATAGTGAAGAGATGAGCGAGGAGACGGGTGGGACGCAGGGGGCGTCGGGAGCGCGGGAGCCTGTCGAGGCCGGGATCGCCACGGGTGCGCTGGCGCGGCGGCTCGGGGTGTCCGCCACGACGGTGCGGTCGTGGGACCGGCGGTACGGGATCGGTCCGGCGGTCCGTTCGGACGGTCGGCACCGGCGCTGGGCTCCGCGGGACGTGGCCGTCCTGGAGGAGATGTGCCGCCTCACCGCCTCGGGCGTGCCGCCCGCGGAGGCGGCCCGCGCCGCTCAGGCCGCCGCCGGCACCGCGCCCGCGCCCACGAGCCCGGCGTCGGCCGGGCCGCCCCGGCGCGCCACTCGGCAACCGGCCGCCGGGAGCGGCCCGCCGCTCGGGGATGTCCGGCAGGAGTGCCGCGGGCTCGCGCGGGCCGCGGTGCGGCTGGACGGCCCGGCGGTGGACGCCCTGCTGACCGACCTGGTCGAGCGGCACGGGCTGGTCGTCGCCTGGGAGGAGGTGATGGCGCCGACCCTGCGCGCCGTCGGCCGCAAGTGGCAGACCTCCGGGGAGCGGTACGTGGAGGTCGAGCACCTGCTGTCCTGGCACGTCTCGTCGGCGCTGCGGCGGGTCCGCCCGGCGCCGACCGTCACCGGGGCGGCGCCCGTACTGCTCGCGTGCGTGCCCGGCGACCACCACACGCTTCCGCTGGAGGCGCTCACCGCGGGGCTCGGAGAGCTCGGCCTATCGACCCGGATGTTCGGCGGGGCGGTGCCGGTCGACGCCCTGGACGAGGCCGTACGCCGGATCGGCCCGGCGGCTGTCGTGCTGTGGTCCCAGTCCCGCTCCACCGCCGACCGCCCGCTCGCCCGGCATGTCGCGGCCACTAGCTGGGGCGTCAAGGGCGCCCGTACCCATCCGATGGTCTTCCTCGCCGGTCCCGGCTGGGCCGGCCCCCTGATGCCCGGCATGCTCAGACCCCAGGGCCTGCGCGACGCCCTGTCCGCCCTGAGCCGCATCGGCTCCCCCACCCCACCACCCACCGCCGCCCCCTGACCCCCTCCGGGGGGGGTACGCCCGGAACAGTCCTCGGCCGAGGCCGAAGCAGGCTCAGCGGCAGCCCGTGAACGCCCCGGCCAGTCCTCAGCCGACACCGGGCGAAGGCCGGTGGGCCGCTCACCGACAGCCCGGAGGTACGACCTCGCGTCACGTCAGCCCTCAGCCGACATCGCCGCAGGCCGGTGGGCGGGTCGCCGCCAGCCCGAGGAGAAACGTCCCAGCCAGCCGTCAGCCGCGCGTCGCGGCTCGGGCGTCAGCCGGGGGTTCCGGGCGGGGCGGTGGCCAGGTATTCCTCGACCAAGGCGGCAGCCGTGGAGGTGAGGGTGTAGCCGGAGGTGACCGTGGCGCGGCCCCGCGCGGCGAGGGCGCGGGCGGCGGAGGGCGGCATGTCCAGCATCCGTTCGAGGCCGATGCCCAGGGCGGGTGCGCTGGAGGTGTCCAGCAGTACGCCGTTGTCGCCGTCGCGCAGATAGTGGCGTACTCCCCCGCGTTCGGGGGCGGCGGTCGGCAGTCCCGCGTCCATGGCTTCGAGCACCGCGATCCCGAACTCCTCCTTGGCGCTCGGGCAGACGTACCAGGCCCGCGCCCCCGACGCCGGGTCGGCCAGCGCCCGCTCCAGGCGGCGTACGCGGGTGTTGGACAGGGCCGTGAGCAGGACGAGCCGGTGGGCCGCGCCGGGGTGCCGGGCGAGCAGGCGGCCGATCCTGGCGCGCATCGCGGTCTCGGCGGCCGACGGACGGTCGGCGGCGCCGCCGATCAGCACGAGGGAGGACCGCCGGTACAGGCCCCGCTCCAGCCAGGCCCGTACCAGCATGTCCTGCTGCTTGACGGGGTGCAGCCGTCCCACGGAGAGCAGCAGCGGCTCCCGCAGGGCGTCCGGGCCGAGCGGCGCCCGCCGCGCGCCGCCGCTACCGCCCCCGCCGAGGACCATGCCCAGGAGATCCGCCCGGTCGGACGCCTCGGACGCGGCCGGCACGTACGGCTGGATGCCCTCCGGTGGTGCGGCCGGGCCCGCGCCGTCCCGCGCGGCGGCCAGTTGGGGGAAGTGGCGGACGAGTTCGGAGGCGTCGCCCTGCTGTCCGGGTATGGCGACCACGCGTGCGGCCCGTTCGACCAGCCGGTCGGCGACGAACACCCGGTGCAGGTCGTCGCGCAGGTCGTCGGAGGCGGCCGGGGCCCGGCCGTGGCGTGCGGTCATCTGCCGGTGCGGATCGGGCGTCGCGGTGAACACCAGCCGGGCTCCGAGGCGTTCCGCGGCCTGGGCCATGGCGAGCGAGCCGTCGTCGGCGTAGCGCGCGTGCAGGACGTCCAGCCGTGCGCCGAGGCCGCCGAGCAGCCGTACGGCCCACCAGGCCAGCGCCTCGCGGTGGGCGCCCATCTCGTGCTGGCCGAGGGGATGTTCCGCGTCCACGGGGAGCCGCAGCACCCAGTGCCCGGGGCCCCGGGCGTGCAACAGGCTGTCGTCCCGCGCCAGTTCGCTGCGGCAGGCGGTGACCACCGTCACGACGGCCGCGACCGCGCCGGTGTCGGCCAGCGCGTCCCCGAGGCCGCTGAGCAGCACGCTCAGGCCGCCGCTCAGCCCCTCCCCCGGAGTGTCGAGGCCGCCCAGCAGCATCGGCTGGGCGACGAGCAGACCCGGCCTGCGTGCCGCCGCGGGCAGCAGCGGGTCCTGGCCGGGGAGCAGCATCAGCCGCTCGTACGGGTCTTCCGCCTCGGCGGAGACCGGCAGCAGGGACGCGCCGCCCGGCACACCGGCGAGGTAGCGCCAGGCCGCGTGGCGGGTCGCGCGGTCGCCGGCCGCCGCGAGTTCGGCCGCCTCCTCCGGCTCCAGCGGCCGCAGGCCCCGGGCCGTGGCGACGTCCAGCAGGGCCGCCGTCGCGGCCCCGGCCGGGCGGTGGCGCAGCGCCTCGCGCAGCGCGTCGCGCGCGCTGTCCGCGCCGTGCACCCGCAGCGCGTCCGGCCACGCCTCGGCCGCGGCGGCCCGCAGCCGGTCCGAGCCACCGGCGTGGCCGGTCAGCGTCTCGGGGCTGTGGGCCAGGCCCATCCGGCAGGCGCGGCGGAGTCGCGCCAGCGACAGGTCCTCCGCCTCCCAGGCGATGCCCTCGGGGAACGGCCAGCCGTACTCCGCCTGCGTGAGGTTCAGCAGCGCCCCGGCGCCCGCGCCCGCGGCGGCGGGCCGGATCCGGCCGGTCCAGAAGGTCGAACGGAGGTCGACGAAGACGTCGTCGTCCGGCGCGGGCCCGGTGCGAGCGCCCGGACCGGCGAAGACGTTCCCGGTGACCGTCCCGTCGCCGGCCGCTCCCGTGGCGGAGCCCGCCGCGGGGGCGGTCGGCAGTGCGATGTCTTCCATGGCGGCCTCTCCCGTGCGAATGGGGCTGCGGATCGTGCACAGTCATCGCTTCCGTACGGCCGAGCGGATTGGATGCACTTCGGGCGCCGGTTCTGCCTCACAGCGCGCACGCCCCTGACCTGGCAGGATCTGCCGTCGCAGCCGCGCCGCACGCCGTCGTGGAGTTCCGCGGGGGCCGCGTCGGCGTACGCGGACACCGCTCGACCGAAGGAGTCCCATGGCCCGGATCGTGGTGGTCAGCCCGCCCTTCCAGTCGCACGCCCGGCCGCTGTCGGTCCTGGCGGGAGCCTTGCGGCGGGCGGGCGACGAGGTGCACTTCGCGTGCGCGCCCGCCTTCGAGGAGCTGGCGCGGGAGGCGGACATCGGTTTCGTGCCGCTCACGGTGACGCGGAACGCCAATACGGGGATCGCGGAGACGACCGAGCAGGACGCGGCGGAGGCGGCGCGTCTCACCGAGTTCCTGGACGCCACCAGGGCGGGCGCGGTGCCCGCGCTGCTCGCCCAGGCCCGGCACCGAGGCGCCGACATGCTCGCCGACCCGGAGCGGATCCTGGCGGACCTGCGGATTCTGCACGACCGGCTGCGGCCGGACTGGTACCTGGTGGACCAGCTCAATTACCCGGTGACGCTCGCCCTGCACTGCCTCGGTCTGTCGTACGCCTCCTACTGTCCCGGACATCCCGGCTACCTGCCAGCGGGCCCGGACGCCTTCTTCGGCGAACCCTGTGCCTGGCCCGCCGGGATCCGGCCGCGCCCCGCGGAGCGGGCGGCGCTGCGCACCGCGGTACGGGCGAACGACGCGGCCTTCACCTCGCTGTTCGCGGACTTCGCCGCACTCCACGCCCCGCACCGGCCGCCGCCCGGCCGGGCGTTCGCGCTGACCTCACCGCACGCCGTCGTCTACTGCTACCCGCCGCTTCCCGGCCTGCCCGTACCGCCCGAGGGGCGCGAAGCCCTCTACGCCGGTCACTGCACCGCGCAGGACGCGGCGGTTCTCGACCCGTACTGGCGCGGTGCGGCCGACCGGCTGCGCGCGGCGGCGGGGAAGGTCGTCCTGGTCGCCTTCGGCACCTTCCTGTCGGCCAGGGACGACGTGCTGCGGACCGTGGCGCGCGGCGTGCTGGAGCGCTGTCCGGACGCGGCGGTCGTCCTGGCGGCCGGGGACCGTACGGCGGCGCTCGCGGATCTGGCGGGCCCGCGGGTGTGCGTCGCGGCCTCCGTGCCGCAGCGCGCGCTGCTGGCGGAGGTGGACGCGATGGTGCACCACGGCGGCAACAACTCCTTCACCGAGTGCGTCGCCGCGGGCGTCCCGGCGCTCGTCCTGCCGTTCTCCAGCGACCAGTTCGCCGTCGCCCACGACGCCGAGCGGGCCGGGGCGGCCGTCGTCCTGGACCCGGCCGCGGCGACCGGGCGGGAGATCGGGGACGCCGTGGCCTCACTGCTCACCGCGCCGCCGCCCGGACTCGGGCGGCTGTCCGCCCGGGTCCGCGAGCGGGGCCCTGACTGGGCGGCCGTCCGGCTGCGGGCCGTGATGGCCGCCCGCCAGGAGCGGCCGGTCGCCCCGTAGCGGTCAGTGGGTGGTGACCGGCCGCGGGCTCGGGGCGGACCTGCCCTGTTCCGCCGCCTTGGCGATGTTGCGTGCCATGCCGCCGAAGACGAACGCGTGGAAGGGCGAGATGCTCCACCAGTACGCGTGGCCGAGCAGCCCGCGCGGGTGGAACAGCGCCCGCTGCCAGTACAGGGTGCGGCCCTGGTCGTCCCGGTCGGCGTGCAGCTCCAGCCAGGCCAGGCCCGGCAGTCGCATCTCGGCGCGCAGCCGGAGCATCCTGCCGCGGTCGATCTCCTCGACCCGCCAGAAGTCCAGGGAGTCCCCGTTCCGCAGATGAACGGCGTCACGGCGTCCGCGGCGCAGCCCGACACCGCCCGCGAGGCGGTCGAGCCAGCCGCGGACCGCCCAGGCCAGGCCGAAGGAGTACCAGCCGTTCGTGCCGCCGATGCCCTCGATCACGCGCCACAGCGCCTCGGGTGAGGCGTCGACCACCTGCTCGCGGCGGTCGGTGTAGAGGCTGCCGCCGGACCAGTCGGGGTCGGTGGGCAGCGGGTCGCTGGGCGCGCCGGGCAGCGAGGCGGAGGACCAGCGGGTCGTGACCTGTGCGTCCTGGACCCGCCGCAGGGCCAGGGCCAGGGCGCGGCGCAGCGGGAAGGGCTGCCCCTCGCCGTCCGGCACGTAGCGGGCGATGTCGTGCTCGGAGCAGACCACCTCGTGCCGCAGGGACTCCGCGAGCGGGCGGGCGATCGACCGGGGCACCGGGGTGACCAGTCCGATCCAGTGGCTGGACAGCCGTGGGGTGAGGACGGGGACCGGGACGATCAGGCGTTTGGGCAGACCGGCGATCGCCGCGTAGCCCTGCATCATCTCCCGGTAGGTGACGACGTCCGGGCCGCCGATGTCGAAGGGGCGGCTGACCTCCGGCGGCATGGCGGCGCTCCCGACGAGGTAGCGGAGCACGTCGCGGACGGCGATGGGCTGGATCCGGGTACGGACCCAGCTCGGGGTGACCATCACCGGCAGCCGTTCCGTGAGGTAGCGCAGCATCTCGAACGACGCGGAGCCCGATCCGATGATCACCGCGGCGCGCAGCGCGGTGGTGGGCACCCCCGAGTCCAGCAGGATGCGGCCGACCTCGGCGCGCGAGCGCAGGTGCGGCGAGAGTTCGGCCTCCGGTACTCCGCCGGGGGTCAGGCCGCCGAGGTAGACGATGCGTCCCACCCCTGCGGCGCGGGCCTGCTCGCCGAAGACCCGGGCCGCCTCCCGGTCGGTCTTCTCGAAGCCGGAGCCGGTGCCCAGCGCGTGCACGAGGTAGTACGCCACGTCCACGTCGCGCATCGCCGCCGCCACCGAGTCGGGATCGGTGACATCGCCCTGGACCACCTCGGTGTCGTGCACCCATGGGTGATCGCGGAGCTTTCCGGGTGAGCGGGCCAGGCACCGGACCCGGTACCCGGCGGCCAGCAGTTCGGGCACCAGGCGTCCGCCGATGTAGCCCGAGGCCCCGGTGACCAGGCACAGCGGCCCGGGTTCGGTGGCATCGCTGATCATGAGCAGCTCCGTTCCGCGCGTTGTGTTCCCCCCACCGTCCCCCTTCACGGTCTCTTCCGCGCGGCCCGGTCGGCCGGATGCGGGCCGGACCACCCGCATGCGGAGATTCGTCGACAGTGACCCGATGTGGCGGCGTGATCACGATGGGTCACTCGTGGTGAGGTGTTTTCGCCCCTCCCGGCAGCAGTGGACGTCCGCTGCATCCGCGGGGGCGTCCCGGACGGAATGACCGAAGACGAAGCCGAACGACGCGAGGAGAGGAAGTCGATGAGGCGCATCGCGGCGGACGAGCACCCCTCCCCCGGTGAGCAGGCGGCCCGGGGCGCCCCGTACGACGCTTCCGCGCGCGTCCTTGTCCCCCGCCCGCCGGACCCCGCGGCCGTGGACGCGGACGTCGCGGACCACGTCGGGCGGGTGCTGGCCAATGAGCTCGGCGAGCGGGTGGCGGCAGCGGCGGCGATCGACGCGGTCTTCGCGCGGGACCTCGCCGAGCGGGTCGCCGGGTTCACCCTGGGCGGCGGCAAGCGCACCCGGTCGCAGTTCCTGTGGTGGGGGCTGCGGGCCGCGGGCGGCGGCGGGTCCGCCGAACAGGTGCACGCGGCGCTGCGGATCGCCGCCGCGGTGGAGCTCGTCCAGACCTGCGCGCTGGTGCACGACGACGTGATGGACGGCTCCGCGCTGCGGCGCGGACAGCCCGCGGTCCATCTCGACCTCGACGCGCAGTACCCCTGCGCGCGCCGCTCCGGCCCCGCCGAGCCCTTCGGCCGGGCGGCAGCCGTCCTGGTCGGCGACCTCGCGCTGGCCTGGGCCGACGACACCGTCGCGGCCACCGCCCTGCCCGGCGACACCTCCCGCAGGGTGCGCGTGCTGTGGCAGGCCATGCGCACCGAGATGGTGGCCGGGCAGTACCTGGATCTGCACGGGCAGACCACCGGTGCGCGGTCGGCCGCGCGTGCGCTGCGCACCGCCCGGCTGAAGAGCGCACTGTACTCCGTCGAGCGCCCGCTGGCGCTCGGGGCCGCTCTGGCCCGCGCGGACGAGGAGACCACCCGGGCGCTGTGCGCGGCGGGCCGACAGGCGGGCATCGCCTTCCAGTTGCGCGACGACCTGCACGGGGTGTTCGGCGACTCCGCGTACACGGGCAAGCCGACGGGCGAGGACATCCGCGACGGGAAGCCCAACTACCTGATCGCGGTGGCCCGCGACCACGCCGAGGCCGCGGACGACCGGCGGGCCCTCGCCCTGCTGGACACGGCCGTCGGCGACCCGCGGTTGTCCGACGGCGATCTGGACCGGGTACGGGACCTGCTCGTCTCGACCGGCGCGCGGGCCGCCGTCGAGCACCGGATCGAGAAACTGGCCGCCGACAGCGCCCGGTTCCTGGCGGGCGCGACGCGCGTCGGACCGGTTGCCAGGGCCCGGCTCCTCGACCTCTTCCAACGCGCCGCGGGCGTATGCCCGGACGGGCGGTCCGTACACCACGCCCCGCACCCGCAGGACCGACCGGCAGCCGCCGGACCGGGCCCGCGGGAAGCCGCTGCCGCAGGAGACCACCGATGAGAACAGTGACGGGACGCACCGACCATGTCGTGGTGGTCGGGGCCGGGCTGTCCGGGCTGTCCGCCGCGCTGCACCTCCTGGGCGCGGGACGCCGGGTGACGGTTGTGGAGCGCGCCGCGCTGCCCGGCGGCCGGGCGGGCAGGATCGAGCGGGGCGGCTACCGGATCGACACGGGTCCGACCGTGCTCACCATGCCCGACCTGGTCGCGGAGGCGTTCGCGGCCGTCGGCGAGACGATGACCGACCGGCTGGACCTGATCGCGCTGCACCCGGCCTACCGGGCCTTGTTCGCCGACGGCAGCCGCCTCGACGTGCACACCGGCGCCGAGGCCATGGAGGCGGAGATCGAACGCTTCGCCGGTCCGGCGGACGCGGCGGGCTACCGGCGGCTGCGCCGCTGGCTGACCGACCTCTACGCGGTCCAGATGCGGCGGTTCATCGACGCCAACTTCGACTCGCCGCTCCAGCTCGTCCACCCGGACCTGGCCCGGCTCGCGGCGCTCGGCGGCTTCGGCCGACTCGACGCCCGCATCGGCGACTTCGTCTCCGACGAGCGGCTGCGCCGGGTCTTCACCTTCCAGGCGCTGTACGCGGGCGTACCGCCGGCCCGCGCGCTCGCCGCCTACGCGGTGATCGCCTACATGGACACCGTGGCGGGCGTCTACTTCCCGCGCGGCGGCATGCACGCGCTGCCGCGGGCGATGGCGGACGCGGCGGCCGACGCGGGGGCCGACTTCCGGTACGGGCAGGACGTCACCCGGCTGGAGCGGTCCGGCGACCGGATCACCGCCGTCGTCACGGACCAGGACAGGATCGCCTGCGACGCGGTGGTGCTCACCCCCGATCTGCCGGTCGCCTACCGGCTGCTCGGCCGGACCCCGCGCCGGGCGGTCCCGCTGCGGCACTCGCCCTCCGCGGTGATCCTGCACGCGGGCACCGACCGCACCTGGCCGGAGCTGGCGCACCACACGATCTCCTTCGGCGCCGCGTGGAAGGACACCTTCCACGAACTGACCCGCGCCGGGACCCTGATGTCCGACCCGTCGCTGCTGATCACCCGGCCGACGGCGACCGACCCGCGACTGGCCCCGCCCGGCAAGCATCTGCACTACGTCCTGGCGCCGTGCCCCAACACCGCCATCGGGCCGGACGCGCGCGCCTGGGGAGAGCTCTCGCCGCGCTACCGCGACAGCCTCCTCGCCGAGCTGGAGCGGCGCGGCCTGACCGGGATCGGCGCCGCCATCGAGGAGGAGTCCCTGGTGACGCCCGCGGACTGGACGGCGGACGGGCACGCGGCCGGTACGCCGTTCTCCGCGGCCCACACCTTCGCGCAGACCGGCCCGTTCCGTCCCCGGAACCTCGTGCGAGGCACTGAGAACGCGGTGCTGGCCGGCTGCGGAACCACGCCGGGCGTGGGCGTGCCGACCGTGCTCATCTCCGGCAAGCTCGCCGCGGCCCGTGTCACCGGGCCGCGCCCGCGGCGGCCGTCCCCGCCCGCCCGGACCCGGCTCGCGACGGAAGGCACCCCGGCGTGACCGCGCGCGAGCTCGACGCGGCCGGGATCGACGCGCCCGCGCTGCGCGCCGCGTACGCGCGCTGCCGACAGCTCAACGCCCGGCACGGCAAGACGTACTTCCTCGCCACCCGGCTGCTCCCGGTCGAGCGGCGACCGGCCGTGCACGCGCTGTACGGCTTCGCCCGCTGGGCCGACGACATCGTCGACAGCCTCGACCGGACGCGGACCCTCCAGGAGCGGGCCGCCGCGCTCGACGCGCTCCAGGAGGAGCTGGCGGCCGGGCTGCGGCACGGGAACAGCAGGGAGCCGGTGGTGCGGGCGCTCGCGCACACGGCCGCCGTGTACGACATCGACCACCGGCACTTCACCGACTTCATGGCGGCGATGCGCAGCGACCTCGAGGTGCGCGACTATCCGACGTACGCGGACCTGCGCGGCTACATGCACGGGTCGGCTGCGGTGATCGGCCTCCAGATGCTGCCGGTGCTGGGCACGGTCGTCCCCCGCGCGGAGGCCGCCCCGCACGCCGCGGCACTCGGTGTCGCCTTCCAGCTCAGCAACTTCCTGCGGGACGTGGGCGAGGACCTGGACCGGGGCCGGGTCTATCTGCCCGCGGACCTGCTCGCCGCGCACGGCGTGGACCGCGGCCTGCTGCTGTGGAGCCGGACGACCGGCGCCCGCGACGCACGGATCACCGAGGCGCTGCGGGCCGCCGCGGAACTGACCCGCGGCGTCTACCGGGAGGCGGCGCCCGGACTGCCGATGCTCGACCCGGTGGCCAGGCCGTGCATCCGTACCGCTCTCGTGCTCTACGGCGGGATCCTGGACGCGATCGAGGACGACGGGTACGCGGTCCTGCACCGCCGTGCGGTGGTACCGCGCGAGCGGCGCGCGGCGGTGGCGCTCGACGGGCTGGTCCGGCTGGGCGCGGCGCGGCTGCGCGCCCGGGGCGGCGCGACGGCACCGGAGCCGAAGGACCGAGGGCAGGCTTCACGGACGCAAGGGCGGCCACGTCAACCACCGCGTGAACGGCCGTCGTCGGTGGGCCCGTCGTGGTCCCGCTGGGAGAAGGAGAACATGTCGTGACCGACCACCGGCCCGGCCGCTTTCCGCTGCGGCTGCGCCGCGACCCGGCCGGCTGGGCGCAGCAGCGGCCGACCTGGCGCGACGCGGCGCCGCGGCTGATCGGCGACGCCCTGAAGCGGGCCCTGGCGCGGCCGTCCGGCAACTGGTTCGTCGTCGGCGGCTCCCGCGCCGTCAAGGACGGCCGCCCGTACGGCAGGACCGTCGGCGGCACCGAGGTGGTGCTGTGGCGGGACGCGGCGGGCACGCTGCGCGGCGGCCCCGGCGCCTGCCCGCACCTGGGCGCGCCGCTCAAGGACAGCTCGGTGCGCTGCGGGACGCTGATCTGCCACTGGCACGGCCTGTCCCTGAAGGGCGCGCCGTTCGCGGGCTGGGAGCCGTACCCCGTGCACGACGACGGGCTGCTGGTCTGGGTGCGGCTGGACGGGGTGGGCGGCGAGGAGCCGACGGCCGCCCCGCTGGTGCCGGTCCGGCCGGAGCCCGCGGGCGCCCTGGCCGCGGTCTATACGGGTTCCGGGGTGTGCGAACCGGAGGACGTGGTCGCCAACCGGCTCGACCCGTGGCACGGCGGATGGCTGCACCCGTACTCGTTCGTGGACCTCACGGTGGTCGGCACACCCACTGGCGATGCCGACGCGGCGCACGACGCCTTCGCGGTGGACGTGTCCTTCAAGGTCGCCGGACGGGCGGTGGTGCCGGTGCGCGCGGTGTTCACGGCGCCGGAGCCCAGGACCGTGGTCATGCACATCACCGAGGGCGAGGGGCGGGGTTCCGTGGTCGAGACGCACGCCACGCCGCTCGGCCCCGACCGGTCGGGGCGTCCGCGGACCGCGGTGGTGGAGGCGGTGGTCGCCGCGTCGGACCGCCGCGGGTTCGCGGTCGCGCGGGCCGCCGCCCCGGTGCTGCGCCCGCTGATGCGCGGGGCCGCCGGGCGGCTCTGGCGCGACGACCTGGCGTACGCGGAGCGGCGGTGGGCACTGCGCGCCGCCGGCCGCTTCCCGGGCTGACGGCGCGCGGCCCGTCACGTGTCCCCGAGGGCCGCCAGCGCCCGCAGTACGGCTGAGCGGCCCCGCTCCGGGACCGTCCAGAGCGTCTGGCCGCGCACGCCCCACCGCTCCAACAGGGCGTTGGCGGCCAGGAAGCCGGTGGTCGCCGCGCGTTCCATGAGGGCGACCGGGAGGTCGGTGCGGACCGCGTCGCCCGCCACCGTGACGGTCGGGTGCGGGGTGCGGACGGTGGGCCGGTCGTGGAAGCCGCCCACCGGGAACAACGGGCAGTCCGCGCGCCATTCGTGCCGCTGGTCGACGATCGAGGCGTGCGCCGTCTCGGGATACACCCGGTGCATCTGCCGCACCAGCCGGTCCTGGGCGGCGGGCAGGTCGTCGGAAGCGTAGGCGTACGCGTGCAGTTCGACCACCGAGCCGCCGGTCCTGGCCGCCCAGCGCGCCGCCTCGCCCTCCCAGCGCTCCAGCACGCTGATGTTGTCGAGCGGGCCGAAGCCGCTGGTGCCGAGGAAACCCGGCCGGTCGGCGGCGACCGGGCGGTCCAGCCAGAGCCGGGAGACGAGGAACGGCGGCGCGGTGCGCAGCCGTTCGGCCCGCTCCCGCCACGGCGCGTCGCACAGGCCGGGCGAGGCGGCGGCCAGGCGGCGCAGGCCGCCGCTGTCCAGGGCGAGGACGAGGGCGTCGAAGCGCCGCGTCCTGCCGTCGGCGGTGACCGTCGGGCCGTCGGGCCCCGACGACCCGGCCGCGCTCACTTCGGTGCCGGTGCGCACGTCCGCGCCGTGGCCTTCCAGGTAGCGGCCGAGCGGCTCCCACAGCGCCCGGGGGTACGGCTCGTCGGGGACGTCGAAGAGCAGGCCCTCGCTGGAACCGAGGAAGTAGATGTGGAACATCAGGACCAGCTCCGCGGCCGAGAGTTCGCGCGGGTCGGCGAAGAAGCTGCGGGAGAACACCTCGAAGGCGAGGTGCTGCGCGGCGTCGGGGAAGCGGATACGGGCCAGGAAGTCGGCGGCGCTGACCGTGTCGAGGCGTGCGTAGACCTGCGGCACGCGCACGTCCAGCAGGGGCAGGGCGGCGGCCGGGTTCATCCGGAGCAGGTCCCGCCAGCCGAAGGCGGGGCTGAGGGCGACGAAGCCGAGGGCGCTCCACGGCGGGGTGCGCGGGACGCGCGCGAAGCTGTCGTACAGGCCGCTGCTGTGCCGCAGCGGGTAGTCGGGCAGCGCGGTGAGCATGCCGAGGGAAGGGTCGGCGCGGCGGAGCAGGCCGCGCAGGTTGTAGTACTGGCGGAAGAAGGCGTGGAAGCCGCGGCTCATGGTGACCGGTGAGCCGTCGGCCAAGTCGGTGGACCAGCCGGCCAGTCGTCCGCCGAGGCCGCGCTCGCGCTCGTACAAGGTGACCCGGGCGCCGCGCTCCGCCAGGCCGGTGGCGGCGGCGAGCCCGGCGATACCGCCTCCGATGACGGCGACCTCGGGGGCGTCGGCGCCGAAGCGGGGGCGGCCGGGCGGCGCGGGAATCGTCCGGGCGCGCCGGTCGCGGCCACGGCGGGGCACGGCGGGGCGCCCGGTCACCGCGGGTCCCCGTGCTGGTTCCGGAGCTGACGCTGCGGCTGCGGCTGCGGCTGCGGCTGCGGCTGCGGCTGGGCCAGACTTCGGGGCGGGTGGGGTGGCCCCTGTTCCGGCTCGGCGCGCGGCGGGTCCTGGGGTACGCGGCCGAGCACGGTGTGGGTGATGCCGGTCTGCCAGCCGGGCAGCGGCAGGACGCGGACGGAGCCGAATCCGGCGCGGCGCACCCGGTCGCCGAGGGCGGCGGCCGTGTCGAACGCGACGACGCTGGTGTAGAGGTGGCGGTAGAGACCGGCGTCGCCGGTGAGCCGTCCTGCGGGCAGCACGACGCCCTTGCACACCCCCGCCCAGACCGCCCGGTGCGCGGCGCTCCCGCCGAGCGCGTACTCGTGCACGGCCAGTCGGCCGCCGGGGCGGAGCCGGTCGCGGACGGCGGTGAGGACGCGGTCAGGGTCGGCGACGTTGCGCACGAGATACGCGGCGAACGCGGCGTCGAACCGCCCGGTGACGAAGCCCCCTTCGGCCAGCTTCTCCACGGGCGCGTGGAGGAAGGAGACGGTGGCGGGCCAGCGTTTGGCGGCTGCCCGCTCCAGCATCCCGGCGGAGGCGTCCACGGCCGTGATCTCGGCGTGCGGAGCGGCGGCGAGCAGCGCGGCGGTCGAGGAGCCGGTGCCGCAGCCGAGGTCGAGCAGGCGCAGCCCGGCCCCGCCGTGCGGCAGCCGCAGGCGCCGGGCGGAGCGGCGCAGGTGCGCGTGGTAGCCGGGGTTCATCGCGGTCAGCCGGTCGTAGCGGGCGGAGCCGTGGTCGAACGCCGACGACAGCTCGTCGTCTCGCAGCAGGGGCATGGGGCGGACTTCCTGTTGGGGGGCGGCATCGGGGCGGGCGGCGTCGGGGCGGGGCGGCATCAAGGGGCCGCACCGGGGCGGCGGCTCACGGGCGCGACGGGAGGCGGGTCGGGTCTGCGGGCGACAGATTCGCCGGGCTCGTGCCTGCGCAGGAAGGGCAGTTCGGCCACGGTCCGCAGCATCGGGGCGACCGGGGTGCTCAGACCGATCAGGAAGTCCTCCCCCGGTCCTGAGCCGCCGTCGAGGAAGCGCAGCAGACGCTCGGTCGGCACCCGGCGGAACAGCCCGGTGAAGAAGTCCGCGCCGTCCACCCGCCCGGTGTCCAGGGCCCGCAGCATGACGGCGTCCATCGCCCGGGAGCGGCGCGAGTGCGGGGAGGGCGGTACGGGGGCGCGGCGCGGCCGACCGCCGACCGTGGGATCGCCGGTCAGGAGGGCGTCGGCGACGGCCCGTGTCTGCCGCTGGACGGCGGCGAAGGTGTAACCGGTCGACGCGCGGGTCGCGCCGCCCGCCGTGCCGATCCGGAACACCGAACGCCCGGCGCGCGGGGTGAACCGCCCGTCGGTCATCGGGATCACGCCCTGTTCCACGCCGGTCACCTCGAACCGGCCGAGCCTCAGCACGTCGTCGGTGTAGTGCCGCAGCGCCGCGTCGTACCGCGCCGTGTCCAGGACCCCGGCGGAGAATTCCGTGTACTCCACGAGCGCCTGCCGTGGCCCGAGCGGCAGCACATAGCCGAAGGACAGCCCGTGCGCGGGACGCGGTGTGCGGAAGTCCATCAGGTCGGCGACCGAGGGGGCGAAGGCGTCGTCCGCGGTCCGGACGAACCAGCCCCTGAAGTGCTGGAGCAGCGTCGTGCGGGCCGCGGGGAGCCGTGGGAGCGGGCGGGAGTCGAAGACCCAGCGGGCGTTCAGCTCCAGGGACCGACCTGCCGTGTCGTGCCCGGAGACCCGCGCGCCGGTGGCCGTGTCCTGCACGGACTCGACCGTCGCCTCGATCCGGCGGCAGCCGTCCGGTCCCGACAGGCGCTCGTCCACCAGCCGTTCGAAGGCGCCCGACCGCAGCATCTTGTAGCGGAACGGCGCGGGATCCGCCACGGTGGCCGAGCCGTCGGGTCCCCGGACCCGCAACCGGTCCCAGGAGGCGGCCAGGACCGCGTCGTACGGGCCGCCGGGCGGCTCCCAGAAACACCAGGTGCGCTCGGGCGGTCGCAGCGGACCGGACGGTGCGTCGACCAGCACCACGGCGGGCCGGTGCCGGGCGGCCGAGGGCGCGCACAGCCGGTGGGCCAGCGAGAGCCCGGCCGCGCCCGCACCCACGATCACGACGTCCGCGTCCCGCACTCGTGCTCCTCCCGGCGCGACGAACACCTGACCGTCCGGGCCCGGCTGCCGCGTTGCAGATCTTTCCGCAGCGAAGGCCCGGTTGGATGCACGCGGGGCGCGCGGCGAGCGGCGATCACGCGAATGGGGACGTCTACGAGGAGCGATCCCCCGGTACCGGCCGCCCAGGGAATCGCGCAAGACAGCTGTGGGGGGCGGGTGTTGGGCGCGGCTGTTGGCGGCGGGCCTCACACGAGAGCCGCGCGATGGAGTCCGCGAGCGACTCTGCCCGGTCGGCCGCTTCACCGGCCGGGACGGCGACGGGTTCGTGGCCGAAGCGCCGACAGCTCTCTTCGTGGATCTCCCCGAAGACCGGCGACTCCCGGCAGGCGATCCGCCGCGCACGTCCTGGGGGTCGCGCGCACCATGCCCGTCGCCTCCCGTCGTTGACGTCCGCGCCCGCTGTGCGCGTTCTCGGGGGGCCGCCGGGGCCCGTCTCCGGCGTGGGCCCGCGCCGCGCCGCACGCCGCCCGGACAGCGGTGCCCCGCGCGGTGGGCAGCCGCCGCGACGATCCGGCTTCCCCCACCGCGCAGGGCAGCTGCGGGCCCGCGCCGGTCGCGGCCGTCTCAGACGGACGGGCTCTGGGCCGCCACGAGGTCGAGCGCGATGTCCACGATCATGTCCTCCTGGCCGCCGACCAGGCGTCGGCTGCCGCACTCCATGAGGATGGTCCGGACGTCCACGTCGTAGCGGGCGGCGGCGGCCTCGGCGTGCCGGAGGAACGAGGAGTACACACCGGCGTATCCGAGGGTCAGGGTCTCCCGGTCCACGCGCACCGGGCGGTCCTGCAAGGGCCTGACGACGTCGTCGGCGGCGTCCTGGAGCCGGAACAGGTCGCAGCGGTGCTGGTATCCGGAGATGTTGGCGACGGCGATGAAGGCTTCGAGCGGGCAGTTGCCCGCTCCAGCGCCGTGGCCCGCAAGCGAGGCGTCCACGCGCCGGACGCCGTTCTCCACCGCGACGACGGAATTGGCGACCGACAGCGACAGATTCTCGTGTGCGTGGATGCCGATCTCGGTGGCGTCGTCGAGGACGTCCCGGTAGGCCCGTACGCGGGCGGCGACATCGGCCATCGTGAGCCGCCCGCCGGAGTCGGTGACGTAGACGCACTGCGCACCGTAGGACTCCATCAACTTGGCCTGCCGCGCGAGCTGTTCGGGCGGGGCCAGGTGCGAGAGCATCAGGAAGCCCGAGACGTCCATGCCGAGTTCGCGCGCAGCGGCGATGTGCTGCGCGGAGATGTCCGCCTCGGTGCAGTGCGTCGCGATGCGCACGGACCGCACACCGAGTTCGTACGCACGCTTCAGCTCGTGGATCGTTCCGACGCCCGGGAGCAGCAAGGTGGTCAGGCGGGCCTGCCGCAGGACGTCCGCGGCGGCCTCGATCCACTCCCAGTCGGTGTGGGATCCGGGACCGTAGTTCACCGATCCCCCGGCGAGTCCGTCGCCGTGCGCCACCTCGATCGCGTCGACTCCGGCGGCGTCGAGGGCGGTGACGACGCGTCGCACGTCCTCGGGGGTGATGCGGTGGCGTACGGCGTGCATGCCGTCCCGCAGTGTCACGTCCTGTACGAATATCGCAGCCGACATCTCAGACTCCTGCCTTCGCCGCGGCGATCCGCTCGGCGACCCGCAGGGCCGCCGAGGTCATGATGTCGAGATTCCCGGCGTAGGCCGGGAGATAGTGCGCCGCTCCCTCGACCTCCAGGAAGACCGAGACCTGGTGGGTGGGGCTGTCGGCCGCGGCGTCCAGGAGGCTGTGCACGGGCTGCCCGGCCGGAATGCGGTCGATCTGCACCCGCTGCTTCAAGCGGTAGCCGGGCACGTAGGCGGCGACGTCGGCGACCATCCGCTCCACCGACGCGCTGATCCGTTCCCGGTCCTCGGCGTCGGGCGCCCGGACGAGGGCGAAGACGGTGTCGCGCATCATGAGCGGCGGTTCCGCGGGATTCAGGATGATGATCGCCTTGCCGCGCCGCGCCCCGCCGACCCGCTCGATGGCGGCGGCCGTGGTCTCGGTGAACTCGTCGATGTTCGCCCGGGTGCCGGGCCCCGCGGACTTCGAGGAGATCGAGGCGACGATCTCCGCGTACGGCACCGGCACCACCCTGCTGATGGCGGCCACGACCGGGATGGTGGCCTGGCCGCCGCAGGTCACCATGTTCACGTTGGGCGCCGCGAGATGCTCGTCGAGGTTGACCGCCGGGACGACGTACGGCCCGATCGCCGCGGGCGTGAGGTCGATGAGCCGCTTGCCCAGCGGTGCCAGCTTGGCGGAGTTCGCTTCGTGGGCCTTGGCCGACGTGGCGTCGAAGACGATGGCGATGTCCTCGACGCCGGGCAGCCGCAGCAGACCGTCGACGCCTTCGTGGGTGGTCGCGACCCCGAGGCGGGCCGCACGCGCCAGCCCGTCGGAGGCGGGGTCGATGCCGACCATGGCCGCCATCTCCAGGTGCCGAGCGTTGCGCAGCACCTTGATCATGAGGTCGGTGCCGATGTTGCCCGATCCGATGACGGCGACTTTCGTCCTGGCCGCACCCGCCATACGCGTCGCGCCCGTTGCCGTCGTCGCGTCCGTCGTACGTGTCGTGCCCGCTGTCTTCGTCGCGTCCGCCGTACGCGTCGCGCCCGCTGTCTTCGTCGCGTCCGCCGTACGCGGCGTGCCCGTTGTCTTCGTCATGCCCGCTCTCCCTTGCCGAACCGCACTTGCACCGCGCCGAGCCCGGACAGCCGGGCGACGACGACGTCGCCTTCGACGACGGGACGCATCGGACCGAGCGCGCCGGACAGCACGAGCTGCCCCGCGCGCAGCGGATCGCCGAGTTCCCGCGCGGTCCGGGCGAGCCAGACGACCGCCGCGACGGGATCGCCCAGGCACGCGGCGCCGGTGCCGGCGGAGACCTCGTCGCCGCCGATCGACATCGACATCCGCTGCTCCACCGGGCTGAACGCGTCGAGCGAGAGCCGCCGCGGGCCGATGACGTACGCCCCGGCCGAGGCGTTGTCGGCGACGGTGTCCGCGAAGCTGATGTCCCAGTCGGCGATCCGGCTCCCGCACACTTCGAGGGCCGCCGAACCCCAGGCGATCGCGCCCCGGACCTGAGCGTGGTCGAGCGGGCCTTCGGTCAGGTCGTCGCCGAGCATGAACGCGATCTCCGCCTCGACCCGCGGCTGCGTCACGCGGTCGATCGGGACCGTGTCACCGCCGAGGAACGCCATGTCGTCGAAGAGGACGCCGAAGTCCGGCCGGTCGACGCCGAGTTGCTCCTGGACCGCCGGTGAGGTGAGGCCGATCTTGCGCCCCACGACGCGGGCGCCGGCCCGCAGGCGGTGCGCGGCGACGGCGGCCTGTACGGCGTAGGCGCCCGGCAGGTCGTCCGCGCCGATCAGGTCGCGGACCGGTGCGCAGGGCACGCCGCGCGCCGCGGCGTCGATGAGCCGGGCCGCCGCGGCGGCGACGGCGGCCTCGTCGGCCGCGGCCGGCCGGCGGGGTGCGCCGGTCCCGTGCGGGCGTGTGGATGATCGGGAAGAAACCATGGTGGTGTGCCACCCAACAGAACAGGGGCCACCGGAGATCCGGTGGCGACGGCCGAATGATTGGCAGAGGTTGTCGTCGGTGCCGTTTCGCCGCGCATCCGACGCGGTGGTGACCGGCCGGGCCGGGCGGCAGCGTCGCCCGGCCCGGCCCCTCCTCAGGAAGTCAGGAAGTCAGGAGGTCACAAGGTCAGTTGGTCAGTTGGTCGGCCGGTGCGCCGACGGACGGCTGCGCGGACGCGGGCACCCGTCCGCGGCGGGCGGAGTAGCAGATGAAGGCGACCAGGACGTCGCAGCAGCCCGCGACGAGCAGACAGATCCGGAACCGGTCCTCGGCCGGCACACCGGGGACGGCGGCGACACTCTTCGACTGGAGGATGCTCGAATAGACCGCCGGGCCGAGCGACCCGGAGATCGTCATGATGATGCCGATCATGCCGATCCCCATTCCGGTGAGTTCCGCGCGGACGCTGCTCTGGATGGAGCTGAACAGTCCGACGCCCACCAGGCCGCTGCCGACGCCGTAGACGCACGCGGCGACCAGGAACGACGCCACGGAGGCGCCCCCGGACATGGCCAGGATCAGGGTCAGCGCGGCGGCGCAGTGACAGGTAGCGCCGACCCCCGCCACCAGCAGCGGCCTGGTACGAGCGCCGAGGACGCCCGCGCCGATACCGGCGAGCGCGCCGAGCAGCGAGTAGGGCAGCAGCAACAGCCCGGTGTCCAGGGCGTCGTACCCGAGGCCGTATCCCGCGGCGGAGGGCGTCTGGACGTAGAACGGGATGAGGAAGGTGACCGACTGGATCGCCATGCCGATCGTGAAGCCCGCCACGACCGTCCGCGCGACGGTCCCGGACCTCAGGAGCGCCAGATGGAACACCGGGGTCTTCGACCGCTTCTCCAGCGTCACCCACACGGCCCCGCCCGCGAGACCGGCAGCGGCGAAGCCGATCGCCTTCGCCGACGAGATGCCGTCGGATCCGGCCGTCTTGATGCCGTAGAGCAGCAGGACGATCCAGGCGACCAGGCCGATGACGTTCCCGATGCCGAACGCGGCCGTGGCGTCGCGGGAACTCGACGGGATGACGGCCCAGACGCAGATCCCCACCACGACGTACACGACGGTCGCGCCCAGGAAGAAGTCCTGCATCGAGACCCGGCTCAGCGCCAGCCCCCCGGCGACGAGCCCGACTCCGGCCCCGACGGCCTGTGCGACCTGGCTGACGATCACCGCGGTGTGCACCGAGGAGCCCGCCAGGTGGCGGCGCAGGACGCCGACGCCGAGCTGACCGGCCGCGGAGCCGAGTCCCATGACCGCCGCGCCGATCAGCATCGCGGGGAAGGTGTGCGAGATGCCCGGCACGAGCATGCCGGTCGCGAGGAGCGCGGCGCCCAGTGTCGCGGCTCCGCGGTCGCCGAGCACGTCCGCCAGCCGCGGCAGCAGGATCGTGCTGACGCCGCCGCCTATCAGCAGCAAGGTGAGCACCCACGCGACGTCGCCGACCGTCAGGTGGAACTCGCGCTGCACCACGGGAAGCAGCGGGGTCAGCATGAAGGTCACCGCGGACGAGGTGAAGCCGAGCAGCGCGGCCACGGCGATCAGGGGATTCCTCCCGCGGGTACGGACGGGTCTCTCGACGCGCGGTCTTTCCTGGTGGTGTGTTTCGCTGTGCGTCATCGCACTGCCTCTCCTCATGTCATGAACGCCCCTGGGGCCATCCCCGCCGCGGTGTCGGCACCTGCGAGCGGAGGGCGGGCCGCTCGGCGAGCGACCGGTGACCGGAGTATGTGATTCGGCCAGGTGAGCGGCCAGCAATACGTTCTGCCTGGGGGAACGCGGCCGAAACACGTCACCGCCGGGAGCGGTGGGACGGCGCGCGGGACAGCGTTACGGCGCGGGGTCGGGGCGGCGCGGGGTGCCCACGGCGCTCACGTCGAGGACCGCGCCGGTCACGGTCGCGGACTCCTCGCGCGAGGCGAGCAGGACGTACGGGGCGACGTAGTCCTCGGCGCTGGGGGCCAGGTCGAGGGCGGAGTACCGACGGAGCCGGTCGCCGGTCGGCAGCATGTCGCTGATGGAGGTGTCGCCCAGCGCCATGGCGCGCGGCCCGCGCAGATCGGTCGCCATCCCGCCCGGCGCGACGGCGTTCACCCGCACGCGCGGCGCGAGTTCGTAGGCCAACTGCGCGACCAGTCCGACTCCGGCGTGTTTGGACGCGGTGTAGAGCACGCCGCCGCCGCGTGGGTACAGGGCGGCGTTGGACAGGGTGAAGATCATCGATCCCCGCCGCTCGGCGAGCGCCTGGGCCGCCGCCCGGGCGCCGAGCAGGTAGCCCTTGACGTTCACGCCGAACAATTCCTCGTAGCCGCTCTCCAGTTCGGCCATCGACATGTCGAGCGCCGCCCGGCCGAAGTCCCACAGGCCCGCGTTGCCGACGAACGTGTCGAGTCCTCCGAAGGCCGACACGGCCGCTTCGACGGCGGCGGTGTTGTCCTCTCCCGAGGTGACGTCACCGCGTACGCCGCGTACGCGGTCGCCGTGCGCCTCCCGCAGGTTGTCGAGTTTCTCCGGCGACCGTTCGAGCACCGTGGCCGTCGCGCCCTCGGCGACGAAGCGGTCGACGACGGCCCGGCCGAGTCCCGAGCCGCCGCCGGTCACCAGCACCGACAGCCCGGCGAGACGCCCCTGTCCGGCGGCCATCAGTGGTGTTCCAGGAAGTGCTTGACCGTGGCGTTGAACTCGGTGGCGTGTTCGAGCTGCGCCCAGTGACCGCAGCGGCCGAACATCAGCAGCCGGGAGTCCGGGATGACCGCGTGCGCGCGCAGGCTGGTCTCGTAGTGCACCGTACGGTCGTCCCGGCCGTGGATGATCAGCGTCGGCACGTCGGACCGCGCCATCTTCTCCCCCGCCTGCGCGAAGCCGGTCGCGCCGACGCCCGCGCGCATCACCTCCAGCCAGTTGCGCAGGTGCTCCGGCCTGCTCACGGCGGTGCGCGAGCGTTCCTCGGCCAACTCGCGGGTGGCGTGGGCCGGATCGAAGCACATCACCTCGACCAGCTTCTGGAAGTTCTCCGGTGAGGGGTCCTCGTAGGTGTCGAAGATGATCCGGATGCCTTCGGACATGCCGTTCGGCGCCATCACGTTGACGCCCCAGATGCCCGAGCCCATGGTCACCAGGTGCGAGACCCGCTCGGGGTGCTCGGTGGCCATGACCATCCCGATCGCGCCGCCCATGGAGTTCCCGACGAAGGCGGCGCGGTCGATGCCCATGGCGTCCATCAACTGCGTGACGGCCGCGCCCTGGTCGCGTCCGGTCGCCACGCTCTGCGGGTTGGAGTCGCCCCAGCCCGGCATCGTGACGGCGACGCACCGGAAGTCGGCGGCGAGTGCGCGGATGTTGGCCTCGAAGTTCGACCAGCCGGTGGCGCCGGGCCCGGTGCCGTGGATCAGGAACACGGGATCGCCGTCACCGGCTTCGTTGATCTGGATCTGGTAGTCGGCGGTGTCGACCAGCCGGTAGGTGGAGTCGTGGGTGATCTCTGAGGTGACGGTCGTCATTGCGCGCTCTTTCTCACGAGGTGCTGTTTGAGTGTTCCGCGCAGGTCGAGGCCGGGGTCGGACAGCAGTCGGCTGTCGACCGGCACGTTTCCCGCGATGAGCCGCTTCACCACGCCGACCTCGCGGGCGGCGCCCATGCCCGCTGCCGCCGCGATCCGGCCGTGGCGCAGCCAGAAGGCGAGGAACCGGTCGGGTACCGCGCCCTCCCGGAGGACGAAGTCGTCGCTGCGCCGGGGCCGTCCGATGATCTGCAACGTGGTGTCGTACTGGTCCGACCACGCGTAGGGCGGCGCGGTGTACCGCACCGGGCTGCCGGCGATCGTGCTGCCCACCGCCGTACCGTGCCGCTGCGCCGCCTCCCAGTGCTCGAGCCGGCCGCGGGCGGTCAGGTGCGGGTGCGGCTGGCTCGCGACATCGCCGGTCGCGTAGATCCACGCCCGGCTGGTCTGGCCGAACTCGTTGACGGGGATGCCCCAGTCGTCGACGTCGATACGTGCCGTACGGGCCAGCTCCGTCCGCGGGCGTACGCCGATCCCGACGACGACCGTGGCGGCCGGTACGCGCTGGCCGTCCGACAGACGCACCGCCTCCACGCCCGCCGGGGAGCCGAGGAATTCCGTGACCGTGACGCCGGTCAGCAGCCGCACCCCGTGGTCGCGGTGCAGCCGCGTCATCAGGTCCGCCACGGCCGGTCCGAGCACGGAGGCCAGCGGATACGGCTGCGCTTCGACCACGGTCACCTCGATGCCGCGCCGACGGGCGACGGCGGCGAGTTCGAGGCCGATGAAGCCCGCGCCGATGATGACCAGCGGGCCGCCGCGGGCCAGCCGCGCGTGGAGCCGTACCGCGTCGGCGGCGTCCCGGAGCGACAGGACGTTGTCGGCGTCGGCGCCGGGCGTGGTGAGGCGGCGCGCCGCGACACCGGTCGCCAGCACCAGCCGCCCGCAGCCGAGGACGTCGCCGCCGCTCAGCCGTACGGTGAGCGCGGCCGGATCGATGCCGACGACGCGTTCGCCGAGCCGCAGCGCGATGTCGAGGTCCTGGTAGACCGACGGGGGCTGGATGGGCACGAGACCGGCCGACTCCCCGTCGAGCAGTCCTTTCGACAACGGCGGCCGTTCGTAGGGGAGGTTGGGGTCCGCGTCGACCAGCGTGACTCTGCCCCGGTAGCCGTGGCCGCGCAGGGCCACGGCCGCGCAGACTCCGGCGGCGCTGGCCCCGACGATGACGCAGCTCTGACCGGGGACGGCCGACGTGCTCAACTCCGCTCCGGTATCTCGACCATGACGTCGTCGCCGTCCAGCTTCACCTGGTAGGTGCACAGCGGGAGGGACGCGGGCGGCGACAGCACGGAACCGGTCCTGAGGTCGAACTTCGCGAAGTGCCAGGCGCATTCGACCTGGTCGCCGTCCACGTACCCGTCGGCAAGCGAGGACTGGCCGTGCGTACAGGTGTCGTTCAGGGCGAAGAATTCGCCGTCCGCCCTGAACACGGCGACGGGCGGCACCGTCGGCATCTGGAGTGCGTCACCGTCGTCGAGTTCGTCGACGGAGCAGGCACGGATCCACGGCATTGCTGCACCTTTCGGTAGGCGCGGGACGGCGCGCGGGGCGGGTTGGGGTCAGAAGAAGTTGCTGAGGTTGCCGGACTGGAGCACCGTCTGGTCGAGGTAGACGAACCGCTTGGCGATCGCGAGCCCGTTCTCCGTACGCCGCAGCGTGTCCTCGCGCCGGCCGACCCACTGGTCGGTGTCGCTCTTGAGCCGGGTGCGGTAGAGCAGGAAATTGCTCTGCACCACGAGTTCGTCGCCGCTGTCCTCGGTCACCCGGACGTTGGTGATGAGGTGGCGGGTACGGGACGGCGGGTCCTCGGCCCACGAGGTCCCGGTGGCGAACTTCTTGGCCCGCGTCCGGAGGAACTGCTTGTCCTCGTCGAAGTAGGCCATCTCGCCGGGCTTGGTGAACTCCAGGTGCAACTGCCGCCTGGTCATCGTCCGCCGCAGCGGCATGAAGTAGTGGGTGTCCTCGGTGAAGAGGCCGACCCACTCCTCGTACTGGTGGGCGTCGAGCAGCGCCGACTCGTAGGAGTAGAACTGCTCCACCTCGTGCTGCCGCAGCAGCGTGTCGAGGTCGACGGCGTGCGCGGCGGGTACGGCACGCGCTGCGGGTACGGCGTGGGTCGTCATCGCGGGCTCCTGGGCCTAGTAGCGGTCGTGGGGAGCCGTGCTCTTGCGCAGCCCCTCCCACGTGGGGTTGCGGAGCCACTCGCGCCAGGAGTGGTAGGTCCACAACTGGGCGTGCTCGTTGATGGGCGCGTCGATGACGGCGAGGCCGTCGTCCTTGACGACCTCGGACGTGCCGAGACCCATCTTCAGAAGCTGGGGGATCTCGCGGCTCTTGGTGCCCTTGGTCTGGAGGGTGGACTGCGCCCAGTTCTCGCCGTCCTCCTGTTCGAGCATTCCTGCGGGCCCGAAGAAGTGGATCTGCGCGTGCAGCGCGGCGGCCTGCTCCTGCGGCGAGGCGTTCTTGTCGCGGAAGGAGTACCACCAGATCTCGGTGACGTCGGGGCTGCGCGGCACCCGCAGGCTGAGCTGCGCGTTCGCCGTGACCCAGGCGGTCGGGAAGATGTGCGGGTGGCCGCCCACCCGGCTTCCGTGCCGTCCGAGCTTGGCCTGGGTCTGCGGTGTGTAGCGCCACTCGAACAGCTCCCGGCCCCCGGCTGTCACCTCCAGCGACTCCTGGTCGGGACCCGAGATCGCGTGCCCGTACTCGCCCACCATCACGACGTTGTGCAAGTCGCTGGGCAGGAAGGGGACTTCGAGGTCGGCGCCGGATTCGGTCCTGGCCCCGCCGTCGACGAACTCGTCCGGCGGGGCCGGGATGAGACCGACGGCGAAGGCCGACATGTGCGTGATCTGCGGGTGGTAGTAGTCGAAGACGTTGTCGACGGTGAACTTCCAGTTGGTCCTGACGGTGAACTTCTGGACGCCGGGGACGGCCTCCATGTCGCCGCGCTCGGCGAGCAGGTCCAGTCCGAGCCGGCCCGTCGCGCCGAGGTACTCCTCCAGGGGCGGCGCGTCCGCGTCCATGGTGGCGAACACGAAGCCGCGGTAGGAGCCGAGTTGGGCCACCTTGCGCAGCGGGTGCTTGGACAGGTCCAGCTTGTCCTTGTAGAAGAGGGACTTGCCGGGCACGCCGATGAGTTCGCCGTCCAGTCCGAAGGTCCACCCGTGGTACGTGCACATGAAATTGCGGACGTTTCCCTCCTCTGCCCGGCACACCGCGTTGCCGCGGTGCGAACAGGTGTTGAGGAAGGCGCGGATCGAGCCGTCCCGCTGCCGGACCACGAGGACGTTGTCCGATCCCATCGGGGCCTCGAAGAAGTCGCCGCGCTTGGGGATCTGCGTCTCGTGGCACAGGAAGAGCCAGGCCCGGCCGAATATCCGTGTCATCTCCAGATCGAAGATCTCCTGGTCGCTGAAGATGCGCCGGTCGATCTCGCCTCTTTCGAGCGAGACCAGGTCATCGAGCTGGTCCACCGCGCGTGGGGAGTCGTTCATGGTGTTCTCCTTGGCGTACACGTCACCGTCAGTGGGTGTGATTGCGGTCGTGGCCCCAGAACTGGGCAGCGTCCCAATTCGTGATCGTCCAGGTCTCGTCGTCGATCAATTTGCCGGCGGTTCCGTACTCCACGCCGATCCCGGACGGCGACTTCATGTAGAACGAGAGCATTTCGTCGTTCGTGTGACGGCCGAGCGTCGCGGTGAGGGAGATCTCCTTCGCGCGCACCCGGTCCAGTGCGCGGCCGACTCCGTCGACGCTGTCGACCTCGAGCATGAAGTGGTCGATGAAGGGCTTCCTGCCGTCCGGCGCGGGACCGAACGCGAGTGAGTGGTGCCGGGGATTGACGTGGGTGAACGTCAGGACCAGGGGCTTGAAGGTGATGTAGTCGCTCACCTTGAAACCGAGGACGTGGCGGTAGAAGGCGACCATCTCGTCCACGACGGACGAGACGAGCACGATGTGGCCGACCCCGAGGTCGTTGCCCTTGTCGTCGCGCGTCACGAACCGGACGCCGGTCGGCGAGACGAACGCGGAGGACACGGTGACGGCGCCGTAGAACAGCTCCAACCGGAAACCGGCCGGATCGGCGAACCGCACCAGCCGGCGGACTCCGCGCAGGTCGGCGAGGTGCGGATCCTCCGTGACGGCGACCCCGGCGCTCTCCAGGTCCCGCACCTGGGCGTCGAGGTCTTCCTCGGTCGCCACCTCCCATCCGACGTAGGAAAGCGTGTCGTCCCCGGCGCGTACCGCGATGCGGTGGTGCCTGGCGTCCATCCGCAGAAACAGCGTTTCGACGTCGTCGGCGTCCCGTCCGCGGGTGACGTGCAGGCCCAGAATGTCGCCCGCGAAGTCCTCCCACGCGTCGAGGTCCTGCGCACCTATGCCGATGTAACCGAGCGCTTTGACATAACTCACGCGCGATTCCTCCGATTCCCAATGGATGACGCGGAAGCCCTCGGAAAACACACAGGGGAAGGGCCTGCGCATAACTGTATTGAGCGCCCGAAAAGAAGCCAGGATTCTGTTCCGTCAGACGGAAAGCAGTTGTTCCGGCGTGCTCCCCCGGGTCACTTGCGATGCAGCGCGGACGAGAGCTGCTGCGCGGTGTCGACGAGCACCGACTTGTAGCGGGCGGGGGTGCGGCCGAGCACCGGGCAGGAAAGCGAGACCGCGGCGACCGCGCGGCTGTGATCAGCGGCCCAGACCGGCGCCGCCAGGCAGGCCACGCCGAGGAACGACTCCTCGTGATCCGTCGCGATACCGGTCTCGCGCACCCGGAGCAGTGAGAGCTTCATCCGCTGGGCGTCGGGAATGGTGTACGCGGTGAACCGCTTGAAGGATCCGTCGAGAACGGTCCTCAGATGCAGGGAGGGAGCGAACGCGAGCAGCGCCTTCCCGAGCCCTGTGGCATAAGCGGGCCTGCGTCCGCCGATACGCGTGTCCATTCTCGGTGCGCCCAGCCCGGAGACTTTGTCGATGTACAGGATGTCGGCGCCGCTGAGAATGGCGAGATGAATGGTCTGCCGGGTGAGGGCGAACAATTCCGCCAGATAGGGAGAGGCCAGTTCGCGCAGGTCCTTCGCGGCGCCGACCTGTACCCGGCTGCCCAGCTCGAAGACGCGCTCGGCGAGCAGATACCGCTCGCCTTCCTTGGCCACATAACCGTGCTCGATCATCGCGCTCAGCAGCCGGTGGACGGTCGACTTGGCCATCCCGGTGCGGGCGGCGATCTCCGAGACGCCCAGCGACTTCCGCGAACCGGACAGGGTGTCGAGCACGGCGAGCGCCTTGCCGACGGATGTGTCGCGCACTTCGCCGGCCGCCGCGGCGGCGTCGTGCACCCGCCGCGGGCTTTCCGGAGCAGGCATCGGGTTCCTCCTCAAGGTACGAGGTCACCAGCCGTTAAATGGGAGTAAACTCTCACTTAGCCGTCACAGTAGGCTGCCCGCAGTCGCATCGCAAGAGTGGGGAGCGGAGATTGCCGGACGAGTCCGCAGCACCGGTACCGGTACGCAAGCGCGCACCTCGCGCCGACTCCCGGCGGAACGTCGATCGCATCCTGGCGGCGGCCCAGACCCTGATCGAACGCGAGGGGCCCGATGTCACCCTCGACGAGATCGCCAAGGAGGCCGGGGTCGCGCCCGCCACCCTCTACCGGCACTTCCCGAGCAGAATGCATCTGTTCGAGGGCGTCTACCGCGGTCGCGTCGCGCGACTGGCCTCCATGGCAACGGAGTTGGCGCAGCGCGACGAGCCGACGGCGGCACTCCTGAACTGGCTGCGCCAGTTCGTCGATCTGGGAGTCGAGGCGCAGGGAGTCCTCGCCGGACTGCTCGCGCAGGGGCTCCGTGAGACCGACCCCGTCGCCAACACCGAGTGGGGTCAGTCGCTGCTGGTGTCGGCGGCGGATCTGCTGCTGCGGCCCGCCCAGGAGCTCGGCGCGATCCGCGACGACCTCACCGCCGACCAGCTCGTGGCGCTGCTCACCGGCATCACCCTGGCCGTCCACACGCTCGGCCGCTCCGCGTCCGCGTCCGCTGCCCGGGCCCTGGACGCACACCACGCGCTGAATCTGCTGCTCGAAGGTCTCACGCCGCGGGCGTGACCGCCGCCTTCACGGCCGGAGGCCCGCGGCGGCGCGCACCGGGCCGACGACGTGCCGCAGGCGTCAGCCCGTCAGCGTGTCGGCGGTCTTCGACGCTCCCGTCCCGTCCCGTTCGACATCGGTCGGCGCCCGCGTGCGCAGCATCACGGCCGGGACGATCGCGAGCACCGACAGGGCGACGGCCAGCCAGAACAACCCGCCGAAGGCGTCGGCCAGTTCGGGTGCCAGGCGCTGTCGCGCGGTGTCGCTCAGCGCGGCAAGGGACTGGACCCCGCCGCCGCCGGTGAAGCCGCTGAGCCGACGTTGGAGCAGAACCGCCGCCACAGCGGTGCCCATGGCCCCGGCGACGTACTGCACGATGCTCATCAGCGTCGACGCGCCGGGGATCTCGTGGCCGCGCAAACCGGCGTATCCGGCGGCGGTCAGCGGCGTGGCCGTGGCGCCGACCCCGACGCCGCGGACGAACCAGCACACCGACAGCCATACGTCGCTGGTGTCGGGCCCGATCATGGTGAGCGGAAGCACTCCGGCGGTCACCATGAGCAGGCCGAAGACGATCACCGCCCGGGGACCGCGCTTGTCCATCACCCGGCCGGCCGTCGTCAGCACCAGCATCGCGCCGAAGGCCGACGGCGCCACCAGCAGGCCCGCCTCGATGGCGCTGTCCCCCCGCGCGAACTGGTAGTAGAGCTGCACCAGGAACAGCACCGCGTTGGTACCGGCGAGGTAGAGGAACATCGCGGTCTGGGCCGATCTGAGGGCCGCGTGCTTCCACAGCCGCAGGTCGAGCAGCGGATGAGCGGCCCGCAGCGCGTGCACGACGAACGCGGCGGTCAGGGTGATTCCCAGACCTCCGGTGAGCGCGACGGACGGGGACACGCGCCCGGCATCGCCGAAGTCGGAGATGCCGTAGACAAGCAGCGCGAGTCCCGGCGGCAGCAGGGCCAGTCCGATGAGATCGAGCTTCCGGGGCACGCCCAGTTCGCCGCGGTCGAGGACGACCCAGGCCAAGCCGATCCCGAGAGCGCCCAGCGGCAGATTGACGAAGAAGATCCACCGCCAGGACAGGCTGGAGAGGATCAGTCCGCCGAAGATCGGCCCCAACAGGGGCCCCAGCATGGACGGAATCCCCACCACGGCCATGACGCGTCCGAGGCGGCCGGGGCCCGCCTCCCTGGCGAGGATCGTCTGCCCGGTGGGCAGCAGCATCCCGCCGCCGATCCCTTGCACCGCGCGCGCGACGATGAGCAGCGCCATCGAGTTGGCGAGTCCGCACAGCAGCGAGCCGAACAGGAACATGGCCATGGACGCGATCCACACCCGTCTGGAGCCGAATCGGTCGTTGGCCCAGCCGGTGAGCGGCACCACCGTGGCGAGGGCGAGAAGGTAGACCGTGCTGACCCACTGGACGGTGGCGAGCGAGGTGTCGAAACTCCTCACCAACGACGGCACGGCCACCTGGACGATCGTCGTGTCGAAGATGGATATCAGGGAGCCGAGAATCGTGACCGTCGCGACCAGAGTCATGCGTCGATCGAAGACCTTCACCTTTTGAGAGCCGACGTCGTTCAACGAGTCTCCGATCGCACCGCTCACTTCTCGCGGCGCGTGTCATCCGAAAAGGCGCGGCCGCACCGCCTTCGGAGAGTGTCCGCTCTCCGATCCCGATGCGGTGCCGCGTCGTTCCGTCAGACAGAACCGGGCTGCCCGTGGTCCGACCGGGGACGTACGGGTGCCGGGTGGTGCGGGGTCGGCCGGTGGTGCCGGGTCAGACCGTGCGGATCTCGTTCACGAGCGTGCCGATCGCCTCGCACTCGATCGTTCGCGTCGCGCCGATCCGGTGTTGGTAGTCGATCTCCCGCAGCGTGTGCGTCCCCGTGATGTCGGTGCCCACGTGGATGATGTCGCCGGGGAACAGGGTGTGGTGGTCGCTGGCGTGCGCGATGACTTCCGCCACCGAATAGATCAGGCGCTCGGTCCGGCATTCGATCCGTACGTCGTCGCCGGTCGCCAGGGTGATGCCGAGCCGGTCGGGGTCGGGGATCTCGTCCCTGGTCACGATCCACGGTCCGCACGGCTTGAAGCTGTCGGTGCCCTTGGCCCGCAGGTGGTAGGTGACCCTCATGTCCCCGTGCTCGAAGCCGGACGCGGCCCGGGGCCGGCCGCTGTGCCGCCGGTCCAGCTCCCCCGCCATGGAGCCGGGTACCACCACGGTGTCACCGGCCCGCAGCCCGGGCGCGGACACGTCGTCGATCAGGGTGTACCCGAAGACGTGGTCCAGTGCCTCGGCCGGGTCGATCCGCGTGCCCTGCCGTCCGATCACCACGGCCAGCTCCGGCTCGGGATGGACGAGTCCGAACGACGGGCGCAGCCGGATCGGCTGCCGGTGTCCGACCAGTGCGGAACCGGGTGAGGAGAAGAACGGCGGATGGTCGGGGACGCTCGACGCGAACGCGGCGAACACCGGGCTGTTGAAACCGACGCCCAGGATCTTCCCCGGCCGCGGGACCGGCGGCAGCCAGGCGCCGAGCCGGTCGATCTCGGCCACGCTGGTGGCGGCCGGGGACCGGTCCGTCCCGAGCGCGCGGGCCAGGCGCGGGCGCAGATCGTCCCAGCGTTCGATGAGCGTCAGCACGCCGTAGAGGCCGGGGCCGCCGACGAGGTCGCCGACCGGGACCGCCCGGCCGGCCGGATCGAACACGACCGGCTCGGGCCGTCCGTCGATCACGCATGTTCCTATCCGCACGGCAGCGCCTCTCCGTGGAGCGGCGCCGCCGCGTTCGGCACGGTCTCGGTTCCTCTCACCACGACAGCAGTCCGCCGTCCACCACGATCGCCTGACCGGTCACGTAACCGGCCGCCGGGGAGAGCAGGAAGTCGATCATCGCGGCCACCTCGTCGGGCTCGCCCTGGCGGCCGAGCGGGATCTTCGCCTCCAGCTCGCCGACCGCCGCGTCGCGGTCGGAGGAGTGCTTCCAGTGCTCGTCGTTGAACGGCGTGTCGATCCAGCCGGGGCACACGCAGTTGACGCAGACCTTCAGCGCGCCCCACTCGACCGCCATCGCCCGCGTCATGCTGACGAGGGCCCCCTTGGACGCGGCGTACGCGAAGGACCCGAAGCCGCCCCGGAACGCGGAGGTCGAGCCGGTGAAGACGATCCGCGGCGCGGCGGACCGGCTCAGCGGCCCGATCGCGGCCTGGGCCAGCAGGAACGCGGCGCGGACGTTCAGGTCCATCGTCGCGGTCCAGTCCTCCAGGGGGTACCGGGCGACGGGCGCCTCGCGCAGCAGCGCGGTGGTGATGAGGAGTCCGTCCAGGCCGCCGAACCGCGCGCAGGCCGCGTCGACCATGGCCCGGGCGGCGTCCACGTCGAACAGGTCGTGCTCGCCGATGACGAGGCGGCCGGGTGCTTCCTCGGCGGCCAGTTCACCGGCGGCCGCCATGTTGATGTCCGCGAGGTACACGTCGGCACCACGGTTACGCAGGCGGCGTACGCAGGCGCGTCCGATTCCCGTGGCGCCTCCGGCGACAATGACGGCGGGCATGGTGATCTCCTCGGTGGAACGGGCTCGGGCTGATGGGCCTGGTGCCGCGAGCGGGGCAGACATGGCCGCTCGCGGCACCAGGGGCTGTGGCTGGTCGTCCTCGCGCGGGCGTCAGTCGTCTTCGCGCGAGTGCGTCACTATCTGGCCGGGGCTGACGAAACGCAGTGCGACGAACAGCAGGACGAGGCAGGTGAGCATGTAGATGACCGACATCGCGTCGATCGACTGCTGTGGGCGGAAGCCCGGCGTCCACAGGGCGGAGTACAGGGCGACGACGAGCGTCTCGCTGCCCGGCCCCGAGTTGAAGAAGGTCAGCTCGAAACTGCCCGCGGTGTGGATCAGCGTGAGCAGGCCCGACGCCAGGATTCCGGGCAGCAGCAGCGGCGCGAGCACCCGCCGGACCGTCTGAAGACCGTTCGCCCCGCAGGAGCGCGCGGCCCGTTCCAGGTTGGTGTCGAGCTGCTGGATGTACGGGATCATCAGCAGGACCACCAGGGGCACCGACGGCACCAGGTTGGCCACGATCACCCCGGACAGATGGCCGCCGAGGCCGAGCCGGTAGAGCAGCGTCGCCAGCGGCAGGCCGTAGGTGACCGGCGGCAGCATCAGCGGCAGCAGGAAGGCCAGGATCAGCAGCTTCTTGCCCGGGAAGTTCCCCCTTGCCAGCACATACGCCGCCGGAGCGCCGATGATCACGGCGAGCGCGGCCACGACCACCGCGACGGTGACCGTGATCACCATGACGTGGGAGAGGTCGTACTCGTTCCACGACGACCGGTAGTAGTCCGTCGTGTACCCCTTCGGGAGCCACCCGGTGAACCACTGGCGGCCGAAGGAGCTGACCGTCACGGAAGCGACGAGCCCGGCGATGTTGACCAGGAAGACGGCGACCAGCAGGCGGTAGAACCACCGGGGCAGGACACCGGCCCAGGTGCGATGCATCCGGCTCCGCAGTGCGGTAGGAGACGACTCGGACACCTCGATCACCCTTTCTGACCGGAACTCGGGCCCGTGTACAGGCGGGAACGCAGGAGCAGGATCGCGCCCACGATGAGGATCTGGACCAGGGCGGAGATGACCACCATCGCCATGGACATCGAGTAGTCCAGGGTCCGGTACGCCTGGAAGTAGGCCTCGACCGAGATGACGTGGGTGGAGCCGGCGGGATCACCCACGAGGGTCGCGCTGGCGAACACGGAGAACCCCAGGACGAAGGTCAGACAGAGGACCACGGTCACACCCGGCGCCCACAAAGGGAGCAGGATCCGCCGGAACCGGGTCCACCGGTCCGCGCCGAGGGACGCGGCGGCCCGCTCGTAGAGGGTGTCGATGGACGCGAGATGGCTCATGGTCAGCAGGAACGCCAGCGGCAGACCCGTGATGACCATCGAGATCACGACGGCGGTGTAGTTGTGCAGCAGCATCAGGGGCTCGTCGATCACCCCGATCTTCATCAGGGTCCGGTTGAGCCAGCCCCGCGGGGACATGTAGGCGATCATCCCGTTGGAGACGAGCACGTTGCCGAGGGTCATCGGGATCAGGAAGGCCGTCGAGAGGTACTTCTTCCGCCGTCCGGCGCCGCGCAGCGGGTAGGCGAAGATCATCGCCGCCACCGTGTTGATCACGGCGACGACCACCGCGATCCGCAGGGTCTTCCAGATCGTCTCGCGGAGATACGGATCCTCGAAGAACCGCTGGTAGCTGCTGAAGGTCCCACCCTTGTCGGGGGTCACCGACAGGCCGATGCCGTAGGCGATCGGGTAGAGGAACAGCACCCCGATCAGCGCCACCGCGGGCAGCATGGCCAGCAGCCCCCAGTGGAGTCCGTGACGTCGCAGCCACGCCCGTCGGCGGTCGCCCGAGTCGGGCGGGCCTCCCGGCGCCCGGTCGGCGCGGGCCGGTGTGGTGTCCACGGTCGCCGTCATGACAGCGCGCTCGGTTCGAGAGCCGTGGACTCGCCGTCGTCGGAGCCCTCCGCCGGGGCGGCGGAAGGCTCTCCCGCGGCGAAGGCCCGGACGCTCGCCACCGGGATCGACAGCTTCAGCACCGTGCCCGTTTCCGGCCGCACCGGTGTCCGTACGGACAGGGTCGCGCCGTCCGGCAGTTCGGCCTGCACGGTGAAGTCGCGGCCGTGGTACTGCGTGGAGCGCGCCACCGCCTCGAACGTGTTCACCGCGGAGGCGGAGTCCGTGACGCTCACCTCCTCCGGCCGGATCCGCACGGTCACGGACTGTCCGGGCCGCAGGTCGGTGCTCGACGTGGCGCGCAGCGTGATGCCGTGCCCCTCGACGACGGGTTCGCGGCCGGTCCCCCCGACCACGTGCGCCTGGAGCCGGTTGCGGTAGCCGACGAAGTCGGCGACGTAATCCGCCTCCGGTTCGCTGTAGATCTGCTGGGGCGTACCGTCCTGCACGGTCTTTCCCTTGCGCAGGACGATGATCCGGTCGGCGATCGAGAGGGCTTCCTCCTGGTCGTGCGTGACGTAGACGGTGGTCAGCCCCAGCTCGTCGTGGAGTTGCCGGATCTCGGAGCGCATCTCGAAGCGGAGCTTGGCGTCGAGGTTGGACAGCGGCTCGTCCATCAGCATGATCGACGGGCGCGGTGCGAGTGCCCGCGCGATGGCGACCCGCTGCTGCTGGCCGCCGGAGAGGCGGCCGGGCAGATTGTCGGCGTAGTCGGGGAGTTGGACCAGGTCCAGCGCCCACTTCACCCGCTCGCGCACCTCAGGCTTGGGCATGCGGCGTACTTCGAGTCCGAACGCGACGTTCTTGGCGACGGACAGGTGCGGAAAGAGCGCGTAGTTCTGGAACACCATGCCGAAGCCGCGCTTCTCCGCGGGCCGCTGGTCGATCCGCTCGTCGTCCACCCAGAGCCGGCCCTCGGTGGCCGTGACATGTCCGGCCAGACAGCCGAGGAGGGTGGATTTTCCACAGCCAGAAGGACCCAGCAGCGCGGTGAACTCTCCGGCCTTGATCGTCGCAGTCATGGAGTCCAGTGCGACCACGCTCCCGTTGTAGACACAGGTCAGACCTTCGAGCCGAAGCTCGCTGAACTCACCGCGTCGCTGGGTTGCTCTCACGTCACTTACCACCAATGATTCGGTTCCATTTGTCGTACGCGGCGACGAGGACGTCCGCGGGCAGCGGGTCCGCGCCCGGATACTTGGCGATGTAGTCGTCGTAGTCGGCGACGCCGTACTTCTTGTTGAGTTCGGCCATCTCCGGCGGTGCCATGTCGACCGTGACGTCCTTGATCGCCGGGCCCGGATAGACGTAACCGTGGTCGAAGGTCATGGCCTGCTGCTCGGGCTGGAGCATGAATCCGAGCAGCCGCAGCGACACCGCGAGGTGGTCGGCCGAGACGCCCTTCGGGATGGCCACCGATCCGCCGGACAGGATGAACTTCGTGTTCTCCAGGACCGTGAAGGTGGCGGACTCGGGAATCAGGTTGTCCGCACGGGGCTGGACGTGCCATCCGAAGGTGGACGGTACCAGCTTCACTGTTCCATTAGTGAGGTTGGCGTAGGTTTCGCTGGTTTTGGCCGGGTAGTTGTCGATGTACTTGCCGAGCTCCTTGAGGTAGGCCCAGGTCTTGTCCCAGCCCTTCTCCGGGTCTCTCGGGTCGGAGTCGCCGAGCTGGTACGGCAGGCCCTGGAGGAACGCCGAGCCCGGTCCGGAGTTCGCGACGGACGCGTACTGGAACTTGCCGGGATTCCGCTTCGCCCACTCCAGCAGTTCCTGCGCGGTCTTCGGCGGGTCGGACAGCTTGTCCGGCAGGTACTCGAGCAGCGGGCCGAACGTGCCGGTGTCGTAGATCAGCGCCTGGCCGTGCGCGTTCTTCCAGAGCTTCTTCGCGTTGTCGAGGTAGGTGTTCTCCAGATCGGGCAGGCCGTCCTTGTACTCGGGCCAGATCTTGGTGAACAGGTTCTGACTCACGCCCGCGGCGAGGCTGTCCGGCCCCAGCAGGACGATGTCCACACCTACCCGGCCGGCGTTCTGCTGGGCCTTGAGCTTGCCGGGCATCTCCGGCGAGGTCGTCGTGGTGTAGTTGATCTTGCTGACCAGTTCGGGGTGCTTCTTCCCGAACTCCTCGATCAGCGGCTTGGCGACGGACAGTCCGCCGGCCGAGTCCATGATCGTGAGCGTGACGGGCTTCTTGGGGGCCGCGGGGAACTTGCCGTCCGCGGCGGCCGGGGTCTCTTCGACACTCTTGGAACCTGGGCTGCCGCATCCCGCGACGCCGATGACACTGATGACGGTGAGTCCGGCGAGGGCGACTCGCCACCGGGAAGAACGTCTCAACGTGACCTCCTGGGTCGGTACTTCGGTCGTTGATGTGGTGGCCGGAATACTCGACGGCCGTGCCTATAGGTCGTTTAGGGCGGTTACGTCCAACCTTCTCCGCCTCTACGCTATGTCTGACAGCCTTACATCGCACCAGTGCGGCGACGGACGTTATGCACCTGAGACGGTGCGCTGCCGCCAATGGGTCGAGCAGGGGTTGCCGGCGCCGTACTGAATGACGCCGCGGTCGGGTTCGATGATGAATCCGGCGATGGTGCAGGTCCGTTCCTCGATCGCGATCGAGGGATCGGGGTGCTGGCAGATGCTGCCGGGCCAGTCGTGGTGGTCGGACAGGGCCTCCTTGACCTCGTGGATCGTGCGTACGCGAGGGTCGCGCAGGCGCAGTTCGATGTTGCGGTGCCGGTCGAGCGTGTGCGGCTTCCGCCTGGCGTAGTCGTCCGTCGTGGTGAGCCCGGCGGACAGGAAGTGGTTGGTGTGCGTCAACACCCCGTCGCGCGGGGTGATCCGCTCCGGCGCCCCGTCGCTGGCGGGCGTCTCCAGGTTCTGGCAGAAGCCGGTGCCGTCGCTGATCAGGTAGTTCGCGGACATCGCCCGGTCGGCGGTCGCTATCCGCTCCGCGCTCTCCGCCCCCGATCCGGCGTCGAGGACCGACCGCAGCAGGATGTGGTACGGGACGCCGGCTCCGTCGGTGCGGACGTCGCCGATCAGGGTGTTGGTGCACAGGGCGACGCCGGCCGAGTTCAGTCCGACCTTGGCCAACTGCCCGGCCTCGACGACGGTCACGAAGTTGGGCGCGTCGGTCCGTCGGACGTCGAGGACGACCGTGGTCCGTCGCGCGTGGGTCAGCCAGTCCCAGTTCTGCCCGGTGACGATGCCCTGGCCCGTGCGTTCCGGCATGAGCGCGAAGGACGTGCACTCCGCCGGCATCGAACGGGCGCGGGCCGGGGCGGCGGCGAACATGATCTCGCTCCGCGCGTTGAGCGCGAGGATGTCGCTCAACTCGACCCCCGCACCTGCGGCGATGCCCGCGATCTCCTCACCGATGGCGGGAGAGAAGTCGCCGATCGGCCGTTCGTACCGCAGGGCGAACTTCCGCACCTGCTGCCAGTCCCAGCCGACCATGTGCCGGAAGACCCTGGTGTAGCGGTGGATTGACTCTTTGATCTCCGGTGCGGCGGCGCGGCCGTATGACTCCCCGCGTCTCCGCGGGTCGCCCTCCACACAGATCGTGCGAAATGCGGCAATATGTCCGGGTTCGTAGTTCACCGAGTCCACGTCTCTCTGACATTTCAAAAGTCGTCTGGCTGCCTGGCAGGTAACGATGAGTCCGTCCGCCGGGCCTGTCAAGAGCCAGGTCGCACTTGATTCACCTGGACTTCCACCGGGGCTCAATCGGACGAACCGTGACCGCAAGGTGATTGCAAGCCAAGCTCAGCCCATGGCACTATGACACTGCTGTCTGACAGCCAGGCAGGACGCGAGGCGCGGTCACGTGGTGCCTCCGCGCACGACGTGTTCTGGGTTCGCCGGCAGTTCGCACGGAACCGCCGCAAGCAGAAAGAAGTGACATGACAGAGACCGACCAAGGCAAACAGCCTCGCCTCGTGCCCTACCGGGACGCACTGCGACTGGTGTGGGGCGACGACGAGTCAGGGAAGCTGCCGGACTGGTTCCTGGCGAGCGACGAGAAGATGAGCGTCAACATCGTGGCCATCCCGGTCGGCGGTGCCGTCATCCACTCGGACGAGAACCGGTCGATCTTCGGATCCGACGAGTTCTTCTACGTTCTCGACGGGACGATGGTCCAGTCGAACCCGACCACCGGTGAAGTCCTCGTCATCGAGGCGGGCGACGCGGCCTGGTTCCGCAAGGACACCTGGCACCACCAGTGGAACTACAGCGACACCGAGCTGCGGTTCGTGGAGTTCTTCCACCCCTCGCCCAAGACCGGCACGGGCCAGCCGTACGCGCAGACCCACGAGAACATCACCACCTACAAGCACAAGCAGGACGAGTACATCGGCCGCTGGCCGATGGCGCGTGCCGAGGCCGACGCCGCGAAGACCATGTGGGCGGCCAGGGACGAGGACATCCTGTGGCGCCTGGAGGGGCACAAGCGCGGCCGGGAGCTGCTCACCGGCATCATGCTGAGCACGGAGCACGTGACCATCGGGAAGCAGCGCTTCCTGCCGGGCCAGCGCAGCGACGTGTTCACCCACCAGGGCGACAAGCTGTTCTTCGTCGAAGAAGGCACCGTCCATGTCGAGTTCCCGGAGACGCGGGTCTTCTTCGAGCTCGGCCCGCGCGACTCGTGCCAGATCCCGGAAGGTACGCCGCACTCGTTCTACAACGTGGCGGCCAAGGGGGCCCGCGCGGTGTTCTGCGTCGCCCCGGACTACCTGCCGGCCACCGGCTGACCCCAGGCCGACCGCCGGCGCAGCGGCAGGACATGAGCGACCGCCGACTACCCTCGGGTAGGCGGCGGTCGCCGTTCGCGTTCTTGGGCGGAGAAGAACGTCAGCCGTTCACGGGGGCGTCCCGCGCCACCCGGCGGCCTCGCTTGAACACCGCGACGACCCGGTCGAGGTCGCCGATCGACTCGGTCGGGTTTCCCGCGACGACCAGGAGGTCGGCGTACGCGCCGGGCGCGATCGTGCCCACCTCACCGGCGCGGCCGAGGGCATGGGCGCCTCCGGAGGTCAGCGCCGCCAGCGCCTCCGCCGGTCGCCATCCGGCGAACGCGACCATCGCGCGCGCCCTGACCGTCAGGTCGCGGCAGTCGGGGAACTGCCCGTAGATCGAGTCCGATCCCAAGGCCACCGGCACGCCCGCACGGGCGAGCGTCCGTCCGTTCCGCCAGATCCGCAGCCGCCGCTCCAGGCCGGGCGCCATCGGTGAATCCGCGCCGGACGGCACTGGCGTGTCCAGCAGATCGGCGATCGCCGGCTCGATCGGACCGGCGAGAACGACCGACTGCCTCCGGTCGCACAGGGCGCGCAGCAGCTCAGGTGGCGGCGCCTGAATCCGGCCGCGCGCATCGAGCCAGGTGCAGTGCTCGATCGTGTCGACCCCGGCGGCGAGCGCGATCTCGATCCCCTCGGTGCCGTGCGCGTGGGCGGCGACCCGCATCCCGCGGGCGTGCGCGGCGGCCACGATCGCGGCCATCTCGGACCGCCCCAGATACGCCCTGCTCATATCGGTGCCAGGGGTCAGCGAACCGCCGGTCACCGCGATCTTGACGAGGTCGGCTCCCTCGTCGTGCAGCAGCCGCACCGCCCCGGCCGCCTCGGCGGCCCCCTCGACGGTGATGCCGAACGAGCGGAAGTGGCCGTGGGGTGAGGTGATCGGGCGGCCCGCGGCCACGACGGTGGGACCGTCCGCGGGCCGCGCGCCGATCGCGTCCCGCAGGGCCTGGCCGTCGGTCCCGGGTGAGCCGAGATCGCGGACGGTGGTGACACCCCTGCCCAGCAGACGGGCGGCGACGGCGCGCGCGGCGGCCGTCGCGGCGGCGGAACCGCTGTCCACCCGCGTCAGATCCCGGCCGTACGGCAGAAGGAGGTGGGTGTGCGCGTCGATCAGGCCGGGAAGTACCGTCGCCGCCTCGAACGTCAGCTCGGGACCGCCGGTGTGCGGAACATCGGCGTCGGGACCGACCGCGGCGATCCTGTCGCCGCGGACCAGGATCGCCGCGCCCCGTCGCGCGACGCCCGCTCCCCCGTACAGCCACCGCGCCCGGATACGCGTGGCCGGGCTCGCCTCCCGGTCCTCGGCCGTACCCGTCACGACTGGCGCAGCCGGTCGGCGAGCGCTTCAAGCGCCGACCGGGGACTGGCCAGTACGGGAATCCGCGGGGCTTCGTCGAGTTCCGCGACGATGCGGCTCATCGACGCCTGAGCGAGCACGATGACGTCGCATCGGGGGATCAGCTCGCCCAGCGCGTCACGGACCAGCGCGTCGTGGGCGGCGGGGTCGCCGGCCGCCTGCGCCTCGAAGGCGCCCACGCACAGCGTCTCGACCAGTTCGATCGGCGCATGGGCCTGTTCGGCCGCCCGGCGGATCAGATTCGCGGTCGGGGCCAGCGTCGTGCCGAGGGTCGCGATCACCCCGATCCGCGGACCGCTCCGTACGGCTTCCTCGGCCATCCGCTCGTCGATCCGCAGCACCGGGACCGTGCTGAAGGGCCTGGTCAGCTCCACCGCCTCGCCGAGCGACGAGCAGGTGACCAGTACGAAGTCGGCGCCAGCGTCGGCCGCCGACCAGACATGCCCGAGCAGGCGCCGGGCGGTTCCGGCGCGTACTCCTCCCTCCGCGCGGGTCACCGAGAGGAGGCTGTCGTCCACGATGTGGCGCAGCTCGATCTCGTGAGGGAGCGACTCGGCGGCCAGGGCGGTGAAGACCGGGGGCAGTGTGGTCACGGTGTGGATCATGGTGATGACAGGACGGTCGGACATGGGTCACCTGTTCGGGTCGGCCGGACGCAGGGCACCGATCTGGTCGCTGGTCAGAGTGGATATGTCATGGGACCGGACGGCCAGCCACAATCTGGCGGTCGCCTCGATCTCCTCGGCCGCCTCCGCCGCGTCGGCGAGCGTGCCGCCTCCGGCGAGCGTGCCGTGGTGGGCCAGCAGCAGGCAGTGGGACCGCGTGAGCAGCGGGCCGACCGCCTCGGCCATGGCCGGGTCCCCGGGCCGGAAGTACGGCACGACCGGGAGGGAGCCGACCCGCATCACGTAATAGGGGGTGAGCGGGGGAATCGCGTCGGACGGATCGGTGTCCCGCAGCAGCGAGACCGCGACGGCGCAGGGGGAATGGAGGTGGACGACGGCGCGCAGTTCGGGGCGGGCGCGGTACACCGCCAGGTGCAGCAGGAGTTCCTTGGTCGGCGGCGGGCCGGACAACCGGGCGCCCCGCTCGTCGACGTGCGCGAGGCCGTCCTCGGTCAGTGAGCCGAGCGCCGAGCCGGTCGGGGTGACCAGCACGCCGTCCGCCGTACGCACGCTCAGGTTTCCGGTACGGCCGTGCGCGAGCCCGCGGTCGGACAGGAGCTTGGCGTACGCGACCAGGTCGCCCGCGACCGTCGGCGTCATCGGGCCACGGCCTTGAGGAAGAAGTCCGGTCCGCCGAAGTTGCCGGACTTCAACGCGAGTGCCAGCTCGGTCGGGCCGAGCGAACGCATCCAGGGCACGCCCGGATCGATGGGGCCGCCCAGTTGGAGGGCCCGTACGCCGAGCCGTTGCAGCACCGCGCCGGAGGTCTCGCCTCCGGCGACGACCAGACGCCGTATCCCGCCGTCGACCGCTCCGGCGGCCAGTTCGGCGAGGAAGGTCTCGATGGCGGAGCCCAGGTCGGTCGAGCCGGCCCCGGTTCCGGCCCCGGCTTCGGCCTCGGCTTCTTCGGTCGGCTGGCGGGCGTCCGCCGCGCTGTGGACCAGCACCGCAGGCGAGTCCGACAACAAGGTCAGCGCACGCGCGACGACTTCGGCCGCGTACCCCGCGTCGTCCCGTACCCGCGCGAGGTCGAGGGCGATGGCCGGGCCGCTCTCGCGGAAAGCGGCGATCTGGCCGCGAGTGGCGTCCGAGCAGCTGCCCGCGACGATGAAGGTGGGTCCCGCGATGGTGTCCGCGAAGTCGCCGGGGCCGGGCCCGACCGCGTCGGCCGGGACCGTGCCGTGCGAGGTCGCGCTGTCCTGAGCCGCCGCCCCGGCCGCCGCGTGCAGACCGTTCGCCCCGATCCAGAAGGCCGCGTCACCGATGGCGTCCGCGAGGACGAGCAGGTCGTCACGGCAGATCGCGTCCGCGACCGCGAAACGCACACCGGCCGCGCGCAGGTCCGCCAGCCGGGCGCGTACGGCCGGGGCCCCGGACCGTACGCGGGAGTGATCCACGAGACCGACCTCGGCGGTGGTCTGAGCGGTCAGCAGCCGTACGAGGTTGGAGTCGGTCATCGGATTGAGGGGGTGCCGGGCCAGCGAGGACTCCGCCAGCGGCAGGTCGTGGACGAACAGGTTCCCCTGGTAGACGGTCCTGCCGTTGGCCGGTGCGGCCGGGCAGACCAGCGTGATCCCGCTGTCCAGCGCGTCCGCGAGGGCGAGTCCGACGGGTCCGATGTTGCCGCGAGGCGTGGAGTCGAACGTCGAGCAGATCTTGAAGCCGATCCGGCGCGCCCCGAGGTCCCGCAGTCGGCGCAGTGCCGCCAGCGATTCGGCCACCGCTTCTTCCGGCGGCACACTGCGCGTTTTGAGCGAGACGACGACGGCGTCATGCGGCGGCAGTTCGAGGTCGGGGCCGGGCACGCCCACCAGCTGGACCGTCCGTCTGCCCGCCGCGCTGAGCGCCGCGGCCACGTCCGACCCGCCGGTGATGTCGTCCGCGATGATCCCGATCACTTCCGAGTCACCCACATTTCCCCCAAAGGTCAGGCAGTCTGACAGGTTGAAATGTAGCACGGCGACGCGGCGGGGAGCAGGCGCGTCACAGGTCGCGGCGGTGCGCGCGCCGACGCGTACCCGGACACGGCGCAACGGGCACACGGGGCATGGGGCATGGGGCATGGGACGCATGCCGGAGGGCGGCGCGGCGGCGCGCACCAACGCGCGGCACGGCTCGGCTCGGATCGGCGCGGCTCGGCTCGGCGACAGACGGCGAGCCGGGTCCCGTGACGGCGTTCGAGCGACCTGTCAGACAGCTAGGACGTGGAGTGCGAGCCGGTCGTACGCCCCTTCGGGGCGTTCCGGCCCTCATGGCCGCGACGACGCCACTCTCGTGGCGCCGCGGTCACCTCAGTTCGACGACAGCGGCGTTTCCGGTCGTTGCAGCATGCTGACCGCGTCCTCGACGGCGCGCAGGTGGGCGACCATCGCCTCGGAGGCGCGGTCCGGGTCGCGGTCGCGGATCGCCCGGCAGATGGCGAAGTGCTCCTCCGTCGAGTGCCGCCAGCGCTCGGCGGACACGGAGAGCGCCAGGGACTGCTCCTCGAGGATCGACCGGATGTCCTTGATCAGCCGAGGGAAGAGGGGATTGCCCGTCGCGGACGCGATCCCGATGTGCAGTTCGCTGTCCAGCCGGACCCTGATCTCCGGGTCCGCCTCCACCGCGTACGCCTCGCAGGCCTCCACGATGACCGCGAGTTCCTCCTCGGACCGGCGGGTCGCGGCCAGCTTGGCCGTCGGCACCTCCAGGTGGCGGCGCACCTCGTTGAGATCGGTCGAGGAGTACTGGCTCAACGTCAGTGAGCTGGAAGCCCGGTTGGAGACCACCATCGAACCCCGGCCGGTCTGGGACTCGATGTAGCCGAACGCCCGCAGGCTGCCCAGGGCTTCGCGCAGGGCGGGCCGGCTGACCCCGAACGCGCGCGACATCTCCGCCTCTGAGGGCAGCCAGTCCCCCACGGGAATCTCGCCGCGCTCGATGAGCTCGACGAGCTGATTGCGTACGACATCGACAGCGCTGTGCCGTGCCACCCGCTTCATCGCCACGAGCTTGCGCGACTGCCGCTCCCGGACCGGTATTGACAGACTGTCTGGCTGCTCTTCCACGGACCCTAGTCTGCGCCAGTCAGGGGGTCGAGCGCAATCACCAGCCCGCCGGATACCCCACGGACACTCCCCCACCTCGGGTCACAAACCTTGCGGAACCTTGAACATATCCCGCATACTCAACCTGTAAGACAACCAGCCAGGTTCATTTGCCGTGTGCAACCCGAAGGAAAGTCGTATGCCCCAGTCCCGGACAGTCGTCGTCTTGTCGTTCCCCGGGTACCAGGAGGTCGAGTTCTGGTATCCGGTGTTCCGCGCGCGGGAGGCCGGCGCCGACCTGCACCTGGTCACGTCGGACCCGGAGGGTTGCGAGAGCCACCTCGGCTACCCCGTCGTCCCGACCTCGACCGTCGAACAACTGGCGGGGCTGACCATCGACGCCCTGGTGGTGCCGGGCGGCGTGGGCGCGGTACCGGTCGCCTCGGCCGGTCAGCGCGCCCTGATCGGCGACTTCTCCGTCCGGCACGGCCACCTGGTCTCCAGCGGAACCGGCACCGACCTCGTGCGTTCGCTGCTGGGCCCCGGCTTCACCAGCCCGAACTGGCTGACCGCGCCGGACGCCGACGGCATGCCCGAGCTGTACCGGGAGCTGTTCAGCCGCTGGTCCCAGAAGTGACGACGACCGCATTCGAGAGCAGGAGGCAGAAACGTTGAAGATTCTACGAACAGTCCTCGGTGACGTGCCCGCGGAGAACTCGGGCAAGATCCTCAGCCACGAGCACCTGCTCTACGGCTACCCCGGAGCGGAGCTGGACCACCGCACCGTGCTGGACTACAGCGCCGCGGTCGACTTCGTCGCGGGCCAGGTCCAGCGCGGGATGGACGGGTACGGCTACGGGACCATCGTCGACATGACCCCGCCCGAGGTCGGCCGCCACCCGCAGTTCATGGTCGACGTGGCCAAGCAGACGGGCATGAACGTCGTCGCCATCACGGGCTTCTTCCCCGAGCGGATGGGGGTGCCGTACTACTGGCGGCGCCAGACCGTCGAGGAGCTGACCGAGTTCTTCGTCAAGGACCTCACCGAGGGAATGGTCTTCGCCTGGCAGCAGACCCCCTACCGGGCCGGTGCCATCAAGATCGCGACCGGCCAGGAGAGCGTCACGCCGAAGCCGAGCCCGCTCGGCCCGAACGGCCGGCACATCCACGAGGTGGAGGACCGGGTGATCCGCGCCGCGGCCCGGGCGGCGACGCAGGTGGGCTGCGCCATCAACACCCACATCGACCCCATGGACTTCGAGGTGACCAACCCCGGCCGCGAGCAACTGGAGATCCTCGCGGAGGAGGGCATGGACCTGGCGAAGGTCATCATCGGCCACGCCTTCGTCCCCCCGCAGGTCGAGATGATGCGCGAGATCCTCGCCATGGGCGCCAATGTCCAGCTCGACCACGTCGGCATCCCCTGGCGCGTCGGCAGCGCCGAGGAACTGGACGAAGCCATGGCGAACGCCCTGGTGACGCTCATCGACGAGGGATACCTGGACAACGTGGTCATCTCGTTCGACCGCTGGTTCTTCAATCCGCGCGCCGGGGTGACCGAGTCCGACCCCCAGTTGCTCAACGAGAAGGTCGACCTCGGCTACATGTTCACCAGCTTCGTCCCGCGCCTGAAGTCCAAGGGCGTCACCGACGAGCAGCTCGACGCGCTCATGATCCACAACCCGCGGCGGATCTTCGCGATCGACGTCTGAGCCGCCCCGCAATCGATCCGTCGCCCAAGAGGGAAGCACATGAGAATTCAAGACGCCCGAGTCGTCGTCCTTGTCGAGAACCTCTACCAGGAACTCGAGTTGTGGTACCCGGTGCTCCGGCTCCGCGAGGCGGGTGCCCAGGTCGTCATCGCGGGACCGGCCACGGACGCGGTCTACGCGAGCAAGATCGGCTATCCGGCCCGAGCCGAGGTCAACGTCGCGGACCTGGTGGCCGAGGACATCGACGCGCTCGTCGTCCCCGGCGGGTTCTCGCCCGAATACCTGCGACGCGACAAGAACATCGTCGCGCTCGTCCGTGAAGTGGACCGGCAGGGAAGGATCGTCGCGGCGATCTGCCACGCGGGATGGCTGCTCGCCTCCGCCGAAATCGTCTCGGGCCGCCGCGTCACCTCGGTCGCGCCGATCCGTGACGACCTGATCCACGCCGGGGCCGACTACGTCGTCGAGCCGATCGTGGTCGACGGGAATCTCATCACGTCACCGCTGCCGGACGACCTGCCGGTGTTCGTCTCCACGATCATCACGGCGCTCGAGGCCGCGGAGCAGCTCACCCCCGACCGGCCGCCCATCTCGGCCCCCCACTCGTCCGCGACCTATCAACGGTCCGCCACCTTGAAGAACCGCGCCGCGGGCCCCGGCTCGGCGAACTACCGCGCCTACGCGGTGGGTTAGCACGCTCGCACATGGCCGGTGACCGGGCCGATCGATCCGGCGCGGGGCCGGGCGGGGGCGTCGTCACGGCTCTGTGAGCGGTGCGGCGCCGAAGCTGCCGGGTGCTGTCTCGCGGGCGGGAATGCGGGGTGCGACGGGGTGCGGGGTGAGACAGTGTCAGTATGTCCTCACGCTGGCCGACAGGGTCACACAACTCACTGCTGTCCATCGGGTGCACGGATTCGGTGCTGTCCATCGCCTCGGCCGGGTCGGTCCTGTCGATCGGTTCGGTGGCGTCGGTCCTGTCCATCGGGTCGCTCGGATCGGTGATGTCCGCGACGTCCATCGGCTCGTTCCAGTCGGCCGGCTCGCTGCTGTCGGGCCAGTCGAATCGCTCCGCGCTGAGCTGGCAGTCCAACGGCGCCGTGCTGGCCTACCGTAAGGCCAGCCGGCCGGGACGGTTCCTGCCGCACGCGGCCCTCGCCGTGACCGCCGCCGCCCTGGCGGGAGCGGCCTGGTACACACTCCGCCGGCCCTCCGACGCGTAGCCACGGCGGACGCGGTGACCGGGGCGGGGCGCGTGTGGAGGTGATCTCGGCGCGACGGCTGGCGGAGTTGTCGGCCAGGCGGGACGAGGCGCGTGCTGCCTGGCGGGAGCTGGGCGAACTCGTCAGCAGCCCCGTCCCGGAGCGACCGGCTTCACCGCTCCCGGTCAGCTCGGCGTCGGCGGAGCTGCGGGCTCTGGAGCGGGCACCGGGTGACCTGCGACGCGCGCAGGCGCTCAGCGTCGCACTCGCGGAGCGCGCCGCCGTCGATCCGGACTTCCGCGCGGGGCTGGACGATTGGCCGCGCGGGAGCCGGGACGAGCCCAATGACCCCGCCTCCGCAGCCGGTTCGGCGAGCGACGTCGCCAACCACGTGCACGGCGGTACGTTCTTCAGCGCCGTGTTCCAGGGCCGGGACATCACCGTGCAGGTGCCGCGCGAGACTCCCCTGGCCGGGTCAGGACTGCCGGTCCGCGCCGCGAACTTCACCGGCCGGGACAAGCAACTCGCCGAGCTGCTGGACCTGTTGCGGCCACGGACCGAGCGGCACGACGGACCCGTCGCCGCCGTGGTCACCGGGCTGGCGGGCGTCGGCAAGACGGAGCTCGTCCTCCAGGCCGCCGCGCGGGCGACCGCAGAACCCGGCTGGTTCCCCGGCGGTGTCCTCTTCGCCGATCTCCTCGGCTACGACCGGGACCTGCGTCTGCTCCCCGAACGGGTCCTCGGCCCATGGCTGAGCGCTCTCGGCATCGCCGACGCGGACATTCCCGCCGATCCGCGGGCCCGCGTCGCGCTGTACCGGTCGGTGCTGGCCGCCTGCGCGGAACACGGCCGCCGGGTCCTGGTCGTCATCGACAACGCCTCGAGCGCCGACGAGGTGCTCCCGTTGCTTCCCGGCGACGGCCGCAACGCGGCCCTGGTCACCTCACGCCACACCCTCGACGTCGGCGCCCGCCTGTGCGAACTCGACGTTCTCGCCGCCGACGCCTCGGTGGACCTGATCCGCAATGTCCTGCGGCAGGCCCGCGGCCCGCACGACACCCGCGTCGCCGACGAACCCGACGACGCCCTGCGCATCGCCGAATACTGCGGGCGATTACCTCTCGCCCTGCGGATCTGCTCGGCGCTCCTCGCCGACACCCCCGGCCGCCCGCTCGCGTCCCTCGCCCAGGCACTGGCCGACGCCCAGCGCCGCCTGGACCACCTCACCCGCGAGGACCGGGCGGTACGGGCCGCGTTCGACCTCTCCCACCAGCACCTCGAACAGGTCTCCCCCGCGTGCGCCAGGCTCTTCCGGCTGCTCCCCCTCAACAGCGGCCCCGACATCGGCACCAGCGCGGCGGCCCACCTGTGCGGCGCCGACGAGACGACCGCGGAGGTCATGCTGCGCGACCTCGCCCGCGCCCACCTCATCGAACCCGCGCGCACCTGGGGCCGCTGGCGCATGCACGGTCTCGTACGCCTCTACGCGGACGAACGCGGCGCGGCGCGCGCCGACGCGGATCAGGCGCAGGCGGCGCTGGCCCGGCTGATGGACTACTACGTACGGACCGCGGTCGCGGCCGACGCGCACCTCAAGGGCCCCGTACCGTCGCCCGCGCCCCTGGTCCGGGATCGCGCGCAGGCGCTGTCCTGGCTGGAGGACGAATTCGCCAACCTGATCTGTGCCGCCGCCTTCGCCACGGGACTCGGCCACCCCGCCGTGCCCGTCGCCCTCTCGTACTGCCTCGCCGAATTCTGCTCCCTGCGCCTCCACTTCGAGGAGATGACCCTTCTGGCGGCCGTCGCCCTGCCGGTCTGCCGATGGACCGGTGACCGGGCGGCGGAGGGCTGGGCACAGCATCTTCTGGGGCTGTCCGTGCTGCTGCCGGGGCGGGAGCAGGAGGCCGTCGAACCGTTCCGGACGGCCGCCTCGCTCTTCCGGGAGGCCGGCGCCGATGACAACGAGGCGTCGGCGCTGACGTATCTGGCGCTCGCCCTGGCCCATACGGGGCGCGCGGCGGAAGCGGAGGAGGCGAACCAGCGGGCGCTGGCCATCCACCGGAGGACCGGCGACCGCGCCGCCGAGGGCAGAGCCGTCGTCGTTGACAGCGCGTGTCTGACCCGGACGGGACAGGACGACGAGGCCGTCGCGGCCCTCTACAAGGGCCTGCTCATCTGCCGGGAGAGCGGCGACCGCTTCGGGGAGGGGAGGCTGCTGGGCTTCCTCGGTCTCGTCCACGGCCGGAACGGACGGGAGGAGCAGGGCATCGAGGCCCTGGAGCAGGCGGTCTCGATCTTCCGCGACATCGGCGACCGCCGCGTCGAAGGCGAGATCCAGGGGGACATCGGCGAGGCCCTGGTGCGCGTGGGCCGGTTCGCGCAGGCCCTACGGGCGCTGGAGGAAGCCGCCGCCTGCGCCGAGGAGACCGGCAGCGCCTCGAACGAACGCCGACGGCTCGCCGCGCACGGCGCGGCCCTCCACTGGCTCGGCCGGTACGACGAAGCCGAGAAGACCCTCCGCCGGGCGCTCGCCGTACGGCGCGAAGAGGACGACGAACCGAATCAGGCCGTCCTCCTGGACAGCCTCGGCGCGACACTGCTCGCGGCGCGGCGCTACGAAGAGGCGGCCGACCACCTCCGGCAGGCCATCGCGCTCAGCCGGAAAGCCGGTGCGCGCGCGGGCGAAGCGGAATCGCAGAACCGCCTGGGCCTGGCCCTGTCCAAGACCGGTCAGGAGGCGGACGCCACAGCGGCCTTTCGCCGGGCGCTCGCCGTCTTCCGTGAACGCGGCGACAGCGAGCGCGAGGCGATCGTCCTGACCAACCTCGGCTCACACCTCCTGGCCTCCGGACACCCCGCGGAAGCCGACCTCGCGCTGCGACAGGCGATGACCCTCTGCCAGAAGCTCGGCGACATCCCCGTGAAGCCCGTGGCCGCGACGCTCCTGCTCGCGAGCCGCCTCGGCGGGTCGTCCTGGGCGTAGCGGGGAATCGGCGCGCGGCTGCCGCTCGTCGCCGGGAGCCGGCGCCGATTCCATGCCCTACGGGCGTCCCGCCCGGGCGATGACGGGCGCTTCCGGCTGCCGGGCGTCGTCACCGTCCGCCGGATCGACGGGCTCGGGTGCTATCAGGTCGAGGAGTTCCTCGGTGCCGCCGTGCGCGAGGGCGGCGCGCTGGCGTGCGGCGCCGGTGCCCTTGTCGAGGAGTCGTCGCACGCCGGAGGTCACCCGGTCGAGGTCGTCGAGTTCCTTCAGGGCTGGGGTGACGCAGTCCAGGAGGGCGCCGAGCACGTCGGCGGCCTGGGACGGCTCATTGGTGCGGGGGTCGACCAGGTTGGCGGTCAGGCCGTGGCGGGCGGAGTGCCAGCCCGCGGCCTGGAGGACGCTGGCCGGCGGGTCGAGGGGACGGCCGCCGACGCTGCCCTCGCGCAGTGCGGTGACCACCAGGCCGCGGGCGAGCCCGGCGAGGGTGATCGCGCTGTCGACGTCGAGCTGGACGTCGGGGGCGCGGACCTCCAGCGTCGGGTACTCGTCGGAGAGCCGGGCGTGCCAGTAGAGCTGGTGCCGGTCGGCGATCACCCCGGTGCCCAGCAGGGCGTCGACCCGCTCCTCGTAATGGGAGGCGCCGGAGAAGAACGGCGGCGATCCGCTGACCGGCCAGCGGCCGAAGATCACGGTGCGCCAGCTGGCGAAGCCGGTGTCCCGCCCGTCCCAGAACGGGGAGTTGGCTCCCAGCGCGACCAGAAGCGGCAGCCAGGGACGGATCCGGCCCAGCGCGGCGGCCCCGGCCTGGCGGTCGGGCACGGCGACATGGATGTGCATACCGCAGATCAACTGCTCGTCGACCAGGCGCGCCGCGTCCACCCGCATGTCCCGGTACCGCTGCTCACCGGTCACCGGCACCGACGCCTCGGCCATGAGGGGTGCGCCGCCCGTCGCCGCCAGGCGGCAGTCCACGCTGCGCGCCGCGGCGCTCAGCGACTTCCGGAACCGCGTGAGATGCGCGGCGACCTCGTCCAGGTCGGAGCAGACCGGGGTCGCGACCTCCACCTGGGACTGCAGAAGCTCGGTGTCGACCTCCTCGCTTCCCAGGTCGGGCTCGCGCTCCGCCGCGATCCGGAGCTGGCCGACGCGTGGCGCCGGCAGTGCGGTCCTGCGGTCGAGCAGCAGGAATTCCTCTTCGACCCCAATGGTCACGCCTGTCGTCATAGCCGTCTGCTACCCCAGAACGGCCTCGTCACGGAGCAGACCTGGCATCGATCGGCGTCTCGGGCCGCGCTCCCCTGCGAGCCCTCTCCCCCTCGCGGCGAAACGGGTTCAGCCGAGACCGCGATGGGCGGCCCACAGCGCCCCGGCCCGGCCGGCGGCGGCGTCGACCAGGGCGGCGAGTTCGGGTCTGTCGGGGACGGGGAAGGAGACGTAGGCGCCCCTGCCGCCGCCGACCGGCCGGCCGTATGCCTTGGCGGCGAGTCGACCGTCCGGGAGCAGCCGGACGTTGAGTGTGGTCAGCGTGAACTCCTCGCCGCGTCGGGTGTCCGTCCAGCGGAGCTCCCGCGGGATCGTCACGTTGATCGCCAGAGCGCTCACTTCCAGGTCGCTGCTCATGGACCGATGATCCCACGCGGGTCGCGCGCCCCCGGATCGTGAGGCCCGTACGTCGGCCGCGGTCCGGTCCGCGCCCCCGTCATCCCTGTGGCGCCTGCGCCAGCCGCCCTCGCGCGGCGGCCTGGATCTGGGAGGGCCCGAGCCCCCATTCGATGGTGCGGCCCACGGCCGTCGCGAGGGGCCGGTCCCAGCCGGTGCGGACGGCGACCGGGCGGTGAACGCCCAATTCGGTACGGGCCCAGCCGGGGAGGAGTCCGACCGAGGCGTTCATGAGCCGGCCGACGACCAGCCGCTCCCGTCGTGTGCGTCCGAAGCGGCGCAGGAACCGTACCGAGTCCAACGCGGCTGCGGTGGCGTGGAGTTGGGGGCGCAGGCGGGCCAGGTAGCGCTCGGCTTCGAGGGATGTGCGCGGTATGTTCCGCGCGCCCAACGCCTCGGCCACGGGGGCGGCTTGGCGGTAGTAGGCGTCGCACTCGGCGGGAGTCAGCCGCAGCGGCCGGGGCGCGTAGGTCTGGTGGCCGGCGAGGAAGCTGCGTACCTCGGCGGTGTGCACCCAGGTGAGCAGATCGGGGTCGTCCGCGCGGTACGGGCGGCCGTCGGGGGCGGTGCCGTGCACGCGGGTGTGGATCCGCCGGACGAGGTCGATCACCTCGCGGGCGGCGGCCGAGGAGCCGAAGGTGGTCGTGGTGATGAACCGTACGGTGCCGTTCAGCCGTCCGACCGGATCGGCGCGGAAGTCGGAGTGGTCGTCGACCCCCGCCATGGCCAGCGGATGCAGCGACTGGAGCATGAGCGCGGCGAAACCGCCGGTGAGCATCCCGGTGGCGTGCCCGTGCACCCGCCACACCGGGTCCCCCGGCGCGATCCCGAACAGTCCGGGATCACCGGGCGGCGCCGCGTACCGTCCCAGTTCGAGATCCCCGCCGTGCATGGTCGCGGTGAGTTCCCTCGCGATCCGTTCCCGCAGTCCCACCAGCGCCTCCAGGGGCCGTCTCCCTCCGCCGAGGGTACCGAGCCGCCCGGCGGCGCGGCGGCCAGGACGAGCGGCCCGCACCGAGGGCGCGGAACCTCAGGAGCGGCATGCCGCGGTTGACGCATGCCGATATAGGCATACGATGGAGTCATGGCACGAGCGGCGACGACCTCGGACGCGTTCAACGCGATCGCCGAGCCGCAGCGGCGGGAGATCCTGGCGCTGCTGCGGGGCGGCGAGCGGCCCGTGACCGAGCTGGCGCGGGAGCTGGGGATGACCCAGCCGCAGGCGTCCAAGCACCTGCGGGTGCTCCGCGAGGTCGGGCTGGTGCGGGTCCGCGGCGCGGGCAAGCAGCGGCTCTACGGACTGGACGCCCGCGGGCTGCGGCCGATCCATGAGTGGACGGGCGGCTTCGAGGAGTTCTGGAACGGGACCTTCGACCGGCTGGACACGTACGTACGAGATCTGAAACAGGCAAGGCAGGAGGAACCACCGGATGACGACGGCCAATAGCGGCGGCGAGGCGGCGGCGGACCGCGAGATCGTGGTCTCCCGGACCATCGGCGCCCCACGGGAGCTGGTGTTCGAGGCGTTCACACGGGTCCGGCACCTTTCGCGGTGGTGGGGCCCCGAAGGGTTCACGACCACGACGCGGTCCTTCGACTTCCGCGTCGGCGGGGTCTGGGACTTCGTGATGCACGGGCCGGACGGGACCGACTACCAGGAGTGGATCACCTATACCGAGATCGTCCCGTCGCGGCGGATCGCGCTGCTGCACGGCGAGTCCCGCGACGACCCCCACACCTTCGAGTCGGTCCTGACCTTCGAACCGGCGGACGAGGAGACCCGACTCGTGATGCGCACGGTGTTCCCGACCAGGGAGCTGCGCGACGAGGCGGCGGAGAAGTACCACGCGGTCGAGGGCGGCGAGCAGACGCTGCGCAATCTGGCGGTCTACGTCGCCGAACTCACCGGGAACGGGGCCGCGTCGAAGGGAGCGGACGACTGATGGCAGGCAAGGTGTTCTTCAGTGTGACGATGTCGCTCGACGGCTTCATGGCGCCGGACGCCGTGCCCGTCGAGGACGTCTTCTCGCCCGAAGGCCAGAGCGACCCCGGGGTCCGGCGCTGGATGGCGAAGTGGTCGGAGCTCCAGGCGTGGATCTTCCCGCAGCGGTGGTTCCGCGAGAATCTCAAGCTCGGCGAGGGCGGCGAGGAGGGGATCGACAACGACATCGCCCGGGCGACGTACGAGCGCACCGGCGTGAGCGTCATGGGCAAGCGGATGTTCGACGCCGGAGAGCTGGCGTGGCCCCAGGAGGCGCCGTTCCACACCCCGGTGTTCGTCGTGACCCACGTCGAGCGTGACCCGTGGGAGCGGCCGGGCGGCACGACCTTCCACTTCGTCAACGACGGCATCTCCAGCGCGCTCGACCGGGCCCGCGAGGCCGCGGGCGACCGCGACATCCGTATCTCCGGCGGCGCCGAGACGATCCAGCAGTACCTGGACGCCGGCCTGGTCGACGAGTTCTCGATCACCCTCGCGCCCGTGCTGTTCGGCACCGGCATCCGCCTGTTCGAGCGCGTGGACCCCGACCGTCTCGCCCTCGACCAGACCCGCACGGACGCGTCGTCCCGGGTGACCCACCTGACCTACACCGTCAAGCGGCGGTAGCGGGCGGCCCGGCCGCTCGGGGGCGGTGCGAAGACGTCACCGGGCGGAGAGACTTCACTGACACAGGATGTCAGCGAAGCGCCGGACAGTGGTGCCATGATCCTCAGTCGGCACTCCCGGCGGGCCGAGCGGCTGCTCGTACCCGCTGCCTTCGCCACCGCTCTCGGCAACAACGTCCAGCTCATCGTCGGTGCGCTGCTCATGATCAGGGAACAGCGCACCATGATGGCCGTCGGCTGGCTCTTCATCGCCGTCGCCGGGCCGCAGGCGTTGCTGTCACCCTTCTTCGGGCGGCTGGCGGACCGCTTCGACCGGCGGGCCCTGTGGATCGGCTGCGATCTCTCCAGTGCGGCGCTGGCCCTGGCCCTGCCGCTCTGGCTGGTCTGCGGCGGCTCTCCGGGAGCCGGGATCTACGGCGCCAACCTGGCGCTCGCCGTGGTCGGCGCGCTGTTCTTCCCCGCCAGCTCCGCGCTGATCAAGGAACGGGTCCCGGCGGACCGGCTGCGGCGGTTCAACGCCCGCTACGAGATGGGGACCCAGGCGGGGATGCTGCTGTCGGCGACGGTCGGCGGGCTGTCCGTCCAGGCGTTCGGCGCCGTGCCGCTGCTGGTGTTCAACGCCGGGACCTTCGCCGTCTCGGCGCTGTGCGTGGCCGCGGTGGGGCGTCGCCCGGAACGGGCGCCGACGGCCACCGCCGCCGGGGAGTCGGCGCCGGTGGCGGCGCGTACGCCGACGCGGACACCGATGCGGATGCGGATGCGGCACTTCATCCTGCTCTACGCCCAGGGAAGCGTGGTCGTCACGGTCTTCAACGCCCTGCTGCCCACCGCGGTCATCGGTGAACTCCGCCTGGGGGCGGGGACGTTCGGCGCGGTGGACGCTTTGGGCTGCCTCGGCTTCCTGGCGGCGGCCGGCGCGTACCGGATCGTCAGCAGACGCAGTCCCGACCTCCGCATCGCCGTCGTGGGCTTCCTGCTCTGCGCCGTGGGCCTGGTACTCCAGAGCCAGTTCGGGATCGCCGGCTATCTCGTCGGAGTGCCGGTGGGCGCGTTCTTCTTCGGGCAGGCCCGGATCGCCTCGCGGACCATGCTGATGACCTCGGCCGACGACGCCTCGGTGGGCCGGGTCTTCGGGCTGGCGAACGGCGGCGGGCTGGCGGCCACGGTCGCGGTGATGTTCCTGGTCGGGAAGGTCACCGACAGCACCGACACGCGCTACGGCTTCGGGGTCCTCGCCGCTCTCGCCCTGTTGGCGACCCTGTCCGCCGGAGTGCTGCTGCGCTCGTCGGCCCCCGCCCGGCCGGGCGAGTCCGCCGGCCGGTACCGGTCGAGCACGGCCGCCGCCCGCTCCGCGATCGCGCGGCGCAGCTCCTCGGGGCCGAGCACCTCGATGTCCGGGCCCAGTGACAGCAGTACGGGCACCGCCAGCTCGACCGATTCCAGCGGCACCGTCGCCGTCACCCAGCCGTCCGCGTCCGGCGGCCCCGCCGAGGTCTCCACCGCGCGGACCAGAGCCGCGTCCAGGCGGTCCGGCAGCGCGGACAGCAGCGCGGGAGCGATCCGTACGGAGCCCTGAAGCCGCAGCCTTCGGGCGTCGTAGACGGCGAGGTACTGCTGCCAGTGAGCGGCCAGGTCGAACCCGTCCGGCCGCTCGAAGCCGGTCGTCCCGACGTCCAGGCGGAGGATCGAGGACACCCGGTACGTGCGCACCGCGCCGTCCACCGCGGCGACGAGGTACCAGACCCCCGCCTTGAGGACCAGGCCGTACGGGTCGAGGTCGCGCTCGACCTCTTGCGGCGCGGCCCAGCGGCGGTAGCGCACCCGGATCCGCCGCTGATTCCACACCGCGTCGGCGAGCGGTAGGAGAGCGGACGGGGAGTCCTGTTCCCGGTACCAGCCGAGCGCGTCGAGGTGGAACCGCTCACGGATCCGCCCGGCCCGGTCCCGCAGCGGTGGCGGCAGGGCCGCGGTCAGCTTCAGCTCCGCCGCCGCCAGCACCTCCCCCAGGCCCAAGTCGTCGGCCGCGCCGGGCAGTCCGGCCAGGAACAGCGACTCCGCCTCGTCGACATGCAGCCCGGTCAGCCGGGTCCGGTACCCGCCGAGCAGCTGGTATCCCCCGCCGTGCCCGGCGTCCCCGTACACCGGAATGCCCGCGGCGCTCAGCGAGTCGATGTCCCGGTAGACGGTCCGCACCGAGACGTCCAGCTCCTGCGCCAGCTCACCGGCCGTCAGCCTCCCCCGGTTCTGCAACAGGAGGATGAGCGAGAGGAGCCGGGCGGCGCGCATGGCCCGATCATTCCAGGTCCGGGAGCGGGTGCGCCGGTTCGACGGGGACCGCCCGGGCGGTCGGGGCGGTGAGGGCGGTCAGGCGGTCGGGCGGTCGGGCGGTCGGGCGGTCGGGCGGATAAAGCGGTGGCCGTCCGCCCGGCTCGCCTGCCACGCTCGGGGCGTGACCACGTTGTTCCTGATGGTCGGCCTGCCCGGGGCCGGAAAGACCACGAGGGCCGCCTGCTCGCCGCGGAGCACGGCGCGCTGCGCCTGACACCCGACGAGTGGATGATCCCGCTGTTCGACAGGTCGGACGCGGACGGGAAGCGCGACGTGCTGGAGGGCCGCATGCTCTGGCTCGGCCTGGAGGCGCTCCGGCTCGGCACCGACGTCGTGGTGGACTACGGCTGCTGGTCCCGGGACGAACGGTCCGCGATCCGCTGGCTCACCGAGGCCGAGGACGCCCGCTTCCGCATGGTCTACCTGCCGGTGGACGACGCGACCCAGCGTGCCCGGATCGCCCGGCGCTGGGCGCGCACTCCCGCGGAGACCTTTCCGATGACCGACGCCGACCTCCTGCGCGGTCGAGCCCACTTCGAGGAGCCCGACGCGGCGGAGCGGACAGGCCGCGAGCCCGCCCCCGCCCCACCGCCCGGCTGGACGGACTGGCGCCACTGGGCCGGCCATCGCTGGCCGTCCTTCGCCTGACGCTCCGCCCCTGCGGCGCGGAAGGCGGGCCGGGTCAAGGGGATCTGACATTCGGCTGGCGGTCGCTGAATTCGGCTGGCGAGGACTTGTGGAATCTGACGGAGTCCTGAATCGGGGTGTCTTGAGCGGGGACCGGTTTCCCTGGAACCTTGAGGTTGAGGTGCGGCGCATTTCCGCTGCCGGTGTGGCCTCGACTTTTCCGACCGCGCGAAGAAGGATGTGTGATGACCGACTCGATCGATTCTCGTCAGCTGCGCGTGGTGCGCGGTTGTGCGACTCCAGAGGAACTGGCCGCGCTTGTCGCCGTGCTCTTCGCCCGTACGGCGGCGGGTCCCGATCTGCCGGTGCCGGGGGACGTGGTGTCGGTGCCCGCCGCGCGGTGGCGGCGGTCGGAGCGGGTGCACCTGTTCGACGCGCCTCGCGTCTGGCACGCGTACGCACGCGCGGCCGGATGAGCCGCCGAGGTCCTGCGGATGAGCCGCTGAGGTCCTGAGCCATGAGGAACCGGCCGGCTCCCGCCCCGAGGGCGGGGGCCGGCCGGTGGGGTGTTCAGGCGGTCGGGAGCAGGGTGCTGAAGTGCCGGTAGAGCAGACCGGTGCCGCCGAGGTCCTTCAGGACCGGCTCCCAGACGGCTTCGATGTGGGCGACGGCGTTGGCCTCCGTCACCCATTCGGAGAAGCTGAGGACGCTCGTGCCGTCCACGCTGATGTGCATGTTCGCCGATATCCCGCCGGGGTAGTCGCGGTCCTGGCCCTCGGTGGCCTCCTCGCCGGCGAACAGGGCGTCCACGAAGGCGCGGGCGGCCTGGTCGTTCTCCGCGCCGAAGAAGGCCACGGGGAAGGACTCGGCGACGGGGGCGGGGTCGGCGATGCCGGAGCCGCGGACCGCGCGGTACAGGCGGTAGGGCACGGGCGCCGGGGCGCCGGGGACGGCGGACGCCGTGTCGGAGAGGCTGCCCTCCTCCTTCAGGGACTGCCGCAGCGGCTCCTCCGCGGACCACTGCGCGTAGGTCAGCACCGAGTCGCCTTCGCTGCTCGTGTAGACCGTGAGCGACAGTAGCTCCGGCGGCCACTCGCCGGACCGCCAGTGGGCGACGACGGCTTCCGCGGTCTGCGCCGCCTTTCCGCTCTCCGTCGGGACCGTGCCGACGAGCACGATGTCGCTCTGGGGATTCTCGATGACGGGCCGCGAGGTGGACGCGTGGGACATTCTTCGGCTCCTCGGGAATGAGGTGGCTCCACGAAAGGCGCGGGCCACGGCGTGGTACGGAACATTCTCCGACCAGCGGTGACCCGCGCCCAGGAATCCCGGCTCAGGATTGTGAAAAGAACATCAATTCCGCTTGTGACACCTTCTGGAGACCGTCAATTCCCGCCGGGACCGCCGGTCCGCCCCCGGTGCTCCTCCAGGATCCGCTCGGTGGCCGCGTCGAGGCGTTCGGCCGCGTCCGGCGCGAAGGACCGGTCCTTCACCCCGATCCGAAGCCCCTCGACGAACGCGCTCAACGGCTCGGCGGGAGGGGCGTCGATGGCGTCGACGATCGGCGGGAGGGCGGCCTCCACCGGCTTGGCGAACGACTGCATCGACAGGATCTGACGCAGCGTCACATCATCGTACTCGCCGGAGAAGCTCGTCGCGGTGACGCCCGGGTGGATCAGGACGTAGCGGATGCCGCTGTCCCCGTACCGCTCGGCGAAGGTGACGCCGAGCAGGTCGTTGAGCTTTCCGCCCTGACCGAGCGCGGCGCCGCCGTGGTAACCGTGGCGCAGCTCCAGGTCGTCCCAGCGGACAACGCTCAGACTCGCACCGGGACCGGCCACGTTGACCACCACGGGCCGTTCGGCGGCGGACAGCGTGTCGACCAGGCCGTGTCCGAGCAGGTAGCGGCTGAGGTAGAACAGCGCGAAGTTCTCCTCGATGCCGTCGGCCGTGAGGGCGCGCTCGGTGCGGTAGTGGCGGGCGCACAGGACCAGGGCGTCGATCGTCGGGAACCGCGCGCGCAGCTTCTTGAGGACCCGTTCGTTCTCGCCCAGCAGGCTGAGGTCGGCAGGGATGAAGAAGGCCCGGTCCTGGGCGCCGACTGTCGCGGCGCTCTCCAGGAACGCCTTCCCCTTCACCTCGCTGCGGCCGATGACGACGACGGTGTCGCCGTTGCCGAGCCGGGTGGCCGCCAGCGCCTTTCCGATGCCGTCGGTGCCACCGGCGATCACAATGGTCTTCACAGGGTGTCCCCTTGGGCGGCCAGGGAGGCGGGAGCCTCCGCGGAGCGGATGTCGGAGCCGACCGCGGAGTCGGCATGGGAGTGGACGTCGGCGGTGACGTCGGAGTTCACGTCGGCGTGCTGTTCCTGCGGCGTACCGCCGTCGGATTCCTGCGGCTTGGGACGGCCCGGCAGTTGGGTCGCGGCGATCAGGGCGAGGACGAGCGCGCCGGTCACGCCCCAGTATGCGTGCCGGAAGCCGCCGAGGGCGTCGCCGCTGCCCGCGCTCTGGACGAGCAGTGCCACCAGCGCGATGCCGATCGCGGCGCCGAGTTGGTTGAGCATGTACAGCACGGTGCTGCCCTGAGGCACCAGATGCGGCGGGAGCGTGCGGTAGAGGGAGGCGATGGTGGGCGCGCCCACGCTGCCGAGGCCGAGGCCGATCGTGAACGCCACCACGGCCGTCCAGACTTGGGACGTGTCCGCGCTGAGCTGGGTGAAGGCCAGCGCGCTCAGCGTGGCGACCGCGCCGCCGCACATCACCAGGGTCCGTGAGCCGACCTTGTCGGACAGCCGTCCGGTCAGCGGCATCGACAGGGCCGACCCCACACCGAGCGGAGCGAGCAGCAGCGCGGACGCGAAGGTGTCGTGGCCGCGTACCTGCTGGTAATACAGCGGCAGCGCGAACAGGCTGGCGAAGGTGGCCAGACCGACCAGGGCGCCGACGGTGACGCTGGCGGAGAAGCTGCGCGAGGCGAACAGCCGCAGGTCGATGAGCGGTTGCGTGGTGCGCTCGCGGAGCGCGTGGACGGCGTAGGCGCCGAGCAGCACGACCGCGGCGACCAGCGGGACGAGCACCTGCCAGGCGGAGAACTCGGTCCGCTCGGCGTACTGCGACAAGGTCAGCACGGCGGCGGCGACGCCCGGGCCGATCAGCGCGACGCCGACGGTGTCGAGTTTGCTCACCGGCTGCTCGCCGGTCGGCTTGTCGTCCGGAATCACCCGCAGGGCGAGCACCAGCGCGAGCAGGCCGATCGGGACGTTGACCAGGAACATCCAGCGCCAGGACACGCCTTGCAGGATGAATCCGCCGATCACCGGGCCGAACACCGGGCCGCTGGAGCCGACGACGCCCATGAGGCCCATGACCCGTCCGATCCGGCTGGGTCCGGCCGAACGGGCCAGCAGGGTCAGCATCAGCGGGTCGAGCAGACCCGCGCCGAGTCCCTGGAGCACGCGGAAGGCGATCAGGCTGCCGATGTTCCACGCGAGTCCGGAACTGATGGAACCGGCGAGGAAGATCACCAGGCCGAGCAGCCACAGCCGCCGGCCGCCGAACCTGTCGACGGCCCAGGTGGTGACCGGGATGCTCACGGTCAGGGCGAGCAGATAGCTCGTGGACACCCAACTGACCGCGCTGAGTGAGGTGTCGAAGTCCTTGACCAGGGTGTCCGCTGCGACGGCGATCATCGAGCCGTCGAGGATCCCCATGATCCCGCCTAACAGGATCACTCCGATCAGTCGCCGCAGCGCGGGGTCAAGGCCCTCGTTCGACGGATGCGCCATGAGTCTCTCCGGTGGCGTGAAGTGGCATGAGGTGGCGTGAGGTGGCCGCGCGTCAGATGGCGGCACGTCAGATGACAGCGAGCCAAATTGCACTCGCCAGTGCAGATTAGGGCACCACTCAGGACGCTGACAACGTCGGTGGGCAACAAACTGCACCGGCTGGTGTAACTCAACGCCCGTATCGGGTACGCTGCGAGGGTGGGCGGAACTGCGACATCGGCATCAGGCAACCGAACGGCCTCGCGAGGCCGCATCGACAAGCGTCAGGCGATCCTCGACGCGGCCTTCGCCGTGTTCGCCAAGCGGGGGTACGCCGGTGCGTGCATGGAGGAGATCGCCGAAGTTGCGGGCGTCGCCAAGCACACCGTCTACAACCACCTCGGCGACAAGGAGAACCTCTTCCACGCCGCGATGGAGGCGACGGGGAACGCGGTGATGGACGGAAACCTCGCCCTGGCCGAGCAGTTGACGGTCGAGGGCGGCGCGAACGGCCGAAACGGCGAGGCCGACGAGGAGAGCGGGGACGGCGAGGGCTCCGACCCGGTCAGGTCCCGCTTGGAGGAGGTCGGATACCGCATGCTGCTCCAGTGTTGCGACCCCCGCTCCTGGGCGCTGCGCCGACTGCTGCACGCGGAGATCACCCGCTTCCCCGGACTGCTCGAAGTCGTCTGGGGGCGCGGCGCCGACCGGCTCCGGCAGACCCTCGCCGACCGGATGGCCCGGCTCTCCCTGGCCGGTCTGCTGCGCCCCTGCGACCCCGTCGAGGCCGCGGAGCAGTTCCTCGCTCTGCTCACGGGCCCCATGGAGGCGCGGTCCCAACTCGGCACCCGACCCGTACCGGACACCGAACTCCACACCGTGGCCGACGCCGCGGTCGACACTTTCCTGCGCGCGTTCCGAGATGTCCAGCAGAACCGCTCCCTGCCGGTGACCGCTCCCTGACCTCTGACGATTCGACACGGTTTACCGCGCCTTCCCGCGAACGGATATCTCCGAAGCGGATCCGCGAAGTCCGTGTGTCCTCGCATGAACTCCCTGGCTCGAATCGATGAGAACGGTTTGAGAATCCGCGCCGCGGATCAGCACTAGATGGATGTGTCCACCTAACAGCTATGCAGGCAATGGAGCTTGCGGCCGTGAATCCACCTTCGGTCCGTACAACTCCAAGGGAGATACCGTGCGCATACTCGTTGTGGAGGCGCAGGAGCACGAAGCCGCGGCCCTGGCCCGCAATCTGGAGCGGTACGGCCATGAGGTGACGACCGTGGATTCCGGAACCGCGGCTCTGGAGACCTTCCGGCAGGCGAACTTCGTCCTGCTCGACCTCGATCTCCCGGACATCGACGGCCTGGCCGTCTGCCGCAGCATGCGGGAGACGGGTGACATCCCCGTCATCGCGTTCGCCAGCGGCGGCACCGAGCTGGACCGGGTCCTGGGACTGCGGGCGGGCGCCGACGACTGCATCGACAAGCCGTACGAGATCCGCGAGTTGGCGGCCCGCATGGAGGCCGTCATGCGGCGGCGGGAGCCGCGCCGACCGGTCGTCACCCCCAAGACGACGGTGTCGATCGGCGGTCTGCGGATCGACGCGGCCTCGCGCAAGGTGCAGGTGCACGAGAAGCCGGTGAAGCTGACCCGCAAGGAGTTCGACCTGCTGTACTACCTCGCGCGGCACCCCGAGATGGTCGTGACCCGGCAGCGGCTGCTCGCGGAGATATGGGAGATCCCGACGGTGCTCGCGGTCGGCTACCAGGCCAGCCGCACGGTGGACACCCATGTCAACTCGCTGCGCAACAAGTTGGGCCGGAGCAGTTGGATCGTCACCGTCCGCGGGGTCGGATTCCGGGTCGGCCTCGGCTGATCCGGCCCCCGGACCCGCACGGCACGGGAAAAGGAAGCGGAAGCGGGGGGGGGGGGGGGGGGCCCCCCCCCCCCGCCCCCCCCCCCCCCCCCCGCCCGCCGCCCCGGGGGGGGACAGGCAACCCCACATTTGGTGATTGGCCGGGCCGGCCATCACGT